>JAIKYG010000097.1:0-2556 GCA_024683475.1 Clostridiales bacterium | reverse complement strand
GATAAATCCGTTTACGGATCGCAAGAAAAAGAAGGCATAATGAAACAGCCCCTTAAGGGGCAGCCCGAAAAAGTCTGCGGTTGGTAAACCTTTCGGGCCCCTTTAGGGGCTGCTGGTATCATGCCCTTCTAGGGCTTATTCTAGCCTCCGGCTTAGCCGGAGGTCTTGACTAGGTTGAAGATGAAAGGATAATACCATGGGAGACTTGGTCAGAAGATGTCAGGTTGTCGAATATATCCAAGGTCTGTATTCTCTGTCTCTTTCAAGGAAGGCTTCGTAGTATTCTGAGCGATTCAGGGTCATACGAACTTCATCAAGACCGCCAAGCAGGATTTCACGCCTTGATTCTTCAATTTCGATAGGATACTGATGACCATTCGGCGAAGTCATAATTTTGTTCCCCAAATCGACGGTAAATAAGCCTCCAGTCTGTGCCTGCCTTGCGAATTCCTCCACTAGGCATTTTTCATAGCAAAGCGGGAGAATACCCTGAGCAAAGCAGTTCTTTACAAAGATTCCTCCAAAGGAACTGGCGATGACCACGCGGAGGCCACACTTGTCAATAGCCTGAACAGCGGTTTCACGGCTGGAGCCGCATCCGAAATTATCACCGGCGATAAGGATCCGGGCATCTTTGTTTTCAGGCCGATTCAAAGGGAAATCCATATTGAGGACGAAAGCATCTCCATCTCCATTCACAAAACGATAAGGTTCAAAAGAGTAGACACCCAACTCGTCCGTGTTGAGAATCAAGCGCTTCATCGGCGCGATCGCGTCAGTATCTATGTTCGGCATAAGCCAAGCAACAGCTTTGCTCACAACGGTTTCAAATTTCCTCATTAGAAAGCCTCCCTATACAATACAACCATTAATCGCTGCAAGGGCCGCTGTGATTGGACTGGCCAGATGTGTACATGCGCCAATTCCCTGACGATTGATAAAGTTCCGATTGGTCGTGGATACACAATGCACACCTGCTGAGAGTCTTTCCCCGTTTGCAACGACGCACAGACTGCAGCCTGGAGCGCCCCAGGAGAAACCCGCGTCTGTGAAAACTCTGTCCAGACCGAGCCTTTCCGCCTCCATGCGGATCGCCTCGGAACCGGGGACGACCAAGGCTTTTACGCCGGGCGCGACCTTCCTGCCCTTTATGATCGCAGCGGCAGTTTTCAGGTGACTGAGCCGCCCGTTGGAGCAAGCGCCGATAAACACCTGCTGTATCGGCATGCCGCTGATAGGGAAGCCGGGACCGTATCCCATATAACGATACGCCTTCTCAAAATCGGCGCGCCGTTTGTCGTCCGCGCCGTCTTCCGGGGCAGGGACCGTTCCGTCAATGGGGACCACCTGCCCGGGGTTTACACCCCAAGTGATCTGACGGGAGAGATTGCTGATGTCCACCGCGATCTCATCATCGAACACGGCGTCCTTATCGCTGCGGAGGTCTTGGCAAAACTGCCGGAAAGCCTCAAACAGCTCTCCCTTCGGTGCATGCTCTCTACCCATGACATAATTCATAGTTGTCTGATCCGGACTGATCAGCGCATACTCTGCGCCCATCTCGATCGTCAGATTGCAGAGCGTAAAACGTTCGTCCATGGTCATAGTATCCACGACGCCCCCGCAGTATTCGACGGCAAAACCAGCCCCACGGCTTACGCCGTATTTGCCGATGATGCTCAGGATTATATCCATCGGACCAACGTCCGGGCCGCGCTCGCCGTTGATTAGAATACGCATGTTTTTAGCGCGCCTGACTTTGAGAGAGGATGTCGCAAGAGCGTGATAAACTTCATTTGCTCCGACGCCTAAAGCCAGACAGCCGAGCGCGCCGTGCGTGCACGTATGGGAATCTCCGCACAGCAGTGTCATGCCTGGCAATGAACTTCCCTGCTCGGGCCCGATAATGTGGATGATCCCCTGCCTGGAATCTCCAAGATCAAAAAGCTCAATGCCGAACTCTTTGCAGCTGCGTCGAAAGCGGGGGAGGATGGAGCGGCTCTCGGGGCTTTCCATGCCGGTCCGATTGATACAGGAGGCAACGGTGTGATCCGGGGACGCAACGACCGTTTCCGGGCGGCGAACCGTATATCCGTTGTCGCGGAGCATCTGGGTGGCAAAAGTGCCGCAAAGGTCATGAAGGAAGATGCGGTCGATCGCCAGCATGTCGATACCGCCCTCTATATGCTCGACCACGTGCATTTCCCAGAGCTTGTCATAAAGCGTCTTCCCCATATTCAGCCCACCCCCAGTGTCTTCCTGAGATAAGGGATCAAGCCGCCCGCCTCGAACTGCTCGAGCAGCTCGGCCGGGATGCCGTCCCCGGTATAGTGCTTCCCGTTGGTAAGGTTTTCGATCCTGCCGCTTGTCAGGTTCACGTTCAGCGTATCTCCCACGGCACACTCCTCGGCGGCCGACGGGCAAACGATGCAAGGCAGGCCGATATTCAGCGCATTACGGTAGAAAATCCGGGCAAACTCCTTGGCGATGACAAGCTTAACTCCGGCTGCTTTCAGCGCAATCGGCGCTGTTTCGCGACTGGAACCGCATCCGAAA
>JAIKYG010000062.1:0-3208 GCA_024683475.1 Clostridiales bacterium | reverse complement strand
TGCCAACACGCACAGCCAGGAAGTACTGGACACATTCATGAGAAACCTGGAAGACGTAGTGGCCGAGGCTGAGCGCCGCGGGGCTACTGTCGCCATTGAACCGGTGTGGAATCACATCGTGTATAATGCGGACCGGGCAGTACAGGTACTGAAGGGGATAGGAAGCCGTAACCTGCGCATCATCCTGGATCCGGTAAACCTGCTGTGCCTCGAAAACATCGATGACCGTGACAGCGTGATCGCGGACGCGATCGAGAAGCTGGGCGAACGCGTGGCGATGATCCACCTGAAAGACTTTATCGTACGCGAAGGCAAACTGGTGAGCGTAGCTGCCGGGACGGGTAATATGGATTACACCCGGATCCTTCGCTTTATGAAGGAACGCAAGCCCTTCATTCAGGCGACGCTGGAGAATACAGATAATACGACAGCGGTGCCGGCGCGCAGGATGCTGGAGGAACTATACGACAGGCTGTGATTGGCAATTTGCGTTTTTCCCATGAGAAACGCATTTGCGTCACATAAGTTCGTATGAAAAACGCAAATTCCGGGTAAAAGCGCCATTACGGGGCTTGATAAAGGAATAACGAGGAGAGGACTCTTTGGAAAACCGATTTTCCGAAAGAGTCCTCTTTATTTGCTTATGGATTAAGAACAAATATGCGAGTGAGATTACCGTTTAATATCGAAACTCATATCCATGAGCTGCCGGATGGTTTCAGGGCTGTCGATGATATTTCCGTCACCATGGATGGTATGCTTGATCACGCTCGATGCGACAGCGAAATTCGCGATGTCTTCGGGAGTATACTCATTCATCATGGCATAGATCAGGCCGGACGCGAAAGCATCGCCGCCGCCTACGCGGTCAAGGATCTGGAAGCGGAACAGCTTGCTCTCCCAGGTGCGGCCATCCAGCCACAGGTAGGCTTTCAGGCTGTTTTCATTACCGGAATGCGCATAACGCACATGGCGCGCGATGCACTTGATATTGGGATAGCGCTTTACGAACGCCTTGAATACGGCATCCTGCTCGTCGAAACCCGGCTGCATGGGCAGTCCGTCTTTCACATCTCCCTGGGCAGGATCGTTCTCATCGCGCCACAGGTGATAGGGCTCGATGCCGAATAGCACATCCACATAGGGTAGGCACTTCGTGCAGAAATCGCGCGCTGCTTCCCAGGTCCAGAGGGTGGAACGGAAGTTCCCGTCAAAGCTGACGGTGAGGCCCAGTTCTTTTGCCTTGGCCATCATGCTCAGAATGAAGTCCGCGCAGCCGGGGGTAAGGGCAGGGGTAATGCCGCTCAGGTGCAGCCAATCATAATCCTTGAGCAGCGCAGCCAGATCGACGGTGGTCAGATCATATTCAGTAATGGCGCTGTGCTTGCGGTCATAAGTCACCTTGCTGGGACGGACGCTGTAGCCGGTCTCGAGATAATAGACACCGAGACGATGAGTGGGCGTCTGTGCGGGTGTTGAGAGAATGACGGGATCGCAGTCGACATTATTGGCGCGCAGCATCCGGAGCGCACTCTTGCCCACGGCATTGTCGGGAACCACGGTAAAGAAGGAGCTGTCAACACCCAGGTTGGCAAGTGCCAGGGCAATATTCGCCTCGCTGCCGCCGAAGTGTGCATTGAAAGTAGGCGTAGTACGGATCAGTTCATTATTGGGCGGGGTCAGACGCAGCATGATCTCACCGAAAGTAATAAAGCGGGGGGATTTGCGTACCTGGTTCTGCGGCATAGATGTTTCCTCCGTTCTTATCGTGTCTTTGCCCAGCTGACGCGTCCGTCTGCCAGCGGCGTTTCATAAAAGCGGGCAGTTTTGTCGCGGTCTGTATCATTCCATTTATCAAAGCCGACAACGGCGATATGCGCGTCATACGTGCAGTTTTCAAACTCGGCAAGTCCGTAATCCCGCCAGGGCCGTGCGAGATAGATCGTTCCGGCGCCAACACCCGCTTCTTGCGTGAAGCGGCATTCGCGGAACAGAAACCCTTTCTGCTGTGACAGTGCATGCGCAGGTGCCGCGCAGTATCCGGTCCCGCGCGCATCGCACAGTGAACGGATCTCACAGCTTTCAAAAAGCGTTTCGCCGCAGCCGAAGATGAAGTCGACCGTGCCTTCGATCAGACAGTTCGTAAAACGCTGGCGCAAAGGCCGGTCCTGACGCAGCTCGGCAGGCAGCAGCGTGACATAGCGCTCGCAGAGGTCCGTCGGCAGCGGCCCGACAAAAAGCGTATCCTGAGTAGACGTCAGCGTGCAGTCCTCCATGACAAAATCGTCCCCGTATACACTGAGAGCGACTTCCTGGCCTTTGAGCTCAGGATACAGCGAGTCATTAATAATGGAAAGATCCCGCATCGTGACATGATCTGCGGTCACGGCGACCGTAAAGGTGCGGAATGTATTGTACTCCCGTCCGTCCGCGTGGATCTTCTGCGCATAGTCGTCAAAAATAATGCGCGTGCGGTCGGCCCCGGCACCGATGATGGTGATCCCGGGCGTGCGCACAGTCACTTTTTCCCGCCATTCACCCGCGGGCAGGCAGATACAGGCACCTTCTGGTGCGGCATCCAGTACCTGCTGCAGGCAGGCATCCGAATTGACCTGTATCGTCTCGTTCACGTCTATCGCCTCCCGGCAATCATGTATCAGTCGGTATCAGTATAACACATGATTGGGCGAAATGTTGCATTTTCGAAAAGATGTCTGTTTTGTACATGCGTCAATTCGTTTTGGGCATGTACTGGCCCAAAGAACGATTCTATAATTATGGTAAATATGTGGACGTTTTTGTCATGCTCTGCGGAGGTGATGGCTTGAAGGGACGCTTCTCGGTCGGTCAGTATCGCGCAATCGATCTGTTTTTGTTTGCTGTGATGCTGATCATATTTGAGACGATCGCCGTTTCAGCGGCGATACGCTGGTTCCCTGCCGAGCCCTACACTGTTTCCGTTGTAGCAGCCGTAACAGCCATCGTAATGATGCGCTGGGGCATATGGGGAGCGATCCACGCGGTCCTTGGCGGAATCGTGTTCTGCCGCGCTTCGGGCGGTACGGTCGAGCAGTACGCGATCTACTGCATCGGCAATCTGCTGGCACTGGGCGCACTTGGACTGAAGAAAGCCTGGGGTACGGAAACGATCCGGCAGGACGCGCTGAAAACAATGCTGTTTGGCGGTTTAACGCTGGTACTGATGCAG
>JAIKYG010000047.1:0-4833 GCA_024683475.1 Clostridiales bacterium | reverse complement strand
CTTCGCTCCCGCGCTCTCGCTTCCGCGCTCTCAGCACTTCCGTCTTTGATCTCTCTGTATCGTTTTCAAGGTCCGTGCTCCCCGCTCCTGAGACCCTTTCGGGCGCTCGCTCAGCGGGACAGCTTGCATATATTACTACTCTCCCTATAGCTTTGTCAACCTTTTTTTTCACGTTTTACTCACAGTTAACATTTGACCCCCTTTTTCGCCTTTTTCAAGCCCTGATCACGGTCTCGCAGGGTACGGCATTGGCATAGCGTTTGCCGGCATTCTGCCTGCCATTTATCGTCAGCAAACGACGATGCAAAAAGAGCTCCCTTTCGGGAGCCCTGTCATTATATATGTCAGTTCTGCGAGAATATAATCTCGTTTCGTCTTCGCATCCAGTTTTGTGCTGCGCATTTAAGTTCAGCCGCATCCTGCGTTTTTGAGGCTGCAAGCTCTTTGGCGAGCGCATGCACGGTATACAGCAGTTCCGTATCCTTTATGGCGTCCGCGTTGAGGCCGCCTGCCGCTCCGGACTGACGCGTGCCGAAAATGTCCCCGGGACCGCGCAGTTCCATATCCTTCTCCGCGATAACGAAGCCGTCGTTCGTCTGGGTCATCAGCTTCAGCCGCTGGGTCTCGCCGCTCATAAGGAAGCACCAGGCTTCATCCTCTCCCCTGCCCACGCGCCCACGCAGCTGGTGCAGCTGCGCCAGCCCGAAACGCTGGGCGTCTTCCACCACCATTACCGAAGCATTCGGAACGTTGATGCCGACCTCGATGACCGTTGTGGATACAAGCACATCGATCCTGCCGTCCGCAAAGTCAGTCAGGACCTTGTCCTTCTCGTCTGCCTTCATTTTTCCGTGCACGAGCGCTAACCGAGCTTCTTTCAGGGCTGAATTCTTGAGTTCCCGGAATGTCTCCGTCACGCTTTCCGCGTCCGTATCATCGCTGTCTTCCACGAGTGGGCATACTATATACGCCTGCCGCCCACGTTTGACCTCTTCCAGTATAAAGCGATACATGTCTTCCCGCTTGTTCTCGGGCACGATGCGGGTCCGGACCGGTTTTCTGCCGGGAGGAAGCTCGTCTATGACCGATATATCCAGATCGCCATACATGATCAGCGCCATGGTGCGGGGTATCGGTGTGGCACTCATGACCAGCACATTGGGGCTTTTGCCCTTCATCCCGAGCGCCGTGCGCTGCCTGACTCCGAACCGGTGCTGTTCGTCAGTGACCGCAAGCCCGAGATTCTGATATTCCACGCCTTTGCTTATCAACGCATGGGTGCCGAACACCGCCATGATCCCGCCGGACCTGAGCTGTTCATATATACGCTTTTTTTCGGACGCAGGAGTTCCCCCGGTCAGCAGGGCGCAGGATACGCCCAGAGGCACGAGTATCTTCTGGGCTGTCTGGAAATGCTGCCCCACCAGTATTTCCGTAGGCGCCATGAGCGCGCTTTGATATCCCGCGAGCGCAGAAATATACATGGCGCAGAACGCAACTATGGTTTTTCCCGAACCTACGTCTCCCTGCACCAGCCGTGCCATTGCCTTTGGTGAAGCCATGTCTGCGAGGATCTCATCCAGTGTTTTTCTCTGCGAGCGCGTCAGTCGGTAAGGAAGCGCCTCTAAAAACGCATTCAGCCCGTTCTCATTTTCGGGAATGACAATACCTTCCGCATCGGTGCTCTTGCTCATAAGCGCGTTGAGCATGAAGAACAGCATATCCTCGAACTTAAGACGATACAGCGCCTGTTCCAGCTGATCCGTGCTGTCCGGGAAATGCGCCTGCCGGACGGCTTCTGATCTGCCCATAAGCCGGAAGCGCTCAAGGAAAGCCTTTGGAAGCGTCTCTGTCACGCTTATCTGCTCAAGCGAGAGGCTGACCAGGTCCCTTATCCGCTTTGCGGGCACGCCTGGAATGGCCTTGTACACGGGAGTGATGACCATCTGGGAGACAAGTTTGGGCTGCGTGAGCACGAGCGAGCCGCGTTTGGTCTCTATTTTGCCGTAGATGAGCTGTTCTGGCTTGTCAAGCAGGGTTTTATACATCCACGGCTGATTGAACCAGCTGACTCGTATTTTATCCGCACCGTCGCAAAAAGACGCGCGCGTAAGCGTTCTTCCGTTTACGCGCGCCTGAGAAGGCTTGCCTGTCAAAACAAGCCTCAAAACGGCTTCCTCACCCTCGCGGCACTCGCTTAAGGGTTTGAGCCGGGTATAATCCTGATACTTTACGGGCAGAAAACCGATCAGATCGCTTAGTTCGCGTATGCCTGCATCTTCCAGCGCCTGCAGACGTTTTTCGCCAAGGCCTTTGATGTCTTTCAGTGCCTGTGGCATCATTCCACCGCGATCAGGTAGTAGTACAGGGGCTGGCCGCCGGACTGCACATAGACCTCGCAGTCTGCATACTTGTCCTGTATCTCGTTGCCGAGCGCCTCGGCAGTCTGTTCCTCTACATCCTGGCCGTAATATACGGTTATAACGCCGGAGTCGTCTCCGACCATACTCTCGAGCAGTTTCATGGCCACTTCTTTGGTGTCACGGCCAAGCTGCTGGATCTTGTTGTCGATCATGCCCATTATGTCGTTGGCATGGATCTGCATTTCGTCGAACACAGTATCCCTGACGGAGAAGGTGATGGAAGCCGTATGCACCTTCTGGGCGGCTTCGGTCATCTCGTTCAGGTTGGTCTCAGGGTCTGCGCTCGGAGAGAACGCCAGTGCGGCGGCGATGCCCATAGGTACGGACTTGGTGGGCAGCACGTAGACCTTGCGCTTGGTCAGCCCCGCTGCCTGCTGAGCCGCCAGGATGATATTCGTGTTGTTGGGCAGCACGTAGACGACCTTGGCGCGGGTCTCGTCAATGGCTTTCTGCAGATCCTCTATGGAGGGGTTCATGGTCTGCCCGCCGTCCACTATCCTGTCGATCTCGAGGCTCTTGAATATCTCGGTAAAGCCGTCGCCCAGCGCCACGGCTACGATCCCGTAGTCCTTAACGAAGTCCTGCGCGGCAGCTTCCGCCTTTTTGCGATCCACTTCGCGGCGCTCTTCCATCATGTTGTCGATCTTGATGTTGTCAAGTTCGCCAAGTTCCAGCGCCATCTGTAGAGCCTTGCCCGGATCGTTTGTGTGTACGTGGACTTTGACCACGGAAAGGTCGCTCACGACGATAACGCAGTCGCCGATGCGCTCAAGCCTTCTGCGCAGACGGACCACGTCGTTGTTGGTCATGCCTTCCTTCGGGCGGGATACTATAAACTCAGTACAGTAACCGAACTTGATCTCACCGATGGCTTCGTGGTCATCCACGAAATCCCCGAAATCTCTGGGCGCGGCAGCGGCAGAAGCGTCAGTCTCCTCAAGACCGGTGTAATTGCCCGTAAGCGCGGCATAAAAACCGCTGAAGATCACTATCAGGCCTTTTCCGCCGGAATCCACAACGCCCGCCTGTTTGAGTACGGGAAGCATTTCGGGGGTATGCTTTAATATCTCCTCGCCGCTTCTCAGGGTAAGCGCGAACAGCTCGGTGACGTCGCTGGTGTTTTTGAGGTATTTTTCGCAGTCTTCAGCCATCACTCGGGAGACGGTAAGGATAGTGCCCTCTTTGGGCTTCATGACTGCCTTATAGGCGGTCTGAGCCGCGCAGCGGAAGCACTTGGCCAGCATATCCGCATCCATTTCATCGCAGCCGTCCAGCGCCTGAGCAAAGCCTCTGAGTATTTGGCTTAAGATAACGCCGCTGTTGCCGCGGGCGCCCCTTAACGCGCCTTTTGCGGCAAGCTGTGCGATCTCGCCTATGGAATTTATGTTGGAGCTGCCCAGTTCCTTTACCGCGGCGTTTATGGTGTGGCACATATTCGTGCCCGTATCGCCGTCCGGCACGGGAAATACATTTAAGGCATCCACGCTCTCCCGATTATTGTTCAGATACGTGCAGCCCGCTGTAAGCATTTCCCTGAAAAGGCTGCCGTCTATCGTTTTAACGTTCATTTCAAGCTTACCTCCGCGCCCTTTAAGGCGGAATCAGACGCGAATATCCTCTACCGTCACGTTCACGTTGGTCACGTGAGCCCCGGTAAGGTATTCGACCTTATATTTTACTGTATCTATCAGCGTTTCCGCCACGGCGGAGATGGAGATGCCGTATTCTACAATAATGTAGAGCTCAACATCCACGTTGTTGTTTTCATCCATGTGGATGACGACGCCCCTGCCGATATTGTCAAACCCCAAAAGCTGCACCAGCCCGTCGGTGGAACGTTTGGCAGCCATTCCGACTATGCCGTAGCATTCAAGCGCGGCATATCCTGCTACCTTAAGCACCACTTCTTCGTTGACGGTCAGAGTGCCCAATTCATTCTTAAACTTGCAGTCCATATTTCACACTCCCTTCATCGGAGTATATTGCCATAATACAGCAAATTAGAGTATACCACAGCCCGTTTGAAATTGCAAGCCTCAGTTTTTAAGGCTGTTCAGCGGAGCAGGGATGTGACCCTCCCGGTCAATGAATTCCTTTGATGAAAAGCGGCTCAGCGGCATAACGGGAGCGCTGCCGAACAGACCGCCGAACTCCACCATATCCCCCACTTTCGCCCCCGGTACGGGGACCAGCCTTACAGCGGTGGTCTTATTGTTTATCATGCCGATAGCCGCTTCGTCCGCGATAATAGCGGAGATCGTCTCGGCAGGCGTGTCACCGGGCACGGCGATCATGTCCAACCCCACAGAGCACACCGCGGTCATGGCTTCCAGCTTTTCTATGCTCAGTGCGCCTTTCTGCGCAGCGGCGATCATGCCCGCGTCCTCGCTCACGGGGATGAACGCGCCGC
>JAIKYG010000025.1:0-3571 GCA_024683475.1 Clostridiales bacterium | reverse complement strand
TCTGACGCAAATAGCTCTTGTCCAGATCCTGCCGCCAGTCAGCAGGGATATAACAGCCTTCCACGATGAGATCCTGTTCATTCTCGATAGCCGTCCGGATGATCTCCCTGACGATCGGCCAAAGATACTCTGTAAGCTCATCATCGTCGTTTGGCGTGAGACTGGTATTTCCGCTGCGAATAAGACCCATTTTAAGATGATCAATTGAAAGGTAAGGATATTTGTATTTCTCCAGCAAGCGCTGCGCCAGAAGGGTTTTTCCTGTATGAGATGCACCAGTGATCAGAATTATCATAATCTTGTCTCCGGTTCCTTCCTGACCAAGTCCGTGTTAAGAGATATATATTCCTTCTTTTATTCTCTGCCCAGCAGATAGTCCATGAACACAGGGATGCGCTTTTCCCAGGCAGCCTCGTTATGCTGCGCTCCGGGGACCACGCGTGCGGCGACGTCGGCTCCCGCGCAGGAAAGCTCCGCGGCCCCGCTGAACATCTCCGCAAGATATTCACGGTCGTCCGGCTCGATCTCCCCGGTGCCCATGTCCATATATACTCTCGTGGGAGCCTGCAGCGGGGTTTTGGCAAGCAGCTCGTGCAGCTGCGCGCCGCCCGCCCAGAAGCAGGGCGAAAGGGCGGCCGCCCGCGAGTAAACCCCGTTGTACTGCGTTGCAGCGTACAGCGCCATCAGTCCGCCCATGGAACTGCCGGCGATAAGCGTATTCTCGCGCTCCGGCAGGGTGCGGTAGGTCTTGTCGATATATTCTTTGAGCGCTCCGCTCATCCAGTCCATCGTTACTTTACCGAGCCCCTCGAAGCACCCGTGGTCCGGAGTGTCAATGTCCCAGGGCGAGTATTCGTTCATGCGCCTTTCGTCCTCGTGGTTGCACTCGATCCCCACGACGATCAGCGGCAGTTCCGTGCGCGCCAGATATTGCTTCATGCCCCAGCTCTTGCCATAGGTCGCGTGCGAATCGTAAAAGACGTTGTGCCCGTCGAACATGTAAAGCACAGGGTAGCGCCGCTCCGAACGCGCGTAGTCCTGCGGCAGGTAAACGTATAAGCGGCGCGGTTCTTTGGTCGGCAGCGCCGGTATTTGTATCTTCTTAATGTGTATCATATATACTTCTTTACGTGTTTACTGTCACGACGCCGGTCATGTTCAAAGCTTATTATATGCGTAGATGCGGTAATAGATCTCCCGGCGGCCTTCGGTTATGAGATATTCCAACTTGTCCCGCACCTCGGGCACAGAGAGCGCATCGCAAGCCGCGGGGCCGTAATGCGTGCCCGCGCCTGCCCGGAACTCCTCGATCAGCTGATCGATGGTCTTGCCGCTGTTGTAGGGCCTGCCGAGGAAATCCGTCGCCGCGTCGATGCTGTCCGCGACCGCAAGGATATCAGCAAACGGGCGGTTCTTCGTCTGAGGAACGTTCGGATATCCGCGCGTGCCGTCGTGCCAGAGGTGGTGTGTCAGAGCGCAGTCATGTATGCACATGAAGCGCTCGTCGTCCTCGTCCAGATGGGCATATACATCCTCGAAACGCTGAGGATGTTCTTTTATGATCTTGAATTCGTCGTCAGTCAGGCGGCGCAAGGAGTTCTCGGTCAGGTCGATCATCCAGAACTTGCCGAGGTCGTGATACATGCTGCAGTCATCCAGCAAGGCGCGCATATCGTCCTTATGCGTGCGTATATATTCAGCATCATACCCCGCCACTCCGTCGAACGCCTCGGGCGTATGCACGATCATCCAGTCGAAGATCGCCCTGCTCATCTCGCGCACCATTGCCGTGTGGATGAAAAGCGCCTTATCGGAGTAGATAGTCAGGTCCAGAACGGTACCGGCAAAGTCGGAAAACCGGCTCGTGTAGGAGGCGGCGGTCACGTAATCGAGCGGAATGTTGTTAAACTTGGCGTTATTGATCTGCCGGGCAAACCGGAGCACCCTCGGGAGCGCTTCGTCCAGGCGGGAGCGGCAGAGCTGCGCGATCTTCTCCGACCCATGACCGCTGAACATCCAGTTATACCGCATATAAACGTTGTCTATGATCGCAAGCACTGCCAGACTGTCCTGGTCTTTCAGCGAAAGCGCTTCCTGCCGGATCGTATCAAGCCCCTCGAGGAACGTCTCCCACGGCATGTTTTCCAGAAAGTACTGGGATAAAAACATTGCCAGATGTCCCATGCAGAGGTTTTTGCCGCTCAATTTCAGTTGCCCGTTTTCCCGGGCTGAACGAAGCTCGTCCAGAATAGGCTGCAGATGCGGCCTGACCGCAGCCAGATCAAGAGCCCGTCCGCGGTTTTTTTCATATTCGCCTATACGGTAGAACATTTCCAGGACCCGGAGCATCGCATGCTGCCACACGATATCCTCGAAACCTTCGGGGATCCCTTCCCACGCTTCAGGTGGTTCGACTGCCCGGAGCGACCGTGACTTCTCCGTGAGTTCCCGTGTCGCGTCCAGAATAGACCAGCACCTTTCAAGAGAGAAGCCGCCCGAACTGACGCAGCCGTCTGAAACAAGGTTCAGCCGTGTAAACGACGTCAGCACCCGCATCCTCTGATAAGGCGGGAGATCCTCATAGATATCCTTCAGTTTCAGGATCTCCTCAGCATAGACCGACTCGCCGTAGCTGTTGGAATGGATGGCGAACAGCGAAAGGTAGTTGAAGTCGGCGAGGCAGAGCGCAGAAACAGCTTCGTTCACGTCTCCGGTCCGCTCATAATAGCGCTTGAGAATTTGCTGAATGCGAAGCATGATGGCGTAATCCGTGTTTTCGGGCACGATGACTCCGCGCTGATGCAGCGCGTTGTAAAACGCGGAGAGCTTTTCCGCGTCCTCCGCAGTCATCGCCTCCGGGTCTTTCTCAAAGGTCTCGATGTACTCCCTGACGCAGCAGTTGGCGATATCCGCCATCACGCGTTTTTTTGTCGAGCGCTCTACTAATTTTGACAGAATGTATTCACGGCTGTCCTCCGGCGAGAAGGACAGCTTTTCGAGCTCATTGTACACCTCAAGCTGGCGGGCATATTCCTCAGGGGGGTAAGTATAAGTCATTGATACTCATCCTTTGCGCTGTTCTTTATATCTTCCATAAATCATATCACACTTTCGGTGATTCTCAGAAAAAAGAAGACCCGGACTCTTTGTCTTTTTCGATAAAGAGTCCGGATCAGATGTGTGGTGGAAGCGGTGGGAGTCGAACCCACGTCCAAAAGCACTTCCGCAAGGCTTTCTCCGAGCGCAGCGGATATTTTAGTGTTTCGCCTTTCCGATCGCCTGTCCGCAGGCTAGGGGAGCGGCTATTCCGTAGCTCCGCCCGGTACCGGAAACTCCCGGGTGGTTTACCTGCATGCTCGACGCCGGTTGACCCGCCTGCAGGTGAACGGGGCCGACGCGCGGACTGCTAATTAAGCAGCGAATGCGAAATTGTTGTTTCTTTTAGCGTTTATTTTAAACGTGTCCTTTTTAACGCAGACCGGACAAACTGCGGCTCGCTTACCCGGCTTCCGCACCCCTGTCGAAACCTTTACGCCCCCGGGATGTGTGCCTTTCAGCAACAAATATAATA
>JAIKYG010000009.1:0-12827 GCA_024683475.1 Clostridiales bacterium | reverse complement strand
ATCCATCACGCGAGCAAGGGCGGCGGGCAGATGCTGATCTGTGTCGGCGGGCGCGGATACTATCAGAAATGGGGCAAGGAGCCCGTCGAACTGAGACCCGGCGATTGCGTGAATATCCCGAAGGGGATCAAGCACTGGCACGGCGCGGCGCCCGACAGCTGGTTCAGCCATCTGGCGATCGAAGTGCCCGGCGAAGACGCCAAAGCAGAATGGCTGGAAGCCGTTTCAGATGAAGAATACGCTACGTTAAAGTAAGGAGGAAGAAGTTATGAAAAAAACACTTGCCATGTTGCTCAGCATCTGTCTGCTGACCGTTTGTATTCCTTTGGCCGCTGCTGAGGAAAGCACTGAACCTGCCGGCCACATTCTCGTGGTGTATTTCTCCGCCACTGGCACCACGCGGGGAGTGGCGGAAAAGCTGGCGGAAGGACTTGGAGCGGATATTTACGAGATAGTGCCCGAAGAGCCGTATACGCAAGCCGATCTTAACTGGAACGACCGAAAGAGTCGCACTTCGATCGAAACGGACGATCCTGCATGCCGCCCTGCCATAGCGGGTGAACTGCCGGACCTCACTTCCTACGACACCATACTGATCGGCTACCCGATCTGGTGGGGAGACGTGCCGCGCATTGTTTCTAATTTCGTCGAAAACGTCGACCTGACTGACAAGACCATGGCGGTGTTTTTCACTTCGGGCAGTTCGGGGCTTGGCAACAGCATGAAGCACCTGGAGCAGCAGGCCGGCGCGGGCACCTGGCTGGAGGGCAAGCGGTTCACCGAGCACGCCACCGTTGAAGAACTGACGCAATGGGCGATATCTCTGGGCATCGAGCCCTGAACGGAGAAAACAGCATGCGGGCAAAGCGAGTAAAGCACATAGTAGACATCCTGCTCGGTTTGGGACTGCTGATGCTCATGTCTTATCAGGTGTGGGGAGAAGCCGGTCACGAGTGGGCGGGCATGGCAATGACGGCATTGATGATCCTGCATCAGATACTGAACCGCAAATGGATCGCCGCCCTGTTTAATGGCAGGTATACTCCGCTGCGCATCACGCAGACATTCATAAATGCCGCGCTGGTGATCTGCTTCATACTGACAGCCGTCTGCGGAATCAACATGAGCGTTCATGCCGTTCCGTTCCTGTCGGACTTCATGCGCGCCTCACTGGGGCGCAGACTGCACCTGACACTGTCCCACTGGTGCTTTGTGCTGATGGGGCTGCATCTGGGGCTGCATATCCCCGCACTGCTCAAAGGGATCAAAAACAAGCGGGTCCGGCGGATAGGTCTTTGGGTCTCCATACCGGCTGCCGGCGCCGGACTGTGGCTGTTCCTGCTTAACAGGTATCCGGATTACCTGTTTTACCGGGTGCCTTTTGCATTCATCGACTATGATAAAGCCGCGGCCCTTGTACTGCTGGAGGCGCTGCTGATCGCCTTCTTCTGGGTGTTTGTCGGAGCGCAGCTGCCCGGGATCCTAAACCGCAAGACACCCGCGAACAAAAGGCTGACCGCGTTCGTCTGCATCCTGCTGGCGATAGCTATTGGTGTGGGTCTGTTCGTCGCATTTTCGGCGGACAGCGGGGACGACGGGTATGAAGCTGCGGCGCCATGGAGCGCTGCAGGCAGCGATGGATCGGTCCGCGCGTCCGAACCGGAAACGCCTTTTCCGAGCGCAAGCCCGGCGGTCACCGCTTTTGACAGCGAAGCAAAGCAGGTCGACGACGGCTTTGTATGGATAGACGGCGGTTCGTTCCTTATGGGCAGTCCGGAAAGCGAAAACTGGCGCATTGAGGACGAGACTCTTCACAAGGTCATCGTATCCGGCTTTTGGATAAGCCCTTATGAGGTCACACAGGCCGAATATAAACGCCTGACGGGCAGCGATCCCAGCAGTTTCAGCGGCGAAAACCTGCCGGTGGAAAGCGTAAGCTGGCTGGATGCCGTCAGATTCTGCAATGCGATGAGCGCCGATGCGGGGATGACTCCCGCCTATACCGTCAGCGGAGAGACCGTGACCTGGGACCGCGCCGCGGACGGTTACCGCCTGCCCACCGAAGCCGAATGGGAATACGCGTGCAGGGCGGGCACGACAACGCCTTTCAACACCGTTCACTCGACAGGGCCGGATGAAGCCAATTACTACGGCCATTATCCCTACGAGATCGAAGAAAACTACTTTGACGATTCCGTGCTGGAAACCCGCCCGGGCCGCTATCGCCAGACCACCGTTGAGGTCGACTCTTTCGAACCGAACCCGTGGGGGCTGTACAATATGCACGGCAACGTGAATGAGTGGTGCTGGGACCTGTACGGAGAGTACGATACCGAAAACACAGCAGACCCGACCGGCGCCGCGTCGGGCACGCGCCGCGTCTATCGGGGCGGAGGGTGGAACGACTTCGGCAAGAACCTGCGCAGCGCCTACCGCGCGGCGGGAGAACTGGACATGGTCTCTTTCAATCTGGGGATCCGCCCGGTGCGAAGCGCGGCGAACGCGTTAAGCGGCACGGTATCTACCGTAAATGCGGCAGATAAGCCCGAGACCGGAGGCAGAATGCTGATCGCTTACTTCTCCTGGAGCGGGAATACCCGGGGTATCGCCCGGGAGATCCGGCGGCAGACCGGCGCGGATATATTTGTGATCGAGCCGATCCCGGCATATTCGGATAACTATAACACCGTTCTTATGGAGGCGCAGCAGGATCAGCACGATCAGGCCCGCCCGGCGATAAGCGATCCGCCGGAGAGCATCGCCGAGTACGATGTGATACTGCTCGGCTATCCCAACTGGTGGGCATCCATCCCGATGCCGATAGCGACATTCCTGGAATCCTACGATTTCAGCGGAAAAACCATACTGCCCTTCTGTTCGCACGGAGGAGGACGCTTCGGCCAGAGCCTGACGGCGATCGCCAAACTTGCTCCGCAGGCCGTGATCGCGCCGGGGCTGTCCGTGCACTATTCAGGCGGCAGCAAACTGGGGGAGGACATCAGAAACTGGCTGGATCTGAACGGCATACAGACCATTGAATAAAAGCATCATGCCGCAGAGGCGGATGCTAATAAGAAAGATCTAAGCGTATTGGTTGAGTGCGGTCTGGTGTCTTCTGATACATATCATAATCCGGTACACCCCAAACCGCTCGCGCGGCATAAAAAAACATTGGACGGCAGTGTTGACTGCCGTCCAATTCTGTCCGGAAACGGGATCACGCTTTGACCGCGCCGGAAGTGATGCCTTCGATATAGAGTCTGGAGCTGAAAGAGAACATGACTACCAGAGGCACTGTGGCCATCACAAAGCCCGCTATCATGGCGCCATAGTCGGTCATGCCGGTCGAGGAACTGTATGTCTGGATCGCCACGCTTATCACCTGCTTGGTATTGGATTCGATCACCAGCAGCGGCCAGATGAAGTCGCCGTACAGGCTTATCATGTTCATGACCACGAGGGTGGCGAGAATGGGTTTTGCCAGCGGCACGGCGATGTAGAAGAAGGCTTTCAGCTCCGTAGCGCCGTCTATACGCGCGGACTCGAACAGGGAAGCTGGCTGCGCGGAAATGAACGTGCGGCACAGATACATGCCCATTACCTGTCCGCCGGAAGCCCAGGGCAACCACAGGGCGAACCAGCTGTTTTTGAGTCCCAGGCGCTGTATCAGCTTGTAGGAAGGTGTGAGGGTCAGCACGCCGGGCACCATCATAAGCGCCAGCATCATCATGAACAGGAAGTTCTTCATCGGGAATTCCAGACGTGCGAACACATAGCCCGACATCGCGGACAGCACCACTATGAACAGCGTGCCCACGGTTACGGTGATAACGGAGTTCAGCATGTTTCTGAACAGTTGGCTCCATGCGGCGTCATAGTTCTTCCACTGCGGGGGATTGGGGATCGCCCAGAGGTTGGAATAGAACTGAGACTGGCTTTTCAGCGACAGGAACAGCATAAGGAATATGGATATGAAAGCCAGCACCACGAACAGTATGGTCAATGCCGTGATGAATATCTGGAAGGACATAGCCCGCGCCTTGCGCTGCCTGCGCTGCTTTACAACGATGTTCGATATCTGCGCCATATCACCGCGCCCCTTCCTAATTCAGCTCCTGCGTCTTCATGCGCAGGTTGATCATGGATCCTATAAGTATCGCTATGAACATAAGCAGGCCCATGGCACAGGCGTAACCGTACTGGCCGAACTTTGTGGCCGCGTAGTACAGCTCCAGTCCGGGCACGTAAGTCGATGTGCCCGGTCCGCCCTGGGTGAGCAGGTACACGCCTCCGTAATCCTGCACCGTGCCTATGAACGTAGTTATTATAAGCATTTTGAACTGGGGGGATATGAGAGGAAGGTGGATGTGGATAAAGTTCCACCAGGGATTGCTGCCGTCCACCTTCGCCGCTTCGAACAGATCTGCGGGGATATTGATGAGCCCGCCGTAATACACCAGGAAAGCGAAACTGTTGACCCAGGGGAAGCCCATGCATATTATCGCCCAGAGGGCCGTGGAGGGGTCGCCAAGCCATGAACGCTTCCAGCTGCTTAAGCCCACCGTTTCAAGCAGGCTGTTCAGCGCGCCGATGTTGGGATCGTATATGTTTTTCCACATCAGAGTGGATACGACGCCGGGCACGACCATTGGCATGACCAGCAGCAGGCGGAACCAGTACCTGCGCCGGCTGCTCTCGCCTGTGGAAGTGCGCATGGCGAACACCAGCTCGGCAAGCAGCAGCGGCACCGTAAGGAGCTTAAGGAAGGAACATGCCATCATTATCAGCAGGTTCTTCACACCCAGCAGGAAGTAGCCTTCTTTGAATATTTTGATGAAGTTGTCAAAACCGATAAAGTTAATCTCGCGCATCGTCTTGGTGGCGAGGCTCCAGTCGGTAAAGGCGTAATAGAATGCCTGGAATACGTTGTAATAGTTGAATATGAGTATGAGTATCATCGAGGGGGCGAGCATCAGGTAAGCTACCCTGTGGCGGTACATGGACCTGAAAAAGCGCACCGCCAGGCTCCTGCTGCTTGGGAAAGTGGAGATGAGCGCCGCCGCGCACAAAAACGCGAAAACTATGATCAGCACAAGGCTCAGACTGTTAAGCGAGGACATCAGGCCGATATTATCAAGTTTATGAGTGGAAAACTCGAACAATTCGGGAGACAGCGTCACCACATAGCTCACGTCGTCGCCGAAATACACCTGGGAAATGTCGTAGGTCTGCCGGTCCGTAAAGTGGGTCTTGCCTTCGCCGTCCAGTATATATATGTCGCCTTCGCGCGTGCCTGCGGCGATCCAGCGGCCGTCATCGGATACGCCTACCGCCTTGCCTTCGCCCACCAGAGGTACGCTGAAAAGCTGATTCAATTCTGTGTCATATTTTAAAAGGTTGCCCTTTTCGTCTATAGCCACCACTTCGCCGGTGGCAGGGATAACGGCTATAGAGCGTACTTCGGTACGCGCCTTGCCGGAAGCGATGGTGTTGCCGTCCAGGTCGATCTTGGTGAGCCTGCCGCGGCTGTCA
This sequence comes from Clostridiales bacterium, assembly GCA_024683475.1. Taxonomy (GTDB): domain Bacteria; phylum Bacillota; class Clostridia; order Christensenellales; family Aristaeellaceae; genus RUG14130. Next base: position 7,295 of record JAIKYG010000009.1, on the reverse strand, counting down.
CCGTAATAGATGCTTTGATAGTCGGTGTCGAAACGGGCACCCAGCGCTTTCTGCTTGAGCGATACGTTCATCAGTTCGCTGCCCGTATCGATGTCGAGAACGTAGATGGTGTGCTTGCTGGCGCTCACGTTGGCTGACACGAGCAGGCGCCGGCCGGCAATGTCGTAATCCATGTCGTACACCTTGCCGCCCACGTTGTAGCTTTTTAGCAACTCGCCGCTGTGCGCGTCAAAGATGTACACGTTTCGGTCCTGAGAACCGATTATGAGCCACTGCTTTTCGGCGTCGTAGCGCATCGCGCCTACGGAGCCGTTTATGGCATATGACCAGAGCATCTCACCGGCTTTGTCAAAAGCCAGCACGGTGTTCTGGTAAGTGCCGAGGTACGTCGTACCGCTGTCCTCGGCAACGAGAATGCGGTTGTTCTGCAGGCTTTTGCCGTACTCGACCATACTGAAAATGTTGGTCTGTTCCTTTGTATACAGCCTGAGCGCCACCGAACAGATCAAAATCAGGACAAGCGCCGCGGACACGATAAGCATGGCACGGCTGAACCTGCGTTTTTCATTTTGTGAGGTATCGGGCCTGCTCACAACCACATCAGCTCCTTTACTAATGAATGTGCGCTGCGGAGCGGTTTTGCCTTCTCCGCAGCGCACGGGTTAAGCGTTTATGCGATAGGTTTCAGCCGGATCAGTTGCCGGTAGGCTCGTTCTGGGGATTCTCCAGGTCGTTCATGGAGATCTTGGAAGAAGCCATTACGTCGGGAGCATACTTGGTCTGGTTGGCCTGATGCTGCGCGGCCCACTCATCCACGGTGATCTTGCCGTTGAGCAGATCCATGGAGTAGGTGTACCAGGCGCGCAGAGCCTCCTGGTTATCGCCGATACCGCGGGCCAGAGCCTGGCAGAAGCCCTTCTGGCAGTTGCCGATATAGGTGATGTTGGAGAACATGGTGGCCAGTTCGCCTTCAAGCTCGATGCCCTTTACCAGCGGCAGACCGTCGGGAGTTCCGCCGGCTTCGATCAGGGCGCTCAGGAAGGTGGAGTAGCCTTCGGGAGAGGAGTAGAACATCATGAAATCGACGACCATATCGTCGTGGTCGATGTCCTTCTTGATGGCGGACAGGAAGCCGGTAGCGACCTCGATGGTGCGGGCGGGAGCTTCGATGCCTTCGCCTTCCATGCTGGGCATAGCGAAGGTGCCCAGGCCGAACTTCTTCAGGCCTTCAAGGGAGGTGGTGGAGCCGTCGGAGTTGTCCAGCGTTACGGCTTCGCCCTTCTCGATGGTGTCCATGGTGTTGAGGTAGTCGCCGAAGAACCAGGAACCGTCAAGCCAGATAGCGGCTTTGCCCTGATAGAACAGGGTCTTGGCGCCGGTGCCGTCGGTGCCGTAAAAGTTCTCGCCGCCGGCGTACTTCGGGAAGATTTTGGCGAAGTTGGACCATACGGTCTTCATGCCTTCGCTGTCGGCGCGGATGGTGCCGTCCTTCAGGAACGCTTTCCAGAAGCGCACGCCGTTGTTGTTCACGTTGGCGCCGTCATCGTTGTGAGGATCGGTGGGATCGTACACGAACTTGCCGTCGATCTCGGGATCGTAGCAGTAGTCGCCTTCATGGGCACGAACTATCTCGATCTGGCTGCGGGTGGTCTGGTCGGCGTAGCACTGCGCGATCCAGCCCATCTGGTTGGCCCAGAAGGAGTTGAAGGTTCCGGGAACCGCCAGGGGCTGATAGCCGGCCGCTTCAAGCTTCTCGCACACGTCGATGAACTCGTCCCAAGTCTTGGGGGGCTGTACGCCTACTTCGGCAAAGATGTCGGCGTTGTAGAACCACAGCACCTGAACACCGGTAACGGACACGCAGTCCCACATACCGGAGATGACGTCCTTGTTCTGCATGTCGAAAGCGATGGCTTCGTTCCATTCGCCGTCGTAGTAAGGATCATCGTCAAAGGCGTAATCGAAGTAGTTGATTACCTTGTCGGTACGGTCGGAACCTGCCAGGTTGCCGTAAACGATGTCCGCCTCAGGCAGAACGTCGTCATAGCTCTGGAACTGGGCTTTTACCCAGTCGGCATAGCCGTCCTGCGGCTTGAGGTCGACGACGACGTTTACGTTGGGATGCTTCTCCATGTAGGCTTTGCCTACCGCGTTCCAGGCGGCTTCCACGCCCTTGGCAGAGTACAGGCTGACGGTGATGGTGCCGGCGAAATCGTCTTCCGCAAAGGCGGAAGTGACGCCGAAGAGCATCATGAGAGCCACTGCCAGGGCCAGGATACGCTTAATGCTGGTCTTCATGAAATGGGTTGCCTCCTTGTTTTATTTGTGGGAATTCTTTCCCTGCATGTAAATATTACAACAAAACAGAATACCGTGTCAAGCAATATTGCCTAATTTTGATAAAAACGTTGCTCATAATCTCTTTACAAAAGCAGGCGGCGGGTATATGATTAGCGTAGCTGCGGTGTCGGCTAAAACGAATACGGGCAGGTGACGCCTCAAATGAAAATGAATAAGAACGACAGTTTCGGCGCGCTGTACGCGTCGGACGATCTGAATCGGCTGCTGTCGGGAGAGCCCCAGACGGGCAAACTCAGGCCGGACCGGGTGGTGGGCTGCTTCTATTTTCTTACGAGTGGAGCATACAAGACCCCCACGCCCGAACCCTGCAACATATCAAAGGTCATGCTCGAGACCCCGGAGGCGCTTAAAGATCTCGGGCACCCCGCATGGGGCACGGGCTCAATGTACTGGGACGAGCCTTTGTTCGGGTTTTACTTCCAGACGGACAAATGGGTGCTCAGGCGGCACGTCAAGCTGCTGACCCAGGCGGGAGTGGATTTTCTGGTGTTCGATACCACGAACCGCCTGACCTTCTGGCCTCAGGTGAAAGCGCTGTTGGAAGTGCTGGAGGAGTACCGGCTGGAAGGCTGGGACGTGCCGAAGGTGGCGTACTACACCAACACGCGTTCCGGCGAGATCGTGGACGAGATATGGAAAGACCTGTACAAGCCCGGCCTGTTCAGCGAGCTCTGGTTCCGCTGGAAAGGCAAGCCGTTCATAATCGCCGACCCGGAGGAGTGCACCCCCGAACAAAGGGAGTTTTTCACTTTCCGCCTGCCTCAGTGGCCCACCGAAGCCATGAAACGGGGTGGCTGTCCGTGGATAGATTTCGAGCGTCCCCAGAGGGCGTGGAAAAACGAGGAAGGCGCAAACGAGATAGTGCCCGTAAGCGTCGCCCAGCATCCGAACCTCAGTTTCGGCGACGGCGCGTTTTACGGCGATCCCGTTCCGAGGGGGAGGGCGTACCGCAATGCGGGAAACGACAAGACTCCCGAAGCGCTCAAATACGGCTACAATGTGGCTGAGCAGTGGGAAAGAGCGATAGAGCTCGACCCCGAAATGGTGTTTTTTACCGGCTGGAACGAATGGACGGTGGGCCGCATACAGGGCGACGATCCGCGCCCGGTGCTGCTTATAGACCAGGCGGACAGAGAGTATTCCCGGGATGCCGAGCCTGTGAAAGGAGGGTTTTTCGACAATTATTATATGCAGCTGTGCGATTATATCCGCCGGTACAAAGGTTCTCCCGCTATGCCGCCTAAACAGGGCAAGTGTGCCATAGACATAAACGGCCCGTTCAGCCAGTGGGAGCAGCTGCCGGCTTACTGGGCGATGCCTTTCGGCACCCTGCCGCGAAAACACGAGGGGCACGGGGGAAGAATGTACGAGGACAATACGGGCCGCAACGAGTTCGAGTGTCTCAAGGTCGCCCACGACGACGAAAACGTATACTTTTATGCCCGCACCCGGGAAGATATAGTGTTCAACATGTTCACCAAGTGGATGCTGCTGCTCATCCGCGTTGAGGGCAGGCCTTACGCGCCCGCCTGGCACGGCTTCCATTATGTGGTGAACGACATAGTGCTGGACGGGAACACCACCTTCGTGCAGACCTGTCTGGGAGGCTGGCGCTTCGGCAAAAACACCCGCGCGGCTTACCGGAGGGCGGGGCGGGAACTTATGATCCGCCTGCCCAGAAAGTATTTGGGCATCGAGGAAGACGGGTTTACACTTTCGTTCAAGTGGGCGGATCATACGGGCAGCAATGAGACGATAGAGGACTTTTACCTGCACGGGGACAGCGCGCCTTACGGACGCTTTTCCTACATATACAGGGCTGAATGACGGGGAAAGGAAGGCCTGAAAATGAGGATCACGGATATTGAAGCCACTCTCGAAAAAACAATACTTTACGCGGATTTTGAAGGGGACGCATGGGTCAGGGAAAGCGTGCCCACCGTTGCGGAAAAGCCCGGACGTACTCTCGCGGCAACGAAGGCTGAAATAAGGAACGGCACTATCGAGCTGCCGCGCTTCGACGGCGAAAGGGACCGTATCTTTTCACGCTACGATGTGTTTGCGCGCGGAGAACCCGCAGAAGGCGTGCATTACGTTACCGTGACCGCTCCCGGCGTTTCGACGGATGAAAGCGACTATCCGCAGCCCGAAAACATAAAGACTTTGGGGCTGCCGCGGGAAATGATGCTGAAGTACCATGTGGGGCAGGGGCTCATGAACATCAACCTGCTCGCGCTCATGGCTGCGGCTGAGAATGAGGATACGCTGGACTATTCCTTTAACGGCAAGGTATATCATGTGCGCAAAAGCGCGGTGGAAGAGATCGACAGGAACATGCAGGCAGCACCCATCATAACCATGATACTGCTGAATTCGCCCCGCCTGTTCGGGTCAACACGCGAAAAGGCGCTGCTTGACGCCTGCCTGCATCCCCATTACGACGCGGCGTGCCCCAATGCCTACATAAGCGCCTTTGACATGGTGACCGAGGAGGGGCAGAATTATTACGCGGCGTTCGTGTCGTTCCTGGCCGAAAGGTATACGCGCCCTGACCGGAAGTACGGCCACGCGGCGGGCGCCATCATTTCCAACGAAGTCAACAGCCAGTATGTGTGGGGCAACGCGGGAGAAATGCCGGTGGAAAAGTATACCCGCGAGTACGCCCAGGCGCTGAGACTGGCATGGCTGTGCGGGCAGAGATGGTGCAGACACTTCAGGGTCTACATTTCCCTGGACCAGTTCTGGTGCGGCATGAACTTCGATCCGTCCCAGAAGGAACGCTTTTACAGCGGCCGCCGCATGCTGGAACTGCTGGAGGAATACTGCAGGGAAGACGGAGACTTCCCCTGGAACGTGGCGTACCATCCGTATCCCGAAGACCTGCGCTGGCCCGATTTCTGGCATGACCGTGCGCCCGACTTCACTTTTTCCACTCCCAAGATAACCTTCAAAAATATGGAAGTGCTTGAAGCGTTCCTGTCCCAGGAGGCGTTTTTATACAAGGGCGCGCCCCGCCGCATAATTTTCAGCGAACAGGGCTTCAATTCCCAAAGCGGGCCCATTCAGTCGCTGACCGAGCGCATGGCGGCGGCAGGATACGTGCTGGCATACATGAAGGCGAGAAACATGAAGACCGTGGACATGTTCACCCACCACGCCACTGTCGACAACCCAAGGGAATTCGGGCTAAACCTGGGCATGTTCCGCTATGACCCGGATGCAAAGTATCACATGGGCGAACCCAAGCCGATATTCGCGTCTTTCGAGGCGATGGAAACGCCCGCGGAGGCCGAGACCGTAAAACAGGCGCGTGAGTTCATAGGACCGGAGCTTTTCGACTTCCTGCTCGACCCGCCGCTGGTCTACGGCGAAAGGGACACCTCCCAAGACGACGCTTTCGGAGCGTAGGAAATGGTTCATAATAGCGTATGTGAGCCGATGCTTCGCCACTGCCGAAAATAATGAAAGTTCGCCGGATGCCTGCGCGGGAAATGCCGTGCAGGCGCATTTGGCGGAAATGAAATGACCGCAAAGCACGATGCCTATCGAAGGGATCACGATGTACGGCTAAACAACTATATTGGATATGATAAAAATGAGCGGAGGTCATGAATAAATGGACAAACGACTGCGCGATGTGCTGGAGGGTCGGGAAGGCAACCATCTGCTGCCTTTTCTGTGGATGCATGACGGACATCATGACGAACTCCCGGAGCTGGTTGGGCAGATATATGACAGCGGCGCCCGCGCTTTCTGTGTGGAATCACGTCCGCACGAGGGCTTTTGCACACAGAGCTGGTGGGACGATATGGATGTGGTGCTCTCTGAGGCAGAAAAGCGCGGTATGAAAGTGTGGATCCTGGACGATAAACACTTTCCTACCGGATATGCCAACGGGCTTGTAACAAAGAAGTATCCCGAACGTCGCAAGTGGCAGCTGGCGGAAGATCATGTGGATGTGGTCGGTCCCGCGGCACAAAGCGCGGTGCTTGTCCGATCGGATGAAGAAAACATACTTATTGGCGTGTTTGCGTACCGGCGAAGGGAAGAAAACGAGACATTGGACGCGGAGCCAACCGATCTTACGGCATCCGTTAAGGGCCGGTATGTCTATTGGGATGTGCCGGAAGGCGTATGGCGCGTGATGGCTCTGTACAAGACCCGCCGCGGTACGACGCAGCGCGACTACATCCATCTGATCGATGCCGATTCGGTAAAAGTGCTCATAGAAGCGGTATATGAGCCGCATTACGAGCATTACAGCCGGTATTTCGGCAATACGATCGCAGGCTTTTTTTCGGACGAACCGAGTCTCGGCAACTGTCAGACGGTAGGCAGCGCCGGCGATGTGAGCATGTATAACCAGCGGCTGGGGCAGCCGGGGCTGGCGCTGCCCTGGACGGATGAACTCCTGGCGCGGCTGAACGAGTCGATCGGTGCTGACGCAAGAGGCCGCCTGGCGGGACTGTGGTACGAACAGGGCGACGGCACGTCGGAGATAAGGCAGGCGTATATGGATGTGCTGACGGCGCTTTGGCGCGAACACTTCAGCTACCAGCTGGGGGAGTGGTGCCGCGCGCACGGCGTGGAATACATCGGGCATATCATTGAGGATATGAATGCCCATGCCCGGCTGGGATGCAGCGGCGGGCATTATTTCCGCTCTCTGGACGGTCAGGACATGGCGGGGATTGACGTGGTACTGCACCAGATCATTCCGGGACTGGCTCATTACCGCCACTCGATGATAGCCGCGACCGGTTCGAGCGATCCCGGGTTTTTCGATTATGTGCTGGCAAGGCTGGCCGCTTCCCTGAGCCATATCCAGCCGAGGATGAAGAACCGCGCCATGTGCGAGATCTTCGGCGCCTACGGCTGGGCGGAAGGCGTTCCCATGATGAAACGCCTGATGGATCATATGCTGGTGCGGGGAG
>JAIKYG010000008.1:0-4461 GCA_024683475.1 Clostridiales bacterium | reverse complement strand
ACAGCGACTATACGCAATAAAAAAGTGCTGCTGCTGGGCAGCGCGCTTCTCAGCGAAAAGCTTGCAAAGGCGCACGAGATAAACAATTATCCGGGCTTTCCGAAGGCCTCGGGCGCTAAGCTGGCCGAGGCACTCGGGCAGCATCTGGACAGCCTCGGAATCGCGATAACCGAAAAGCGCATAAACGCCGTGTACGCGATGGGGGATTGGTTCGCGCTGCAGACAGGCGAGGAGATGCTTGAAGCGTCCAGCGTGATACTTGCAACCGGCGTGCTCGCGGGCAAGCCTCTGCCCGGGGAAAACAAGCTGCTGGGACGCGGGGTAAGCTATTGCGCTACGTGCGACGCGCCGCTTTACCGCGGCAAACGCGCGCTGGTCATAGGCTACAGCCCCCGCGAGGAGGCCGAGGCTGCGTTTTTGAGCGAGGTCTGCGCGGAGGTAATATACATTCCCGTCTACAGTGCCGAAACGCATCTGCCGGAGGGTGTGCGCGTCGTGCGCGAAAAGGTAAGCGACATAGCGGAAGAAAACGGCGTGCGCACAGTGAGCACCGATAAAGGAAAATACGAAACCGACGGCGTGTTCGTGCTGCGCGAGGCCGTGGCGCCCGGGCAGCTCGTGCCGGGGCTTGAGACCGAGGGCGCGCACGTATGCGTAAACCGAAAAATGGAAACGAGCATTCCCGGCATATTCGCCTGCGGTGACATAACCGGCACGCCGTATCAGTACATAAAAGCGGCGGGAGAAGGCAACGTGGCCGCGCTCAGCGCGGTAAGCTATCTCGACAAATCAAAACGCGTCTGAAACGCGGAAGGAGAATACTATGGTCAAAAAGATAAACGCTCAGCAGTTTGAAAACGAAGCCAAAAACAGCGCCGTCGCGGTGGTGGATTTTTCCGCTACGTGGTGCGGCCCCTGCAAGATGCTTGCGCCCGTGCTCGAGAAGGTCAGCGCGCAGTTTGACGGCAAGGTCGACTTCTACAACGTGGACGTGGACGACGCGCCGGAACTCGCGGGCAAATACAACGTGAATTCCGTGCCCTGCCTGATTCTTATGAAAAACGGCAAGCTCGTCAGCCAGTCTGTCGGCTTCAAGCCCGAGCCCGTGATTTCCGCGTGGATCAACGGAAATATCTGAGATAATAAATCCGCTGCCGTCCGGTCTGCGCAGGCTTAAGCCTGCTGTGCGCAAGCGAAAGCCGGACGGCAAATAAGTGCTTAGCCGCTTACGCGGCGGGAGACTCAAAGTGACAGTAGCAACAACCGTTCCGGACGATTATCCGCAGCTCAGACTCGGCAGCCAGCTCTGCTTTCCGCTGTACGCCGCCGCGCGCAGGGTCGTAAACAGCTACACGCCGTACCTTAAGCCGCTCGGGCTTACATACACGCAGTACATCGTAATGATGGCGCTGTGGGAGAAGGAAGCCCTCACGGTGGGGGAGCTGTGCCGTCTGCTGTATCTGGACAACGGCACGGTTACGCCGTTACTTAAAAAGCTGGAGGACGCCGGATACGTAGCGCGCAGCCGCTCAAAAACGGACGAGCGCGTGGTGACTGTGACCATAACCGACACCGGCAGAAGCCTGCGCGAACAGGCGAAGGAAGTGCCCTTCGCCGTGGGCAAATGCATAAGCATGCAGCCGGACGAGGCGCAGACGCTTTACAGGCTGCTGCACAAGCTTATGGATATGACTAACTGAGATCGCCTAAGCGTAATTCGATAAACAATCCGAGTGGTCGTGAACAGCCCCTCGGATTGTTTATAACGTGAATATGACGGCGTATCGTTACTTGGCCGCGGCGGCTTCGGAAGCGTTCTGTGCGTTCAGCTTTACGGCTTCCTCTTCCTCGAGCACCCTGTACGCCACCTTGCCTACCAGCGTCTTGGGCAGATCGTCGCGGAATTCGATATCGTAAGGCATTGCGTATTTCGCTATGTTTTTGCGGCAGTATTCTAACAATTCGTTTTTGGTGTCCTCGTTTGCCGGAACGTCTGCCGCAAGCTTCACGAACGCCTTGACCTTTTCTATTTTGTAGGGATCGGGCACGCCGATAATGCAGCTCATCTGCACCTTTTCGTGCGCGTCGAGAATATTTTCAAGCTGTGCCGGGTATACGTTGTAGCCTGAGGTCACTATCATGCGCTTGGCGCGTCCCTTGAAGTACACGAAGCCTTCGTCGTCCATGAATCCGAGGTCGCCCGTGTACAGCCAGGCCTGTCCGTCCGGGTGCGTGCGCAGCGTCTGCGCGGTCTCGTCGGGATGCTTCATGTATTCCTTCATCACGGTGGGGCCAGAGATCACTATTTCGCCGGTGGTGTTGTAGGGCAGCTCCTCGTCGGTGCCGGGCTTTACGATTTTTATGTACATATCCGGGAACGGTATGCCTATGCTGCCCTCCTTGAACATTTTGGGCGGCGTCAGACAGCACGCGGTCACGGTTTCGGTGGTGCCGTAGCCCTCGCGTATCTGAATCACGGCCTTGTGATCGTACAGCCATTTGTCCAGCTTTTTCTTAAGCTCTATGGACAGCGAGTCGCCGCCTGAGAAAACGCCCTTCAGACAGGACAGATCCGCCTTGTCGAGATTGTCGATTCTTAGCAGCGCTTCGTAAAGCGTGGGCACACCCGCGATGAAATTGCAGTGATATTTCACCATGTCCTTGGCGTAGCTCTTGGGAGTGAATCGCGGGATCAGTATGCACCTGCCGCCCTGCGCGAGCATGGTGTGCACGCATACGCCCAGACCGAAGCCGTGGAAGATGGGCATCGCCGCGAGCATTTTGTCGCCTGGGCGGAACATCGGGTTCGCGGCTACGACCTGCTGGCTTAGGGCATTAAAGTTTTTGTTCGTAAGCACTATGCCCTTGGTCGTGCCGGTGGTGCCGCCAGAATACAGTATCACCGCGGGATCGTCGCTCGTGCGCTTTACGCGGTAGTTGTAGAAGCAGTGTCTGCTCATGCGCAGAAAATCCTTCCACATGATTATGGGCGCGTCGTCGGGGATTTTTTGTATTTTGCGGCCTGCAGTCATCATGTAGCCGTAGCGTATGGGGCGCGTAAGCTCGTCCTTCACGCTGGCGATTATTATGTTTACTACCTTCGTGTTCTGACGGATGTGCTCGAATTTGTGATAGAACTGATCCAGCGTGATCGCTGTGACGCTCTCGGACTCGTTCAGATAAAACTCTATTTCCTTTTCGGCGGAGAGCGGATGGATCATGTTTGCGATAGCGCCGATCAGATTGACTGCGTAGAGCATGTATATACCCTGCGGGCAGTTGGGCAGAGCGATCGTAACTTTGTCGTTTTCACGTACGCCTATGGTACGCAGCGCCTTCGCGCACTGCTCTATGTTGGCCAGCATCTGCTTGTACGTGGTATGCTTGCCCATAAAATCGAATGCGATGTTGTCGGGATACTTTTTCGCTATTTCGGCGACTATTTCATACATCGAACCGTCAAAATAGTCCAGATGCAGGGGGATGTCTTCCATAAAGGGTGCCCAGGGAGCTTTAGCTGCGCTCATCAGTATTCAACCTCCGTATTCAGTGGCTGCTCGAGCAGCTCCGGCTGCTCGAGCAGTTTTTTAAGCAGTTTTACCGTTTTGGAGTAATAGTATCCGTCGGCTATGCGTTCGTCCACGGTCAGGCCGATATCCACGCTGTCGCGCATCACGAACGTGCCGTCGTCGTTGTAGAACGGGCGCATTTTGCGTTCGCCTATCGCGCAGAACACGCTGTTCGTGCCCCAGTTGGTCAGATGATGATAGCCGGAATGAAGCTTTATGGAGCCCAGATTCGTCAGTACGACGGACGAATAATACGGGTCTGTGGCGATGAGGGATCGGGGCACCCAGCCGTGCCGGTCGAGAAAGCGTATGCACGCGATGATCGATTTTGAAACGAAGCGGGGCATTTTGTTGAACATGTCCATGCTCGCGGTGGAGGCGTCCTCCTTGTTCTCGCCGCGGCAGCTGCTCACCTTTCTGAAGATCGTGTCGTGCACGCTGCTTAACGTATCCGAGGGCTTTGAATGGATGAACGCGAGCGCCTCGCCGCCTTCGTCGGAGAATATCTTTTTTACCACGAACGCGGCGGAGACCTCGTTTCTCTGGTAGATATTCTTGTTGGCGATAAAGCGGTTCATCTTGGGTCGCAGCGTTATGCACTTAAGCAGCGCCGTCACGATCAGCTGAAACAGATTGTACTTGTATTCGGGATCGCATGCGTTTTTCTTATCGAGAAACGCAGCGGCGTTCGTGAGATCGATTTTCTCGGAAATAAAGGCCTCGTTGTCACAGCGGTTGGGATACAAAAGGGGCACGATGAAATGCATCGAATCAATATCGCGTACGAGATACCCGTCCTTGCGGTCGCCTAACCTACGTCCCATACTGTTCGCTTCTCCAAATCTCTCAGCATTAAATTAAATTTAATTATATCAATAACAGTGAAAGAATA
>JAIKYG010000086.1:0-34724 GCA_024683475.1 Clostridiales bacterium | reverse complement strand
TAGGTGAAACAATAAGGCCTTCTGTGGTAAGATAATAAAACACAGGAGGCTTTAGCATGGCTGACAAGAAGAAGGAATACTTTAAACCCGGCCCGATGACTGAAGGGAAACGGAACATCATTCAGGGACTACTTCAGGAATCTATAACCTCGTAGCCTGAAAATGTTTTGTTATCGAGCAATAAGAAATAAAAAGCAATTCTACAAATAACCAATCTTCAAAAGCTTTGCTTTGGCTATTTATATACTGTCGTCTGTAAATAAATTCCCCTTTTTCCTATACAAAATGCAGGAAAACGGGGTAAATCGTACCGTTTTCCCTTGCCTCAGCCCGTTTTGTCGTCTATTATAGAGACGACTCTTCATTACGAGGTGGGCTATGAACCAAAGAATGCCGAAGGGAAAAGGCTCCATAAGGAAACGACCCGGCAAGCCGTACGAAGGAAGAATAACGGTTGACGGTAAAAGGATATCCGTATACGGACGCACAAAAGCCGAAGTACAGGAAAAGATGAATATATCGCCTGCAAGAGTACTGCCGCCGACTGACAGCAGGACGGCGGCAAAATCCGGATACACCGTGAAACGCTGGATGGAAGAATGGAAAAGAGACTGGCTGTTGCAGGTTAAGGAAACGACCGTGCGCCGCTATGATATGGAGCTGCAATTGCGTATAATCCCGCGCCTCGGTAAGTTTGACCTAGATGCGGTCACGGCTGAACAGGTACAGAGGTTTTATAATTCGCTGTCCCGTGACGGGCTTTCCGCAAAAAGCGTAAAGTGTACACACGGTGTGCTGCACGAAGCATTTGATAAAGCCGTAAAGCTCGGTCTTTTGACGGAAAACATTACCGACAAGTGTGTATTGCCGAAACAGGCTATTCCTGAGATGCGGCCGTTCAAGAATGATGAGATCGCGGTCTTTCTTGAAAAGATAAAAGGCCACAGATACGAAAACGCTTACTATGTGGCGCTGTTTACCGGAATGCGTGAAGCTGAAATAATGGGTCTGACATGGGACTGTATAGATTTCGAGAGTGGCACCATCCATATATACCGTCAGCTTCAACGAACACTCATTAAAGGAAAATACAGTTTCACTAAGCCCAAGAACAGTAAGTCTCGCACGATAAAACCGGCCACAGAAATAATGAACAGACTTAAAGCCATAGACATAAAAGACAGTGAATTTGTATTCACGGACAGAAATGGCGTGCACCTGACCATAAACATGCTGTATAAACCGTTCAAGAAGATAGTCGATTCGATGGGTCTCGGCAGCATGCGTTTCCATGACTTGCGGCATACATACGCGGTGCTGTCTTTGCAGGGCGGCTGTGATATAAAGACGCTGTCTGCCAACCTCGGACACGCGGCTGTCGCCTTTACTCTCGATAGATATGGACACGTATCGCAGGAAATGCACGTCAAAAGCAGTGAGACCATGCAAAGAGTGATAGACAGTTTTTCGAACGGCTGTAAACGGAACGAAACGTAAACAAAAGGGTATGTCGAGAAACAAGATAAGGGGTACATAAGGGGTACATAAGGGGTACAAAAAGTCTGCAAAACGACAAAGTACTCCTATTTTTGTGGCGGAATCCGACTTTTTTGCGCATTTAGCGCAAAAAAGATGAGCGGATCTTGTAAGATCCGCTCGATATAGCACGTGCGGCTGACGAGACTTGAACTCGTACTCCTTGCGGAACACGCCCCTCAAACGTGCGCGTATGCCGATTCCGCCACAGCCGCATGAACATTACTATTATAGTCGTCCGGACAGTCTTTGTCAATAAGGAACGCGCGGCGAAGTTTTAATTTTTGGAAAAGGACGATCAGTTGCGGCTCGTCCTCGGCCTCTCGCAGAGCCCGCCTTGCGGCGCGGGGACGGCGGACCGCCTTTGGCGGCAGTCAGCGGCTGCCGGGCTAAGCGTGCTGACGGCACGCAGAAAAAGCGGTCTTGCCGGCTTAAGGCGCGGCGGCTTGCTTCAAAAGACAGCGAAACGGCGGCCATAAGGCCGCCGCTAATCAAGGATCCGGCTAAGTTTCGACGTATTCGATGCTCGCGCCCAGGTGGCGGAGCTTTTCGTCTATATGCTCGTAGCCGCGCTTTATGTACTCCACGCCGCTGATCTCGCTCACGCCTTCCGCCATGAGCGCCGCGACCACCAGCGCCGCGCCCGCGCGCAGGTCGGTGGCGGTGACCCGGGCGCCGTAGAGCTTTTCAACGCCGTTTATCTCGGCGGAATTGTTCCTGAGGCGCACGTCCGCACCCATGCGGTTGAGCTCGTCCAGATAGCGGAAACGGTTCTCGAATATGGTCTCGGTCATGCTGCCGCGCCCCCAGCCCACGGTCATCAGCGCGGTCAGGGGCTGCTGCAGGTCTGTGGGGAAGCCGGGATACACGGCGGTGGTCACGTCTATCATCCTGTGGTCGCCTACGGACCTAACGTGGATCACGTCGTCGTCGCTCTGCACGTCCACGCCCATCTCCAGCAGTTTCGCGGTCAGGCTCTCCATGTGGGTGGGGATGGTGCCGCTGAGCATCACGTCGCCCTTGGTGGCGGCGGCGGCGATCATGAGCGTGCCGGTCTCGATCTGGTCGGGGATCACCCAGTACTCGTCGCTGCCGTGCAGGCTGCTTACGCCCTCTATGCGGATGGTGTCCATGCCCGCGCCGCGGATGCGCGCGCCCATGGAGTTAAGGAAGTTGGCGGTGTCGACTATGTGGGGCTCGCGGGCGGCGTTGTGGATGGTGCTCCTGCCCGGCGCCATAACCGCGCACAGCATGGTGTTTATGGTGGCGCCCACGCTGGGCATGGCCAGGTACACGTCGTTTCCGCCGAAGGAATCGGTCTTTTCCGCGCGGATCACGCCGCCCGCGGTGTCGACCTTCGAGCCTAAGGAAGTCAGCCCCTTGACCGTCTGGTCGATGGGACGGTTGCCGATATTGCAGCCGCCGGGCGTGGGCACGACTGCCCGCCCCAGGCGGTTCATGAGCGTGGGCACAAGGTAATAGCTGGCGCGCATGCGGTTGACCATCTCGTCCGGGAGCTCGTACTTGTCTATGCTCCGGGGATCCACCCGCATGGTGCCGTTATTAAACTCCACTTCCGCGCCCAGATACTCCAGTATCTCGACGAAGCTGTAGACGTCGTCTATATCCGGAAGATTGTGTATCACGGATGGGCTGTCGCCCAGTATCGCCGCGGGGATAATGGCCACCGCCGCGTTCTTGGAGCCGCTGATGGGCACCGTGCCTTCCAGCTTTGCCCCGCCCTTGATACGCAGAATTTCGCTCATCAGGTACATTTCTCCACGTGTAATAAACGCGCCGCATACGCGCGCTTTATATATTATACACAAAAAGCCGCCATGTTCAAGCAATTTTGGTTAAAGCGTGATTAAGGCGCCAAATGTTCATAAAGAAGTAACATTCCGGTGATACAATACGCAATGTTAAAGTGGGAGGGTGTGCAAAAAAAAGCGCGCCAGCGTCCCATACCGGAGGAAAGCTTGATAATCGACCTGTCCTGTCCCGTGGAAATGCGCGGGTACGAGCTTCTGCACGACGACCTGGGCCGCGCCCGGGCGTATATAGACCTGTCCAACGTGTCGGACCACACCTTGAGCGCCTACCGGGCCACCGCCCGCTGGAGCAAGGACGGCACCGATCAGGCGCAGAACGACTACGTAAAGGTGGACGCCCTGGAGATACCCCCGGGCGGCAACTTCCGCCTGATGCTCTCCGCCTCCGCTCCCCTGTTCGCGGACCGGCTGGAAATGTATTTTTCCGACTGCGAGTTCACGGACGCCGAGCCCTGGAAGGCGGAAAAGGGCGACCTGGTGGACGTGGGCGAGACGCATACCCTGCAGGGAAGGGAACTGGAGCGCTTAAGAAAGCGCGCGGGGGACGACGCCATAATCTACCCCGAGACCCAGGACCGCTTCTGGCGGTGCGTGTGCGGGCGGATAAATCCCCTGGACGAAATAGAATGCGCCCGCTGCCGCCGCTCGCGCGACACGGTGCTAAAGGAGCTCAACTACCGCGAGATGCAGTCTTCCGGGGAGGAGCGCTCCAGGCGCCACCGGCGCAGGAACGCCGCCGCCAAAGCCAGCGCACGCCCCGTGGAGCCGGACCGCAAGATCCGCCTGTACACCGCGATAATGATATTCGTCACGATCGCGTTCCTGGCTCTGGCCGCGATCCTCTCTTTCACCTGACCTGCCTTAAACGGCATATCCAAGATTCCGAATCCAGCTTCATACGAGGTAATATATGATCCCGATCTCCCGCCGCATGGACGACATCCATTCCGATATCCGCGGACCGCTGTACTTCAAGGCTCTGGAAATGAGCGAGAAGGGCATACCGGTGCTGCGTCTGAACACCGGCAACCCCGCCTCCTTCGGCTTTGAAATGCCCGACAGCGTCCGCAACGCCCTTTACATGGACCCGGACGCCGCGGTGCCCTACTGCGACAGCCGCGGAATGCCCGAGGCGCGCCGCGCCATCTGCGATTACGAGCTCGGCAAGGGCATAAAAGGCCTGACCCCCTCCGACATATTCGTCACCAACGGCGTGAGCGAGGCGGCGGAGATGCTGTGCCTGGCGCTGGTCGATCCCGGTGACGAGGTGCTGTGCCCCTGCCCCAACTACTCCCTGTGGTCCAACAGCGTGTACCTGGCGGGCGGGCGCCCCGTGTTCTACACCTGCGACGAACAGCAGCACTGGAACCCCGACATCGCGGACATAAAGCGCAAGATCACCTCCCGCACCAAGGCGCTTTTGCTCATCAACCCCAACAACCCCACCGGCGCGCTGTACGACACCGAAGTGCTTAAGCAGATACTGGAAGTGGCCCGGCAGCACAGGCTTCTGGTGATCTCCGACGAGATCTACGACCGGCTGGTGTTCGCCCCCAAGCAGCACGTGTCCACCGCCGCCCTGGCGGACGACCTTAACGTGGTCACGTTCAACGGCCTGGCCAAGAGCCACATCATCTGCGGCTTCCGCTGCGGCTGGATGGCGATCAGGGGCGTGAACGGCGGCCTTAACGACTTGAGGGACGCCATAGAGCGCCTGGCCTCCTTAAGGCTGTGCTCCAACACCCTGACCCAGCTGGCGATCCCCGCGGCGCTGGAGGACGAACAGTCCACCAGGGACATGCTCTCCCCCGAGGGCAGGCTCTACAAGCAGCGCCGGGCGGTGTTCGACGTACTGGACCGGGCGGACGGCATATCCTACGTGCCCAACGACGTCGCGTTCTACCTGTTCCCCAGGTTCGACGCCAAGCGCTTCAAGGTCACCGACGACAGGGAGCTCGCCATGGGCCTGCTGGACAAAAAGCACATACTGATAGTGCCCGGCAGCGGCTTCGACTATCGTTATCCCGACCACTTCCGCATCGTGATGCTGCCGGAAGCCCACGTGCTTTCCAAAGCCACGCAGGACATGGTCGATTACATCCGGTCGAGGGAATAAAAGATAACTACCGGCAGGGGAAACGCTCCCCCGCCGGTTTTTTTCGCCGTCAAACGTCCGCGCGGTGTTGAAAAAAACGCCTGTCTCGGGTATAATACCCCGCGTTCACAGCTTTTTTATTTGGAAAGGACATCTGAAAATGGGACTTTACGCGCTGGTGCTCATACTGATCGAAAAATGTTTCAAAGGCAGAAAAAACGCCTATACCGTCATGGGGCTGGCCTGCCTTGCGCTCAGCCTCATGACGTGGGGGCTGGATCTCGCATACGCTCTGGGCGTATATAACGGGAAGCTCACCGTCGGGGAATTCGTCGCCCGTTTCAATTACCTTGCCCACGTCACAGGTCTGTGTCTGCCCGTGGCGATCTACTGCTTCGTCAAAGCCGCGGTCAAAAACCCGAAAATATACCCTCTTATCCCCGTGCTTGCCGTGAGCGTGGTCTTAGGCATACTGCTGAGCCTGCTTGAAAGCATCGTAAGGGCCCGGGTGATAGACGAGTTTCTGTCCTCCCGCGCGGTCACATTTTCGATTGCGCTGCCCATGCTCGTCAAGCTGCTTGGCAGCATCGTCAGCGGCGTGTGCGCCGTGTCCTGGATGAAGTATATTTCTTTCGGAAAGGCGCCCGCCGGCGGCATTGACGGGGACGACATTGCGGAAAACGCGTATGCCTCCCCGGAAAAGACGGAATATTCCTATCTGGAAGAGTACAAAAGGAAAATGAAGGAGGAGGACCGCTAATGTTCACCAACATCGGCAGCAAATGCAAGACCGCAGCCAAAGTTCTGTGTTACACGGGCATCGCGTTAAGCGTCGTCACGGGGCTGGTCCTTATTATCCTGTCCGCTTTGGTAAGGACGGGCAGCGCGCAGCTGGCAGTGAACGGCATCATCGTGCTGATATTCGGCTGTGTCGGCTCCTGGCTCTGTTCTCTCGGGCTTTACGCCGTGGGCGAAGCGGCGGAAAACAGCGCCATCGCCGCGAACCTCGCCGTCAAAGCCGATATGGAGCGCGAACGGCAGAAGAAGGATATGTAAACGCGGCAAATCACGGCAGGCTTTATGCCTGCCGCGTTTTTTATTCCTTGTCCTTCCTGCCGTGCAATTGGCTCAGCGCGCTTTTCAGCTTTTCCGGCACGGGCAGGCCCAGCCCCGCGGCGTTTTCCAACACGCTTAGGCCCTCGTTCGAAAGGTAAAAGCAGATGTGAAAAGCCACTATAGCCTGCTTTTCAGTGTTTTGTGAGCAGATAATACTCTCTGTCGGTCATGCTGTCGTAATCCGCGGGGGCGGCGAGGGGCGAGGGCTCCATGCCCGCCAGCCGCTGTTCGCACAGGCGGGTCGCCTCCTTATTTATCAGCGTTTTGAGCGCGTTCACCTGCGCTTCCAGCGCGTCGGGGCGGGATACGTCCAAGAGTTTTAGCGCCTCTTCGCCCAGATCGCTGTCTGAAAGCAGCCTGCGCGCTTTGATCTCCGCCTTCAGGCGGTCCAGTTCCTCACGGGTGGTCTTTTCTTCGGTAACGTTGTCAAGTTCTTCGTTCATGTTTTCCTCCTTTTTCTGCGGCTGATTCGTCGTCTGCCGTCTCGCTCTGTATCCTTTCCGACTCACTTTCCACTTCCTTCTCGTCCCAGTCGGCGGTCCTGTGCAGGGTCTCGACCATGGTGCGGGTGGACATGGCGCCCGCCTGGGACGCGGCTTTTATGAGCTCGGCGGTGTCGTTCAGGTTTTCCGGCAGGCTGCGGGTAAATGAGACTTCCACGTTTCCCGCGTCGAACGTCACCCCGTCCCACACTTGCAGCGCCCGGGCGAACAGCTTTAAGCGCGTTTTGAGCCCCTCGGTGAACCACTGCTGCTTCACGAAGCACAGCTGCTCCAGCCTCAGCAGGCGGTATTTGAGCGCGATGCCGCTTAAATTCCCCGCGAAGCTCTTTTCGGACAGGTCGGGCACCAGGGACAGCTTTTGGATGTCCCGCGAGAGCGACTCCTTGAGTATCTCGTTGCCGTTTTCGTCCATGTGCCCGCTCAAATATTCCGCTTTCGCGTCACCGTCGGGCAGGCACAGCGCCTTGTCCATCCTGAGCTGCAGCCAGGGCGGACGCCCCTGTTCGTCCGTGTCCAGCGCGCAGCCCGTAAGCACCAGCAGTTTTTCCGCCGCCTGCTGCTTGTCGTTCACACGGTCGGACTGCAGCAGGTCGTAAGCGTCGATCAGCGGCAGCACCCACTCGAAATCCCCATTCTCGTGCTCGTCGTTCCAGTATTCCACCATGGGCACGCGCTCAAAAAAATGGGGGACGGACTCCATTATCTCGAAGCCCTTCCCCTTAAGTTCCCAGCGGGAGGCGGTCTTGCTCGTGTACACCCGGGCGGACAGGGGACCCGGCGAACCGTCCTCCTTCGCGGCGCGGCTCAAATACACCCCGAACAGGGGCTGGCAGGCGGGCGTGTCGTCGTACACCACGAAGGCGCTCTCCGGCGACAGGGCGAAACTGCGGAGCAGCCTTTCCCCGGGCAGAGAGGTCACGATCTCCACGCCGCGCCCGTATATGGAGGCGTTGCGCGCGTTTTCCACGTCCACGGCGGGAGCGTTCATGCGTTTGTACGCCTGCAGCACCCGGTCCAACGCGTCGGCATCCTCCTCCCGGGCGCGGTAGCCCACGCTTTCGCCCACCAGGTAACCCGTGGCGACGGTGACGATGTACCTGGCAAACGCGTGGGGCAGGCGCACATTCGGCAGGGCAGGGCACGCCGCGCGGGACAGGATGTCGTTTTCCGCCAGGTAGTACTGTTTAAGGCGGGAAAACCGCTCGTGCCCCCGCCGGAACTCGTCTATCACGCCCCTGAGCAGCCCGGGCGTAGGCTCGGTGCCCCGGAGCAGGGATCTGGGTCGTTGTATCATATGTCTTCTCCTTTTTCGTATTCAAACACGAAGCATGCGCGGTTTACCGGTGGTGAAGTGAGCTATCAGCCATTAGCTGTTAGCTTATAGCTGTTGGAACGCCTGCGGCGTGTCGGTTCCCGGTCAGTTGCCGTCCGCCGGAAGAGGTCGTCATGGGATCGTCCGCGCCGCGCAAAAGGATCTTTTGGCCCGTAGGTCTGTAGATAAGGCAGGGCAGGGAGAGCCGGACCTCGAAAAGGGCGCCCACCCCCAGCATGTCCGCCTCCCTGACCAGCTGGGGCAGCACCGAATCCCGCAGGGTGGACATATACCTGCGCAGCACCAGCACGTTGGCGCTTTTGTCCCTCAAAACCGCCATCACCGCGCAGAGGGATGCGAAGGTGCTTTTGCCGGAGCCCCGCCCGCCCTTGATAAAGTATTCCTTCACCCGGGCGTGTTTGATATCCTCGTATACGTCGGCGTATACTGGAGCAAATAAGTCATATATGTTCATGACGATCCTTTCACGGTTTTTCGGTCGTTGGTCGTTGGTCGTTGGTCATTGCTCATTGGTCGTTAGTCATTGATTAGTGCGTCAGCCCGGCAGTTTTTTGCCGCCTTCGGGCGGCGACCAATGACAAATGACTTCGGACGCGGCGGATGTATTTGCCGCCGCAAATGACCGACCCGCAAAATGTTTCACGTGAAACATTTTTGCGCTCAGGCCGGATAATCCTGGATTATCACGGTCTGGGGCGCGGTTTTGGCGTGGTTTTCGCCCTTTTCGCCCGCTTTCAGCCCCGCCAGCTCCATCAGCAGGTTCAGCGCCTTCAGGTCCCCCTGCATGGCCATGCCGCACAGCTTTTCGCCTATCACCTTCGCCACGCTCTCGCCCCTGCGGGGACCCTCCGCGTCCAGCGCCTCCAGGCTGTCTCCCGCCAGCAGCCCGCGGCAGAGTTTTGAAATGTCCGGTGTCCTCATACGCTCTCCTTTCGTTTTATACATGTATAAAAAACGGGCATACAAAAACCGCGGCCGTATCGGTCGCGGTGCTTTGCCCGTGTTCGTTTCCCTGTTTTTTGATGATACTATTATAGCACTAAAATAAGTCCAAAAAGGCAAGTAGAGTCCACTTTGTGTTAAGATTTGGTTAAATCATATGCCAGACTCGCGTTGCTCAACGGCGTATCAGGATGCCTTTCATGAACGGGGACCCGTTGTGCGTGCGGTAAACTTCTTCTTTCTCTTTTTCGGTGCACCCGATCAGTATCTTGATTTCCGAATCCCGCTTCATGAGATCGACCGTGCAGATGACCGCGTCGACCCGCTTTTCGCCGCTTCCGACCCAAACGTCTATCCCCGCGCCGTCGGGGGAGGAGGTGTTTTTCAGGTATCCGTAGTCGACCCGGTATATGAAATCCGGGAATTTCGGGTGGGCGGATCCTTTCGGGCGGTCGATCACTATCTCGGAAGCGTCCACCAGGCGGTCCAGCGCGTCCCAGAAATCCCTGTCGTTTTGCTCCACTTTGCCTCCTTTGGGGACGCCGCGTCAAAGTCTCAGTCCGTAACGGACGCCATTATCACGGCGTACCTGTCCATGCGCCTGTCATATACGCTCCAGCACGCCGTGCCCCACCATTCGTGCCCGTCGTCAAAATAGTTGGACCAGTCGGTGCTCCACTCGTATACCTCAAGCTCGTCCGTGCCTTCCGGGAACAGCGCGGAGTTGACGCTGATGAACTCGTCCGGCCCGTATTCAGAGGTGTGCGGCGTCTCCCAGAACGCGTACCAGTAGGGGATCTGCTCGCCTTTCATGGCGTCCGGCCAGCCGCAGTCGTAAAACCTCTGGCCTGTGCGGTCGGTGCGCAGTATCCCGGGGATATGCAGCAGCGCCGCGGGATCGATCCTGTGTGCCCACGCTTTGCCCATATCCAGATTCCAGGGGAAGGGCTCCTCCCGCGCTTTCCCGGAGAAGCCGACCTCGGAGGCAAGCTGCTCTTCGATATACCGTTCGATCACCTTGAGCATGGCGAAGAGCACGGCATCCTTGTGCGAGCGGTACCCCTGATACGGCGTAGCGTCCTTTATCAGGCAGTAGTCGATCAGGCATCTGTCATATTTTCCGATCAGTTCATAAAAAGGATCGTCGGTCAGTTCCCGCATATGTTTCCCCCGAAAAATATAATGGCGGTCTGCCCTGCGGCGCCCTGATTTTGTATCTTCCGCGAAAGCGCCCGGCGGCTATCCCGCTTTTCCCGCTCCCAGGATGATCCCCGCCAGCGCCGTCAGCGCGAAGGGAAGCAGCAGCAGGGCGACCTGCGCGCAGCTCCTGATAAAGCTGCGTTCGCCCGGACGCCACGCGCGTTTCGGGTCGTTTTTATAGCACAGGGTCACACTGCCGGGGGGCACCTGACGGGCGCGGAAGCGGTACACGTAGCTTTTGCCGTCTACCCTGTAATCGTACTTCGCGTCTATGTGATCCGCCGGTCCGCCGTATTTGCCCTCTCCTTCGCGGTACACGCTGCCGGGCCTCAGATACGCCGTCACCGTGGCGGAAGCGCCCTTTTTGCCCTTGTTCGTGCCAAGGCGGCAGCTCAGGATGACCGCAAAGACCATGGAAATAACGAACACCAAAGCGGTCAGCAGGTTCGCGGGGGTAAACAGTTCCTTCGCCCGGGAAAGCAGTTCCCCGTTCATTCGGTATACGCCTCCGTTTCGCCGCTCACATACTTTAGCCCGCGCCTGACCGCGTCCAGCGAGCGGTTGAGCTTGTCCAGGTTTATCTGCCCGTCGGGGAAGAGGGAGGTGCTCTCCACGGTGGCCGTGCCTGCAAAATTGCACTCCCTGAGCAGGCGGAAGAACGCGCCGAAGTCCACCTCTCCGTCGCCTATGTGCATTATGGGCAGCCGCCCCGCCATGGGCATGTTGAGGCTGGAATCGTTCAGGTGCAGATGGGTGATATAGCCCTTTTCCAACAAAAAGCGGTACTTATCCGTGGCAAGCAGCGCGTTTTCCCCGTGCAGTAACGCCATTTTGGTGTCGTAAGTGAAGCGCGCGTCAGGAATGTATTCCGCTGCGCTCACCAGGTGGTCCAGCGCCAGGTTGCTCACGCAGGTCACGTTCTCCATGGTCAGGACGACGCCGCTGTCCTTCGCCATATTGTGCAATATTGCATATATCGGCAGCGTCTCTTCAAAGCTGCGGTCGGAGCAGGGGCCGTTCCACAGGTGGCACACCATCTTTTTTGAGCCCAGGAAAAGCGCGGTGTCCAGGTCGCGGCGGAAGGTCTTTACGGCTTCGTCCTTGCCCGCGCTGCCCTGTTCTGCGAGGATGTCGCCGATTATCTTGTCCGCGTGGGTCACTGGGAAGGAGAGCCCGCTTTCCCTGAGCAGGCGGCGGATAAAGTCGATCTCGCCGTCCCAGCTTTCGTACATCAGAAATTCGCCCCCGTCGGCGCGCAGCCGGGGGGCAACAGACGGGATCAGGCGGTAATCCCTGCCGTTCAGGCGCGTCAGGTACGCGCCGTTGGAGACGTATAACGGTATCATTTGTTTCCTATTGTTCTTTCAGCGTATTTTGTGCGCCCGCGGGGGGCGGCTATCAGCTTTTAGCTTTGAGAGGCTGACGAAGGCGGACTGTCCGGCGCGTCGGGGTGCATTAGTCGTTTGGTTAGTGCGTCATCGCGAGGAAGGCGCATAGCGCCGACGTGGCGATCCGTCCTTAATTTGAAAGGGTTACGGATTGCCACGCGGTCTTTGACCGCTCGCAATGACGCATCAAAGTATTCCAACCGTTCTGCTCTTATCCGCAAGACCGGCTTTGCCGGTCTGAGGATGAATTTTCGCGAAGGACAGCTTGCCGTCCGTAACGAAAATTCTTTCCTTGCGGGATTTCCGCTCGGAAACCCCGCAGGGTTTCAGGAAATCCCGTGCCTTTTTCGTGCGGGGCGGATACGGATTGCCACGCCTGCCATAGGCAGGCTCGCAATGACGCGTCGGTAATAAACTGTCTAAGCCCCGCAGGAAAAAGCGTTCCTTTTGATCGAGATGCATCGCAGAGGCATTTCGATCAGTTGCCCAAACTTCTCAGCGCCTGCATGATGATGTCGTTCACGTTGTTCAGGCTCGGGTCGGTGCGGCCCACGGCGCCCGCCGCCTCGGAGGAGGTGTAGCCCAGCGCCATCAGCGCCTCTATGGCCTCGCTCTGGGCGGACTGCGCCTTGGGCACGAACACGGGCGCGCCGGGGGAGGAGATCAGGTCGTTTTCGCTCACCTTCTCCTTAAGCTCCAGTATCAGCCGCTGGGCGGTCTTCTTGCCTATGCCAGGCGCCTTTGCCAGGCGGGACGCGTCCCCGGTGACGATGGCGACGGACAGGTCCTGGGGGCTGATCACGCCCAGCACGCCCATGGCCGTCTTGGGGCCGATGCCGCTTACGGAGATCAGCTTCATGAACATGCGCTTCTCCTCGCGGGACACGAAGCCGAACAGCTCCATGGCGTCCTCCCGGACGGACATATAGGTGTACAGCGTGGCCTCCTGGCCCGTCTGGGGCAGGGCGGACAGTGTGGAGGGGGAGACGTTGATCTCAAACCCCACGCCCCCCGCCTCTATCACGGCCAGGGAGGACGTCTTGTCGGTAAGTATGCCTTTGATGTGTGAGAGCATGATGTGTTTCCTTCTGTTGTCGGGTCATCGGGATGGAGCGGTATTTGTGACGGCGTTTTTCGCGTTATCGGGATGGGGCGATTGTGCCGTCTGTATTTCTCTTTCGCGTCATCGCGAGTGCGCAAATGGGAGTGAATTTGCGTCCAGTGGACGCAAAGAGCCATGAGCGTTCGTTGAAGTGTTCGAGTGTGGCGATCCGTTCCTCATTGGACAGAGTACGGATTGCCACGTCAAGCCCTGCGGGCTTTCCTCGCAATGACGCATCCAAAACAGTCTAAGCCCCTCAGCAAAAAGCGTTCCCTCTTTCCGCCGCGTTTTTATCAAAAACGTGGCGGAAATATATGATCGAAATGCGTCGCAGAGGCATTTCAATCAATGGCGGCACGCCTTTCGCGGTACAGGCGGGTGACTTCGTCCACCACCTGGTCGAAGTCCATGTGCGTGGTGTCCACCACCACGGCGTCCTCCGCCTGGGTCAGGGGGCTTTCCGCCCGGTGCATGTCGTTGTAATCCCGCTTGTTCACGTCGGAAAGCACCTGTTCGAAGGTGACGTCCGGGTCGTTCATCTGGGCGAGGCGGCGGCGTGCGCGCTCCTCCGCGGCGGCGGTAAGGTAGATCTTGAGCAGCGCGTCCGGGATCACGCAGGTGCCGATGTCCCGCCCGTCGCACACCAGGAACATGCGCCCGGCCAGTTCCCTCTGCCGCGCCACCAGGGCGACGCGCACCGCCTTCACCGTGCCCACGGCGGAAGCGGCCATGGACACCTCGGGAGTGCGGATATCGCCGGACACGTCTTTTCCGTTGAGCAGCGTGTGCTGGCGGTTCTCTTCGTCGTAACTTACGTCCACCAGGCAGTTTTTGAGCGCTTCGGGCACCTTTTCGGCGTCGGAAGGCTCTATGCCCAGGGAAAGCATGTACAGGCCCACCGCGCGGTACATGGCGCCGGTGTCCAGATAATGTCCGCCCAGGCGTTCGGCCACAGCCAGGGCGACCGAGCTTTTGCCCGCGCCGCAGGGTCCGTCAATAGCGATCGAGATGTTCATGGTTTTCTCCTTTGGATGTAGTATGCGGGGGAGAGGGGGCTGAGCCGGCGGACAGACGAGCGCAGGTCTAATCCTTCAGCCAGTCCAGCGAGTCAGGGTAGGTATAATTCAGCTCGTTTTCCCTGCAGTAATCGACCGCGCAGGAATCCCTTTGAACGGTCAGCGTAAGCTCATCGGCGCATTCGGCAAACGCGCCTTCGCCTATGCTTGTAACGCCTTCCGGGATGGTCACCGAGGTAAGGCCGCTGCATTTGGAAAACGCAATGTTTCCTATGCTTGTCACGCTGCTTGGGATAGTCACCGAGATAAGACCGTCGCAGCTGAAAAACGCCCCGTCGCCTATGCTTGTCACGCCCTCCTGGATAGTCACCGAGGTAAGGCCGCTGCAGTGGGAAAACGCCATGAAGCCTATGCTCGTGACGCTGCTTGGGATCGTCACCGAGGTAAGACCGCTGCATAAGGAAAACGCGCCGTTGCCTATGCTCGTCACGCTGCTTGGGATCGTCACCGAGGTAAGGCTGCTGCAGTGGGTAAACGCGCTGTCGCCTATAGTCGTCACGCCCTCAGGGACCGTCACCGAGGTAAGACTGCTGCAACAGAAAAATGTGCTGGCGCCTATGCTTGTCACGCTTTCCGGTATGGTCACCGAGGTAAGACCGTCACAGTTGTAAAATGCCCTGTCTCCTATGCTCGTCACGCCCTCAGGGATAGTCACAGAGGTAAGGCCG
This sequence comes from Clostridiales bacterium, assembly GCA_024683475.1. Taxonomy (GTDB): domain Bacteria; phylum Bacillota; class Clostridia; order Christensenellales; family Aristaeellaceae; genus RUG14130. The sequence continues at coordinate 19,933 of JAIKYG010000086.1, read as the reverse complement.
ATGCAGTTGTAAAACGCGCTGTCGCCTATGCTCGTCACGCTTTCCGGTATGGTCACCGAGGTAAGACCGTCACAGCCGGAAAATGCGCTTTCGCCTATCTCGCGGATACCCTGCGGTATCGCGTATTCCCCCTGTTTGTTCATCGGGAACGACAACAGGCGCATGTCCGGTTTGAAAACCAGCGCTCCGTCTGTCACCGCCAGATACTCGTGCTCGGGAGATACTTTTATTGCCGTCAGTTTTTCACAACCCTCGAACGGGTTCGCGCCAATTTCCTTCACACTGTCCGGGATAATCACCGAGGTAAGACCGCTGCAGTTGGAAAACGCGTAATCGCTTATGGTCGTCACGCCTTCCGGGATCGTCACCGAGGTAAGCGCGTTGCACCAGATGAACGCACTTTCGCCTATGCTCGTCACCGTGTGCCCGTCCAGTTGGGAGGGTATGTCAAGCGATTTGGCTTTGCCTCTGTATTCCGTTATCTCCGCCGCGCCGTCGGGAAGCAGACGGTAGGTGTAGTCTCCGCTGTTTACGGTCTCCTCCGCAGGGGCGGAAAGGGAGAGCAGGAGAACGAGGGCGAGAAGGATGGAGACGAGTTTTTTCATGGCGGGACATCCTTATCTTTTTTGCTGCAGGATTTTGGGAGCGGGGGACGGAGCTTTTAGCTATTAGCTTTTAGCTGTCAGAAGCTTACGCGAATGGGAGCGTGGCGATCCGTTCCTGTTGGTATAGGAGTGGAGTACGGATTGCCACGGCTTGCACAGCAAGCCTCGCAATGACACTTTCTTCCTATTTACGGTACTTACCTGCGTGTTACGGATTGCCACGACCCACTGCGTGGGCCTCGCAATGACGCCTTATTCCTTCGTACCGCGCTTGCCTGCGGGGTTACGGATTGCCACGGCGACGAAACGCTCGCGACCCATGTGGCGTTCGCGGCTCTGGAAGCACACTGTGCTTCCATTCACTACCGCTCACGGCTCTGACAGCCCACTGGGCTGTTATTCACTACTGCTCGCGCACAATGACGCTTCCGGGAGACGCTTTCAGGAGATCCCGTTCCTTGATCGTTTCGGGCGCTTACCAAACGCCGGAAACGATCATATGATCGAAATGGATCTCTAATTCATTTCGATCAGCAGCCTTGCGCCCAGCAGTTCCGCTGCCCGTCTGACGCGGGAAAGTTCCGCTTCGGGCAGGGCGCAGCCCTCCGGCACAGCCAGCGTGACCAGCGGGGTGTTATATCTGATTATAAGCTCCGAGAGCGCTCCTGTCAAATCTCCCTTCACGGGGCACAGCGCGGCCAGGCGCCCGTCCTCCCCGTAAAACAGGGCGGTGGGGCAGGGGCGGGTACGCAGCTTCCGGGTGAGCGCGCGGGCGTTTTCCGGGGAGGGAAGGGGCGCGTTTTTCCGGCATTCCCGGTACGCGTCCACGCACGCGGCCAGCGCCTTGAGCTTTCGGGCGCAGGCGGGGGAGAGGCCGCGTTCTTCCATACCGGACGCGTCCGCATCCAGCGCCCCGCAAAGCGTGCCGCACGGGTCCGTCAGCGCGTGGGCAAGGGAGTTCACGTCCCGCCGCGGGATCAGGGAATACAGTATCAGTTCCATGGCCTCGTGGGGCGCGAAGGAGGCAAGCCCGCCCTGGGCGTATGCGGTCTTCAGCCGCGCCCTGTGGCCGGAATGGTCGGGCGTGCGGGCGTTCTGGTCGTGTATCGGCATAATATCGTCCTGTTCAGGGTCTATGGCTGACGCGGAGAGGGGGTTATCGGTCAGCACCGGGGTATTGGTATGTGAAGCCGTTGTCTTTGCAGTATTCTTCAGCGTATGAGCCTGCTTCGACGGTGAACACGAGTTGATCGCTGCGATCAAAATACATGTCAAACGCCTTTTCGCCTATCGACATGACGCTGCCGGGTATTGTTATCGAAGTAAGGTTTTCGCAATTGGCAAACGCCTTTTCGCCTATGCTCGTCACGCTGCCTGGGATAGTTACGGAAGTTAAGCCTTCACAGTACCGAAACGCACTGTCACCTATGTCCGTCACGCTTTCAGGTATCGATATAGATTCAAGACTGTCGCAGCCGAGAAACGCGCTTTGGTTTATTACAGTAACACTGTTTGGTATCGTTACAGATTCAAGGCTTTCGCATTCAGAAAACGCTCTCTCTCCTATATCTGTTACACTATCCGGTATATTCACGGAAATCAGACTATAGCAGCTCCAAAACGCCCAGTCACCTATAACCGTCACACTATCAGGTATAGTCACGGAAGTAAGCTCATAATAACAGGAAATGGCGTCTTTACCTATTCCGGTCACTGTATACCCGTCAAGCTGTGATGGTATCTCCAGTACATCAACTTGTCTATCATTGTAGTACGTTATCTCCGCTGTGCCGTCGGGAAGCACGATGTATTCCCAGTCTCCGCTTATTTCTGCCGGGGTGCGGGGCGTGTAATCACAATCCCATGCGTCTTCTGCCGATGCGTGAAAGGCGAAAAGAAATATCAGCACAGCGAGTGCGGCAAACAGGTTTTTCACGGACATTTCCTCCTTTCGCGGGTGAATTGCGGCGCGGGGAACGGAATTTTTAGCTGTTAGCTTTTAGAAGCGCCTGCGGCGCGACGTTGGTCGTTGGTCCGTGGTCATTGGTCGGCAGTCTACGGAACGCTCGCCGCTCTGACAGTCCACCGGACTGTCATTCACTACTGCTCGCGCATCGCGAGCGGAGGAATGGGACATTCCGAAGCGTGGTGATCCGTCCTTTGTGTGATGGAGTACGGATTGCCACGTCAAGCCCTGCGGGCTTTCCTCGCAATGACGCAGGAAGGAGGCAGGTGACGCGGACGGGGGTGCGGATTGCCACGTGTCACTTTGTGACACTCGCAATGACGCTTAGGCGGAAGCGGTTACGGAACATTCGCGCAGGGTGACGCGGGCAGGGGCGCCTGCCGCTGCTTCGGGCGTTGTGCCGTTTAAGTCATTTCATCTGAAGCAGCGCTTCCGCCGCCTGTTCCGCCGCCGGCAGGTCGGGGTGCCCGGTCAGCTTTTCCACGGCGCGGAAGGGGCGCAGGGGCGCCTTGGTAAGTATCCTGAGCGCGCCCTCCGGCAGTATCCGCGCACCCGGGCGGCAGGCGGGGCACACGCAGCCCTCCAGCGGCAGCCAGCCCAGGGGCGTCTCCTCCGAAGTCTTCCCGCAGATGCCGCAGCGGGAAAAGTCCGGCAGCATGCCGAGTATCCGGCTTAATTTGACCGTGAACATGAAGTCCACCTGCCTGATGTCCAGCCCCGAATAGCTCAGGTAAGAAAGCGCGTCCAGCGCCAGACGCAGTATGTCCCCCTGGGGCGCGTCCTGCAAAGTCACCTTTTCCAGGGTCCTCAGCCACGCGGCGCCCGTGGTCAGGCGGTCCATGTCCTCGCGCAGGGGCAAAAACGCTTCCGTGGGGCGGAAGGCGGTGACGGACACGTGGCTGCCCGCGCGGTAAAGCTGCGCCTGGCCCGCCATGAAGGGCTCCGAGGCGCTGATGAGCTCGCTTTTGGGGCGGCGGCAGCCGCGCACCACCGCGTCCACCCGGCCCAGTTCGTCCGTGAGCAGGGTGACCATGCGGTCGTAGTCTTTGTAATTTGCCCGCCTTAATACCAGGCAGTTGACGGAAATGTTTCGGTCCATTTGAGCGGTTGGTCGTTGGTCAGTGGTCATTGGTCAGGGGTCGGCGGTCATTGGTCATTGGTCGTTGGTCGTCGCCATAGGGCGACAAAGTTGCTTAGCTTCCGCAAACGGACTGCTGAGCGCGCTTAACGCGGCTTTTTGCCGCATCATCGCGAGGCTTCCGCGACAGCGGAATGCCGTGGCGATCCGTAATCCCGCACGCGTCATTGCGAGGCTTGCTATGCAAACCGTGGCGATCCGTTATTATTTGATGGGACATTCCGAAGCGCGGCGATCCGTTTTAGTCCTTAAGCCAGTCCAGTGCATCCGTATACTGATAATTCAGCCCGTTTTCCTTGCAATACTTTTCCGCGTAGGAATCCTTTTCCACGGTCAGAGTAAGCCACTCGCCGCAATTGTAAAACGCTTGCTCGCCTATAAAAGTCACGCCTTCGGGGATCGTCAGGGAGTTCAGGCGCCAACATTCGGCAAACGCGTTGTCGCCTATGCTCGTTACGCTGTCAGGAATGGTAACGGAGGTCAGGCTGTAGCAGTCCGAAAACGCTTCGTCGCCTATAACTTCGATCCCTTCGGGGAGGGACACGCTTTTGAGCCCGCTGCCGGAAAACGCACCGGGACCGATATCCGTAAGCCCCTCGGGCAGGGTAACTTTGGCAAGGTCGCGGCATCCCGCAAACGCCCTGCCGCCGATTGCCCGCGTCCCCGCAGGTACGGAGTATTCCTCGCGCTTAAGCGCGCAGGGATAGGTGACCAGCCGGCGGTCGGACGTGCCGAACAGCACCCCGTCCTTCATCTCAAAACAAGCGTTTTCCGGCGAAACGGAAATGTCTTTAAGCATTATGCAGCTCTCGAACGGGTTTTGTCCCATTTCCATCACGCCGGCGGGGACGGTCACCCGCGCGAGCCTGTCGCAGCTCAAAAACGCGCCGTCGCCGATATATGTCACGCCTTCGGGCAGTGTTAAGGAAGTAAGACCTGTGCAGACGGCAAACGCTTTGGCGCCGATATGGGTCAAACTGCCCGGCATGGAAACCCGTTCAAGCTGCCCGCACATAAAAAACGCGATGTCGCCTATGGCTGTCACGCCCTCCGGCAGGGTGACCGAAGATATGGGGAAGCCTCCGCTAAACGCCCTTTCCCCGACGGAGGACACCCTGCGCGCGCCCAGCCGGGAAGGAACGGAAGGGCTTTCCTTCTTGCCGCGGTAAAGTGTGATCTCCGCAGTGCCGCCCGGAAGTACGCGGTATTCCCAGTCTCCGACCTGGACGGTCTCTTCCCTGGGCGCGCAGCCGCACAGCAGGAGGGCCAGGGCAAATATCAGAACAGCCAGTCGCTTCATTCGTGATCCCTTTGAAATCGGTCAGCGGAGGGGGGACGGGGGGTTAGTGGTCAGTTTCGTTGTCGTCATCGCGAGACTCGAGCGGCAATGAATATGCGTCCGGTGGACGCATAGAACCGCGAGAGGCCATTAAGCTAGCCGCAGGCGGCGACGTGGCGATCCGTTCCTTTTTACTATGGGAGTACGGATTGTCACGACCCGCTGCACGGGTCTCGCAATGACGCACCGATTGGCATTTTCAACCGTTCTGCTCTAATCCGCAGGGGCGGCATGTACGCCCCGCGGAATAAAAATCACGGAGCGCAGCTTGCCGCGCGGGAGGGTTTTTTTTTTCCTTGCGTGATTTCCGCTCGGAAATGCCGCAGCATTTCAGGAAATCCCGTTCCTTAATTGTTTCGGGCGTTTACCAAACGCCGGAAACGATCATTTGAATGAAATGGATCTCCGATTCATTTCATTCAAGGTTATACCCCAGGGTCTTCAGGTCGTCCTTGCGGTCGCGCCAGTTTTCGCGCACCTTCACCCAGAGCTTAAGGTCCACCTTTTTGCCCAGCAGCTTTTCCATGTCCAGGCGGGCGTCGCGGCCTATCTTGCCTATCATGGCGCCCTGTTTGCCGATTATCACGCTCTTGTGGGAGGCCTTTTCGCAGTACACGGTGGCGTGGATCTCGTACATGTTGTCGGAGACCTTTTCCATTTTGAGCATCTCCACGCCTATGCCGTGAGGGATCTCGTCCTTTAGGTTCCTCAGCGCCTTTTCGCGGATGATCTCCGCGCACATCACCCTTTCGGGACGGTCGGTGATTATGTCCTCGGGGAAATACTTGGGTCCCTCGGGCATATAGGACACGATGAGCCGCTTAAGCGTCTCCATGTTGTTGCCCTTAAGCGCGGACACGCTGACCACCTGGTCGAACCTGCTCACGTCCAGTTCGCCCAGCACGGGCATCAGCTTTTCGGGGGAGGCGATGTCGGTCTTGTTTATCACCAGTATCTTGGGGCATTTTTCCCTGCCCAGCTGTTCCATGACTTCCTTGTCGCCCTTGCCGATGAACGTGGCGTCCACCACGCACAGGATCAGGTCCACGCCCTCCTTAGCGCTTTCGGCGGCCTGCACCATGAACTCGCCCAGGCGCGTCCGCGGGGTGTGCAGACCGGGAGTGTCCACGAACACCACCTGGTAGCCGTCGCCGGACATGATGCCCAGCGCCTTGTCGCGGGTGGTCTGCGCCTTGTCGGACACGATGAACACCTTTTCGCCCACCAGGCGGTTGATTATGCTGCTTTTGCCCACGTTGGGGCGGCCCATCACGGCCGCAAAGCCGGAACGGAAGGGATCGGACATGGTTTTTACCTCCAAATGAATGTGGTCGAATTTAGCTGTCAGTTACTCATCCCCCATGACCCGCTTTTCCTTTTCCCGCATCGCGCGTTTGTCGCCGTCGGTCATGTGGTCGTAGCCAATAAGGTGCATAAGCGAGTGCACGCACAGGTAGCACACCTCCCTTGCCAGGCTGTGACCGTACTCCTCCGCCTGCTCCCGCGCGCGGGAGACGTTCAGCACTATGTCACCCAGAAACGGCGCGTCATAGGCGGGATCGTAGGCGGAAGCAAGCAGTTCCGGCGCGTCAAGAGCGGTCTTTTGCGGGGTGAAGGGCACCAGTGGGAAGGACAGCACGTCCGTCTCCCGGTCGGTCGCGCGAAACTCCCGGTTCAGCCGACGGATCTCCTGCCCGTCCACCAAAGACAGGCACGCCGCCGCGCGGGGCACTTGGTTAAGCCCCAGCGCCCGGGCGAGATACGCTTTTATTTGGTTTTCGCACCCTTCGGGCAGCAGCCCCTCGGGGTCGTTGAGGTCAAGGATGATTTCTGACATGGCTTTTTATTCGTTTGCGGCGTTTCCGCCGCGTCGTTGGTCGTTGGTCATTGGTCGTTGGTCATTGGTCGGCGGTCATTGGTCGTTGGTCATTGGTCGTTGGTCATTGGTCGTTGGTCATTGGTCGTTGGTCATTGGTCGTTGGTCATTGGTCGTTGGTCATTGGTCGGCGGTCGGGGGAAGGGGGACGGGGGACGGGGGGCGGCGGTGGGATGTCAGTGGGTTAGTGCGTCATTGCGAGACCCGCAAAGCGGGTCGTGGCAATCCGTTCCTGTATTACATGGATACGGATTGCCACAGCCGCTCACTTTGTTCGCGTCTTCGCGATGACGCTTCGGCAGGAATGGGGTTACGGATTGCCACGCCTCCTACGGAGGCTCGCAATGACGCGGAAGGACAGTCGGCTGCGGTGTCATAAACCGTTTGCGCAAGCGGACAAACTGTGTCAAGCGTTAGCGCAGACGACCATTGACAAATGACCAATGACGTTCGCGCCTGCGCGAACATCTGACAGCTAAAAGCTAAAAGCTGACAGCTTTCCCCGTCTAATTCATTTTAGTCAGTTCCGCTATGCGGTCGCACACCGCTTCCGTTGCGTGCCCGGTCTCGCAGGAGCCCAGCTTTTCGTGGTGGGCGCGGCAGGCGTTTTCGTATTCCGCCTGGTCGAAGCAGGCGATGTTGCGCTTAAGCTCGTCCATGTTTTCCGCCAGGGGATAGGGCCAGGTATGGATGTCGGAATAGAACTCGTATTTTTTCAGGTATTCCTTAAGGTCGGTGCAGTACAAGAAGGTGGGGGTGAAGGTGAGCGACGCGTCCCAGATGCAGGAGGAATAGTCCGTGATCAGGCAGCCGCACACCAGCAGCAGCTCCTGCATGTCGGGATACAGGGTCAGGTCCAGCGCGCCCTCGGCGGCCTTGGTCTGGTCCAGGTACATGGTCACGTGGTGGGAACGGTAGCCCATCACCCACTCGCCGCCGAAGCGCTCGCTAAGCGCCTTCACGGTCTCATCATAGTTCGGCATGTTGTAGTGCACAACCCAGTCCTTCTGCCAGGTGGGGGCGTACAGGCACAGCTTCTGCCCGGGCTTCAGGCCGATCTTCGCCCTGATCTCGTCTATCTTTTCCTGAGACGGGGGATTCAGGAGGATGTCGTTCCGGGGCATGCCCACTTCCATGACCTCGCCCTTGAAGTTCAGGCTGCCGCGGATGGTCTCCTCCGTAAACGCGCGGGAGGAGGACATGTACAGCTTTATGCCCGCGCGGCGGATCTTGTCGAAGAACTTCTGCTGGATCTTCTTGTAGGAGCCGCCCCCGTGCCAGGTGTTGATTATCAGCGTGCCCCGCCTGCGGGGAAGGGTGGGCTTGAACAGCGTGTTGGTCACGATCACCCGGCTGGTCAGCGCGTAAACGTAATACCTGAAGTTGGAGGAGCCGATCACCTTCACGCCCTCCTCCTTTTCCAGGTCCGGGAACCTTTCCGGGTGGCGGAAGGACCAGAGGATCTCCAGCCTGTCGCCGTAGCGGCGCTTAAGCTCCCGGCTTATGTACTTGGGATTGCAGGCGTACTGCTTTTCCATGAAGGCGGTGAACAGCACGCGGTTCTGCTTTATCGGCAGCAGTTTAAGCGGCTGCAGAAGCAGCCGTATCAGCAGGGATTCGATTATGCGGTACAGGGTCTTGAAATAGCGGTAGGCTGGTGACATAGCGGTATCCTCTGTGTGTATTTTTTGGAGCTGTGAGCTGTTAGCTTTTAGCTTTTAGAGCGGCTGCGCCGCGGCGTTGGTCGTTGGTCATTGGTCATTGGTCGTTCGCTTCGCGAACAAAATTACTGCGGCTGACGCAAACGGCTGATGACACCGCGGCCGACTGACTTTATGCGTCATTGCGAGACCCACGCAGTGGGTCGTGGCGATCCGTCCTTTAATTTGATGGGGTTACGGATTGCCACGGGCGACAAGTCGCCCTCGCAATGACGCACCCATCCATCGACCATCGACCAATGACCAATGACGTTCGCGCGTGCGCGAACAACGGACCTCTACTCCCCTTCGATCTCCTTGATCACGCATTCGCTGCCGCGGAGGAGGTAGGTCTCGCCCGAACCGCAGAAGGGGCAGGTGCGCCCGTATTTCACGGTCCCGTACTCCTTTTCGCAGGCGGTGCAGTAAGTCACGGCTTCCAGCACTTCCGTTTCCAGCCGGCAGCCGTCCATGAGCGGGCTCTTTTGGCAGTACCACTCCCAGCAGTCCGCCAGAAGGTCGTTGATGACGCCGCTCACCTCTCCCACTCTGAGTTTGACGCGGCTTAAGCGGGATATGCCGTTTTCCGTGGCGATGTCCGATACGGACTGTATCACGTGTTTTACTATTCCGAGTTCGTGCATAAACTGTTTGGCTTTCAGCTTTCAGCTGTTAGAGGCAAAGCAAGGCGTTGCCGTCAATGGTCAATGGTCATTGGTCGTTGGTCGTTGGTCATTGGTCGTTCGCTTCGCGAACAAAATCACCTCGGCTGACGCAAACGGTTTACAACACCGCGGCTAACTGTCCATATGCGTCATTGCGAAGACGCGAACATAGTGAGCGGCTGTAGCGAAGCCTAATGGCCTCTCGCGACCCATGTGGCGTTCGCGGCTCTAACAGCCCACCGGGCTGTTATTCACTACCGCTCACGGTTCTGAAGTCCACTGGACTGTCATTCACTACCGCTGCGATCCGTTCCGTTATTTTACGGGGGATACGGATTGCCACGACCCACTGCGTGGGTCTCGCAATGACGCATTACATTACACGTTCTGCTCTTATCCGCAGGACCGGCTGCGCCGGTTCGAGGATGCTTTTTACGAATGACAGTTTACCGTCCGAGAGTAAAAAAGCTTTCCCTGCGGAATTTTCGCCCGGAAATGCCGAAGCATTTCAGAAAATTCCGAATACTTTTCCGCCGCGTTTTTATCAAAAACGGGGCGGAAATCCCGTCCAATATGATTGAAATGCGTCGCAGACGCATTTCAATCAAACCCTTTACGGTAGCCGTATAAGGTATATCGCGCCGCCGGAAGTGATCACGGCGGTCTTGTCGGTGGTGATGCCTATCACGTCGTTCACCTGCATGGGCAGCAGGTAGGTCACCACGTCGCCGGTGCCCAGCGTGGTCACCGCCAGGCACTCGCGGCTGATGCCGTACACGGTCTGGTCCTTAACCAGCAGGCGCCGGCACTCCACGGGCATGTGCAGCAGGTATTCGTTTCCGGCGAAGATCGCCCTGGCGTCCTTGACCGCCCCCGTCTGGGAGGAGGGGCAGAACAGCAGCGTGGGCTCCTCGTTTTCGTCCGCCGCCTCGAGATAGTAGCCGTACAGGTTCACGCGGGCGCTCTTGGTCTCGTTGCCGGTATAGTCGTACATGGCCATATAGTGGGTGCCCACGGCGAGGATGCTGTTGGAGCGGAAGATGACCCGGTAGATCAGCTGCTCCATGTCGTTTATCTGGCCCGTCTCGCGGCGCCCGGGCTTGTAGGTGGATATGCGGCACACGGGCTCGCTGCCCGTGGAGTCCAGGGTCATGATCCAGAAGATCTCGCGCCCCTCGAAGAAGCCGCAGTCCATCACCAGCACTTCGTCAAAGTCCGTGAGCGTGTCCACGGTGTTGCCGTAGCGGTCGGTAAGCACCACCTGAGAGGAGTGCTCCGGGCCAATCACCGCCGCGGAGTACACGTCGCCCATCACGGCGTAGGATACGTCCTGGCTCAGCTGGATGTTGCCCAGGGGCACGCCGGTGTTTATGTCTATCGTGGTCAGGCGGGTGCCGCTCCACACCGCGAGCCCGCTTTTGTTCACCGAGAAATTGGACGCCGCGTCCACGCCCGCGTTCCACACGAACTTGCCCTTCGTGTTCACGCAGTGGAGCGAACCGCCCTCGAGATAATACACGTGATCCCCCTGCACCTGCACGTCGCTCAGGCTGGACGCGTTAAGGCGTATGGCGCTCCTGAGCGGCACGGACTGGCCGTTTCTCGCCAGCAGCGCGGCGAAAAACGCCGCCAGGCAGATGAGTATGCTTACCAGCAGCGCGTGGGAGCGGTTTATGCCCCGGGAAAGCTCCATGGGGAAATCTCCTTCAGAAAAAAGTTTACCCTTTATTATACCGCAAAAAAAGCGTATGTTCAAGGTCTATTTGATTTTGCGGGAGGGATGGGGTATAATAGCCGGAGAGGCAGCGCAACGCGCTGCCGTCACGGGTCGGCTGACCCGCCGACCGTCCGTGGTCATTGGTCATTGGTCGTTCGCTTCGCGAACAAAGTTTGTCCGCTGGCGCAAACGACTTATGACACCGTTGCTAACTGTCCGTCCGCGTCATTGCGAGGAAAGCCCGCAGGGCTTGACGTGGCAATCCGTATCCCCGCAGGCAAGCGCGGCGCGAAGGAATAAAGCGTCATTGCGGCGACGCGCTGCCGTCACGGGTCGGCTGACCCGCCGACCGTCCGTGGTCATTGGTCATTGGTCGTTCTCTTTGCGAACAAAGTTTGTCCGCTGGCGCAAACGGCTGACGACACCGTTGCTAACTGTCCGTCCGCGGAAGCGAAGCAACTTTGTCGCAATGACCATTGCGACGACCAATGACCAATGACCATTGACCAACGACCAATGACGGCGGCTTTGCCGCCATAACATCCAGCCATGAAAAAACACAAACTCTCCCGCATCATCATACTGATCCTGCTGATCGCCTTCACATCGCTGACGCTGTATTCCGTGGTCAGCGCGCGCACGCTGCGCCTTAAATACGGCACCGTGCCCTTCAAAGGCACGGGCATGTTCAAGGTCGCGTACATAAGCGACCTAAACATCTCCTCCGCCTGGGGGGCGGACCGGGCGTTCCGCATGATCAGGCGCGTGTGCCGCGAAGGCGCGGACGTGCTTATGTTAAACGGCATCTCCGCGCCCTCCCTCGCGGACGAGATCGCGCTGATAACGGGCATTTACACCCGGGAAGAGCTGGACGAAAAGCTTTCCAAAGCTCGCCTGCGCTTAAGCGAGCGGCTTAAGGAGCTGGACCTGCCGGGCGGCATATACGCCACGCTCTCCGAACGCGAGCCCGCGCCCGCGAGCGAAGAGATGGATGGTCCTGTCACCTACCTGGGCGGCTACGCCCGCGCCACCGTGCGGGGCGGCACGCTCAATATATTCGGCTTTTCGCCCCAGATGGCGGCGTCCACCAACTCCCTGAGGCTGGGCAACACGGGCAGCGGACCCATGCTGGTGATGTTCTCCTCGCCCTCATACTACAACCAGGCGGCGATCGCGGCGAACGACCGCGGCGGCGGGCAGAGCAATTACTTTTTCCTGTCCGGCGGCACATTTGACGGCCAGATAAAGCTGGCGGGCGAGCCGCTGCTGGACCGGACGGAGCTCAAAAAGCTGTACGAGAGCACGGACAAATACGGGATCTATTCCGACAAAAGCGGCTACAGGATGCTCCTGAGCCCCGGAGCCGGCACCCGCTACCTGCCCCTGCGCCTGGGCACGGAAAGCTCGGCGTACCTGATGACGGTGGGGGAGTAGGGGAGCTGTCAGCTGTTAGCTGTGAGCTGTCAGAGCGGCTTCGCCGCGTCGTCAGCTGATGGTCATTGGTCATTGGTCAAAAGTCGTCTGCGCTTACGCTTGACAAAGTTTGTCCGCTGACGCGACCAGACTGTCCTGCGCGCTTAATGCGGCGTTTCGTGATCCGCTTCCGCAGAAGCGTCATCGCGAGGCTTCCGCAACAGCGGAATGCCGTGGCGATCCGTACCCAGTCATAAAAAGAACGGATTGCCACGCCGACGAAGTCGGCTCGCAATGACGCATAAACCATATTGCGTACCGAAAACCGTACTATTTCCGTTCTGCTCTTATCCGCAGGACCGGCTTTGCCGGGCTGAGGAATAAAAATCACGGAGCGCAGCCTGCCGCGCGGGAGGGATTTTTTATTTCCTTGCGGTTTTTGCGCTCGGATAATCCGCAGATTTTCAGCAAAAAGCGTTCCCTCTTTCCGCCGCGTTTTTATCAAAAACGGGGCGGAAATCTCTGATTGAAATGAATCCCCGATTCATTTCAATCAATATGTACACAAGTTTTCCACAGGACATACTATACAAATCCTCCCGAATATGCTATAATTATCAGTATAATCCACAACATACACGTGCAAAAGGGGCGTTGGGGAAAAAATGGACATAAACCGGGCGCGGCACTGCTGGGAAAGCATGCAGATGGCCCTTCGGGAACAGCTGGGCGAAGCCAAATATTACTGGTTCAAGAATCTCACGGTGTATTCCGCTGAGAAGAGCCTGCTCATATTCACCCATCCCGACCAGTTCACCGCCCAGCACGTGCAGAAGATATACGGGCAGACGCTGCTTCTGTCCGCCACGGCGTATTTCGGCATGGAGTTCGATGACGTGGCGGTGGTCACCCCCTCAGAGGCGGAGATAATCATCACCAAGGTCAGGGAAAACAACCTTAACCCCCACTACACCTTCGAAAACTTCATCGTGGGCGCCTCCAACCGCTTGGCATACGCCGCCGCGCTGGCAGTGAGCGAAAACCCGGGCAAGGAGTACAACCCCCTGTTCATATACGGCGGCGCGGGGTTGGGCAAGACCCACCTGATCACCGCCATCGCCAACTCCATCCGCAACAACCTGCCCGACTGCGTGATCGAGTTCTCCAACAGCGAAAAGTTCACCAACGAAGTGGTGGACGCCATCCGCGAAAAGCGCACCGGGGAGTTCAAAGCGCGCATGCGCCGGGTGGACGTGCTGTTCGTGGACGACGTGCAGTTCCTGGCCAACCGCGTGGCCACCCAGGTGGAGTTTTTCAACACCTTCAACGAGCTCTACCTCGCCGAAAAGCAGATAGTTATCACCTCCGACCGTCCGCCGGACGAAATCTCCGCCCTGGAGGAGCGCATGCGCTCCCGCTTCAAAAGCGGCGTGGTGGCGGACATCTCCCGCCCGGACTTCGAGACCCGGCTCGCCATCCTCTCCTTAAAGTGCCAGAACGCCAACATCCCCTGCGAGATGGAGGCGCTGAACCTGATCGCCGAAAGGGTGGACAGCAACATCAGGGAGCTGGAGGGCGCGCTTAGCAACTGCCAGCTGCTGGCGAGCGTGGAAAAATCGCCCCTGATAACCGTGTCCATAGCCAAACAGGCAATAAAGGACTTCGCCCACGAGCACACCAGCGCGCCCATCTCCGCCCGCAGGATAATCGACGAAGTGGCGGCGTATTTCGGCGTAAGGAGCTCTGACATACTCTCCGGCAAGCGCTCCCGCGAGGTCACCGTGCCCCGCCAGATGGCGATCTACTTGAGCCGCGAGATCTGCTACCTGTCCACCACCCGCCTGGGCGAGGAGTTCGGGCGCGACCACACCACGGTCATGCACTCGCTCAAAAAGGCGGAAGAGATGATACGCGACAGCCGCGACTTCAGCCAGGCGGCGGAAGAGCTAAAGCAAAGATTGAAATAAATCAGGGATTTATTTCAATCTGATGATTGTTTCAGGCGTTTGGTAAACGCCCGAAACAATTAAGAAACGGGATTTCCTGAAACCCTGCGGGGTTTCCGAGCGTAAATCCCGCAAGGAAATAAAAATCCCTCCCGCGCGGCAGGCTGCGCTCCGTGATTTTTATTCCTCGAACCGGCGCAGCCGGTCCTGCGGATAAGAGCAGTACGGAAATAGTACGGTTTTCGGTACGCAATACGTTTTATGCGTCATTGCGAGGAAAGCCCGCAGGGCTTGACGTGGCAATCCGTATCCCATCAAAATAAAGGACGGATCACGAAACGCCGCATTAAGCGCGCAGGACAGTCCGGTCGCGTCAGCGGACAAACTTTGTCAAGCGTAAGCGCAGACGACTTTTGACCAACGACCAATGACCAACGACGCGCCGCAGGCGCTTCTAACAGCTAAAAGCTAACAGCTATAACTCCACACCCTGTCCCCGCTTATCCACAGACGTTTTCCACGCGCAAAAGTCAACGTTCCTCGGCGCTTTTCGGGTTTTCCACATGATCCGGCGGCTCTAATACTACGACGATAATTATTATATTGAATAATAATACCAACAACACTGAGCCGCATGCCCGTCAGGCGGAAGAAACGCAGGCGAGGAAGCGAAAGAACGAAAGAACGAAAGAACGAAAGAACGAAAGAACGAAACCGAGCGTTCAGTAACCGCTTCCGCCGAAGCGTCATTGCCATAAAACCGTCCGCGTAAGCCGCACCCTTCCCGCGTCATTGCGAGCGGTCAAAGACCGCGCGGCAATCCGTAACCCCTTAGAAAAGGACGGATCGCCACGTCAAGCCCTTCGGGCCTAGCTTAATGGCCTCTCGCGGTTCTATGCGTCCACCGGACGCATATTCATTGCCGCTCGAGCCTCGCGATGACGCACTAACCAAATGACCGCCGACCACCGACGCGTCAAAAAGCCGCGTTAAGCGCGCTCAGCAGTCCGTCTGCGGAAGCGAAGCAACTTTGTCGCCCTACGGCGACGACCAACGACCAACGACCAATGACCAATGACGCGCCGCAGCCGCTTCTCACAGCTAAAAGCTAACAGCTAACAGCTAACATCCAACATACAACAGCTAAAAGCTGAACAATAGAAAGGACCACAGCTATGATCTTCTCCTGTCAGACGAAGGACCTGGTAAGCGCGGTAATGACCTCCATCCGCTGCCTGGCCGCCCGCACGCCCATGGAAATACTGGAAAAAGTGTACGTAGACGCGGACGAGAAGGGCCTGACCATCGCCGCCGCGGACGGCGCCATGGCGTCCTTTACCACCGTGCCCGCCACCATAGTCACCGACGGCGTGTGCCTGCTGCCGGGCCGCCTTTTAAGCGAAGTCGCCCGCAAGCTGCCCGAAGGCGAGGTCAAGTGCTCCCTGTCGGACAAGTACGTGATGAGCTTCACCGCCGGCAACGTAAAGATCAACCTGTCCGCCATGCCCGCGGACGAGTATCCCCTGCCCGCGGAGGAGGGCTACGACAGCAGCCTCACCCTGCCCCAGCCCCTGCTCAAGGACATGATCTCCAAGGTGGCCTTCACCGTGCCCCAGGAGGACCAGCGCCTCATCCTCACCGGCGGCTACCTGCACATCCAGAACGGCAGGGCGGACCTGGTGGGCCTGGACGGCTACCGCATGGCCATGCGCAGCGAGCTGATAAGCGACACCGCGCTTGCCGCCAAGGCGGTCATCCCCGTCAGGGCGCTGGAGGAGATCGCCAAGCTCATGGGCGAGGACGAGGAAAAGCCCGCGAAGATCAGCTTCAACAAGTCCTCCGTAAAGGTGGAAAACGGCGAGACCGTGCTTTACGCCAACCTGCTCAACGGCGAATACATCGACTATAACCGCGTCATCCCCAAGACCGCCGCGCTCAAGGCGGAAGTGGACATGGGCGAGTTCGCCGCCTGCGTGGACCGCGCCCAGATGATCGCGCGCCTCTCCCGCAACAACCTGGTGAGGATAGAGGTGGAGGACAACCGCCTCGTCATCTCCGCCCAGAGCGAACAGGGCGACGTCACCGACGTGCTGCCCGCGGTCACCGACGGCAGCGGCCTGGTGATCCACTTTAACGTGAGGTATTTAAGCGAGATCGCCCGCGTAATGAACAAGGGCCGCGCGGTCATATCCTTCGGCACCGCCACCAGCCCCTGCGTGATCACCCCCGTCGAGGGCAGCGAGTTCCTGTTCCTGGTACTGCCCGTCAGGACAAACACCTAAAGGGGCTGATTGAAATGAATCGGTGATTCATTTCAATCAATGATTTCCGCCCCGTTTTTGATAAAAACGCGGCGGAAAGAGGGAACGCTTTTTCCTGCGGGGCTGTACAGCCTGTTGTGAATGCATCATTGCGAGGGCGACTTGTCGCCCGTGGCAATCCGTACTCCCATCAGATTAAAGGACGGATCGCCACAGCCTCTCACTTTGTTCGCGTCTTCGCGATGACGCTTCTGCGGAAGCGAAGCAACTTTGTCGCCATATGGCGACGACCAATGACCAATGACCAATGACGCGGCGTCAGCCGTCGTTCTAACAGCTCAAAGCTAACAGCTAAAAGCTAATAATTCTCCACGGAGGTCCAATATGGGCATCATCGACATCATCATAATCGCGGTCCTCGTTATCGGCTTCATCTCCGGCCTGCAGAAGGGCTTCATCACCAGCCTGCTGGCCTGCGCGGCGCTGTTCGGCGCGTTCCTGATCGCGGGCGCGCTGGAAGGCAGACTGTTCAACGCCTTCATGGGCACCAACCTGCAGAAGTGGCTCTCCCGCAACCTGGACGCCACTGAGGCGGTGTGGAGCAACCTGTACCACGTGCTCTCCTACGTGGTGGTGTTCATACTTGCCTACTGCGCGCTGATGCTGATCGTGAACCTGATCAACAACGTGTTCCGCGTGCCGAAGCTCCGCGGCGTGGACGCGCTGCTGGGCGGCGTGCTGGGCGTTGTGAGGGCTTACGTCATCATCTGCGTGGGCGTGGCGGTGATCAACACCGTGTCCGTGCCCCTGCAGAGCGAGGTGGGCAGCCTGGACCTGCTGAGCGAGAGCGCCCTGGGCAGCTTCTTCGCTTCCGGCAAGGGTCTGGCGGATATATTCGGGATAACGAACCTGTTTAAAGGATTATAATCCACTGAGGGACGGTCATTTGTCCGCCGTACGGCGGACGTCCGCTGTCATTGGTCATTGGTCGTATGGCTGATGGCCGTTGACGCGTCATTGCCGTAAAACCGTCCGCGTCAGCCGCCTCCGCCGAAGCGTCATTGCGAGGCTTGCTTTGCAAGCCGTGGCAATCCGTATTCTGTTTCCCGCCGAAGCGTCATTGCGAGGAAAGCCCACAGGGCTTGACGTGGCAATCCGTCCTTTTTCCTATAGGGGTTACGGATCGCCACAGCCTCTCACTGTGTTCGCGTCTTCGCGATGACGCACTGACCGATGACCATCGACCAACGACCATCGATCAATGACGCGGCAAAAAGCCGCGTTAAGCGTGTCTGCCGGTCTGTTTGCGGAAGCTAAGCAACTTTGTCAAGCGTAAGCGCAGACGACTTTTGACCAACGACCAATGACCAATGACGCGGCGAAGCCGCTTCTCACAGCTAAAAGCTGACAGCTAACAGCTCAAACACACATGCACGACACAGACACCACCGTCGCTGCGATAGCCACCCCTCCCGGCAGGGGCGGCATCGCGATCGTCCGGATCAGCGGCCCGGACTCAAAACGAATACTCAAACAAGCCTTCGCGCCTGCCCGCGCGGGGGCGCGCTTTATGTCTTCCCGCATGGTGTACGGACACGTCACGGGTGAAGACGGGCGCCCCCTGGACGAAGCCATGGCGGTGTTTTTCAAGGCGCCGCACACCTATACCCGCCAGGACGTATGCGAGATCCACACCCACGGCGGCCTCGCGGCGGAGGCGGTGTTAAGGCGCGTGCTCGCCCTGGGCGCCGCGCCCGCCGAGCGCGGGGAGTTCACCTACCGGGCGTTCATAAACGGCAGGATAGACCTGTCCGAAGCGCAGGCGGTGATGGACGTGATCTCCGCCGACAGCGCCGCGGCGTTAAGAAACAGTGTGGACCGGCTGCGCGGCGGCGAGAGCGGCTTTATTTCTGAGATAAAACAGCGCCTGCTTTCCCTTACTGCGCTGATCGACGCCCAGAGCGACTTTCCCGAGGAGATCGACGAGGGCGACACGCTTATGAGCATCCGGAAGGAAGGCGGGGACATCATTTCCCGCCTTGAAAGCGCCGCCGACCCCGCCCGGGCGCGCATAATCTCCCGCGGGGCGCGCGCGGTGATCTGCGGGCGGGCGAACGCGGGCAAAAGCAGCCTCATGAACGCGCTTTTAAGGACCGAGCGCGCCATAGTCACCGACATCCCCGGCACCACCCGGGACGAGATCAGCGAAGTTATCGAGATAAACGGCGTGAAGCTCACCCTGACCGACACCGCCGGCATCCGCGACACCAGCGACCCGATCGAAAAGATAGGCGTGGAGCGCGCGAAAAAGCTGTTGGGCACCGCGGACGCGGTCATACTGCTGCTGGACGGCTCCCAGCCATTAAATGACGAGGACCGGCAGCTGCTTGCCATGAAGGACGAACGGTTCATAGTGTGCCGCAGCAAGGACGACCTGGAGACATATCCCCACCCCGCGGACATCGTAATTTCCGCCCGCACGGGGGAGGGGCTCGGCGAGCTCACGCGCGCGATATATTCAAAACTGCCACTTAAGGAGGACGACGGCGCGCTTCTGTCTCTGCGCCACATGGACGCGGCGGACAGGGCATTGACCGCGCTAAAAAGGGCGGTCTCAGCGCCATACCTGCCCCTGGCGAGGCAGGACATCACCGACGCCCTGGCGGTGATCGGCGAGATCACGGGCGAAACGCTCAGCGAGGACGCGATATCGTTAATGTTCGAATCGTTCTGCGTCGGAAAGTGATTGAAATGCCTCTTCGATGCATTTCGATCAATCATTTCCGCCCCGTTTTTGATAAAAACGCGGCGGAAACAGGGCACGCTTTTTGCTGAAATTGCTTCGGCAATTTCCGACCCATGTGGCGCTCGCGGCTCTAACAGCCCACTGGGCTGTTATTCACTACCGCTCGCGAGCGCAAAAACCGCAAGGAAATAGAAATCCCTCCCGCGCGGCAGGCTGCGCTCCGTGATTTTTATTCCTCGAACCGGCACAGCCGGTCCTGCGGATAAGAGCAGAACGGTTGGAATACTCTGATGCATCATTGCGAGCGGTCAAAGACCGCGTGGCAATCCGTAACCACATCAGATTAAAGAATGGATCGCCACGATGCGGTTGCTTCGATAAACTAATATTGTCGCCATATGGCGACGACCAATGACCAATGACCAACGACCACGGACGCGGCGGCGTCTGCCGCCGCTAAAAACATCGAAAGGCGGAACAAGGTATGAAACGGTCCATCATTCTCGTGCTCGCCCTGGCGCTCGTGTCAGGCATTTTCGCGCTTGCGGAAGACACCCTTAC
>JAIKYG010000080.1:0-63929 GCA_024683475.1 Clostridiales bacterium | reverse complement strand
TAGCCTCCGCCCGCGATCAGGCTCATGCCGGTGAATTTGCCGCTGGAAGAGGCGTTTTTGCCCGCGATCAGCACCGTGCCGTCCTCCGTGATGCCTATGGTGTTATAGGCGGCGCAGGCGATCTTCACCACGTTTTTCCAGTCGTCCACCTTTAACTGACCCACGGAATTGTCGCCCACAGCCACCACGGTGCCGTCCTTTCGGAGTCCCGCGGAGTGGTAGTAGCCAGCCGCCACCATCACTACGTCCGTCCAGCTGCCGGTGTCCGTCTGTCCCTTGGAATCGTCTCCGCATGAAAGCACCGTGCCGTCCATCCGGACCATAAGGCTGTGCCGCAGACCTGCCGCCACATAGCCCAGGTCTTCCGCTCCGTCGGACAGCTCCTGCCTGACCTGTTTTAAGTGGATTATGTTTTCCCTTGTCAGTTCCCCGTCCGCCTGCAGGTAGCTTTTGCTCACGAACGCCAGGCCCCGGTCTATGTAGTCCTCCGATGAGGTTATGCCCGCCAGCATCTCAAGCGCGGCCTTTTTGTCCCCGCTCTCATACTCGTTCACCGCGTTTATCACCATGCACAGGGTATATCTGTCGGGGCAGTCGCGGTAGGCTCCCAGGCGGGAGAACTCGCTGGCGGCGTGGATAAAGCCGCCGCTTTCCATCTCCTCCACCGCCAGGAAGTAGTCCGCCTCGGTGATGACCGCCTCCGCGCCCTCGGCGCTTATGTCCTCCGCCAGCGCTTTGGCTTCCCGGTATCTTTCGTCGGCAAGCAGCCGTTGGGCCGCCTTTAAGCGGCTTTCGTCCGCCGCCGTTTCGCTCGCGCCCAGCTCCTGGGCTTTGTCGATCACCTTGAGCGCCTCGTCGGTCATGCCCCGGGCGGTCATGCGGTCGGCGCGGTACAGGTATATGGCGGGGCGCATCACCATGTACACGCACATCAGCGCGAACACGGCGGTCGCCAGCACTATCGCCCCGGTCATCAGCCCCCGGGCCTGTTTTTTGGCCTTCAGACGGCGCAGCTTCGTTTTTTTGTCGCTTTTGGTCGCCATAGCCGCCCCCTAATAGCCCAGATACTTGCGCATCCAGTAGGTCACGTTGCTCTTGCGGGTGTCGTTGGCGGTGGAGCAGACCACGTACACGTCGCTGATGTTGTAGCGCTTTATGTTGTCCTTTACATAGCCGCCCGCCGCCTTGTGGTCGTAGGCGCCGTTTCGGAAGTCCACCATGTTCACCTCGTCGTAGTAGGCGAACAGCCAGGGCGCCAGCGCCTCGCCGAAGCTGTCGGCGATCACCAGGCAGTTCCTTCCCGTGCCCGCGTTGGTGTATATCTTCTTCCAGGGCCAGGTCTTGAGCTTGCCGTTGCAGAACACGCCGTAGTTCTTGTTGCCGTAAGCCATCGGCTCTATCTTTTTGCGGTAGTTGGGGCCGATCATGCACGCCTCGGTGGGATACAGGGGTACCAGAGCGTTGAATGTGTCGTGATAGCCCTTGTCGGTGGCTTCCGCGGAGACCACCGCCTTGTAGGTGTATTCCTCGTAGGGGATCACGGGCAGGCCCTGGGTCTTGAGCATCTCGGAGGTGACTATGTACGTAGCCTCCGCCGTCCAGTGGTGGTCGGTCTCGTAGAACATGCGGGTTTTGCCCTTCACGTAGGGCTCCAGCAGGTCCCAAGCGGAATACACGTATATCCCCTCCGCCCCGTCAAGCGCCTCGTTAAGCGCCGTCTCCACCGAGGAGCCCCAGCCCACGTACTTGCTGCTGTTCCTGAGCTCCCTGCCCTGGGAGGCCAGGGGCGAGGACACCCAGTGCACCGTGCCGTCCTCGGGCAGGTTCTGGCGGATCAGCTTAAGCGTCTGGGCGAAGGTGTTGATCTTGTCCCTGGGATAGGTATACCTGACCTCCAGCCGCCCCTCCCTGTCCTCGAACCACATGTAGGCGTTGGTCCTGGTGAGCTTTTCGTTTATGTAAGTGCCCGCCTTCTCTTCCTCGCCGCCGTCGTCGTCCTCGGGCAGCTCCGTCTCTTCGGGCAGGGGTTCGTCAGTGAAATCGCTCCCCCAGTCCCCGGCATCTTCTTCCGGCAGCGTCTCGTCCGGCAGGGCAGCCCCGTCTTCGGGCGCCTGTTCCGGGTCTGCCGCGGAAGCCTGCTGCGCCTTCAGGGCGTTGAGCGCCGCTTCCGCTTCCAGTGCCTTTTCCATCTCAGCGGTCTCAAGCGCCATGCGTTCGTCCTCGGAAAGCACGCTCAGCGCTTCGGTGACGCTCTCGGTAAAGTCTATCGCCAGGTCGCGGCCGATAAAGTTGTCGCTCAGAAAATCGTCCAGCCCCGTCTGGAACTCGCCGGACAAGAGCGTATCCCCGTTTGCTTCGGGGAACGCCGTCAGCATGCGCCTTTCCTTTTCGCTGACCGTGGACTGTTTCGGGGAAAACAGCATGAGGAATATCCCCCCGAAGCCCAGCATCACCGCCAGGAAACAGCATATGAAGAAATTGAGCTTGCGCTTCATGTTCGCCTCTTAAAACTGGAAATAGATAAAGGGATTCGAGCTTAAGCCCACTACGAACACCAGACTCAGCGCGAGTATCGCGGCGGCTCCCAGGCTCTTTACCGGCTGGGTCAGTGCCTCGGGCAGCTTTTCTTCCGCTTTTCTGAGCAGCGGCGTGAGGGGCAGCGACATTATTAGGAACAGCGCCGGCAGCAGGGAGTACTGCTTTATGATTATCAGGCTCGCGCTGTCCATGACAGGGCCGTTGAGCCCCAGCATCGCCCCTATATGGCTCACAGCCTGCGGCAGCGAGGGATAGTAGAACATCACCCAGCCGATAAGCACCGCCAGGAAAGTGAGCGGGCGGGAGACAGCGGAAGGCAGACGCAGTCTGTCCTTCAAAAGCAGGCCCAGAGTAAGTATGAGCCCGTAGTACAGCCCCCAGGCGATGAACGTCAGGTTCGCCCCGTGCCACATGCCCGTGAGCCCCCACACTATCAGCGTGTTTATCACCGTGCGCTTAAGCCCTTTGCGGTTGCCGCCCAGCGGTATATACACGTATTCCCTGAAAAAACTGCCCAGGGAGATATGCCACCTGCGCCAGAAGTCCCTGACGGACTCGGCCCAGTAAGGGTAGTTGAAGTTTTCCTTGTAGTGGAAGCCGAATATGCGCCCCATGCCGATCGCCATGTCGGAATAGCCGGAAAAGTCGAAGTATATCTGCAGCGCGTATATCAGAGCGAAGTACCAGGCGCCACCGAATGACAGCGCTCCTCCCGGCGCCTGGGGCAGCTTGTCTATTATCTCCGCGCACAGGTTTGCCACCAGCGCCTTCTTGCCCAGCCCGACGCAGAAGCGGATGAAGCCCTCCGAAAAGTCCCTGGGGCGGGTGGTGCGCCTGTTTATCTCTTTTGCCACGTCCGAATACTGCACAATGGGCCCCGCGATCAGCTGCGGGAAGCAGCTCACGTACAGAAGCAGCCGCGGGAAATTCTTCTGGGGCGTCTGCCTGCCCCGGTACACGTCTATGGTATATGTCAGCACCTGGAAGGTGTAGAACGAAATGCCGATGGGCAGCTCCAGGGGCTCCATTTCCACCCCGAAAAAGCCCAGGAACGTGTTGGTGAAAAACGCCAGGTACTTGAACACGAACAGCATCCCCAGCGACACGGTTAGTCCCGCCAGGAGCCACAGTTTTCTGGCTCTGCCCCTGAGGGGAGCGAGTTTTATTGCGCAAAAATAATTGACCAGCGTGCTTAACAGCAGACCCAGCAGCCACACGGGACGCCCCCAGGCGTAAAACACCAGGGAAAACGTGAGCAGCACGCCGTTTTTCGCTTTGAGCGACCTGGCCAGGAAATAGCACAGAAGCACCGCCGGCAGGAAGTACAGCAGAAATGTCAGGCTTGAAAAGACCATCTTTGCCCCCGAATCACTCCTAATCTTTTTGATTGTACCACATTTTCGGGCATTTGTAAACTTTTACAGGCTGATGAAGCCGTTTGTGAGCTCCCGTCCGGGCAGGCGGTATTCCCTCTTTGCGCAGCCCAGCCCCCAGGCGTCGGTGGCGCGGCATTCCGCCCTGAAGACCTCTTCGTCCTTAAGCCTCACCGGGTCGCTCACGAACAGTTCCCCCGCCCTGTTTTTAAGCTCCCTTAGCAGTTCTTCGCCGCCCTTTTTCGCGCCCAGCAGGCGTATGTAGGGCAGCTTGTCCGGCACGGGCGGGATATCCAGCCACATTTCGCTTATCTCCCGCAGCACCCGCGCCTTCGTGTAGCGTCTGGACACGCAGGCGTTCACCGTATCTTCCAGCGTCGGGGAACGCTTTGCGGAGTTGACTATGAGCTGCCTTAATCCCTCCCCGTCGCGCGCGGATAAACCTTGCCTTAAAACGGACAGCACGTGCGCCTCCAGCCTTTCGGGGCAGTGCACGCCGTCCGGGATCTCGGAAGCGTACAGTTCCCTCGTCTCTTCCGGCAGCATCCCAAGCGCTTCGTCGGCTTTGCCCTCCCGTATCAGCTGCCTTATGGAAGTCGCCGACTTTTCTCCGCCGCCGTGATAGCTCCCCTGCCGTTTTACCGCCAGGGGCGTCAGCCCGGCGCCAAGCCGCATCACCGCCTGCAGGTATTCCAGCGCCAGCGCGTCGTTGGGGGAGGTCATAAGCAGGTACAGTTCCGGATAAAGCCGGTTTACCGCCTGCGAACGGGCGGATGGATAACCCATGCCCGCGTCCAGCCCCGTTTTTATCAGACCGGACAGTTCTTCCGTCTCATTTTCCAGTTTTTCCGCCAGGCGCGAAAGCGCGCTTATGTCTCCCGTCTCGCTGCCGAAGGAGATATAGTCCGCGCCCAGCGCCGAAAGGATGCTGACCCCGCCCCTGGCGAACTCCCTGGCGGACCTGGCGGCGTACACTACCGGCAGTTCCACCACCGCGTCAGCCCCCGCCATAAGCGCCGACTTTGCCCGGGCGAATTTGTCGAACATGGCCATTTCGCCCCGCTGGGTCACGTTTCCTCCCAGCACGGCGACTATCCTGTCCGCACCCAGGCGGCGGGTCTGCTCCATATGATAAACATGCCCCCGGTGCAGGGGGTTGTATTCCGCAATAATTCCCGCTATTTTCACATTCATCACCTTGAAATATTATATCAGACTCGTATAGAATAGTAAACAGCAAGCCTTAGGGGGCAGTTTGTTGTGGCTAAGTTATATTTCCGTTACGGCGCGATGGGTTCAAGCAAAAGCGCCAACGCGGTTATGGTGCGTTTCAATTACCTGGAGCGGGGTCAGAAGTGCGTGATGCTCAAGCCCCGCCTGGACGTGAGGGACGGGGAAAAGCTGGTGGCTTCCCGCTGCGGGCTCACCGCGCCCTGCGAATACATCGAAGACATAGACGGCATGGACCTTACCGGCGTGGACTGCGTGATAGTGGACGAAGCGCAGTTTCTGACCAAGGCGCAGGTGGAAAAGCTGGTGCACATCGCCGACGACCTCAATATCCCCGTGATCGCCTACGGTTTAAGGGCGGACTTCAGGGGCGAATTGTTCGAAGGCAGCTACTGGCTGCTGGCCTGGGCGGACAGCATAGAAGAGATCAAGACCGTGTGCTGGTGCGGCAAAAAAGCCACCTTCAACGCACGCCTGTACAACGGCAGAGTGACCAAGACAGGCGAAAAGATAGTGCTGGGCGGCAACGAGAGTTATGTGGCCCTGTGCCGCAGGCACTGGGCAAATGGGCAGACAGGCCCGGAGGATAAAGCATGAACGTAAAAGTGTACTATACTTCTCCCAAAGGCTGCGCCGCGGCCATAGCCAAGGCGATCGCGTCCCAGGCAGGCTGCCAGGCGGAGGCGCTCATGCCCGCATACATGCCCGAAAACGTGCGGCTGATGTTCATGGGCTGCGAAGGCACGAAACCTGACAAGGCCGTACTGGAATTTCTGGGCAGCCTGAACTCCAACCGTGTCAGGACCGCCGCGCTGTTCGTGTGCAATCCCAAGCGGGACCCCGCGCCCATGGAGCAGATGCGCACAGTGCTGGAAGACCGGGGCATACATGTGCTGGACATAAGCGCCGCCTATCCCGGCAAGGGCTTCCTAAGCGGCAAAAAGCCCGGCCCCGACGACATCCTGGCGGCTGAAGCCTTCGCCCGGGACTGCCTGGGCGCGCTGTAAAACCAATGACTCCCTTTACGCAAGTAAAGGTTGGCATAAATATCATTCAGGAGGAAAATCATGTCTGACCGTATCGTGCTCAATCCCATTTCCTACCACGGCCACGGAGCGATCGAGAATATCGTGCCCGAGATCAACAACCGCGGTTTCAAAAAAGTATTCGTAGCTACCGACCCCGACCTTATCAGGTTCGGCGTAAGCAAAAAAGTCACCGATCTGCTGGACAATGCCGGCATCGCCTACAGCGTATATTCCGACATCAAGCCCAACCCCACCATCGAAAACGTAAAATGCGGCGTGGAAGCGTTCAAAGCCGCCAAAGCGGACTGCATCGTGGCCATCGGCGGCGGCAGCGCGATGGATACCTCAAAGGCCATCGGCATCATCATAAACAACCCCGAGTTCGCCGACGTGCGTTCCCTTGAAGGCGTGGCGCCCACCAAAAACAAGGCCGTGTTCACCATCGCCGTGCCCACCACCGCCGGCACCGCCGCGGAGGTCACCATCAACTACGTCATCACCGACGTCGAGAAAAAGCGCAAGTTCGTGTGCGTCGACGTGAACGACATCCCCGAGATCGCCGTCGTGGATCCCGATATGATGTCCACCATGCCCAAGGGCCTCACCGCCTCCACCGGCATGGACGCCCTCACCCACGCCATCGAAGGCTACATCACCAAGGGCCACTGCGCCATCAGCGACATGTTCCACCTGGAAGCCATCCGCCTTATCAGCCACAGCCTGAGAGCTGCGGTAAACAACGATCCCGACGGCCGCGAAGGCATGGCGCTGGGCCAGTACATCGCGGGCATGGGCTTCTCCAACGTGGGCCTGGGCATCGTGCACTCCATGGCGCACGGGCTTTCCGCCCTGTATGACACTCCCCACGGCGTGGCCTGCGCCATACTGCTGCCCCTGGGTCTGGAGTACAACGCTCCCGCCGCCGGCGCAAGGTACCGCAGGATCGCCGAGGCCATGGGCGTGGACGGTCTGAACTACATGAACGACGACGAAGCCGCCAAAGCCTGCATCGCCGCCGTCAAGCAGCTGAGCAAGGACGTGGGCATCCCCGCCGACCTCAAGGGCATCCTTAAAGACGAAGACGTCAGGTTCCTGAGCGAAAGCGCCTACGCGGACGCCTGCCGCCCCGGCAACCCCCGCGACACTTCCGTCGAAGAGATCGAAGCGCTCTACAGAAGCATGATGTAAAAATCCGATAAACGCAAAGGACAGCGGATAATCTCCGCCGTCCTTTGTCATATTCGGTTTTGCCTGTCCGCGCCCGTGTTTCGCGACGCCTTTACGCTTTCAGCACCGGGTACACCGCCAAGGTCTCCCTTTTCTCAAAGCCCGCCTTCCGGGCCAAAGGCATGCTGCCGGGCGCCTTCATCCACACGTCCATGCTCTCCCGGGAAAGGCCCAGGCTGGCAAAGTACTTGCGTGCATCTTCCATAAGGTAGGAAGCCACTCCCCGGAGTCTCCAGCGGCGGGCGGTCTGGATTATGCCTATCACGCCCGTATCACCGCTGCTCCACACCATGAGCTCCCCGCACAGGTCTTCGGGAGACACCATGAGTATGCGCCTGAAGTCGTCGTATGACGCCAGTTCCTCCAGCCACTTTATATCCTTGTCCGCGCCGAAGCACTCGTTGTAGCGCCTTAGGCAGCGTATCTTCTCCCCGTCGTCCTCCAGCGTGTCCCTGACTATTGTGCAGTTGGGAGGCGCCTGCAGGCTGATTTTTTCGTCCGTGACCTGCCTCGTCATGCGCGCTATGCCGTCCTGGGGCACGAAACCCATGCAGGAGAGTATCTCCAGCGCGGGCCTGTCCTCCGGGGATATCTTGGCGTACACGCGGGTCTTTTCCTGCTGGCGGCCCAGAAGCAGCCGCGCCCGGGTGACCGCCGCGCCGTAGAGCAGGTCCCGGCACTCGTCGTCCGCAACGACGTGGATGGATATCTGTCCCGGGCAATCGGGGAATATACGGTCCAGCCTCTTGAGCTTTACCGTGCTGCGGCCTATCTCACGCCCGTCGTCGTCCAGGGCTATGTATTTGTCCTCGTTCAAACGCCTGATCTTCATGGGATCTGCCTTTCTGTCCGCGGCAAAGCGCCGCCAAACCTGTCAGCACCGACCGTCGATCGCCGAATACCGCCTGCCGGGATACTATACCCGGTTGTCGATCACGACGCTGACCGTCTCCCCGTCCAGCTTTCTGACTATCTCCAGCCGGCTGTCGTCCAGCGCCCGCACGCCCGCTTCCCCCGCCTTGAGCACGGGTGAGGAGTTGCGCGTCCGGATGATGCGCCGTATCTCTCCCTGCAGTTCCCGGTCTTCCCTGCCCCAGGGATACGTGCCCCGGCAGTAGGGGTCGTCCGCTCCGGTCATGCCCGCCTCGTCGCCGTAGTACACCGCAGGCATGCCCGGCAGGGCGCAGATGAGCTCGAAAGCCTTTATGTACCTGGCCTTGCCCAGCTCGTATTCGAGGCTGTTAAGCGGTCTCGCGTCCACATCGTCCCGGCTGCCCTCCAGCTTTTCCCTGCCGCTGAGCACCGAGATCGCCCGGGGCTTGTCGTGGCTGCCCAGCAGGTTCATCATGCTGTAAAGCAGCGGCGGCGGCAGCGTGGACATCTGGTGTTTTATGAAGGTCTCCAGTTGGTATGCGTCGCTCTTTTCCAGCATGAAGTCCATGACCGCGGTCCTTAAAGGATAGTTCATGGCGCTGTCCAGAGTGTCTCCCAGCGCGTAACAGCGGCGGCGCCCGTAGGTCATCTTGTTGGTGATGTCCTCCCACACCTCGCCTATCACGCAGCTGTTCGGATTGGCCGCCTTCGCCCTGCGCCGCAAATGGCGGATGAAATCCGTGGGCAGTTCGTCCGCCACGTCCAGCCGCCAGCCGGACGCTCCGGCTTTTATGTATTTCTGGATTATGCCACGCTCTCCGCAGATATAGTCCAGATATGTGGGTTCCAGTTCGTTCACGTTGGGCAGGGTCTCTATGCCCCACCAGCACTCGTAATCGTCCCTGCCGTTTTTAAAGCTGTACCACTTGGCGTAGGGTCCGCCCGGAAAGGCGGAGTACGCGCCGGGGCTGTCGTAGGTGCCGTAACGGTTGAAGTATTTGCTGTCCGCTCCCGTGTGGCTGAACACGCCGTCCAGTATCACCTGTATGCCCGCGCTTTTCGCGTCCCGGCACAGCGCCTCGAAGTCCGCCTGGGTTCCGAAGGACGGATCTATCCTTTCGTAGTCGCCCGTGTCGTACTTGTGGTTGCTGCGGGCGCGAAAAATGGGGTTAAGGTATATCCCTCCAAACCCCATGTCGCTCAGATAATCCAGCTTCTCCCGTATCCCGTTCAGGCTGCCGCCGAAAAAGTCCACGGCTTCCCTGTCGCCGTTGTCGTCGCACAGGCAGGGCGCCTCGTTCCAGTTTTCGTGCACGAACGCGCCCCTGCCGTGGGGAAGAGTGATCCCGCGGGAACCGATATTAAAGCGGTCGGGGAAGATCTGCATTATCACGCTTTCCCGCATCCAGCGGGGCGTGTCGAAGGCGGGGTCGTACACGGTTATCTGGAATGACTCCGGCTCCGTGTCGCTCAGGCCGTTTTTGCCCAGATAGCGCCTGCCTTCGGGACAGTCGATCACGAAATAGTACCAGACCAGACCCGCTTCCCTGCCCACGCTCACGCTGACGGAGTACATTTCCTCCCATCTGTTGTTAAGGGGCAGCCATTCCTCGTCCGCGCCCCGCCACACCCGAGCGAACACCTGCGAGACCTCGCCCTCTATATGCAGGGTGAGGGTCACGAAGCTGCCCGCGGTCAGCGCGCCTTTGGGTCTGCGGAAAAACTCGGAATACGGGTCGTGGCAGGCATTCGTCACAGTTCTACCTCGTCCAGGTGCCAGATCGACTGGTTGTATTCCTTGATAGTGCGGTCGGAAGCGAAGATGTGGCTGCGCGCCACGTTCACTATGGCCTTCTTTACCCACTCGTCGCGGTTGATATAGTCCTTGCTGATCTGCTCCTGGGTGCGGATGTAGCTCCTTATGTCGCTCAGCACGAAGTAGCTGTCCGCTATGCTGCCGTTGTCGCCGAAGAGCAGGCTGTGGTAAATGTCCCTGAACAGACCGGGCTGCTGGGGGCACAGCGTGCCGTCTATCAGCTGGGTGAGCGCCCGGCGCACTTCGGCGTTCGTCTCGAATATGCCGCTGGCGCGGGAGGGAGACTGGTACGCCGCCTCCACCTGTCCGGCGGTCATGCCGAAGATGTAGATGTTGTCCCGGCCCACCGCGTCGCAGATCTCCACGTTGGCTCCGTCCAAAGTGCCTATGGTCACCGCGCCGTTCATCATGAACTTCATGTTTCCGGTGCCGCTGGCTTCCTTGCCGGCGGTGGAAAGCTGCTCGCTCACGTCGGCGGCGGGGATCAGGTCCTCCGCCAGGCTGACCGAGTAGTTTTCGGCGAATACGACGTTTATGTACTTGCCCGCCACGGGGTCGGTGTTAACCAGCCGCGCGATCTCGTTTATGAGCCTGATGATGAGCTTGGCCCGGTAATAGCCGGGGGCAGCCTTGGCGCCGAAAATGTAGGTGCGGGGCTGGATGACCATGCCCGGGTTGTCCTTGAGGCGGTTGTACAGGATGAGTATGCTTAAGGCGTTGAGCAGCTGGCGCTTGTACTCGTGCAGCCGCTTGGCCTGCACGTCGAACAGGTCGTCGGGCCTCAGGGTCATGCCCTGGCTCGCCTGCAGCCGGCCGCTTAAGCGCTCCTTGTTGGCGCGCTTGACCTGGAAGAACTTCTCGCGGAAAGCCGCGTCCTCCTTGAACGCTTCCAGATCGGCCAGGCGCTCGTAATCCTTGCGCCAGGCGTCGCCTATCGCGTCGTCTATAAGGCAGGACAGGCGGTAATTGGCCATCATCAGCCAGCGGCGGTGGGTTATGCCGTTGGTTATGGCGATGAATTTGTCGGGCTGGGTCATGTAGAAGTCGTGGAACACGCCCTTTTTGAGTATGTCGGTGTGGATTTTGCTCACGCCGTTCACGCTGTGGGACATGCTCACGCACAGGTTCGCCATGTTGACGGAACCGTAGCCGATCACCGCCATGCGGCCGATCCTCTCCCACTGGCCCGGGAACACTTCCCACAGACGGGCGCATTCGCGGCGGTTGATCTCCTGCAGGATCATGTATATGCGGGGCAGCAGGCGGGCGACCATCTCTTCGGGCCACTTTTCCAGCGCCTCCGCCATGACGGTGTGGTTGGTATAAGCGAAAGTGCGGCGGGTTATGTCCTCAGCCTCGTCCCAGCTCAAACCGTATTCGTCTATCAGCACCCTCATGAGCTCGGGTATCGCCATGCCGGGGTGCGTGTCGTTCACGTGCAGCGCCACCTTGTCCGGGAAGATGGAAAAGTCCTCGCCGTACACCTTCACGAAGTCCTGCACCGCGTACTGCACCGACGCGCTGGACAGGAAGTACTGCTGCTTCAGGCGCAGTTCCTTGCCCTCGTAGTGGTTGTCCTCGGGATAGAGCACCTTGCTTATGACCTCGGCCAGCTCCTTTTCCTCAATGGCGCGGGTATACTCGCCGCGGTTGAAGGACTGCATGTCCAGCGTCTTGTTGGCTCTCGCGGACCAGCACCTCAGCATGTTCACCATGCAGCTGTCGTAGCCCAGCACAGGCACGTCGTAAGGCACTGCCTGGACGGTGGAGTAATTCATGTGGCGGTAGCGGGTCTTGCCGTTGTCGTCATAGCTCTCCACATAGCCGCCGAAGCGCACCATCTGGGTCTGGTCGGGCCGGCAGATCTCCCACATGGAGCCGTTCTCCAGCCAGTTGTCGGGCATTTCCACCTGGTATCCGTCCACTATCTTCTGGCGGAACAGGCCGTATTCGTACCTTATGGTGCATCCCATGGCGGGCAGCTTAAGGGTGGTCAGGCTGTCCAGGAAGCAGGCCGCCAGACGCCCCAGGCCGCCGTTGCCCAGGCCGGGTTCCGGCTCTTCCTCGAATATGCGGGAAGCGTCCAGCCCCAGTTCGTGCAGGGCGGTCACGTAGGCGTGCTCATTCACCAGCGACACCATGTTGTTGTGCAGCGCGCGTCCCACCAGAAATTCCGCGGACAGGTAGTACAGTTTTTTGCACTTCTGCTTTTTGCGCTCGCCGCGGGAAGCGGTGCGCCTGCGCATGACCTCGTCTTTTACCGTCTGGGCGAGGGCGTCGTATATCTGCACCCGCGTCGCGTCGGTTATGTCGCAGCCGTAGTTGCGTTCAAGTTTTTCGAGTATGGAAGCTTTTATTTCTTCTGAAGTCAGCTTTTTGATGGTCATCTAAGTTCCTCCGGACACAAATGTCGCTTAATTATAGCACTTTAGCCTTCCCGTGGCAATGATTTAAGCCAAAAACAACATTTATATCCTCTCACGCGCCGAAATTTGCGTTTATTTAACTCAGCCTCTCCCTTTTTGTGCTATAATTCGGGCATATTATTGTTTGGAGGTGCAGCATGATCATATGTTCCGATAAACTTAAGCAGATGAACGCCGCCTATCAGTCCAATCCCGCCCTGCGGGCTGCCGCCCTGGCCATGGGCAAACAGAATCTGGACGAAGTGATTTTCGACAACCGCAAGGCCGCCGAAGGAATGTTCATATTCAACCACGAGCTGGAGACGCTGCCCGTCACCAACCAGATGCACTCCGGCCGCTGCTGGCTGTTCGCGGCGCTGAACCTGTTCCGCGAGATCGCCAACAAAAAGCTGAACATGGACCAGTTCGAGCTGTCCCAGAACTTCATCGCCTACTACGACAAGCTGGAAAAGGCCAACTACTTCCTCGACTCGATCATGAAGACCCTGGACCTGTACAAGGACGACCGGCTGGTCAACTATATCGTCTCCACCGGCGTGCAGGACGGCGGCCAGTGGGACATGATGGCGGCCCTGGTGAAGAAGTACGGTCTGGTGCCCAAGAGCGCCTTCCCGGAGACCTATATGTCCTCCAACACCCGCTCAGTAAACCGCGCCGTAAACATAAAGCTCAACCGCGCCGCCGCGATCCTGCGCCGCATGCACAGGGAAAGCAAGAGCGAAGAGGAGCTTAAAAAGGTGTACGCCGACACCCTGACCGACGTGCACGGCATACTGACCGCCGCCTTCGGCCAGCCCCCGGAGAAGTTCGACTTCGAATACCGCGACAAGAACAAGAACTTCCACAGGATCGAAGGCCTCACTCCCAAAAGCTTCTGGGAGGAGTACATCAACTTCCCCTTCGACGAATACGTTTCCCTGATCAACTCCCCCACCGACGACAAGCCCTACGGCCGCCGCTACACCGTACGCTTCCTGGGCAACGTGGTGGAAGGCGACCCCATCTGCTACCTGAACACCGACATGGACACCATCAAAAAGACGGTGATGCAGGCCATTGACGAGGGCGAGAGCGTATGGTTCGGCTCCGACGTGGGCTGGTTCATGGACAGGTCCACAGGCGCCCTGCTCAACGACATCAACGACTACTCTCCCATTTTCGGCGGCATGGAGTTCAAGTGCTCCAAGGAGGACAAGCTGGACTACCGCATGAGCGCCATGAACCACGCCATGACCATCACCGGCTATCACGAAGTGTACGGCAAGCCCGTGCGCTGGAAGATCCAGAACAGCTGGGGCGACGAAAAGGGAAGCAAGGGCTACTACATGATGAACGACGAGTGGTTCGACGATTACGTGTACCAGGCCGTGGTAAAGAAGAGCAGCCTGCCCGGGGAGCTGCTGGACGCGCTGGACACCGATCCCATCGTGCTGGAGCCCTGGGATCCCATGGGGACTCTGGCAGACTGATTTTAACGGCAGGGGGATCGCACGGAAGCGGTTCCCCTGTTTTTGGCAAAGCAGGTTATATCAAGGCAGGTTATACTATGGAAAACAATCGCACCGAGCGCTCCGGGCGCGGGTCGGACATACTTTTCATACTGGCGCTGGGGCTGCTGTCTTTTGCGGGGCTTTGCCTGTTTTCGGTGACCACGTCCCCCCTGTTCCCCTATTCCACCGGCTACGATTCCCTGTTTTTCATGACGGTGGGCAAGGGCATGACCAGGGGACTTTTGCCTTACAGGGACTTTTTCGACATGAAAGGCCCGTACATGTTCCTTATCCAGTATCTGGGACAGCTCATCCGGTACGGCAAAACAGGCATTTTCCTGGTCCAGGTAATAAACCTGTGGATAAGCCTGCTTATCGTGAGCGGCGTTTTCTCCGTCTGCGGCATAAAAAGGCGCGGGCTCAGGTTCCTGATGCTCCTGCCCATAGTGGCGGTCTGCTCCTTCACGTTCTGGGGCGGGAACCGGGTGGAGGAATACTCGCTCATCCCGCTTATGGGCTGCCTGTACGTATGTCTGGCGTTTTTTAAGGGACAGCTGCCCCGAAAAGGCAGGGAAGCCCGGTTTTTCCCCCTGGCAGGGCTGCTGTTCGGGGCGAGCGTGGGCTACATGGCATATCTGAGGGTCACCAATGCGTTCCCGGTGTGCGCGATGGTGCTGGCGGTCGTGGTGTACTTAATACGGGAAAAGCAGGCGGGCAGGATACTGCCCTGCGAGCTGGGATTCATCGGCGGGCTGCTCGTCACCATGGTCCCGCCCGTCGTATATTACTGGGCCAAAGGCCTTATAAACGAGTTTTACCGGGCCGTGGTGGTGCTGGGCATGAAATACTCGGGCGAACTGAGCCTGACCGACCACATACTCAGCCTGTTCTCTGCCGAATACCCCACCAATTACCTTATGCTGCTTATGATGGGGCTGAGCGTATGCCTGGTGCTGTTCATGGGCCGCGAAGGCTTTTACGAAAAGCTGCTCGCGATGCTGGGCGCCGCCTTTACCCTGGCGGCGATCGCGTCCGGCAACAACTATCCCCACTATTACGCCCTCGCCCTGCCGCTGATCGTGATGGGCGAGATCGGCTTCGTTACGGCGCCCGGGATGAAGGCGCGCACGAAAAAGCTGATCTGCGGCGGCCTCGCGCTGATCGTGCTTCTGGCGGGCACGGGCTACGGCGTGACCCACTTAAGGAGCCTTAAAAGGACGGTCTCGTCCTACACGACCCCCGGCAGGGACATCGTCTCCGCGCAGGAGGTGTCGCTCCTGGTCACCGAAGACCGGGATAAACTCTACGTATACGGCTTTTCCCCGGTGTTTTACCTGTATTCCGACCTGTTCCCCTGCATAAGGTACTGCCAGTGGCAGGAACACTATTTCGCCCTCATGCCCGAGATAGTCGAAGAAATGGAGCAGACCTTCCGGGACGATCCCCCCGTGTGGCTGGTGCTGAGACCCAAGCCTCAAAACCTGCCCGGCTTCATCTCCGAAGCCGTCAGCGAAAAATACGAGCTGACGTACCTGGACGGCAGCTGCGTGCTGTATCATCTGGTCGGGGAATAAAATACAATAACAGCGGCGGACGTGTCCTCACGTCCGCCGCGTTTTTATGCCTTATCTGTCAGCTTGAACGGTCCGGCGTTCCGGATCATGTTCCGTTCAGGCTTCCTTCTTAGTCAGTTTTCCGTCCGCTCCGCCGCCTTTACCGCGCCTAAGCAGTGTATCCTCACCACTCGGTCTTCGTCCGTTTCGGAAATGCGCCTGAGCTTTTCGATAAAAGGCTTCACAAATTCCGCCCGGCGCTTTCCCAGCACGCGGAAGATCTCCGGAGCCTCCATCCTAACTTTGCTGTCCGGGTCGTTAAGCAGCTTTTCAAACACCCGCATACTTTCGCCGTATATATCCGGCGTGTTCGCCGCTATGTTTTCCGACGCCCAGATGAAGCTTAATCTTACCTTCGCGTCCCCGTCGGAAGCGAAACGGAACAGCCCTTCCCAGTACGGCTGTATGAGCCGGAAATCCGCCCGTCCGATCCTGCCCAGGGCGTTTAGCGCGCGCTCCCGAAGAAGCGGCTCGGGGCTTTCGAGAAACGCGGCTATCCGGGGCACGGCGTCCTTAACGGACATGGGATGCTTTAGCCCCGTCTCCCCCAGCAGCCACAGCGCCTTGCCCCGTATCTTTACGGACCCGTGCCCGAGCAGTGAGGCGACATACGGCACGCTCCCTTCCCACCTGCTTTCGTCCTTCGTCAGCGCGCCCAGTGCCCTGTAGAGCTCTTTTTCGTCCACCCCGCCGTCTCCGTCATCCGATCAGCCGGAAGAACGCTTTAAGCTCCTCGGCGTGCCTGCCTTTGCAGATGATGTGGTGGTTGTTTATGGGATCGGTCAGGAAGTAGGAAAAGTCGTCCAGCGCCACCTTTATCTGGGTGCGGCAGAGCATGCCGTCAAAGGGCGTGGGCAGTATCCTGCCTTCCTTCGCGAAATAACGGGACAGGTCGCCCTCGCACTTGAACACGGTGCAGTCGCCCTCGTCAAACGTGCCCTGCACTGCGACGCCTATGCCCGACTCGAAGTGGGTGTTGAGGCAGAATCCGCTAAGCATCCCCGCGGGCACGGTGCAGTGGGCGAACACCGCGCAGCCCGCTTTGGTGTCGAAGCGGCTGGGATTGCACATAAACCCGCTTTCGCCTGTCACGCTGCCGAGTATCGCCATGGACAGAAGCGACGGCATGTCCCCCTCGCAGGCGGCATAGATCCCCATGTCGTTCAGTATCGACAGGCCCAGACAGCCGGTGGAATGCACCGTGTCCAGCAGGTCGAAGCAGCGCACGCTCACCCCGCACAGGCCGTACCTGTCTACTATCCGCTTGAGCGCGCCGTAAACATACAGCGCCTTTTCGGTCTCGTTTTTGTC
The DNA here is from genome assembly GCA_024683475.1 of Clostridiales bacterium. Classification (GTDB taxonomy): domain Bacteria; phylum Bacillota; class Clostridia; order Christensenellales; family Aristaeellaceae; genus RUG14130. Next base: position 47,004 of record JAIKYG010000080.1, on the reverse strand, counting down.
GAACGCCTGATGGCTGAACCGTTCCGTGTATTCGTTGGGCTCGTACTCATGCTTTCCGATCTCGCTAAGCAGCTCGCTCATGGGTATGCTGACGAAGCCCAGCCCCAGCTTTTCCTTGACCCGGTCCGCAGAGAAATCGCTGGCGATGAGCCAGTCGGAAGGCGCGCCTATGCAGCCCAGCTTTTTCCCCTTCAGCGCGGCCAGGGCGCGGTGGGCGTTCCTGAGCGCGCGTATCTGTATGGCGATCTCGTCCACGTCCCCGTGGAGTATCTTTCCGCTGCCCCCGTGCTTTTTGAGGTAGCTGAGTATCTCCATGGACGCGGCCAGGGAGTTGCTTTCGCCGCTGGTGAGTATGTAGCAGTGTTTCGCCTTGAGCCGCTCGAATATCTCCAGGAAATACCCCTCGCTGCCGCCGGACGCCACGTACAGAAGCGCGAATTCGCTGCCAAGATATTCCTCCAGTCCGACCCTGCGCATGTCTTCATTGAGTGCCCGGCTCACCGCGGAAATATACCTGTCCATCCGTTCGTCCGTCACCTGTGAAAGGGGGCTGCGTATCTGATAAAAATCCATGTTTTTCCTCGCTTTCGTATAATCGCCGCGGCGGCGCCGCCGCTTTGGCAGACCCGGCATAAGCGCCTGAAAAGCGGATGTCATCGCAGACGCGCGCGTCGGCGGCTTGCTGCCCGGGCTTTTCGTTCCGGCAGATATTATATCACATTTTCTCCGCGCCTGTCAGCATTCCCGCTTTTTTATCGCCTGGGGCAAAACAAACGGCGGACGGAGCCGTGCCCCGTCCGCCGGAAAACATTCCGCCGTTAACCGTTTCTCTTTTCGTGCGAACGGCAGTCCTCCTCCATGGTCTTTTTCCATTCCGTGCGCAGGCACTTTTTGGCCCGCACCGCGGACACGGCGTAGGAGATGCCATCGTACTTGAGCGCGTTGCCCATCGGGTCATTCACGAAGCAGGCGGAGCGCTCTTCGGAGATGCCCATGCCGTCGGCGACGCTTTGGGCGTCGATGTTCGCGCCCAGGAACAGGAATTCCCAGCCGTATTTCTCCTTCTGGCGGGTTATCAGCCGTTTGACTTCGCCTGCGGAATACCTGCGGCTGGCGTTCTCCATGCCGTCGGTGGTGATCACGAACACGGTCTTCTCGGGCCGGTCCTCCTCGCGGGCGTACTTGTGCACGTTGCCGATGTGGCGTATGGCGTCGCCCACCGCGTCGTACAGCGCCGTGCAGCCGCCCACGAAATACTGTTTTTCCGTGAGGGGCTCGATCTTTCCGAGCTCCGCCCTGTCGTGTATGACCGTGCTGGCGTCGGAGAACAGCACCGTGGACACCAGCGCGTCCCCCTCTTCCCGCTTCTGCTTCTGTATCATGGCGTTGAAGCCGCCCACGGTGTCCTGCTCCATGCCCGCCATGGATCCGCTTTTGTCCAGTATGAACACCATTTCAGTCAGATTCTTTTTCATAATAAAACTCCCTTCGGTTTGTTCGGTCTTTTTCGTTCCGACAGGTATATGATACCCGATTCCCGAAGGGAGAAGGTCGCCCGGAAAGCGACAAATATCGAATCGTCCCGCGCGAAGCGTGCGTCAGTTCATCCCCGAGCCCAAAAGCGGCAGGTCGAAGCTGAACAGCACCTTGTTGATCTCGAACAGGTCGTAGTCGCGGTTTTTGATAAAGTATTCCACTATTATGTCCGGCTTGCTGGCATGGGAAATGGCGAAACCCGCGCTCCCGAGCAGGCGCTGCGTCTCCTTCAGCGACAGCTTGAGCGCCACCGCGAAGGCGAGCGCCGTAGTCTTGGCGGGCTTGTATCCGGGGTTGGAACGGATCTTGCTGAACAGCTTCCGGTCCACGTTGGCGCGTTTGTAGCACTCCACGTCCGAAATGCCCTTTTCGTCTATCAGGTGCAAAAGCGTCTGGGAAAAGCCGTCTTCCGTCTGCCCGAGCAGCTTCTGCCAGTCCGGCTCGGGCACGCCGTCGGGAAGGCTTTCTGTTCCCTCAAAAGTGTATTCCTTTTCGAGATCCTGCACCGCCTTGGGCGCGCAGTAAAGCTCCCGCCCTTCGGCTTCCGTGTCCGGCAGGGCCTCTTTGGCCGCCTTGCGGCGACTGAAAATCGCGGAGCCTCTTTCCGTCTCCTCGTCCGCAAGCCGCCGCGAACGCGCCTGGCAGTTGGTCTCCAGGTGTTCGCTCACGTACACGTCGTCCACGTACGCCTTTACGTCCCCGAACAGTTTTTTCGAGCATACGAATTCACCCGGACCGAATATCACCAGGTACACCGTCATGTCGTTGTTCCTGAGAAAGCGGAGTATGGTGCCTGCGGCTACGGACAGCGCCTGGGCGGGCGGATAACCGTACGCGCCCGCGGAGATCAGCGGGAACGCCACGCTTTCCAGCCCGTGCTTTTTCGCCAGCTTGAGGGAGTTGAGATAGCACGCCTCCAGGTCCTGTTCCTCGCCTTCGGAGCCTCCCATCCATATTGGTCCCACGGTGTGGATGACGTACCTGGCGGGCAGGTCATAGCCTTGGGTGAGCTTGGCTTCGCCGGTCGCGCAGCCGCCCAGGCTTTTGCATTCCTCCAGCAGTTTCGGCCCCGCCGCCCTGTGGATGGCGCCGTCGACCCCGCCGCCTCCCAGCAGGGAATGGTTCGCGGCGTTGACTATGGCGTCCACCCGCATTTTGGTTATATCGTTCCTTACCAGCGTAAACGGCATATCGTTCACCTATCCTTCTATTATGTACATGCCTGCCATGCCCAGCGCTGCGGCCAGCACTATCAGCAGTATCGGGTGCTTCTTCCTGAGCGACAGAAACAGGGTTATGCCGAAGATCACAGCCGCCAAAAGCAGCTTAAGGTCGAACACCCAGCCCGCCTTGAAGAACACGCTTTTGCCCATGGTCACCACCGCCGCGGCGAGTAATCCCACCACGCCGGGGCGCAGCCCGCTCATTAGCCCCTTTACCGCGCGGTTGGTCTTGAACTTCTCGAAAAAGTGGGCCACGATAAGTATTATGATGAACGAGGGCATCACTACGCCCAGGGTGGCAAATACGCTTCCGAGTATCCCCGCGTGGTGCAAACCCACATAGGTTGCGATGTTGACCGCGAAAGGTCCGGGAGTGGACTCGCTTATGGCCACGAAGCTCACCAGCTCCTCCACCGTCATGAGCCCCCGGGCGGCCACCTCTTCCTGTATCAGGGGCAGCATGGCGTAGCCGCCGCCGAAGGTGAACGCGCCTATCTTGAAGAACATCAGAAACAGATTGATAAGCTCCGTCATTTCTTCGCGCCCCCTTCCATAGCCAGGTAGGAGGACAGCCCTATCGCCGCCGCAAGCAGCAGCGCCCACAGGCTCTTTACGCCCGCCAGCGCCACCAGGCAGAAGGACAGCGCCATGAGGATATACGGCAGCGCCTTATACAGATAGCGTATGAAACTGCCCTCTTTGGTCCTGAGCTGCTTAAGCGTGGGCCTGGGGCACTTTTTGAACATCGAAATAAGCGCCTTGATTATCAGCGCCAGCACTCCCGCGCGTATGCCGAAAAACGCGTATGCCACGGGCTTAAGGCTGCTGAACTTGTCCAGCAGCGCTCCCAGCAGCGCGATAATCAGGAACGAGGGCAGCACCACTCCCAGCGTGGCGCAGGCGCTGCCCAGCACCCCCGCGGTCTTGTAGCCCACGAAGGTGGCGGAGTTGATGGCGATGGGGCCCGGGGTGGATTCGGCGATGGCGATGATGTCCAGCATGTCTTCCTCGCTTATCCAGCCCTTTTTGTCCGCCGCCTCGCTTTTTATAAGCGGCACCATGGCGTATCCGCCGCCGAAGGTGAACGCCCCTATGCGGAAGAACGTCGCGAACAGATCCAGTTTCTTGTTCATATCCCGTTTCCTTTGTATTATAGTGGTCTGATTATATAATATTTTCCCGGTTCTGGCAAGGCTTTGGGCGTTACCGCCCTTGCGTTTTAGATTTGACTGTGTTATAATGTCAAGATGAAAATGCGGGTATGTATGCTTCACCCGCTGCGCTAAGGAGTAATATTATGGGAATGTACAAGGAATATAATCCCGCCGCGATAGAAAAAAAGTGGCAGGCCCACTGGGACGAGACCGGCTGCCTGAACGCAGAGAGCAGCCACGAGAAACCCAAATTCTACCCCCTGATAGAGTTCCCCTATCCCAGCGGACAGGGGCTGCACGTAGGGCATCCCCGTTCCAACACCGCCATGGACATAATCGCCCGCAAGCGCAGGATGGAAGGCTACAACGTGCTGTTCCCCATCGGCTACGACGCCTTCGGTCTGCCCACCGAAAACTACGCGATCAAGAATAAGATCCACCCCGCCGTGGTGACCAAGCAGAACGTTGATCATTTCCGCCAGCAGTTAAAGCGCCTGGGCTTCTCCTTCGACTATTCCAGGGAAGTCAACACAACCGATCCCGCCTATTACAAGTGGACCCAGTGGATCTTCCTCAAGCTCTGGGAAAAGGGCCTGGCGTATAAGACCGAAATGCCCATCAACTGGTGCACCAGCTGCAAGGTGGGCCTGGCCAACGAGGAAGTCGTGGGCGGCGTGTGCGAAAGGTGCGGCGGCGAAGTAATCCGCAAGGTCAAGAGCCAGTGGATGCTGAAGATAACCGCCTATGCCCAGAAGCTGATCGACGGCCTGGACGAAGTGAACTTCATCGAAAAAGTCTCCACCCAGCAGCGCAACTGGATCGGCCGCAGCGAAGGCGCGGAAGTGGACTTCACCCTGACCACTGGCGACAAACTGAGGGTCTACACCACCCGCCCCGACACGCTGTTCGGCGCCACCTACATGGTCATCTCTCCCGAGCATCCGCTGGTGGAAAAGCATAAAGACATAATCACCAATTACGCGGACGTGGCCGCCTACCGCGAAGCCGCCGCCCGCAAGAGCGACTTTGAGCGCACGGAGCTCAACAAGGACAAGACGGGTGTGGAGCTCAAGGGCATCCGCGCGGTCAACCCCCTGACAGGCACCGAGATCCCCGTGTGGATCAGCGACTACGTGCTCATGGGCTACGGCACCGGCGCCATCATGGCCGTGCCCGCCCACGACGAAAGGGACTGGGAGTTCGCCAAGAAGTTCGGCCTGCCCATCATCGAGGTGGTCGCAGGCGGCAGCGTGCAGGAAGCCGCTTACACCGACATCCAGGCGGGCACCATGGTCAACAGCGGGTTCCTGAACGGCCTGAGCGTAAAGGAAGCCAAGAAAGCCATTATCGACTACCTGACCGAGAAAGGCCTGGGCGAAAGAAAGGTCAACTTCAAGCTCAGGGACTGGGTGTTCTCCCGCCAGAGGTACTGGGGCGAACCCATCCCCATGGTATCCTGCCCCTGCTGCGGCTGGGTGCCGCTCAAGGAGAGCGACCTGCCCCTCAGGCTGCCCGACGTGGAAAACTATGAGCCCACCGACGACGGCGAGAGCCCCCTGGCCCAGATGACCGACTGGGTGAACACCACCTGCCCCAAGTGCGGCGGCCCCGCCAAACGCGAGACCGACACCATGCCCCAGTGGGCGGGCTCCAGCTGGTACTTCCTGAGGTACATCGATCCCCATAACGACAAGGAATTCGCCTCCATGGACGAGCTCAAGTACTGGCTGCCCGTGGACTGGTACAACGGCGGCATGGAGCACACCACGCTGCACCTGCTGTACAGCCGTTTCTGGCACCGCTTCCTGTACGACATAGGCGCGGTCCCCACCAAGGAACCCTACCTCAAGCGCACCAGCCACGGCATGATCCTGGGCTCCAACGGCGAAAAAATGTCCAAGAGCCGCGGCAACGTGGTCAATCCCGACGAGGTCGTGGACGAACTGGGCGCGGACGCCTTCCGCCTGTACGAGATGTTCATGGGCGCCTTTGACCAGGCGATCCCGTGGCAGACCGACGGCGCCAAAGGCTGCCGCCGCTTCCTGGACAGAGTGTGGAAGCTGCAGACCCTGCTGTCCGACGCCGACGGCATTTCCAAGGACATGGCCTACGACGTGAACCAGACCATCAAGAAGGTCTCCGAGGACTACGAGCAGATGAAGTTCAACACCGCCATCGCCCAGATGATGACGCTGGTGAACAGGATGTACCAGAAAGGCTCCGTCACCAGGACAGAGCTCGCGGTGCTCCTGCAGCTGCTCAACCCCGTGGCGCCCCACATCACCGAGGAAATGAATGAAGAGCTCGCGCTCGGTCAGGAACTGGTGCGCAAGCCCTGGCCCGTGTGCGACGAGAAGGCGCTGGTCAAAGACGAGGTGGAAGTCGCCCTGCAGATCAACGGCAAGGTGCGCGGCCGCATCATGGTGCCCAGCGACCTGACCCGCGATAACGCAGAGGATTACTTTAAGGGCAACGAGGAAGTTATCAAGCTCCTGGACGGCAAGCAGCCCAAGAAGCTTATCTACGTGCCCGGCAGGCTGTTCAACATAGTCATCTGATCACTCTACATAAAGGAGCATTCCCGTGGAGCAGCTTACATACTTCAAATCCATAATCCTGGGGCTCATACAGGGCCTGACCGAGTTTCTGCCCGTGTCCTCCTCAGCCCACGTGATGCTGGCGGAAGAGATCTTCGGGCTCAAACTGGAAGCGGGTCTGGCCGGCGCGTTCACCGTGATGCTGCATGTAGGCACGCTGATCGCGGTGGTGGCGTGGTACTTTAAGCGCATACTCAAAATGCTCGCCCACCCCATAAAGGGAGAATTAAAGTATCTGATCCTCGCCACCATCCCCACGGTGGTGTTCGTGCTGGCGCTCAAGTATACTGGCTGGGATGACGTGATCGACTCCGTAGCCCGTACGCTCCTGCCCTACGCGTTCCTGTTCACGGCGCTGATACTGCTTCTGGCGGACGGCATAGGCAATGCGCGCAGCATCGCGAAGTCTTCCCACGGCAAGGTCAAAGCGAAAGATGCCATTATAATGGGACTTATGCAGTGCGTGGGCACGTTCACGGGAGTCAGCCGCAGCGGCTCCACCATCGCGGGGGGCCTTGCTGGCGGGCTTAAGCGCAAGAGCGCGGCGGACTTCTCATTCATGATGAGCATACCCGCGATCCTCGGCGCGGCGGTGCTGGAACTCAGGCATGTGCTCAAAAGCGACGCGCTGCAGACTGCCCTGTCCTCCCAGCTGCCCCAGGTGCTGGCGGGCGTACTGGCCGCGTTCGTAGCGGGACTCGCGGCGATCGGACTCATGCTCCGGGTGATCAAAAAGAGCCGCCTTAAGTGGTTCAGCCTTTACCTTACGCTGCTGGCTGCGCTGCTGATAGTCAACACCTACGTGCACTGGTGGTAAGCCAAAAACGTAAGACGGAAAAAGCATTAACATTTGCGGCCCCGGTCTCAATTAGAGACCGGGGCCGCTGTATATCGGTTTTCCGTCAAAGCGAGACCGGGATGCCTGTCGCCTGTTCGAGCCGTTTTGCGTATTCCCGCAGCCTGCCTTTCTCCGGCGGGTCCTGTTTATCGTACGGAGCGGCGCGGCCCAGCCGCCTGGCTTTGTCTATGCCCAGCGGATGATACGGCTCCAGGTCGACCTTAAGTATACCGGGATTCTCCCTGACCGTGCGCGCTATGGCTTCAAAGTGCTCATCTGTAAAGTTGACCCCCGGAATTATCGGGCAGCGCAGGATCATATTCGCCCCGGCGCGGCTTAAAAACGCCAGGTTCTCCAGTATCAGCGCATTGTCCGAACCGGTATAGCACCTGTGCGCTTCCCCGTCGGCGAGCTTGAAATCGTACAGGAACAGATCAACATAAGGCAGGATGCGTTCCAGTTCCGCGCGCGGACAGGCTCCGCAGGTCTCCAGGCATACATGCAGCCCCGCGGCTTTGGCGCCCCGAGCCAGCTCCAGGGCAAATTCGCTTTGCGCCATGGGCTCGCCGCCGGAAAGCGTGATGCCTCCGCCGCTTGAACGGTAAAAATCCGCGTCCCTCAGCGCCTGCGCAAGTATTTCCCCGGCCTCGGCCTCCCTGCCGCACTTTTCCAGCGCGCCCGCCGGGCAGACCCCGGCGCAGGCTCCGCAGGCGTCGCACTCCGCGCGCTCATAAACGTGCCGCGTATCGCTGAACGCATGCAGATGCTTCGGGCACGCTGTGACGCAGGCGCCGCAGCCTATGCACTTTTCGGGGCTGAAAAAGATCTCTGCCCGCGCGCGCTGCGATTCCGGGTTGTGGCACCAGGCGCAGGAAAGCGGGCAGTCCTTGAAAAACACTGTCGTGCGGATGCCAGGACCGTCGTGCACGCAGAAGCGCTGTATGTTGAAGATCCTGCCCTTCATCATTTATGCCTCGTGCGCAGTGCGCAAAAGCACTTCCGCCTGCATCTCGGGGGACAGTTTTACGAAATAATCGCTGTATCCGCCTATGCGCACCACCAGGTCGCGGTAGTTTTCAGGTTCCGCCTGCGCTTTGAGCAGCGTCTCCCGGTCCACCACGTTTATCTGTATCTCGAAGCCCCCGCGGCGCATATATGTCTCTATCAGCGCGGCCACCTTTGCGCACGAATCTGCGGTAAACGTGCTTTTTGAAAACTTCATGTTCAGGGCTACGCCGCCGATAAGCTCTTTGTGCTGCCATTTAGTGCATGAGAGTATGGACGCCGTAGGCCCGTTCTTCTCGCGTCCCTGGCATGGACCGGAGCCGTCGCCCAGCGGGAAGCCCGCGCGGCGTCCGTCGGGCGAGGCGCCCGTCCTGCGCCCGAAGTACTCGTGCATCACCCAGCAGAACACGCTGGGGATCAGGCGCGCGTTTTCGAATACCGGCGTATATTGCCTGCACTGCGCGACTATGTGATCCACCATCATGCCGAACAGGCTGTCCACCCGGTCGATATCGTTGCCGTATTTGTCCACGGCGTTCAGCATTTTCAGCCTCATCGCTTCGAAACCGTCGAAATCGCTTTTCAGCATCTCCCGCAGAGATTCGAAGGTGAGCAGCCGCTTTTCGAATATCAGCGTGCGGATCACTTCCAGCGAATCCACCAGATTCGCCATGCCCACGAACGAAGGCATGATCCAGTTGAAGCGCGCTCCGCCTTGTTCTATGTCGACGCCCTGCTCAAGGCAGTCGTTCACGAAGCACGACAAAAGCGGGTTTATCGTGCGCTCCGCCCGCAGGGCGCGGTACCTGTTCTGCGTTTCGAAGTTTCGGCGGATGGATTCGTCCAGATGCCCGAACAGCGCCTGTATGAGCGAATCGAATGAAGGCCAGTCCCGGTCCAGCAGATCCAGCAGCAGCTGCAGCATATTGGTGTAGGGGCTTGCGACCCACACGTTGCTCGCGGCGATGGGCGTTATCTCCACGCAGGTGCTGTGTATGTAATCGCGGGCGTCTTTTTCCGGCACGCCGTACGCCTTAAGACCCGCGCTGATCACATCGTCGTTGAATACCGCCGGGTGGGAACGCCCGTGGGAGAGGATCGCGCACGCCTGCTCAAGCAGCTCCCCGGGCATGCCTTCCGTCCAGCACAGGCCTACGGAGGGATACACCAGGCGTATGTCGTCCACCGCCTGCATGCCCATACGGGTGAGTTCGTTGGCCACTATGCGCCCGTCTTTATCTCGCCCGCCCAGCATATAGCCGCTGGACAGTCCGTGAGGCACGCGGTTGTTTATCTGTATCGCCAAACAGTCCATAAGCGTCCGGGCGTCCCGGTCGGAAAGGCGCCCCGCGTCCCGGTCGGCGCGGTAGAAGGGATACAGATAGCGGTCAGGACGCCCCAGCTGAAACTGCTGCATCCCGAAGTAACGGTACGGGTTCATCGAAAGGCAGAACGTGATAAAATGCACGGACTGGACCGCTTCGTAAAAGCTCCCCGCCGGATACCTCGGCACCCGCCTGCATGCTTCCGCGATGCGCTTAAGTTCACTGCGGCGTTTTTCGTCTTCTGCCGCGCGGGCCAGCTTTTCGGCGTGGTCGGCGTATCGGTCGGAAAACGCAGCTGCCGCCTTCAGGCACGCGATACATGTTTTGTAGAAATCGGTCTTCGCCTCGTCTCCGGCGCAGCCCTTCAGCTTTTGTTCTATCCGCGAAACGACGCCCTCGGTGCCCTCGTTCAGCAGCAGCTCGTAGTCTATCGCCATGTGGGAGTCCTGCCCGAAGCGCACGTCCAGGGGGTCTGCCTGCTGCCGCCGCACCGTCTCCCAGCGCTCGGCAGCCGCGTCCGGGAGCTTTCCAATGGATTTCCCGACGATGAGCTCGCCTTCGTCTATCACAGGCTCGACGGCGTCCAGTCCGCAGGCATACGCGTCCGCGTAACGCGCCCAGACCGTTTCAATGGCGACGTTCTGTCCCCAGCGCTCAAAAAACGCCAGATAGAACGCGTCATAACAGATCGCGGGTTCGACTGCCGCCGATCTGAGTTTTTCTATACGCTGTATGTCGTACGCGAACATATGCTATCCTATATCGACTCCGGCGCTGCCTGCCTTCCGGGCCAAAAACTCGTAAGCTTCCTTGTACTTCTCGTTGGTTCTCATGTGCTCCAGCAGTACCGGCGCGTCTTTGGGCAAATATCTGTCTATGATCCCGAGCACACGCTCAAAGTCCAGTCCGCCCTCGCCGGGGGCGCATTCCCTGATCACCGTGGTCAGCTCGGTCGGCGGCATGTATGTGTCCTTGATGTGGGTGCTTTTTATATAAGGCGCCAGCTTCGCGAAACACTCCTCTATGAACGCCTCCGCGCCGAGATACCGCCTGGGGCAGTTGATCATGTTGACGAAATCCATATGCGCGGCGAACTGCGGCCTGTCCACGTCACGTATCAGCTTAAGATACTCATCCGGGCCGTCCGGGATCATCCAGGGCATCGGCTCGATGCAGTAAAACGCGCGTTTCGGCTGCACGCTGTCTATGATGTCGCGGGTTATCAGGACGATCCTGTCATAGGTCTCGCGGGAGTAATTGCTCTTGTCCGCCGCGTCCCAGCCCGCTTCTGAAAAGGTGCCGACTATGTTCACGCAGCATGGCACGTTCCTTTCCTCGGCCAGGCGCAGCTGAGCCTTGGCGTAGGCTATGTTTTCCTGCGCTTTTTGCGCGTCGGGATCCATCAGGTTTTTCCATACGCCGACCTCCGCGATGCTCACGCCGTGTGCCGCCGCGATCCTGCAGTACTCGTCCGTCTCTTCCCGGGGCGTAAAGCAGTTGAAAGGCGCGGCGATCGCCTTAAAGCGCGAGGCGATAAGCATTTCCTCCCATTGCCGTATGCTCTGCCAGGGTCCGACTATCGTTCCGCCAAGCTTCATATCCGCCTGCTCCTTTCCAATGCACCTAATGCGTCGCAAAACCGCGTTTTTCGGCGATCCTGTGAACGCCCGTCCCTTCAGATCGGCCCGAACAGCCGTCCCTGGGCCGGCAGTCTTCCGACAGTTCGATCAGAAAAGGCGTTACCGAACGCCCGAATATGGTCCGGTAACACCTTGCCCGAGGCTGCGGGCAAAACGCCCTTAGCCTCCCGTTCCGGTCCTGCGGGATCGTTTCGGGGAGTCTTGCGGTCTCCGCCGCCCGAACTTACCGCCGTAGCCGGTCATTCTTATTTATTGTACGGTATCGCGCCTTCAAGCGCGTCTTCGGACAGCTTCGCGTCGCCCTTGTCCGTGCGGGAGATCACGCCGAAGGAAATGAACACGCCCAGCGCCGCCATAAGGAATTCCATTCCGGCGTTCTTGGCAAGCTCGAGCCAGTTGGAAAAATCACCCATCTGCTTCCAGGTGAGGCTGACCGCTCTTGACAGGCTTTGATTATAATCGTGCACCAGGGTGTACGCGACCAGTTCCCACTGTATGAGCATAACGCCCGCCACTGCCATGATTATGGATATGACGATGGCGAACTTGTCGCGTTTGCCGCCGAAAAGCTTATAGCCGTAATACGCGCAGATCGGTATAAGGCACATGGCAAGCGCGAACACGCGCTGCAAAAGGATGATAAGCAGAAGGTTTGGAAGGGTGCCCACTATCATGCCCAGGACAGCGCCGATTATGCCGGTGATATAACTGCCGGAAAACTCGCCGTCCTCCAGTTTGGTCTTCGTCTTTTCCGCCTGCATTTTAAGGCAGTCCATATGGGCGAGCGCCATCACTCCGCCGATAGGCGCCGCGGCGTCGCAGCCGCCTTTCCTGCAAACCGGGCACCTGTCCAGGGGCGTGATGCCTTCCCCGCTCAGTATCGCCAGGTATTTTTCAAGCACCTGCGCCGGAGAGCCTTCGCTCGTTTCCTGCTTGTCGACCGAAAGCCTCATGATATAGTCGTTCCAGAGGACCGCGGACTTTGTGGCCTTGCGCAGCTCTTTCAGCTTTTTCATCACCGAGTTCTTCGGCCTGATGCTTGTCTGTATAACGCAGCTCACCGCCTTTTTGGCATCCGTGACCGCAACGGGAAAACCGTTCACTATTCCCGTATACATATTCCCCTTCTGAACCAATCCCAGCTCTTCGGCTACGCCTTCGATAGTCAACCGATCCATTTCCATGCCTCCACGTTTTATTCAAAATAGTATCGTGAGTTATAAACGGTTCATTCGCGCCCGGTGCGCGGACAGACCTTAGGTATTACGTATGTATTATACAAAAAAGAGACCGTGTTTGCAAACGGAAAATCCGCGCGGCGCCGACTACCATGTTCATGCCGTTTATACCGCCGCAAAGGCGCTTCGCGCGGGGCGCCGCCTGCGGATTCAAATGGTAATATCCCCGCAAAAAGAAAGAGGCCGTTTTCGGCCCCTTTCTTTTTGTCCCGCGGGTTTTTATTTCTCGTTCAGCCAGCGTTCGCGCATCGTATACGCCGCTGCCTTGGGCTGGCGCTGGCGCGTGAACAGGCCCTTTTTGTTCCCGTTAACGCGCATTATGCCCTGACCCGTCTGGAAGTCCGTGAAATGCCAGGCCAGTTCGCCCTGGATGCACGGATAGCAGTCAAACACCCTGAAGTACATTTCCATGTACTCCTGCTGGTATTCCTGGCTCCACATCACGCCGGGCAGTTTATGCAGGCTGTCCAGCGTATCCGCGCCAAACTCGGTGAACACTATCGGCCTGTCCAGCCCGAGCGCCTGCCAGGCGTCCATTTCGGCGCGCAGCATTCCTTCTGCCTGCTCCATTTCGCCGCCGCTTACGTACCAGCCGTAATAGCGGTTCAGGCAGACGAAATCCATCATCTTGTACACCCTGCAGGCGTCCGGCGACGAGGACTTTTCCAGCACGCCGGTGACCGGCCGTTTCTGCGGGTCCAGCCTGCGGGCGGCCTCGAACAGGGGCGCAAAATACTTTTCCGCGGCCTCTGTGGTCGTCTCGGCTTCGTTGAATATGCTCCAGGCGATCACGGAAGGATGGTTCTTGTCCCGGGCGATGACCTCTTCTATGGCGGCCAGATGGTTCTTGCCCAGTTCGTCCAAATCGGGACACGCGGCAAAAAAGCCCTTTGCTTCCCCTCTGCCCGCGGTAAGGAAGTTGGCGATGGAGCGCATCATGCCCACGGCGGGCACTTCATCTATTATCAGGAAGCCCTCTTCGTCCGCCATGCGGTACCACTCATCCGCATACGGATAATGGCTGGTGCGGAAGCAGTTGGCTCCCATCCACTTGAGGCACTCAAAATCCCGCTTTGCCACGGCGTAACTGAAGCCGTGCCCGAGGATGTCGGAATCCTCATGCTTGCCGAAGCCCTTAAGGTAGACCTTCTCCCCGTTTATCAGGATGCTTTCGCCCCTGATCTCCACCGTGCGTATGCCCGCTTTCGCGGTATACCTATCTATCGCCTGCCCGTTCCGCTTAAGCTCGATGACTGCGTCGTACAGATACGCGTTCCCGACCTTCCACAAATGCGCCGAGGGGATGAACAGCGTGCCTTCCTTCCCCTCTGCCCGCGCCGCGGTATTGCCCTGCGCGTCGATAAACGCAATGCTGACTTCTCCTTCCCCGTCGGTCTCGACCGAATAGTCCGCATAGGCGTCCCCGCCTTCCAGGCGGTATCGGATCGAGTAATCCCTTATCGCCTGTTTCGGCTGCTCTATCAGGTACACGCTCCTGTGGATGCCGGAATAGTTGAAGAAATCGAAATAGCCCATCGCGCGTTTTGAACCGTCGCTGCGCCTGACAGTTGTGCCGCAGGGTATGTTGGTCTCGCTCAGCTCGTTGTTCACCTTGACGGTCAGCCGGTTGGCGCCCGGAACGACAGCGGCGGTTATATCCGCCACCACCGGAAGGAAACCGCCCGTATGGAACGCGCACTCCAAGCCGTTCACGAACACCTTGCACGTGTGGGTGACGCTGCCGAAGCGGATAAAATACTTCCTGTCAGGGGAGACCTCACGCACGCAGAACCCGGTCTCATACCAGAAGTCGCCGCAGTAATCCCGGCTGCGCGCGTCGGTAAACACGTCGGCGAAACTGGCAGGCACCGGCATGGATATCGACTCCGGCAGCCCGTTTCGGGCCCACAGCCCGGCTTCGCCCGCATTTTTGGGGTCAAACTCAAAACGCCACAGACCGTCCAGCAGTTCGGCGTGTCTGAGTTCGTTGTTTACCGGAAACAGTTCGGAGTAAGCATTCATCGTCTGTTCTCCTTTGATCTCTTTTATGCTGCAGTCGGGAAACGTATTGGCGGCATGTCAGAACGACATGACCGGCGGCTTGAAGCGCACGGTGACGACGTACTGTTTTTCGCCCTGAGTCCATGCGCCGTAGGTGGTCGCAGCCACCGTGCCGTCCTTAAGCACCAGTACGCCCGGATACGCGCAGTCGCAGCCGTCGTAATTCTTCATCAGGCGCACGCGGTACTCCCCTTCGCGCCCGTTCACGATGTCGTCATAGGTGCCAACCCAGCCGCACCAGTCGCCGCGGGTGGGCGACTCCCGGCACATATCCCTGAAAGACACGAACAGGCGCCCGTCCTTAAGATAGCGTATCGTGTGCCGGTCGCCGGTCAGCGCGCCGGGCAGCTCCTTAGGTTCGCTCCAGCTTTCGCCGTTGTCATCCGAGAAGCACACGAAGGCGTTGTATCTGCGCGAATTCTCCCTCAGCAGCATTGCCAGCTGCCTGCCGTCGGGAGAACGCACCACGCCCGGTTCACACAGGTGCGCGCTTTCGTGCGTGCACACGGGCCTGAGTTCGCCCCATGTGAGCCCGCCGTCCCGGCTGCGCACGCAGTAAACGGTGAAATGTCCGCGCCTCTCGGCGGAACCTTCAAAATCCGCCGTGGTCGTAAAACGCTTTTCCCACATCCTGCCCGGAATGTCCGCCGCCCGGGCGGAAGAATTCCATACGCTGTACGGCACCCGTCCGCCCCTGCCGTCGGAAGTGGAATACACTATGCGGGAGGCGACGCCAGCGCCCTCCCCCGCCACATAGACGTCGATAAAGTCTGTCCCGTCGGGTTTTATGAAGCGTCCGTCATCGTGGAAAAACGCCAGATACTCGCCTTTGCCCACTTCGGTCACGTCGCCCATGGCCACGATCCCGCCAAAATCGCCGATGGGTTCCAGTTCGCTACAGCTTTCTCCCTCGTCCTCCGAATGCGCCATGCGTATGGGGTACATACCGGAAAACATGATGATATGCTTCCTCCCTCCGGCATCCCGGGTGCGGTAGAGCGTGGGCACCTCCAGCGACGTTGCCCATGACGCGGGCACCGGCAGGCGGTCCGTCCATGTTTTGCCGCCGTCAAAGCTCTTTTTCATCATGACCGGACCCCTGCCGTGGCTTTTTGGATAGACCGCGATGATCGTCTGCCCGTCGTCCAGCAGCACGGTAGTGGGATGGCCCAAATACTGCCCTTCTTCCCTGTCGACCACGTATTGGCGGAAAGTGTCGCCCGCCAGGTCTAGCAGGGGTATGGTATAGCCTTTATTCATGGTGTCGGCTCCTTTATCGTCAGATATCTGTTTTGATAAGCGGTTTCCGCGGGAATGCTTTATTCCGAGACTTCTTCAAGGAAGATCCTGTCTGCGAACCCGCCGCGCGCATCGGCTTTCCCGGCGCGTATCCGCTCCAGCTCTTCCGGCGGGCAGCCGCGCGCG
Source organism: Clostridiales bacterium (assembly GCA_024683475.1). Classification (GTDB taxonomy): domain Bacteria; phylum Bacillota; class Clostridia; order Christensenellales; family Aristaeellaceae; genus RUG14130. The sequence goes on along the minus strand of JAIKYG010000080.1, from coordinate 30,962 downwards.
ACAGCTATGGCGCGGATCACTTCCATCAGGTCCGCCAGCTCCTCAAGCGTGCGGTCTTTATGGAATTCGGCCAGTTCTTCGTCCAGTTTGGCTTCAAGCATCAGAAGATACTCGCCTTCCGGCAGGATACGGGTCGCGCAGGTCCTGCCCGACGCCTCTATGATCTCAGGTATACGGTCGCGCACCAGCTTGTTGTACACAATGCCCATCAGTCATCCTCCGCGAAGTATTCAGTACATATCTTTCGCTGCCGTCCCGGGTATCTCTTCCGCCCGAAACCATTATACCCGAAAACCTGCCTGCGTTCAAGCTCGCAGCGGTTTTCGATCGCGTCCTTCATGCGCAATTGCCGCCCGATCCGCCCGGGCACGGAGCCGCGCCGCTTTCCTGAATGGAACAATCCGCCCCCGAAAAACGTCAGTTACATAAAGCGGAAAACGCTTAGCTTACAGGAGATGATCAAAATGAACTTCAAAAGACTTACAGTGCTGCTGGCGGCGCTCATCCTGCTGTGTCTGACCGCGCAGGCGGAAGAAGCCCCGGAGCGCATCCCGCAGGAGACGCTGATACCCGAAAACATCGTGATCCCTCTCGACCTTGACGGCGACGGTCTGGAAGAAAAAGTGTCGTGGAAAGAGATCTGGGCGGTCGAGTACACCCAAAAATGCGTTGTGACCGTCGTCACAAACGAAAACGACATACTCACCTATACTCCCGAATTCGACTATACCGTGGGCGTGTACGCCGCGGACCTGGACGGCGACGGCCGCACGGAGTTCCTTATCAGCGGCGACGAGGCTTCAAGCGACTATATCACCATCTGCCTGCACCTGTTTAACGGCAGGCTGGAGCCCGCCTTGTTCGCAGACTGCTCGCGCGCGAATTACAACCGCGGCTACGACAAGTGGGGCTACGGCATGGTCACCGCCATCGACGGCAACCGCCTGACGCTTTCGGGCAGCCAGGACATACTCGGCACATGGATCGGTGAAAGGACGTTCACCCTGGCAGACACCGGGATCTTCGAATTTGCCGACGACGGCAGGTGGGTAAGAGATCCGTCCGAGCCGTCAGGCGACATGTGGGAATACAGGAGCCTGGCCGCGGCGCAACCGCTTTCCTGCACGATGCCGAACGGCATCGAAGCGACCCTTCCCGCGGGCACGAAGCTTATGATAATCGCTTCTGACAAACAGACCGCCGAATTCATAACCGACAAGAGCATGCGGGGAACGCTCAGCATCTGCCCGGACGATGCAAGGGGCTGGGGATTCTATGTGGATAACAAGCCCGAGGAAGAAGTGTTCGTAAGTATCCCGTATTACGACTGACGTGGGCCTCCGCACGGTCAAACGACGGGCGGCAATCGTCATAATACAGAAAAAGGGCCTGAAGCAAACGCTTCAGGCTCTTTGTTTATTCGGTCGGTCCCGTGATCCGCGGTCTCCGGGCGCTATTTCAGCACGTCGTACAGCGCGCGCAGCAGGGTGCCGGTGTCGTCGCACTTGTGCTCCCAGTAGAACACGCCTGCGTAATAGTTGTCGAGCACGTACTGCGCTTTCAGGCGCATCGATTCCGGATCGTCGTAGGAAATGAACGTGCTGCCGTTAAACAGCCACGGCGCCTTGGCTTCGTCGTCCCAGTAACGCACATAGCCGTTCTTGTTGATATACTCTTTTGCGAGCTTTGAATAATCCGGACCGTATCCGACCGGCTTGCGGCAGATCTGGAAAAGGCCGTGGTTCCTGTCCTGGAGGTCTTCGGCCTTCCTCGAATACATGGCTGCGCCGAGCAGGAGCTTGTCTTTCGGAACTCCGTAGGCATGGAAAAGGCGCAGCGCCTGATCGCAGCTGTTTCTGAAATAGTCCCCGGTCGAGGAATACAGCGCGGTGTGATGCCCCGCCAGCGCGTGGAACCCGCACTTCAGGTCGTAGGTCATCAGGTTGATGTAATCCAAGTATTTGGAGAGCTTATCCAGCTCAGTGCACTCGGCGTAATACAGGTCGGCGCCCGCCGCGATAGTAAGCAGATGATGTTCGCCGGTCGCGTCCAGATGTTCCCTGAGCGTCTTTATCAGCTCGGTAAAACGGTACTTGTCCTCGGGGCAGGTGTCCTGCCCGTTGGAAGGCACGCAGGGATATTCCCAGTCCAGGTCGATGCCGTCGTACGGGGTCGTGGTGACGATCCTGACGGCTTCCTCGCCCATCCTGTGCATGTAATCCTTGTTGGCACAGACCGACGTGAAGGAGTTGGACTGCGTCTGCACCAGGGAGAGCACGAATTTCAGATCCGGATTCCAGCTTTTGTATTTTTCGATATCGTCCCCCGCCAGAGTCTTTTCACGTATGGTCCCGTCCGGCTCAAGCTTGCCAAACGCTACGTTGACGTGGGTCAGCATGTTTGCGTCTTCCCGGGTGAGGCTTCCGCTGCCCAGATACGCGATCAGTTTCTTTTTCATCATCAAACCGCCTTTCCGAATTTGTTTTTCATAAAATAACACAAACCGGCCGCTTTGTCAAACCTCACCGTGCCGCCCGGCGCGCAAATCTGTTGAACGAATATCGCGTCCGCATGCAGGAATTCCGTCCGCGACGTCGAAAAATACTGTGAATCATATGGAGGTGTATCATGGACGAAAGCATTTATACGGGCAGCAAAGTCATCACGCGTTATCCCGATGTGATCCTCAGCAAAAACGACGTGCCTTACGCGTCCGACCTGACTTTCAACGCAGGCATCGTGCGCCAGGGCGACGGATACATAATGCTGTTCAGGAACGATTACGGCTGTACCCAGCCGGAATGGGAAGCCGGCAAGCGCTTTAAAGGCACCAACATCGGCCTGGCAAGAAGCAAAGACGGGCTTAAGTGGCAGGTGGAAAAAGAGCCCGTGTTCGAGCTGAGCAAACTGGGCGATCCCGAATTCATACGCTGTTACGACCCGCGCATCACCGTGCTGAGCGACAGGTACGTGGTCTCGTTTGCCATAGATACGCGTCACGGCGTATGCGGCGGTTTTTACGAGACGCGCGACTTTAAGGATTACAAGCTCCTGTCGCTTTCCGTCCCGGACAACCGCAACATGGTGCTGTTCCCCGAGAAAATAAACGGCAATTACGTGCGGCTCGAAAGGCCGATGCCCGTGTACTCAAGGAGCGGCGACGGGGATTTCGACATCTGGCTGAGCGAATCGCCGGATCTGGTATACTGGGGCAAGAGCAGGCTCGTGCTCGCGACCGAGGACGTGCCCTACTGCAACGACAAGATCGGTCCCGGCGCCCCGCCGCTCAAGACCGAAAAAGGCTGGCTCGTCATTTTCCACGCCGTGGATATCGACCCCGCCCGCGGCAAAAACGGCTGGGAAGACAGCTGGAAGAAGCGTTACTGCATCGGCATAATGCTGCTCGACCTGAACGACCCGTCCAAGGTCATAGGCATGAGCAAGCGTCCGCTTATGATCCCCGAAGCTCCGTATGAATTAAACGGCGGCTTCCGCGACAACGCGCTGTTCCCCTGCGGCATGGTCAGGGACGACGAAGGAAAGATCCGCATATACTATTCCGCGGGCGACGCGGTGGTCCGCATGGCATACGCCGACGAAAACGACCTGATCGCCTTGTGCTCGGAGGCACGCAATGCTTAAAGCCCGCTATGCCGCAGGCTGCGAAAAAGAGTTTGACGAGCGCCGTATCAAATACGCGTTCCACGACATAGACGGCACGCATTCGCTGATACGCAACTGGCCGCCCGTTATGAGCGCCGTGCTCAACGACGTGATCGAGCGCGGGCTCGCCCCGGATTTCGACAGCGACGAAAACACCCGGCGGCTTATCGGACAGTGCGGTACGCGCCCTCTGGAAGAGACCGACCGTTTCTGCGTGGAAAGCGCCGGCATGAGCGCGCTCACGCAGATGGAGTGGGCCATAAGGCGCGCTGTCGAAGAAGGCAGGGTCGCCGTAGCCTGCGACAGAAACGACAATTCGCTCATCATCCGGCGCATCTGGCAGGGCGAGGAGCGTTTTGACGACATACCCGAAACGCCGGAAATGCTGGACATGCTGAGCGTTTATACGCCCCGCCTGTTCAAGCTCTACGAAAGGGTTCTGAACGGGTTTTGCCGGGACAAAAACCTGGCTGTCGCCAAACAGGCGCCCGAGCGTTTCCGCGTAAAAGGCTCGATGGAGTTCATCTCCACGCTTTACCGGGCGGGCGTTAAAAACTATTTCGTGACGGGCGCGGTCGTGCAAAAGGGCATGGGCATGTTCGAAGAGGTGGAGTGCCTCGGATACCCTATCGGCAAAGGGCAGCTGATAGAAGACATCATCGGCTCGACCTGGGACAAAAAGCTGCCCAAAGACGAGATCATGCTGGAGCTTGCCCGGGCGCTCGGCGCGCGCGGCGAAGAGATCCTCGTGACAGGCGACGGCAGAAGCGAGATCAGCGCGGGCGTGAGCATGGGCGCTTTGACGCTCAGCCGCCTGAACCCCGACGCCGCCCGCCAAAGGCAGCTCCACAGGCAGCTGGGCACCCACATGATAGTGACCGACTTTTTCGATCCTCTGATCGGGAAGGTGTTCATCTGACGGCGCAGCCGGGCGCACGGAACGGATCATCCGCGGATGAACGCGCAAGGCAAAGGCAGACATATGGAAAACAGCCCCGGTGTCTGCCTTTTCTTTATGATATGCTGCGCGTTCCCGAGCCCGCGGGTTCGATCGCGAAACTCACTTAAAGCCGGGTCGTGACTTAACATGACTGCCGGCAGACTGACAGACCGGGATCTGGGGGCATGATAAAATGATCGTCGAAATAACCGATCCAAACGAAAAACAGGCCATTGCGAGATCCGTATTGGAAGATCTTACCGATTGGTTCGGAATAGAAGAGAGCCGGGAGGCATATATTTCCGGCAGTGCCGGCTGGACGTTTTTGGCAGCTCGGGAAGATGATAAGACAACGGGATTTCTGTGCTTAAAGGAAACGGGGAACGCCACCGTCGAGATCGCCGTGATGGGAGTTATGAAAGGTCACCACGGGCACGGCACAGGCCGCCGGCTCGTTGAAAAAGCGATTGAAACCGCGAGAAACGAAGGTTATGAATTCATTCAGGTCAAGACCGTAAAAATGGGAGTGTACGAGGATTACGACAGGACGAACCTGTTTTATATAAGCTGCGGATTTAAGGAACTGGAAGTGTTTCCTCTTTTGTGGGACGAACACAATCCGTGTCAGGTGTATATAATGTCTTTAACGGAAAAAACCGGGCTGCAGTAAACGGTATAATCCCGCCTGAGGAGGAAAGAACATGCAGTATGAAATTACCGCATTGCCAAAAGATAAATGGAAAGGCATCGCCATCCCCCTGGTCACCCGGAGCGACAGTTATTATGACCTTGAGCTTAGCCCGTTAACACGTGAAGGATGCTCTGTCTCCCTTGTCAGGAAACCCGCGGAAAAGGAGATCGTCCATACGCCGGAGGAATATGATTTCCCCGACTCCCTTTATCAGGATCACTGGGAAGGGGCGGAAGCATACGGCATCGTCAGTGAAACCGGCGAAATGATGGCCTGCATCGAAGTCTGTCCCGAGGAGTGGTCGAACAGGCTCATGGTGACGGAGCTCTGGGTGAGCGAAGCGCTTCGCGGGATGGGCATCGGGAAGAAACTGATGGATAAGGCAAAAGAGATCGCTCTCCATCAGAAAAGGCGCACCATCATTCTGGAAACGCAGTCATGCAATACGAATGCGATCGGCTTCTATCTGCATCAGGGTTTTGAGCTGATCGGTTTCGATACCTGCTGCTATACAAACGACGATATCGGCCGCAGGGAGGTCAGGATCAACCTGGGATACTTTTTTCACAGAGAAGGGCGCAGAAGATAGCGCAGCTCGGGCCGCGCGTAGAAACGTATGACTAAAAGCACCCCGGCTGATATGCTGCCGGCAGGACCGAAGGATCGGAGATGAGCAATATGACCGAGATCACAACGAGCGTGCAGATCGTGCTCCCGCAGCACTGCAACGGCTATAAGAAGCCCCGCCTTTTCGGCGGTCAGCTGATGGCCTGGATCGACATTATCGGAGCCGTCGCCGCCCGCAGATACACGCAGAAAGCCGTGACCACCGTCTGCGTCGACAATCTGAACTTCCTGAATCCCGCGTATTTAAACGACACGGTGGTGCTCGAAGCGAAGGTGACGTGGACGGGTCATACGTCGCTGGAGGTACGGGTCGACAGTTACGTGGAGCAGCTTGACGGGGTCAGAAAACGCGTGAATCAGGCATATCTGGTGTTCGTCGCTCTGGACGACGACGATAAACCTGCTTTGGTGCCGCCTTTCACGCCCGAAACGGATGAAGAGAAGCTCGAATACGACCGCGCGCTCAGGCGCAGAGAGATACGCATGAAAAGATAGCATGGTCACGCTGTCCATACAGATCGGCAAGGGGTAAACAGATGAGCACGAGATATTTCGGCAAGGCTAAGGAAGCGCACCCGAATCCTTTCATGGGGTTCACGAGTTTTCAGCATTTTTCTGACGAAGCCCTTTACAGCGACGTCGTGGTGCGGCCCGAAAACCACATGTGCGAGACGGAAAACCTGGAATGCTGGCCTATACCGGACGATGTGCCGCAGGACGGCCGCGCGCAGGGTTTCTATCCGGACGCGAAGATAGCGTATTTCCGCGTACTGTGGAAAGAGTTTGAGCCTGTCCGGGGGCAGTATGATTACTCTCTTATACAAAAGCTCGTGGATACCGCAAAGGAAAAAGGGCAGACGATCACCTTCCGCCTGATCGCGCACAGCACGCGCGCGAGCGATGACGTTCCCGACTGGCTGAAACAGCTTATCCCCTGCCCCGAGCGTCCCGCAGGGAAACGCGTCAAGGATTCGCCGACAGATCCCCTGTTTTTGAAGCTGTTCGGCAAAGCGATCGAAAAGCTGGCCCAGCGCTTCGATGACGAGCCTGTCTTCCACACCGTGGACATCTGCCTGCCCGGCGCGTGGGGCGAGGGCCATAAGCTCGAACTGTATTCCGATGAAGATCTGAAGGAACTGATCGACACGTTCCTGTTCTCTTTCAGGCATACGAATCTGGTCGCGCAGATCGGCTTGCCGTGGCTGGTCAATTACGCAAACAACGTGCGTCCGGTGGGCTGGCGCGGCGACGGCTGCGGCGAACCCAACCACATGCTTAAGCGCTATCCGCAGCTCGCCTCGCAGATCGACGGCGAGATCTGGAAAACAGCGCCCGTATCGTTCGAAGCATACTGGTGGCTCTCCGAGTGGATACGGCAGGGCTGGGATATCGACGCCATCATCGAGCAGACCCTTTCGTGGCATTTGAGCGTGTTTAACGCCAAATCCGTGGAAATACCCTACGAACTCAAGGATAAAGTCGACTACTGGCTGAGCAGGATGGGGTATCACTATTCTCCCGTCAGTTTTGCCTGTCCGGATACGGCGCGCGCCGGAAGCAGGATCGACTGCGAGCTCGTGATCGAAAACACCGGCGTCGCTCCGCTGTATGAGAAGCTTCCTCTCACGCTGCGCCTTGCCGGCGCACAGGCTTTCTCGTTCGATACGGGGATAGCTCCGGTTACATTGCTGCCGGGCACGAGCACGAAGCGCTTTGTCGTATCGCTGCCGGAAGACATGCCGCGCGGCAGCTACAATGTGCTCCTTGGCATACCGGGGATCAGTTTCGCCTCCGACGCGCCCGCTTTCGGCGATTTCCGCGAAGTCGGACGCCTGCAAATCACGGATTAGGGAATGCCTGCCCCCAGGGATGCCCCGGATATAACGAGACATATTTGGCTGACGCAGTTTTCTGCCGGGCTCCACGGCATAAGGTTCCTTTGATCCTTATGCGTATTCCATTGTTCCCGCATTCATGCTATAATAAGCTCATGCCGGCGGAAGGGGGCCGCAGATATGCGCCTTATACACAGGGATTCCGGTCTGCGCGCGCTGTACAATTTGAACGACGATATGGGCAAGGGGCGCTGTACCATGCTCTTCAGCGTCGTGGCGCAGAACGTCATCGCATGGATGACGGGTTCTCTGTTTTACACCAGTTTTCTTTTGCACAACGGTATAAACCTGGTGAACATAGGCATCATCACCGCCATTCCCCTGCTGTCCAACGTCATTGCCGTCTTTTCTCCGTTCATACTCGAAAGCTTCCCCCGCAGGCGTTACCTGCTTTTTGCGGGGCGCATCACTTACTACACGCTAAATCTCCTGTGCATCACCGTCGTGCCCGAGGTGTTCTGCGAGCCCTCCGCCCGGGTCTCGGCTTTCGTCGTTATTCTGTTCACCGCAAACATAGTAAACGCCATGTGCAGCTGCGGTTATACCGTATGGCACCTCAATTTCATACCGGGCGACCTGAGGGCGGGGTATTTCGCAAGTTCCGCCCGCATCGGCAACTTTTTCGGGCTTGGTTTGGGCGTGGTGAGCGCGTTCATCGCGGACAGCTTTACCGGGTCTCCCTACGAATACACGGTAGTAGTGGCTTTTCGCTACATAGCCTACGTCCTGGGCATCACCGAAGCCATACTCCTGGTCCTGCCGAAGGAATTCCCCTATCCCCAGGCCACTAAACCGCGCTTTACGGACATAATCACCAAACCTCTCGGGCAAACCAAATTCCGCATGACTATGGTGATCATGTTTCTGCACTGCATGGGGCAGAACGTAGCCGCCGGCGCTCTGTCCGCCTACCTGCTGGAGCAGGCGCACGTCACCTTTACCTTCGTTCAGATCATAAACTTCATGTATCCCGTGTTCATGACCATATTCGCCCGCTCCTCCACGAACACCATACGGCGTCTGGGCTGGTACAGAGCTTTCGCGCTGTACTTCTTTATTCAGTTTCCCACCACCGTCGCCTATGCCTGCGTGAACGCCTCCAATGTGTGGATACTCCTGCCCGCCGTGCGCCTGATACAGCACTGGATGGGCGCCACGGCCAACGTAGCCGCCCAGAACATACCGTTCATAAACGCTCCCCGCGAAAACCAGAGCAATTACATATCCTTCAATGCCATCACTTCAAACCTGGGAGCTTTCCTGGGCGTGTCTCTCGGCACGGCGTTCATAAAGTACAACCCCCGCCTGGATTGGAACGTGTTCGGCCTGCACTTTTGCAACGTACAGGTGCTCGTGCTCATGTGGGCCGCTTTCCAGATAATCGTCCCCGCCGTCACCATGCTGCTGTTAAAAAGATACGCTCTGGAAGAAGAGCGGCAAGCCTGAAAGCTTATCCGCCCGCTGACCGGGCAGACGACCGCGCATGTACGGTTTATCACTTTGGTTTCAGTTGTTGCGAATAGTTTACAGTTCGGATAATTTCCTCTGAAGCGCGGAACAAACCGGCATACCGGGCGCATCGAATATATAAACCAAACCGAACGGAGAAACGTTTCATGAAAAAGATCCTGTGCGTTATTATATGCCTGAGCCTCATGCTCGCCGCCCTGCCCGCGTTCGCCGCCGGCGTCAGCCCCGTCATGCAGGTCACCAAATGCAATTCCTATGTTTCCCTGCGCGTAAACCCCAGTACAAGCTCCGCCCGGCTCGTCAAGGTGCATCTTGGCGAACTGGTCACAAACTGCGAAAGCGCCTCAAACGGCTTTGTGAAGTGCACGTTTGACGGGCAGACGGGCTATATACTCGAAAAATACCTGAAGACCACTTCCGAACCGGCGTATGCCCATGTGCTTCCGAACCAGCAGGTGACCAAGTGCAACTCCTGGGTATCGCTCAGAAAGTACGCCGATACCTCCGCCGCCCGCCTTGCAAAGGTGCCCCTGGGCGCCGAGGTCGTGGGCTGCGTGCTCGAAGGCAGTTTCGTCAAATGCACTTATAACGGTCAGACCGGCTACATACTTGCCAAATACCTTAAAAACGCATCCGACAGCTCGAGCTCCTCGTCCGGAAGCATCACCAGCGAAGCGCGAGTAGTCAACTGCACCACTTACGTCTCTCTGCGCCAATCCCCCGACACGAGCGCGGCGCGTCTTGACAAAGTGCCGCTGGGCGCCTACGTGATCGCCAAGGGCAGCGCGTCGAACGGCTTCATAAAAGTCGAATACAAAGGCCGGACCGGTTACATACTTGGGGCCTATCTTAAGAAGACCAACACCGGCAACGTGGCTCTGGCAGACCAGAGGGTCACAGGCTGCGAAAGCTGGGTATCGCTGAGGGCCACCCCCTCCACCAGCGCTGCCCGGCTGAACAAAGTCCCGCTGGGCGCAAAAGTCACCGACTGCATAAAGAACGGCTCGTTCGTCAGGTGCACTTATAAAGGCCAGACCGGATACATTCTGGCGAAATACCTGAAAAACGCCTGACCCCGTCCGTCAGCAGCCGATCAAAAGAACATAAAGAGGAGCCCCGGCCCGCATGAGCCTGGGCTCCTCTTTTGCTTGACAATCCGGTCGTTCATACCCTATACTTTTGGTCAGAAGCGCAAGCCGCCTTGAGCCCGCCATTAAAAAACTCTTCATATGAACGGAGGATCGATCATGTCAGATTACAGAGACGCCCGCATGAATCCGGATGAGCGCGTACGGGACCTGCTGGACAGGATGACGCTGGAGGAGATGATACTGCAGACAGACCAGTATTCCAGCAGCGATTTTACTGTCCGGGACATGATCGAAGGCGTCAGCCGGACGGTTTCGGTGGATACCGGCAAGCTGGAGCGCGAGTTGGGCGCAAACAGCGCCGGCAGCATCCAGGTGCACCAGATGACTCCTGCCCAGGTCAACGAGCTTCAGCGGTACGCCGTTGAAAAAACGCGGCTGGGCATCCCGTTCTTATTCTGCGAGGAGGCGCTTCACGGGCTGAGCCATCCCGACGCCACATCATTCCCGCAGCAGATCGGCCTGGCAGCGACCTTCGACCCCGCTCTCGGGCGCGCGATGGGGCGCGCCGTGGGGACCGAGACCCGCGCGATGGGCATCCACGAGACCTTCAGCCCGGTGATGGATCTCGTCCGCGATCCGCGTTACGGGCGCACCGAAGAGTCTTACGGCGAGGATACTTACCTGTGCTCCGAATTCGCGCGAGAGACAGTTACAGGGCTTCAGGGCAGGGATCTGTCCGACGCGGATTGCGTCGCCTCGGAACCGAAGCATTACGTCGGATATGGCGCGCCAATTGGCGGACTGAACTGTGCGCCCTGCGCCATGGGCCGGCATGAAGTATATTCGGATGCGCTCCCGGTGTTCGAAGCAGCGGTCGCCCAGGCGGGCGCGGCGAACGTGATGTGTTCCTACAATGCCATCGACGGCATGCCCGTCGCGGCCGATCACGAGCTTCTGACCGACATACTCAGGGATCGGTGGGGCATGCGCGGTTTCGTCCGTTCGGATATGACGGCCGTTGAGCGCCTGTACGACAACCACTTCATGGCCGCGACTCGGAAAGAAGCCATGGCGATGGGGCTTGAAGCGGGCGTCGATCTGCAGCTGTTCGACTTCCCGCACAGGGAATGGCAGGAAGGGCTTAAGGAACAGGTGCTTTCAGGACGGCTGGACAGGGAAGTGATCCGCCGCGCGTGCGGACGTGTCCTGAAAATGAAATTCCTGCTCGGACTGTTCGACCACCCTTATGTGGACGAGAGCCGCGCCGGGCGTTTTGTGCATTCGCCCGAACATGTCGATCTCGCGCTCAGGATCGCCCGCGAAAGCGTCACCCTGCTTAAGAACAGGGGCGGTCTGCTTCCGCTCGGCAAAAACATCGGCACCGTCGCCGTGCTGGGACCGTGCGCCGGGCACGCGGTGCTGGGCGACTATACCCCCCCGGGAAAAAGCGGGATATCCGTACTGGAAGGCGTCCGAAAGACGGTCTCTCCTTCCACAAACGTGCTGTACGACCCGGGCTGCAAGATACTCGGCGATGCCGCGCGCCCGTTCCCTTATGGTACGCTCACCGATGAAGAGGGCAAACCGGGGCTGACCGGGCGCTACTACGCCGGGCGGGACTTTGCCGGGAGCCCGGTAATGACGAAAAACGATCCCTCCATCGATTTCAACTGGCTGATGAACGGTTCGCCTATCCCGGAAGAACAGTTCTGCGTCCGCTGGACAGGTCAGCTTACGCCCAGGGAGACTTTTGACGGAATGATCGGGTTCCGCGGGCAGGACAGCGTGCGCCTGTACGTGGACGGCGAGCTTATCGTGGACGCGTGGGGAGAAAACGACTGCGCTGAGCGGCTCAGGGAGTTCCGCTTCGAGGCGGGAAAGCGCCATTCTCTCGTCCTTGAATACATGAACGATCATAAGGGCGCGCGGGTCATTTTCGGATACGACACCGTCAAAGAAGACTTCTCGCGGGCGGTGGAACTCGCCCGCAGGGCGGACGTCGCCATCGTGTGCATGGGCGACGATCACGACACCTGCGGAGAGAACCTGGACCGCGTCCGGCTCGATCTTCCCGGAAACCAGCCTGAATTCGTGAAGGCGGTGGCGGGCACGGGCACTCCCGTCGTGCTGGTCATGCAGACCGGACGTCCCGTTACGGCGGTCTGGGAACAGGAACACATCCCCGCCATACTGGAAGCGTGGTTCCCGGGCGAGCAGGGCGGTATCGCCGTGGCCGAGACGCTGTTCGGCGACAACGAGCCGTCCGGCAGGCTGCCCATATCCTTCCCGCGCTTTGTCGGGCAGATACCCTGCCACTACTGCCGTTTCCCCGGCGGCGCCACACGCTACGTGGAAACGGACTGGCTGCCTCTGTGGCCGTTCGGGTACGGTCTCAGCTATACGCAGTTCAGTTTCGGCGACCTGAAGCTGGCTGACGATGAGATCAGCTCCGGTGAGACGCTTGGCGTGTCGTTTACCGTGACCAACACCGGAAGCCGCGCGGGCGTCGCCGTTCCCCAGCTGTACCTCAGGGATATGGTCAGTTCCGTCGTAAAGCCGAAGATCAAACTGGCGGCGTTCGCGCGGGTGGCGCTGGGACCCGGCGAAACGAAGCGCGTTACGCTTAGTATTCAGCCGCGCGAGATGCGCACGCTGGGGCGCGACTTTGTCTGGCGGATCGAACCTGGCGAATTCCGCGTGTCCCTGGCATACGATTCCGAACATATCGCCGAAACGCGGAGCTTCACGGTGAAGTGACCCGCGCCGCGGACGTCCGAGCCGCATACGCCAAGGCGTGCGGACGGCTGACCGCAGAACTGATGGTTGGAATAAAACAAGTACAGAAAAAGCCCGGCAGTTCGTTTGCCGGGCTTTTGTTCATGACCGTCGGAACGATCGGGACCCCCTTATTTATGCGCTCCCTTCCGCCGGACCGCATGGCATCCTCTCAGCTTTCCTTATCCGCGTTCTTGCGAAACCGCAAAGTCACTGCTCACTGTCTTTCGCGCCTTCGTCTATCCGTTCCAGCCGCAGCAGCCACTTTACGATATGGCCTTTTTTAAGGAAACTGAGCAGCGTCCCATCAACGAACCGGTCGGCGCGGATCGCTCCCAGGATCAGCGCCATTACCGTCCTGCCGTCCATATCCGTCACGTCGGCTTTGCTCATGGCGGCATAGTTCCATTTAAGACCCGCTTCTTCAAGGATCTCGCTGTATGACCTGAGTTCCATAGCCGGATGCGTATCGATAAACCGGTACACGGCCTCCATAAAATCCGTGACCGCCTTGCCGTAGTCGATAAAAGGAAAGCGGATCGGGTGTTCCGGTGAACCGTCGTTTTGGATATCGACGACCCACTCCCCGAATCCTCCCTCCTTCAGCTTCGGTATAAACGCCGTGAGTGCTTCGAACATATGCGACAGGTCTCCTTCGTGATATTGCGCCTGACCGACCCAAACAGGATACCATCTTTTCCAATCGAATGCAAGCATCTCTTCGGCTCCGGGTCATCGGCGCATCATACCCGGCGACCCACCGGGCGGAGCCGCGTGTTTGGGTATGCAGTCCTGCGGCTTAACACAACTTTTTTCGTGCGGGGACTTGACGGGTCCTAATATGTATGATAAAATATATTTGTATCAAACAGATTGAAGGAATGGACCATGGATTACGATTATCGCGAAGCGATGAAACTTGCCAATCAGCTGTGCTTTCCTCTCTACGCCGCCGCCCGGAACATGACAAACCTGTACACGCCGTGGCTGAAGCCCCTGGGGCTGACCTACACGCAGTACATCGTGTTTCTGGTGCTGTGGGAAAAAGACGGGATATCGGTAAGCGAGATAGGCGAAAAGCTGATGCTCGACAACGGCACGCTGTCTCCGCTGCTTAAAAAGATGGAGCAGGCGGGTCTCGTGGAAAGGCGCCGGTGCCGCAGGGACGACCGCATCGTCGAGATCACGCTGACGGAAGCGGGAAAAGCGCTGCAGGAAAAAGCAAAGGACATCCCCCTGCGCGTGGCAAGCTGCGTCGATCTGCCTAAGGAAAAGGCGCAGACGCTGTACGCTTTGTTATATGAACTGCTGGAAAACCAAAAGCACAACGACAACATGAAAACGGAAGGAGCAGCAAAATGAAAACAGTTTACGACTTCACGGTCAAAGATCGTCAGGGCAGCGACGTCAGTCTTTCGGAGTATAGGGGCAAGGTGCTCCTCATCGTCAACACGGCCACGGGCTGCGGTTTTACCCCGCATTACGAGCCTCTCGAAGCCATGTACAAGGAATTGAAGGACCAGGGATTTGAGATCCTCGACTTCCCCTGCAACCAGTTCGCGGGTCAGGCTCCGGGCAGCGATGATGAGATCCATCAGTTCTGCACGCTGAAATTCGGCACCGAGTTCCCCCAGTTCGCAAAGATCGACGTCAACGGCGAGACCGCAGATCCCCTGTTCGCTTATCTCGCCTCCGAAAAGCCGTTCACGGGCTTCGGAAAGGGGCTTAAGAACGCGGCGCTCAACCAGTTTGCCAAGCTGAACAACAAGAAATACGGCGAAAAGACCCATATCGGCTGGAACTTCACCAAATTCCTGGTCGACCGCGAAGGCAAGGCCATCGCCCGTTTCGAGCCCACCGCGGATATGGCTGAAGTCAAAGCCGCCGTGGCCGCCGCGCTGTAAGCGGTCGGTTCACGGTCTGACCCAGGAGACTTCCGAATGCATACGATCTCACCTGCAAGAAAAGCGATCAGCCTTGCGCTTAAACTGACTGTGATCCTGTGCGCCGTCACGGGCACGGTCATGAGCGCATTGGCAGGCAGAAACGCTTTTATGGGCGGCGGCAGGGTGTTCATGTATTTTCCGATCCAGTCCAACATCGCCGCGGCGCTGATCAGCCTGGTGGGCTGCTATCTCCTGATGCGCAAAAAGCCGGTAAAGCAGTGGTGGTACACCGTAAAGCTGGCGGGGACCGTATCCATAACCTTAACCGGCGCGGTGTTCGCCGTGCTGCTCGCGCCCCTGCTCGGCAAGGCAGCCTAGAGCGTTCCGAACACGCTGACGCATTTTGTGGTCCCCGCGGCCGCCGTAGCGGATTTCTTCGTTGCGGTGTCGGGCGCCGGGCTCGGGAAAAGAAGCGTTCCATACGTGATCATCCCTCCGCTTCTGTACGCCGTATACGCCGGGATCTGCTACGTGAAGGGCTGGGAGTTCGCAAAAGGGCAGACGTATCCGTACTTCTTCCTGAATTGGGGCAGCCCCGCCGGAGCCTTCGGTTTTACGGACGGATTCCCCTATATGGGCTGTGTCTGGTGGATCCTCGTCCTGCTGCTGTTCCTGATCATAGTCGGTCTTGCCTATGTGACCGTTGCCAATATGATCGGAAGGCGCCTGAGGAAGGACGCGTGAGGGAGCGCCTTTGTTTGCTCAAAAGGACACGTATCTGTCGAAAGGCGGGACACGGTCATTTAACTTACGATCGTCAGGGCGAAAGCGTGCCGTATGAAAAGCGCAGGCAGGCCGCTGCCCTGCTGAAGAATAAAAGGGAGGCTATACAATGATCTACGATTACACCGTCACTACCGGCAAAGGCGAACAGCTCAGCCTTTCGGATTACAAAGGCAAGGTCATCATGGTAGTCAACACGGCTACCGGCTGCGGCTTCACTCCCCAGTACGCGCCCATCGAGCAGATGTACAGGGATTATCACGACAAGGGTCTTGAGATACTGGACATCCCCTGCAATCAGTTCGGCGGTCAGGCGCCCGGCACGGACGACGAGATCCATGAATTCTGCACCGTGCATTTCAACACCACCTTCCCGCAGATGAAAAAGGCAGACGTGAACGGCGAAAACGAGCTGCCGCTGTACACCTATCTCAAATCCAAAAAGGGCTTTGAGGGTTTCGGCCCGCACCCGTATAAGGAACTGCTGGAAAAGATGTTCGCCCAGGCGGATCCGGATTGGGACAAAAAGCCCGATATCAAGTGGAACTTCACGAAGTTCGTTATCGACCGGGAAGGCAACGTAGCCGCCCGTTTCGAGCCCACCGCCGACATGGCGGAAGTGGAAGCGAGCGTAAAGGCGCTGCTCTGACAAACGGCACATCCGGAGATACAGGCCATGAAATACGGAGAATCGACATTTGATATCCTCTATCTGCTGTTTGCCGTCATAAGCGGCTGCGTCATCCTGCGCAGGGCAAAAGACAAAACAGGAAAATACATGGGGATCGCCGCGCTGGTCCTGGGCTGCGGGGACGCGTTCCATCTCGTTCCCCGTGTGCTCAACTATTTTGTCGGTGTGGATCTCACCGCCGCCCTGGGTATCGGAAAGCTGGTCACGTCCGTCACCATGACGGTGTTCTATCTGCTGCTGTACCTGGTCTGGCTGGGCCGTTACGGGGTGCAGGAGAACAAACGCCTGACGACAGCGCTGTGGGCGCTGGCCGCCGTGCGCGTCGCCCTGTGTCTTTTCCCCCAGAACGGCTGGCTGGAAAACAGCAATGATCTCACCTGGGGCATCCTGCACAACATCCCCTTCGTGATCCTCGGCGCGGCGGTCTGCCGGCTGTACTTCATAAAGAAAAACGGGGACCGGGCGTTTGGGCTTATGTGGCTGTACATCCTGCTGTCGTTCCTGTTCTACATCCCGGTCGTCGTGGGTACCGGCGCGGTGCCCATGCTGGGAATGCTGATGCTTCCCAAAACAATCTGCTATGTTTTAATGATCGCGGCGTTTCTGCGTGCGGTATCAAAAGAATAAACGGAGGATCGAAAAATGGAGATCAAGGCAGTCAAATTCAGGAAAGACGGTTTCTATTCCCAGCCCTTTGCCTTTGGCGGCGAAGAAGGCATGGACAAATTCGACATCAACGTCCGCTATCGCGGCAGCCTGCAGAATTACCTGATCGATACCGGCGACGATGTGATCCTGGTAGATACCGGACTTCCTGCCGGCACGCCCGAAGAAGTGCCGGATGAGAACAGCCTCGCCTTCACCGGGCATGACATCTGCAGCTATATGGAAGCCCTGGCTAAACTTGGCTACAGGCCCGAGCAGGTGACGAAGATCCTTTTGACCCACAAGCACGCCGATCATTCCGGCGAATTGCGTTCCTTCCCCGGCGCGAAGATCTATGTGAACGCCGACGAGACGGAAGCCGCCGAGCTGCAGGGCATAAGTAACCTTGTGCCCGTTAGGTTCACGGACGGCGCGTATCACAATTTCCCGGCCTGCCAGAAGATCGCCGACGGCGTATATTTCATCAAGGCGAAGGGCCACACCAACGGAAACAGTATCGTGATCGCGGAAAAGGACGGGCTGTTCTACATGTTCCACGGCGACATAACCTATGTTGACGAAGCGCTGTATGAAAACAAGCTCTCCGTGGTGTTCGACGACCTGCCCGCCGCCCGGGAGACGCTGGACCGGGTGCGCGAATTCATCCGCCTCAACCCCACCGTGTACTGCGGCACCCATACGCCCCAGGGCTATGAAAACCTGAAAGAAAAGCGCGTGATGGGCCTGGACGATCCCGTGCCTACCGTATTGGCTGAACCGGATTTCACGCAGCAGAAAGCCAGCGGCAAATACGTCTGCTCCGTGTGCGGCTATGTGTACGATCCCGACGAACACGACGGCGTGGCCTTCGAAGACCTTCCCGAAGACTGGCGCTGCCCCCGCTGCAGGCAGCCGAAAGAGAAGTTCAACCGCGCCTGAACTGCAATTAAACTATGAACGAAACGCCGAGCGCCGGGTCTGAGCGCTTATGCAGGAATGATCGGGTGCAATTCTTTTGCCTAAAGAAGTGGCTCGCCTTTTGCAAGCCTTTTCAGGATATCGACAAGCTCCCTTGGCGTTTTTCCGATATCCTTCGTAAGCCAGATCTGCACAAAACCATAGATAGCGGAAGCGACCGCCGCAGCCAAGAGAAGATACTCGTCCTTCCGGTCCAAAGCGCTCATGGAGGAAGCTTTCTGTACTGCTTTCTCGTTGATGATCTCCAGACAGACTCCGGACAGATAGTGTTCGGCATGCTCTGAAAACAGTATCTTAATTTCTGCTCTCCGTTCTGAAATATAGGTCAGGCATTTCTCCAGTGCTGTTTCGTCGCCTTTACCTGCCTTTTCCTGATTGTTTTCATATATATCGGCAAGATGCCCGGCGTACTCATACGCAAGCTCCCGCAGTATCATGGCAGGCGATTCATAATGGTTATAAAACGTAGCTCTGTTTACGCCGGCTTCATTGCACAGGTCGCTGACTGTGATTTTGGAGAGCGTTTTTGCTTTCAGGCACCGAATCATTCCTTCCCGCAGCATGCGCAGTGTTACGGCTACACGCATATCCTTATTCACAGCTTTTTCACTCCCGTTCGACACTTTGCTTCACTTTGTAGATTATTTATAAAAAGTCTTCATATTTGCTCATTGTGCTTTAAACACATGTCGATTATAATTTGATTTGGTGATTATGTCAAATCCCATCATACGAATAACGGAGAACATTTATGAAAAAGTCGTTTTCGTCTTTAAAAGAATCAAAATGGTATCCTCTGATCATCGGTATCCTCTCCATCGTCCTGGGCATAATCTGCCTGCTGAATCCGAGCATCAGCATGGAGAGCATAGCGCTGGTGGCCGGGATCGTGTTCTTGCTGTTCGGCATTTTGCAGGTAATTAACGGGCTGCGCGTAAGGGACAACAAAGCGCTTCGCATATGCACCATCGCACTGGGCGCTATACTGATCGTGCTGGCCATACTCGATTTTGCCAATCTGAAACTGATCGGGAAGTATCTGCCGACACTTGCCGGCCTCTTTATGATCGTCAGTGCCGTAACGAGCCTGGTCTCTTTGTATGCCCTGATGAAAAATGGCTGTAAAAACTGGTGGTACGGTGCGCTTCCTGTGCTCGTTCTTCTGGTGCTTGGCTGTATCTTCCTTTTCAAGCCCGGCTTTGTCGGCGAAACATTCGGTGTCTTTTCGGGGATCGCGCTGCTGGTAAACGGTGTATCAAACCTGATCAGTTTCGCCCAGACAAAGAAGTAGCTCTGCATAAAGATATAACCGTTGATTTACCAGTAACCGGCATGGAGACACTTCGGGCGGCTCTGTCCCTGCGAAACCTTGCAATATAGAGTATTGCTTATTATTTGAACTAATATCATAGCGGAAGGCTGAACCTGATATGAATAAGAATGCTGTTGTACTGGATAAAAACCCTGTGGTGCGCACGGCAAAATGGGTGATCAGCCTGATAAAAAACAAGCTGATCGCCTCACTGATCCTGCTGGTCCAGGGCATTCTGTTCATTGTGTGTCCGGTTGGCAATTCCACAGGCACGGTACAGATCGGCGCTGTGATCGTTATCCTGGCATGCGCCGTCAACATCGCTTTGCACTTGCTGCATAAAGACAAAACCAAATTGGATTATGGTCTATCGTTTCTGAATGCGCTGGTCATTGCCACCGCCGTCTTTTGCCTTGCCGATCCTGCAGCGGTCGAGCCGTATGTTCGCGCTGTAGCCGGAATCGTTCTTTTTCTGACCAACGCCGTAAACCTGGTCGAAACGCTGAAGCTGGAAAAGAAAAGGACCTGGATGTTCATCGTGAGCCTTATCGTCTCGATCGTCATGATGGGCTTGGGAACCGCAATGGTTTTTGCCGGAGAACTGAAAATCGCCTTCATGCAGCAGAGCATCGGCATCTTCCTGATCCTGAACGCGCTGATGAATATATGGTATCTTTTCCGCCTGCGGCAAGCGGGAAACCGAATGCATGTCTGAAACTTCTTTAGACCTCCGAAACAGCTGCTCCCATAAATGCTCCGGCAAAGAGCTTGCAGTATCTATCCGGTTTCTCAAACATAGGAACAGTGCCCTTCGGGGCGCTGTTCTTATGCCCGGGTCTCCTGTTACAGCGGGAACGCCACGGCGTCTTTGTATAACTGTTTCAGTATCCCGATAAAGGCCTTGACGCTCGGGCGGCTGTCGGTTTTGTGGGTGCACAGCACGCAGGAAAACGATTCCCTGCAGTCAAAGGGTATCCATGCGAACTGGCCGCTGTGGTCGTTCAGAAAGCCCGGGGCAAGGCACACGCCCTTCCCTGCCGCCACGTTCGTAAGAGTGGTGTCATGGTCCGGGCTGTTGAAATAGCCGATCTTGCCCGTAGCGATCAGTCTGTGCTGGACGGCTTTGAGCGCGGGCGGCGACCCTCCTCCCACCATCAGGGTGCGCCCGCAGATATCTTCCTCGCTTATCACATTCTTCTCCGCGAGAGGGTCGTGCCTGTCGGCGATCAGATAGATGCGGCTTTCAAACAGATCGTGCACGTGGATGCCCGGCAGTTGTCTTGTTTGTTCCTTCAAGGCGAACACTATGTCCACTTCGTCTCCGAGAAAACGTTCCATGCTGCCGGCGTACTGAAACAGGGGCGTTATCTGCACCATGGGATAATGTTTCGCAAACAGGCGCATGGCTTCCGGCAGAAAAATACAGCGACTGCCTCACCGACATGCATACGGAAATGCTGTCGAGATACCTGGCGCTGAAATTCTGCCCCTGCTCCACGGCGCGCTTAAGGTCTTCCCGCATGCCCGTGAGGAACGAAACGAACTGCGCGCCCGCGGGCGTAAGCGCCGCGCCCTTGCCGCTGCGCTCAAAGACCGCGAAGTCCACTTCTTCCTCCAGCGCCCTTATCTGATACGAAAAGGTCGGCTGGCTCACGAACATATTGTCCGCCGCGCGGCTGAAGTTGAGCGTGCGGGCAAGCTCTATGCAGTAATCTATCTGTTTGGTAGTCACGGCGCCCTCCGAGCTATTTAATATTTAAATCGATTATACAGTATTTCTATTGGACTTTGCAAGCGCTCCGGCCTATAATCTTATCAGATAACAGGCTTGGAGGACAAAAAAATGGCAAAGACACTGATCGCATTTTTCTCGAGAGCGGACGAAAACTATTTCGGCGGCGCGATGCGCTACGTGAAGGTCGGAAACACCGAGATCGTCTGCGATATAATAAAAAAGCTGATCCCCGCGGACAGCTTCAGGATCGAAATGAAGGCCCCCTATTCCCCGGTATACATGACCTGCATCGAGGAAGCCAAGCGCGACCTGCGCTCGGGCGCCCGGCCGGAACTGGTCTCGCTTCCCGGATCCGTTGACGTATACGATACCGTGGTACTGGCTTATCCCAACTACTGGGGCACGATGCCCATGGCCGTGTTCACCTTCCTTGAAAAGTTCGACTTCTCGGGCAAAACGATCCTGCCGCTGTGCACCAACGAAGGCAGCGGCATGGGCTCCAGCGAGCGCGACATAAAGCGCGTCTGCCCCGGTGCATCGGTAAAGAGCGGCCTTTCTGTAACCGGCAGCCGGGCAGCCGATTCCGAAGACAGCGTCAGGCGCTGGCTCTCCGCGAACGGGCTTATCTGAAGTTCCGGCCAACTTACAAAACAGGAGGATCATCATGGAATACATCATACTGAACAACGGCATCGAGTGCCCCGCCGTGGGCATCTGCACATTCATGCTTTCCCCCGCGGACGCCGAAAACAGCGTGCGGGAAGCGCTTAAAATGGGTTATTCGCTTGTGGATACGGCAAATGCGTATGTCAACGAGCGCGCCGTGGGCCGCGGCATAAGGCAAAGCAGGCTTGAGCGCGGGCAGGTATTCCTGTCCACCAAGCTCTGGCCCAGCGAGTACGAAAACCCGAACGCTGTTGACGAGACCCTGGAGCGCCTGGGCGCGGACTATCTGGACCTGCTTTACATCCACCAGCCCGCGGGCAACTGGCTTAACGGATACAGGCAGCTGGAAAAGGCATACAAAGAGGGCAAGGTGCGGTCCATCGGCATCTCGAATTTCGAGGGCAAATACCTGGAAGAGCTCAAAACGAAGTGGGAGATCGCGCCCCAGTTCATGCAGGCGGAGGCGCACCCGTACTTCACGCAGGCAGAGCTGCGCGAGACGCTGGACCAATACGGCATAAAGCTGATGAGCTGGTATCCGCTGGGTCACGGCGACAAGCGCCTGATCAACGAACCCGTCTTTGCCCGGCTCGGGCAGAAGTACGGCAAAACTCCGGCGCAGGTAATCCTCCGCTGGCATACCCGGATGGGTTTCGCCGTCATCCCCGGCAGCAAAAACGTCGATCATATCAAAGACAATCTGGATATCCTGGACTTTACGCTGACCGACGAAGAAATGTCTGAAATCGCGAAGCTGGACAAAGGCGTGCGCTACTACCACCGAACCGATGAGCAGCTCACCGCTTTCGCCGCCTGGCGCCCCGGCTTTGAAAAAGCGTAAAAACACTTTAGACGCGTTTCCCGCGAAAGGAGCACTTGTCATGCATAGATCAAAGCGGATATTACTGTTCATCCTCGCGGCGGTCTTGGCGTTTGCCCTTGCCGCCTGCGGCGGTTCTCCCGAAACCAAACCCGGCGCGCAGACGCAGGTACCGCAGGAAAACACCGCTGATAAAACCGAAGCGCCCCGGCAGGAGACCGCAATAAACGTACCTGCCGGACAAAGCAGCGCGGGCAAAGCGCTCGTCGTGTATTTTTCCCGCACCGGCGAACAGTACACCGTGGGCGTGATCGACAAAGGCAACACCGCCATCGTTGCGGAAATGATCGCGGAGCAGACCGGCGCCGACCTGTTCGAGGTCGTGCCGGCAGACGATCATTACCCCATAACCTACGACGCCCTGACGGACGTCGCACGGAAAGAGCAGCGGGATAAAGCCCGCCCGGCTTATGCGGGCACGCTGCCGGAGCTTGCAAAATACGATACCGTCTTTATAGGCGCGCCCGTATGGTGTGGCGACTGGCCCATGATCATGTACACGGTCTTTGAGAACAACGATTTTTCGGGCAAAAAGCTGGTCCCCTTCTCAACTCACGAAGGCAGCGGTCTGTCCGGCTTCGACCGCAAGCTGGCGTCCGCCTGCAAAAGCGCACAGGTGCTTGGCGGGCTCGCCGTCCGCGGCAACGACTGCCAGAACAAGCAGGACAGCGTGAAAAAAGCCGTGACCTCGTGGCTGAGCGGGCTCGGGTATTAAAGAATCGCTTGATACCGCGGCTTTTGAATTCGGGGATCCGGATCCCGTACGCTCAATTAAAAGGGACTTGAGGCGGAAGCCTCAAGTCCTTTTTTTCAAACGATCGCCTGCTCTATTCCTCTTCGCCGCCGGGCGATCAAGAGGTTTCGGGAGGAATGTAAGCATTATTCCTTTCCTCTGACGCGCAGGCACACACTGCCCGTGCTGCCCTCGGCAAAAACGCGCCCGTTTTCGGTCACGCACGGCAGATCCGAATACAGCATCTGCACCGTTTGGCCGCGCTTTAGCTTAAAACCGAGCCGGCGCGAGACGCCAGCGAAATAATCCATATAGACGTATTCCCCGTCGCTGCATGGGATCGTGTACATCAGGGCGTCGTCAAAAGCCGGTGTGAAGTATTTTCTGTACGCCGCGCCTCTGATGCGTGAAAAGCCGAACGCGTCGCCTTTCCCCTCACGCGCTCTTCGCGCGTTGAGCTCCCCGCCCAGGAACGTGGGATAGCTCTTGCAGGACTTAACCAGCGTGCCTGCCTCGGTGATATGCTTTGAGCGGTACGAGGGTTCGCCGTCAAATACCGGCAGAAAACCGCTCGCAAAGCCCACGACCCTGCGGCCGTTTTCATCGCTTAAAAAATCGATCTGTCTGTCGGGCGGTACGTCGGCGTTAAGCCAGGTATCGCTCGTAAGCAGGAGCCTTTCGGGCATGGTATCGCGGCGCGTCGCGTAAGGGCGCGAAAAGTCATAGATCTTTCCGCCTTGCGTTAAAGGCTTGAGTCCCGGAATATACCTTGAAACCCCGCCGCCGAAGGCGTCGCACTTAAGCTGGTGCATCACGCCGAGGAAGCAGTCTATCCTTGCGCCTCCGAGCGCTTCCGCGTCAAACTCGATCATCACGGTGCCGTCGTCATGAAAGCGATAAACCAGGCGCATCCGCGCAAGCGCTTTGCCCGCGTTAGGCTGCTCAGCCGCATCTCCTCTGCTTTTTGCGCTTCTAAGCGCTTCCGCGACCGTGGCGGGGTTGATTATCTCGTAAGCTTCCCTGATCTCGACCTGCCCGCAGCCCCTGACTTCGTTTATTATCTCGGTTGTCTCTCCGTCTTTGGAACAGAGCGCCCTGCGCTCCGTGTGCCGGATCGCGGGCGTCAGCTGTATGCCGCTCTCCTGACGCCGCGAAACGATTTTGTCCGCTCCCACGTCCGCCGGCGTCAGGCAGCCCGTGATCCTGTCCGCGAAAAGATAATCCGTTTCGGACGAGCCTATGTTGTCGGACATAAACAGCAGCGTATCGCGGCTTTCTGTCTTTATAAGCGTAAAACCCAGGCCGCTTTCGTCTTTCCAGAAGCTGCCGGCATCTTTGGCGGAGAGCTTATGCTCAGGCGCGGTCACCCTGATCAAGCAGGGCTGGCCGTGGTTGCCGCCGATGTCCTCGCCGTTTATCACCAATGGCGGACATTCATCCGTTGAAAAAGCGAGCACTCTGTCGGCATGCCAGATATCGGTCTGTTCCCTGTCGCAAAGCGCGGCAAGCCTGAAATCAACAGGCGAGTTCTGCCCCGGCACAGGCTCAAGGCCGCGCATTATCTGCACCAGATCGTATCTTTCCGAAAACGCCGTACGCACCACAAGGTCGGCGCCGCTCTTTGCCGCATCCATCATTTTTCACCATTAAAACCGGTCATGGCCGGATCCCGCGCGGGCAGGAATGATAAGTTTTGCCAATGTTTTTCGTGAGCATTTTGTATCACCTGTCATTGATGGTATTGCGCTCATTGCCTATTGTCCGCTGCCTCTTCCCCGGTTTGGGCAGGTTCAGGCAGCTCGCAGATCTTCCAGGTCAGTATTCCAAGGGCGCCGAACAGACCTAAGTTGACCCAGAACGGGATGCGCAGGGAGATCAGTGCCAGCCGGCCTACCGCCATGGGGAAAACGGCCACGATCAGCGTGATGGTGGCATATACCATGCCGTATATCCTGGCCCGCTCCTCGGGGTCCGCATTTATGAACAAAAGCGAACTGGTCAGGGGATTCAGCACTGCCAGTGCAACTCCCTCAAGGGCGATGCTCAAAAGCAGCAGAGGGACTGATGCCGAACTTTCCGGCATCGCCAGCAGCAGCGCCTGGGACAATGCAAATCCGCCCAGAGACAGCAGCATGGGCCGCTTCATCTTCACCCTGGCGACCGCGGGCACCACCGTAAAGATGCACGCCAGAAGCACCAGGGACTTGAACGTTGTGTAGAGCGAAACGTTCCCTTCCGTCACTCCCAGCTTTGTCGTTACGTAGAGCGCCCAGTAATTGCCGTTCAGGGTCGTGATCAACGTGTAGGTCGCGATGATCGCCAGGGTGAGCACCATTCGCTTTTCGCGGATAATGGAAAGGTATACGTCCTTGCACTCCCAGACCATCCTGAAAATGCTCTTGTTCCGGGTCGCCTCCATGCGGCGCTTTCCGATGGCGGTCTCTTTGGACAGAAAGAACAATATAAGGAATTTCGCGGTCATGGACACCCCGGCAAGGGCGTAGAGCACCCGCATGGTGACGGTCACCCCAAAGGCGTCCACAGCCAGCTTCGAGAGCGGGGCAAAAAAGGCGGCGACGAGCCCCATCAGATGGGTCAGGGAAAACATGGGCATCACGGTCCCGGGATCGGCGTCTTCCACCAGCAGCAGCCCCCAGGAGTTTTCGGTGATCCGCCACATGCCGTTGAACAATGCCGCCGCAAGGAACCAGGTCATGTTTTGGGAACAGGCCCAGAGCAGCTCCGGCACGCTCCAGCTCAGACAGTCAAATATCACCGTGCACCGGCGTCTTCCCAGTTTGTCCGCCAGCACCCCGGAGAGGATCGCCGAGATCATCTGTGAGCCCAGCGTCACGCTGGTGATCAGACCGATATCAGCCGGAGTCATGCCCAGCCGGGTCATGAACAGCGTGACATAGGGAAGATAAAGATTGTACGGGATCCCCCACAGCGGCTCCAGCCAAATGCAGTAGCGTGGATTTCCCTTCAGCCCCGCAAGGGTGCGGATCATGAAATTGGCGCGCAATCTGGAAGCGATGGATCGCATGAAAGTGTCTTTTCTCCTGATTCGGAATTACTGTATCTTCTGCCAAACGCATTATATCCCATCGCGCGGCGGTATGCCAACACTTTTATACAAATATAACCGGGTCTCACCCACGCGGCTGCGCAGGCTGAGGCGGAACGAGCGCGCGCTGCCTGTCCCCGCCAGGCAGATATTATTGTGACCGCTCTTTTCCTGCAGACCGTTTTCCTGCCGCTTCATCCGCGGGCATCGGCCATTACTCTGTCAAGAAAAGCCCGGATTATCCGCACGTATCTCGTTTTGTCTATCAGAAAGCTGAGCCCGTGTCCGGCTCCCGGGAAAGTGTGCAGTTCCACCATATCCGGGTTCGCAGCGGCGATTTTGCGCCCCATGTCACAGGGCACGAAACGGTCGTCCTCGCCGTGGATAAGCAGGATCGGCACAGGCTTATGCCTGACCGCTTCCTCCGCGTCCGCGCTGTCGGTGTCGAATCTCCCGTATATCCGCGCGCCCAGCCGGATAAACGGCCAGGCTATACGCGCAGGTATCTTCATGTCCGCGCAGACCTTTCGTATGATCTGCCCGGGGCTGGTGAAGGGACAGTCGGCGATTATGCCTTTTACGTTATCGGGAAGCTGAAGCCCCGAAGCCATGATCACCGTCGACGCGCCCATGGATATGCCGCACAGCAGTATGCGCACCTGATCCCCGAAGCGGCGGCGCGCGTAGTCTATCCAGGTCAGGCAGTCCAGGCGCTCCTTTACGCCGAAGGTTATGACATGACCCTCGCTGCCGCAACAAGCCCGCTCTTCGATCATAAGCAGGTTGAATCCTTCGTCAAGATACGCCTGCACGCCGCCGGCAAAATCCCGTGAGGGCGTGCCGCGGTAGCCGTGAAACAGTATGGCGAGCGGACAGCCGTCACCGTGATGGTAATACCTGCCGCGCAGTTTGAGCCCGTCATACGCAGTGACTTCCGCGCGTTCAAACGGCATGGCGTTGACGGCGCGGATCATGTCCAGGATCGTATCGCGCAGCGGATCCATCTGGGGCGAGTCGTATAGGTGGCAGTCGTCGTTCTGCGTGCCGTTCGGCGACAGGAACACTATACGGAATACTATGTACGAAACCAGCAGTACGCCGGCTGCGAGCGCAATTATCAGATACAGTATCGTCATTTGCTTCCTATCCTGCCGATTTGTGCTGACTGAAAAGCCTTAATGGAAAATCGGTTATGCCCTTCCGGATATGCGCCTCAGCTTTCGCCGTTCAGTCGCAATGCTCTATTTGAGCTGTCCTCAAATCTCGGTTTCGTCCTTCCGCGCGGCCGGCAGCTGGACCGCGATGATGGCGACGAACATCACCGCGCAGCCCAGCAGTTCTCGCGCGCTCATCTTTTCATGCAGCAACAGCGCGCCGGCGATCACGGCGAATACCGCTTCAAAGCTCATCAGCAGCGACGCCACCGTGGGATCGGTGCGCTTCTGAGCCACCAGCTGAAGCGTATATCCCACCCCGCCCGACATTATGCCGCAGTACAGTATCGGGGCCGCCGCGGGAACGATCGATTTAAGGCTGGGAGTTTCCAGCATAAACGCTGCGATCCACGATATAAGCGTCGCCGTAATAAACTGGACCGCCGAAATGCGCACAGGATCGCTCCCGCTCACAAACCGGTCGCAGCACAGGATATGTGCGCTGAACAGCGCCGCGCAGGCGCAGATAAGCGCGTCTCCGGTCGAGAGGCTCAGGCTCTCCTTCATGCACAGCAGGTACATGCCCGCCACGCCGAGCAGCACCGACAGCCATACGATCCACGTGCTGCGCTTTTTGAAGATCACGTGGTTTATCACAGGAACGATCAGTATGTACAGCGCGGTGATGAAGCCCGCCTTACCCGCCGTTGTATATACTATCCCGCTCTGCTGGAATATGCTGGCAAGCGCCAGGACCGTTCCGCAGCAGATGCCGCCCGTGACCGTGCGCCTTATGTCCGCCCTGCTTTCCGTCTTCTGCCGCGGCGCGTGCCTGCCGCGCAGGAGCGCCGCAAGCCCGACGGCAGCTGCCGACAAGGTCATTCGCGACGCGACGAAAGTAAGCGGCCCTATCTGCTCCATGCCGGCGCGCTGGAAAGCAAACGCCGTTCCCCAGATGAGCGCCGTGAGCATCAGTATAAGATTTCCGAACAATCGATCCTTACGCATACGGATCCTGTCTTTCCCGCTTATCGCCGGTCACCTTGTGTACGGGCTGTCAAATTCCGTTTCGGCTTTCTTTACCGCGTCCTCGAGGGTCATGCCCGCGAAGTGCTGCGCGCCGAGATACCTGCCTGATTTGCCGTCATTTACGAATACGCCCACCGCGATGCCCGGTATGGCGCTCTCGGGCGCGTTGGGCGCGTGCGGGCCGCCCAGGTCCGTACGGCACCAGCCGGGATCCGTAAGGTTTATAAGCACGTCCGTGCCCTCGACCTTCGAACCCAGGTCTATCGTTATCTTATCCAGCGCTGCCTTGCTTGCGGAATAACCCGCCTGATAGACGTCCAGAGATATCCCGCTGGTCGTATTAAGTATGCGCCCCGTGCCTTTCTTCATCATCTTGGGAAGAAAGTGATAGCATATCATTGCCGGCGCTATGGTGTTGACGCGGAAGCTGATCTCATAATCCTCCGCCGGTGTGGCGCAGTAGTCCGTGCGGTAGGCGATCTGCAGCCCCGCGTTGTTCATCACTATATCCACGTCCACGCCGAAACCGTCGATCTCGTCAAGCATGCGTTTCACGGCGTCCAAATCGTTCAGATCCGCGGCGACGCAGCGCGCATCCACGCCCAGCGCGCAAACTTCAGCGAGCACTTTCTCCGTGTGCGCGAGGTCCCGGCTGTGCAGGATCAGGTTGCAGCCCTGACTCGCCATGAACTTTGCCGTAAGATATCCTATCCCGCGCGCCGCT
Organism: Clostridiales bacterium; assembly: GCA_024683475.1. Taxonomy (GTDB): domain Bacteria; phylum Bacillota; class Clostridia; order Christensenellales; family Aristaeellaceae; genus RUG14130. The sequence goes on along the minus strand of JAIKYG010000080.1, from coordinate 1,527 downwards.
CCGGTGATCAGCGCCCATCTGCCTTTGACCTTATACATATCGTATCCCCCTTTCATATCCCGTGTCTGCCGTTCGGCGGCAGTGTGTTTTATCATTTCACCCGTCCGCACATATCTCCGCTTCATTTACAACACCGTGAACGGCGTGCGGCAGAATATATGCTGCCTGTGCTTCACCTGTCGTTCACTCGTATTTTTTGCTTTTTGTCTTCACTTCCCGATAAGAATTATATCATGTTGAAATCCATCGCACAACAAAAAAGGAGCCAAATGAAATGGACATTTCATAAGCGTTGCTTAAAACTTGTTTGGAACCATGCTATAAATCTGTCAAGTCAGGAAAAGGTATTAGGCCATTTGTCGGCATTAAACCTTTGATTATCAAATAGCTCCGCATCCGGAACAGTATTCATCAAGGGTCACGGCGGTCTGGGTCTCGCCAGCATGCGGCTTCGCCCCGAATCGCGGAATGTGTAATCCACCGCTCATTATCAACGCGGACAGTGTTTTGATCTGCTGTTTTCTGTTTTACGGGCATGTCCCTGCATTTCACCTGCTATTTTTCGCCTCTCAGCGTCAAACAGATGACAAAAAACATCTGTCCGATTATACTATTCTCGGCTTGGTTGATGTGCACTCAACCGGAAAGGAGCTCTCGTATGCAGGTCAAGAAAGAAATCTCGTCGGAGCACACGCCTCCGCGGGCGGTCATTTATACGGATCGAATAACCCCGGAGATACAACGGGCTCTGGATATACTGCAGGCAAAGGACGCCCCTGTCCTGGCGGAGCGCGACGGACGTACGTTCCTTCTTGCGGAGCAGGAAATTTATATGATCCGGGTTGTGGGCGGGGAAACGCTGCTCTATACGAAAGAGGAAGAGTTCAGGACGCGAAAACGCTTGTATGAAGTGCTGAATCAGTTGGGCAGCGGCTTCATGCAGATATCCAAATCCTGCGCCGTCAATCTTTCTTATGTGCAAAGCGTGGAAGCCGGTTTCGGGGGAAACCTGCTCCTGAAAATGAGAAACGGGCTGTCGGATTACGTTTCCCGAAAGTACTTGCCTGATCTTAAAAGCTATTTGGGATTATAGGAGGAATAATGATGATGAAGAAAGATAATATCGCGTTTTTAGTCCGGCGTACCAAAACAACGGTGGCGATCTCCTCTTTCCTGTTTCTGCTCGGTATCCTGATCTCTGATCTTAACATGGGCGGCGTCTATTCCGCTTCGGGTTATTCCGTCACCAAAATGGCTCTCGGCAGCTTGGGGATCGGCCTCGGATTCGGCCTTACCTGCATCATTTACACCAACGAAAAGCTGAGCCGTTCGGTGCAGATCGCGACCCACATGGTGACTGGCTGCGCGATCATGCTGATAATCGCTTTTCTCGTCGGCTGGATCCCGACAGATAAAGGCCTGCTTCCCGCGCTGCTGGCGGTGGTCACCATGCTCTTGACGGCATTTGTCATTGCGGTTCTTTCCTATCGCCGGCAGAAGAAACTTGCGGAAAGAATAAACCGGGAG
>JAIKYG010000072.1:0-4364 GCA_024683475.1 Clostridiales bacterium | reverse complement strand
CGGAGGCGTTTTGCCTGATGAGGCTGAATGCACCGTCCATGAAGGCTTTTTGACGCCCCATGCGTTCGTTGTTTGAACCATCCCCCACGCCGTACCGGGAGCGTACGAAATATTCCGCCTGCTTGCCCTGCAGCCGGATGGTCGCACCAGGCACCATGGCGGCATCCAAATGGCTGAGATCGTCGTTTACTGTGACAGTAACGCCGCCAAGCGTGTCGTTTATGGCGCTGATGGCATTCAGGTCAAAAGCCATATACAGCTCGATGTCCGTGCCTTCCAGAAGGTTCTGGACCGCTTCCACCGTGTACTGGCAGTTTTCCTCGCTCGTCTTGCCAAAGCCGTGGGAAAGACAAATCTGGGCATTGCGCGTACCGACCTTCTTGCCCAGCACGCTGAGCACCGTGATGTTCGTCATGGTATCGCGGTCGATCTGTAGAAATCGTACGGTCCTGGATTCGTCGTCGATCACTGTCAGAAGCAGGAAGTCTGCCTGACCGCCGGAACGGTAGCCATTACCTGTTGCCTGATCTTCTTTATCCACACCGATCAGAAGAAGCGTGGTGAGCTGGTTATTCTGAACATACCGCTTGCCGCCGTATTCGATGCGCTTTAAACTGATAAAGCTTTCGTCTAGCGTGCCGCGGGTCTCTTCTACGTTTCCGGTTTCAAGTGATCTGATGATAATATAGGAGCATACGAGAACTGCAATGATCGCAGATAATACGAGCAGCGCTTTTGTAAGTGATCTCCTGCTCAAACCCATTCGTGCCCCTGCTTTCCCTTAATAGTATATTTAATAATATAATACCATATTACAATGGTAAATCAAGTGATTTTATGAAAAATCAAGAATTATTTATTCATCATATCCTCTTTCTTTTTCTGTTGACGGAGAAAAGAGATTTCATTATAATAAACACAAAAAATAAAAGATCAAAGGAGTAACAAATGACGAACGCTATCAGATACATCGGGGTAAACGATCATCACATCGACCTTTTCGAAGGTCAGTATCGTGTGCCCAACGGCATGAGCTACAACTCATACGCGATCATCGATGAACAGATCGCCGTCACTGACACCGTTGACAAATACTTCACGCACGAGTGGCTGGACAACCTGCAGTCCGCTTTGAACGGGAGAAAGCCGGACTATCTGGTGATCCATCACATGGAGCCGGATCATTCTGCCAATATCCTTAACTTTATGAACACGTATCCCGCAGCGCGCATCGTTTCTTCGGCGAAGGCTTTTGCGATGATGAAAAACTTCTTCGGCAACGATTATGCGGACCGCAGGATCGTGGTGGGTGAAGGCGACGAACTGGCGCTTGGACAGCATACGCTCCAATTCATCGCGGCTCCCATGGTGCACTGGCCGGAGGTGCTGATGAGCTATGAAAAGAGCGAAAAGCTTCTTTTCTCGGCTGACGGATTCGGCAGGTTCGGCGCTTTGGACGTTCCCTATTCCGACTGGGCGGACGAGGCGCGCAGATACTACATCGGCATCGTAGGCAAATACGGCGCCCAGGTTCAGGCGGTGCTCAAAAAGGCAGCGGCTCTCGAAATCGAAGCGATCCTCCCCCTGCACGGTCCTGCGCTTACGGAAAACCTGAAATACTATATCGATCTGTATTCCGTATGGTCCTCCTATATGTATGAAACGGACGGCGTAATGATCGCCTATACTTCCGTATACGGAAACACCCGGAAGGCTGTGGACACGTTGGAAGAAAAGCTGAAGGCAAACGGCTGCCCCGCGGTAAAGAAGTACGACCTGGCCCGCTGCGATATGGCGGAAGCTATCTCTGACGCTTTCCGCTTCAGCAAGCTTGTTTTGGCGACGACCACATACAATGCGGACATCTATCCTTTCATGCGCCGCTTCATCGAAGGCCTGACCGAGCGGGGATACAAAAACCGCACCGTAGCCATGATCGAAAACGGCTCTTGGGCACCGCAGGCTGCCAAAGTGATGAAAACCATGCTGGAAGGCTGCAAGAACCTTACGTATGCGGAGCCTGTCGTGCGGCTTGCCTCTGCCTTAAACGAGGAGAGCGCTTCACAGCTTAGCGAGCTGTGCAAGGAGTTGAGCAAGGATTATATAGCCCGGAGAAGCGAGACCGCTGACAAAAATGACCTGACCGCGCTTTTCCGCATCGGCTACGGGCTGTACGTGGTTACTTCCAACGACGGCAAAAAGGACAACGGTCTGATCGTCAACACGGTGACGCAGGTAACGAATACGCCAAACCGCATCGCCGTTTGCATCAACAAGCAGAATTACTCCCATCACGTCATCCGCCAGACCGGGATCATGAACGTGAACTGCTTAAGCGTGGATGCGCCGTTCAAGGTGTTTGAGGATTACGGCTTCCGCAGCGGCAGGAACACGGACAAATTTGAAGGTGAATCTGTCCTGCGCTCCGATAACGGACTCGTATTCCTCTCCAAGTATATCAATGCGTTCATGTCCCTGAAGGTGGAACAGTATGTGGACCTTGACACGCACGGCATGTTTATCTGCATCGTAACAGAGGCGCGCGTGCTGAGCGATAAGGAGACCATGACGTATACTTTTTACCAGAACAACGTAAAGCCGAAGCCCGCTACAGAAGGCAAAAAAGGATACGTCTGCAAGGTGTGCGGCTACGTATACGAGGGTGATGAACTGCCGGAGGATTTCGTGTGTCCTCTTTGCAAGCACGGCGCTGCTGACTTTGAACCCATTGCCTGATGCCTGAGAACGCTTGGATTGGGCATTCTGACTGAAAAGCTTTAACATACACACAAATTGATTGGAGGGAATCGATATGCCTGAATGGAAGAATATGGATGCGCTGACGTCTTACGCTAAGCTTTGCGCTTTGAAAGCGCCGTCCCTGAAAACCGCTCTCGCTGGCGAGGAAGGAGCAAAGCGCGTTCAAGAGTATATACTGCCCATGGCAGCGGGACTCAAATGGAACTTTGCCGCAAGGCCTGTGGACGCTCAGATACTTGCTGCACTTCGCGAGCTTGCTTTGGAGGCGGGACTTGCGGATAAATACCGTTACCTTGTTAACGGCAATATCGTCAACACGGGCGAAAAGAGGCGCGTTCTGCACCATCTCACCCGCGGCCAGCTGCTTGACAGCGTGACCGTAGACGGAAAGGACAAGCGGGAATTCTATCTGGAACAGCTTCGGAAGATCGAAGTCTTTGCCGGCAAAGTGCATTCGGGCGAGATCGTGAACGAAAAGGGAGAAAGCTTCACCACCGTCGTTCAGATCGGCATCGGCGGCAGTGATTTGGGCCCGAGAGCCATGTACCTGGCTTTGGAGAATTGGGCGAAAACCGAAGGCTTCTTCAAAATGAATGCGCGGTTCATCAGCAACGTAGACCCGGACGACGCCGTAAGCGTACTTCAAGACATTAACGTCAGCCGCTCCCTGTTTATCGTTGTGTCCAAGAGCGGAACGACGCTTGAGACCCTCACAAACGAAGCCTTCGTAAAGGATGCCCTCTTAAAGCGCGGCCTTGAACCCGCAAAGCACATGCTGGCGGTCACCAGCGAAACTTCTCCTCTTGCGAAAAGCAGCGATTACCTGGCTGCGTTCTTCATGGACGATTATATCGGAGGACGCTACTCTTCTACTTCTGCCGTCGGCGGCGCCGTTCTGAGCCTTGCTTTCGGCGCGGATATCTTCTCCCGCTTCCTGAAAGGAGCGCACGAGCAGGACAAGCTGGCCCTGGAAGAAGATCCGCTGCGCAATCCGGATATGCTGGACGCGCTGATCGGCGTGTATGAAAGAAACGTGCTCGGCCTTCCATGCACGGCTGTTCTCCCCTATTCCCAGGCGCTCAGCCGCTTCCCCGCGCATCTTCAGCAGCTGGATATGGAGTCCAACGGCAAGAGCGTTAACCGCTTCGGAGAGAAGATATCTTACAAGACTGGCCCCGTAATCTTCGGTGAGCCGGGCACCAACGGACAGCATTCCTTCTACCAGCTGCTTCATCAGGGCACGGACATTGTGCCTCTTCAGTTCGTAGGCTTTAAAAACAGCCAGATGGAAACGGATGTGGAGATACAGTCTACCACGAGCCAGCAGAAGCTCTGCGCAAACGTGGCAGCGCAGATCATGGCGTTTGCTCTGGGCAAAGAGGACGAAAACCCCAACAAGGCCTTTGCGGGAGAACGTCCGTCAAGCATCATCGTGGGAGACAAGCTAACCCCTGAAGCGCTTGGCGCTCTGCTGAGCCATTTCGAAAACAAAGTGATGTTCCAGGGCTTTATCTGGAATATCAACAGCTTTGACCAGGAAGGCGTACAGCTCGGCAAGGTCCTCGCGAAGAAGGTTCTTGCTCACGAGACTGACGGCGCGCTGA
>JAIKYG010000049.1:0-44771 GCA_024683475.1 Clostridiales bacterium | reverse complement strand
GCGCCGACCATGGGGTTGTTGCCCATGCCCAGGAAGCCCATCATTTCCACGTGAGCGGGAACGGAAGAGCTGCCGGCGAACTGAGCGTCGGAGTGCATACGACCCATGGTGTCGGTCATGCCGTAGGAAGCAGGGCCTGCCGCCATGTTGTCGGGATGCAGCGTTCTGCCGGTGCCGCCGCCGCTGGCCACTGAGAAGTAGTTCTTGCCGGCTTCCCAGCGCTCCTTCTTGTATGTGCCCGCAACGGGATGCTGGAAACGGGTGGGGTTGGTGGAGTTGCCGGTAATGGAAACATCCGCGCCCTCGTGCCACATGATAGCAACGCCCTCGCGCACGTCGTCAGCGCCGTAGCAGTTGACCTTCGCGCGGTCGCCGTTGGAATAAGCGGTCTTGCTCACGATGGTCAGCGCATGGTCTTCCTTAACGTCGGCAGACAGGTAATCGTACTTGGTCTGCACATAGGTGAAGCCGTTGATGCGGGAGATGATCATCGCCGCGTCCTTGCCCAAGCCGTTCAGGATGACCCTTAAGGGCTTGGTGCGCACCTTGTTGGCGTTCAGGGCGATCTTGATAGCGCCTTCAGCGGCTGCGAAGCTCTCGTGGCCGGCCAGGAACGCGAAGCACTCGGTCTTCTCGTCCAGCAGCATGGCACCCAGGTTGCCGTGACCGATGCCTACCTGGCGCTGATCCGCTACGGAACCGGGGATGCAAAACGCCTGCAGGCCCACGCCGATCCACTTGGCGGCTTCGGCCGCGTTGGCGGCGTTTTCCTTCATGGCGATGGCGGCGCCCAGCTGATACGCCCACTTCGCGTTTTCGAAGCAGATGGGCTGGGTGCTCTCAACGATCTTATAAGCGTCGACGCCCTTGGAGTCGTTGAACGCCTTTACGTCGTCGAAATCTTTAAAGCCGTACTTATCCAACACAGGCTGAAGCTGAGGCATGCGGCCTTCATAATTCTCAAATAACGCCATTATCCGTATACCTCCTTATTCCTTGCGGGGATCGATCCACTTGACCGCCCCGTCCTCCGCCTTAAAGCGGCCGTAAGTGCCGATGTTCTTTTCGTACGCTTCGTTGGGAGCCATACCCTTCTTGATAGCATCCATCATCTTGCCAAGGCTCAGATACTGGTAGCCGCACACCTGGTCGTCCTTGTCCAGGGCCAGCTTGAGCACGTAGCCTTCGGTCATTTCCAGGTAACGGGTCCCCTTGGAACGGGTGCCGTACATGGTGCCCACCATGGAACGCAGCCCCTTGCCCAGGTCTTCCAGGCCGGCGCCGATCTTGAGTCCGTCATCAGAGAACGCGCTCTGGGTACGGCCGTAAACGATCTGCAGGAACAGTTCCCGCATGGCGGTATTGATGGCGTCGCAAACCAAGTCGGTGTTCAGCGCCTCAAGTATGGTCTTGCCGGGCAGGATCTCGCTGGCCATGGCGGCGGAATGAGTCATTCCGGAGCAGCCGATGGTCTCGACCAGCGCCTCTTCGATGACGCCGTTTTTCACGTTCAGGCTCAGCTTGCAGGCGCCCTGCTGAGGCGCGCACCAGCCGATACCGTGAGTATAGCCGGAAATGTCCTTGATCTCCTTAGCCTGTACCCACTTGCCCTCCTCGGGGATCGGGGCGGGGCCGTGGTTGGGTCCCTTTGCCACGCATACCATTTCTTCCACTTCGCGTGTATACTGCATGGATATCCTCCTTCTTGCTTGAGCGCGGAAAACAAACCGCCCGCGCAGCCTTCGTGATTATTATATCACACTATTTTTCGCCTGTGGTAACGAATGGGTTAAGTTTGTTTGCCCGGCATATTGACATCCCGCCCGGCGCAGGGTAAAATAAAGGCATACTTGGAAAGGCGGTTATGTCCGGAGCATGAAGATCAGCGGCTGAACATGGCGTAAATAACCCCCGTTAAGGGGTCGATTTGACGCGCCGTGAAGCCGCAAGACCTGCTGCCCCATGTCGGCAATCGTGTTTTGCGTTCCTTTGCGCGCTGAAGGAGCGTTTTATTTTGGCTAAAACAGTTTTGAATCTTAAAGATATACGGCTTTCATTCGCCAGCAGGGATGTCCTTGATATCGCATCCCTGTCCGTATACGATAATGAGAAGATCGCTCTCGTGGGAGAGAACGGTGCCGGCAAGACCACGCTGCTGAACCTGATAGCCGGCGAGATCGAACCCGACAGCGGGTCTGTTAACCTTGGCGTGCCCTGCGCTTACGTGCATCAGACGGAAAAGCAGGCGAACCATTCCAGCGGCGGGGAAAAGACTTTTGCCCGTTTGAACGAAGCCCTTGGCGCAGCCTCCGGTCTGCTTCTGTGCGACGAGCCGTCCGCCAATCTGGACCTTGCTCACCGACAAACGCTGTTGGAAAAGCTGTTCGCATACGGCGGAGCGCTGATACTTGTGAGCCACGACAGGCAGCTTTTCTCTTCCGCCGTAAACAAGATATGGCTGCTGGAAGACGGCCGCATAACCGAGTTTCCGGGCAATTATGACGATTTCCTGCTGGAAAGACAGCGGCAGAGGGAGTTCGCCGCCTTCGAATACACACAGTATAAAAAGGAAAAGGCACGGCTTCTGGCAGCGGCACAGGCATACAGGGAAAAGTCGTCCCAGGTCAAAAAAGCTCCATCCCGGATGGGCAATTCCGAAGCGCGTCTTCACAAGCGGGAAGCTACCGACGCCCGGCTGAACCTGAGCCACAAATCCGGCCTGATGCTTGAACGTGCCCGGCGGTTGGAGGAAAAGACCGCTCCCCGTGAAGACCCGAACATAAAAATGGACGCGGGCAGGATCCAACCTCTCAATTCCCGCTTTGCCATCCAGGCGAGGGAATTCACCCTGAGCGTGCCCGGAAAGCAGCTTATCCTGCCTTCCGACTTTGTCGTGGAGACTGGCTGTATAAACGCGCTTTTGGGGGACAACGCCAGCGGCAAGACCACGCTCATCCGTGCCATAACAGATACGCTGCCTAAGGAAGCAACAGCCTCGGGCAGTCTGAAAGTGCATCCCCAGGCCAGGATAGGCATGTTCACCCAGGACTGGCAGGAAGGGCTCATCCCCTCCCTTTCGGCGTTCGATAACGTCATGCGCTCATCCGTCCAGGACAGATCCGTAGTCAGGACGGCTCTTGCGAGGCTCGGCATACGCGGAGACGCCGTATTCAAGCCACTGTCAGTGATGAGCGGGGGCGAAAAGGCCAAGGTCGCCATGTGTGCACTGCTGATGGGCACGTACAACCTGTTGCTACTGGACGAGCCCACCAACTACCTGGACGTGTTCACGCTGGACACGCTTGAAGAACTGCTCAGATCCTATCCCGGCACTGTGCTGCTGGTGAGCCACGACAGGCGTTTTGTCAATGATCTCGCAAAACGCGTACTGTTTATCCGAGATCAGCACGTAGTGAGTTTTGAAGGCAACATTGACCAGTACGAACAGCATGCCGCGCGGCAGGCGCAGACCGATCCCACAGACATCACCCTGCTGGAGCTCCGCCTGGCCGAGATAGCGTCCCGCCTTTCAAATCCGCGTAAAGGCGACAGGCCGGACAAGCTTAATGAAGAATACGCACGTCTGGCAGAGCAGCTTCGCGAGCTGCGCCGATCACGCTGAAATATCATACACAAAAGCGGCGGAGGTCATGCCTCCGCCGCTTTATTTCGGAAATGTTTAAAATAGATTCAAATCACTCAGATACCAGGTCCCCCCGACTCTCCTGACCTGCAAAGTGCCGGTCTGAGACTGAGGATAGCCAAGGATCGTGGCAGTCATACTGTATGTGACCTCCCCGTCATTCCTGTTCCTGCCTTGCCGGAAAGACAGCGGGGTCATCTCGATCTTCGAGCCGCTCATGTATGCCAGCGTGACATCAGCTATACTCTTAAACTCGGCGTAACTGGTCTGCTTGCGCAGGTCCGGGTCTATGATCTCCCACAGCTGCTTTGCGGACTGGGCGTTGAACGCCTTCTCGAGCTTGTATACCGGTTCGTAAGGGTCGGAAGAGCCGCCAGGGAAAACCGACAGCAGGATCCCAAGGATCACTATGGCCGACAGCACGATGGCCCAGGCGGGATATTTGCCCACCTTGACGTCCATGAACTGATCGTAGAAGGTCTTGGCTCTGGCAAGCCCCTCGCGCGAAGCGACTTTGGCTTTTTCAAAACCCTCGCGGGATGCGGCTTTGACCTTCTCCAGGTCGACGGACGGGGCGGCCGCGGGTGTCTTCGGGCTGTTTACAGCCCTTGGCGCTGTCTGCCCGGCGGGGTGGCGGCGATATACCGTGCCGCACTCTGGGCAGGTCACGGAGCCGTCGGCATTTTTGACAGCGGTGTCAATAAAACCGCCGCATCTTTTACAGGTCATAAACTGCTTTGTATCAGTTCTTGGGCGCATAGCCGCCGATGAACGGCAGCTGCTTCGCCTTGAAGGAGTACGCGTTGTAGATGCCCAGCAGGCTCATGCCGATGGCGGCGATCCACACGACCACTCTTACGATCCAGAAGATGATGCCCAGCACGGGTATCCTGCACAGCACCTTGAGCACCAGCAGCAGCACCGTCTCGCACACCGCCAGCACCACGCCCTGCCTGGCGTGATAGCCCGCGAACTTGCTGTCGGACACGAACATCGGGACCAGGCACAGGAACCATACATAGCTCAGCATGGCCCAGAGCTTGCCCTTCTGCATGTCGTCAGGATCGAACTCTTTGGTTTCGTCCTTCGTGCTAAAGATCATTCCCAAAATCCTGTTAAAGTCCATATTGCCCTCCTGAAATTTATAATCCTATGGTCATTGTGACCTGAAGCATAAGCGTAGAAACTTCGTTTCCGTTGCCGTCATAGTAGGTCTTGCGGATCCAGTACTTCGCTCCCGGAACAACGGGTTCGGAGACGGTGACGATCTTGAGCTCGCTCCCCCTCAGCACCATCTGGCTGAAGATAACCTCCTCGTCCGAATTAAGTATCTCGAACTTCACCTTGTACACGTACATCCCGGTATTGCGGAAGTTGACCTGCACTTTGGTACGGGTGATGTCGGTAAGCAATCCGTCGCCGTCCAGTTTGCCCTGCTTGTATACGTTCTTGTAATCGGGGCTGTCGGGGCTGATGGTCAGCGTGTCGATCTCCTCGTTTGCTTCGGCCAGCTGCTGCTGAGTATCCGCCAGCGTCTCACAGGTGGAAGCAAGTTCGTTCTGGGCGTCGGCCAGAGTATCCTGCGTGGCCTTTAACTCTTCCTGAGCCTCGGCAAGCGTCTGCTTCGTCGTATCAAGCTCGGTAACGGTTTCGGTCAGCGTCTGCTTCGTGGTATCAAGTTCCGCTGCGGTGTCGGCAAGCGTCTGTTTGGTCGTTCCGAGTTCTTCCTCGGTATCCGTCAGGGTCTGCTTGGTCGTATCGAGTTCCGCTGCGGTATCAGACAGTGTCTGTTTGGTCGTATCGAGTTCCGCAGCGGTGTCGGCAAGCGTCTGCTTTGTCGTTCCGAGTTCTTCTTCGGTATCCGTCAGGGTCTGCTTTATGACGCCAAGCTCATCAGCGGTATCGGAAAGCTTCTGATTTGCGGTGTCGAGTTCGGTTATGGTTTCAGCCAGTGTCTCCTTGACTCCGGTAAGCTCTTCCAGCGTGTCCGCCAGCACCTGATCTCTCTGCGCCAGCGTCTCTTTGGTGTTCTCCAGTTCTGTCTCGGTGCTTGCCAGCGTGTCTTTCATGTCCGCCAGTTCACCCGCGGCAACTTCTAGCTGCGCCTTGGTCTCGGTCAGTGCTTCGTTTGCCTTGTCCAGCTCTGTCTTCGCGTCTTCCAGTTCCTTGTTCTTGCTTTCGATATCTCCGCTCAGGTTCTCTACCAGCGTCTGCTTTTCGGCGAGGGAAGCGTTGATCTCGTCAAGGGAAGTATTCGCCTCGGCAAGTTCGCCTTCCAGCTGAGTGACCTTGGACTTGAGGCCGGAGATTTCCTCGTCATACTGGCTCACGACCTGGGAAATGGGAGCGATCTCCGTCTTGGCGCTCTCCACGGCTTTGAGACCCTCGTCCAGTTTGGAAGCTTCCCGGTTCAGGTTCTCCGCCAGTTCGCCGGACAGCTTGGCGACTTCTTCATTCTCGGTGTTCAGGGCAGCCAGGTTCTCCTGCAACCGGGCGTTGAACCCCTTTATCTCGCTTATGGTCCCCTCAAAAGCTTCCGCCTTGCCGTTTAACTCGGTCACCTGCTCCAGCAGGGTCTTATCCTCTTCCACGGCAGGGGCAGTCTCGATTCCGTCGATATAGGCCCTCGCATCCGCTACGGTCTGCTTGAACGCCTGCCCCGCCTCGTCACCGTCGCCCAGCAGAGCGACTATGGCATCCGCGTCGTCAAGGCTGCCGCCCAGACCTTCGGCGGCATCTTCTACCGTGCCGGACAGCGCGTCCACCTTGGTGCCTATCTCGGCGGTCTTTTCGCCGTAGGACAGATACTCGGTCTCCTTGGATTTCAGCGTCTTGGTGAGCTCTTCCACCTGGGTAGTGAGCCCCGCGATCTGCTGCACGTATTCGGTCTTCTCTCCCTCAAGGGTGGTCACCTGCGTGGCTGCCAGTTCCAGCTGTTCCTGGGCGGAGAAGTTCTCGTTCACCAGTTCGTCGTACAGGCGGCTCTTTTCGTCAGCTTCAGCCTTAAGGGTATCGTATTTCTCGCACAGCTCGTTATACTCGGTCTCAAGCGTCTCGTAAGCGGCGGTCTTTTCCTGCTGCTCCGTTTCCAGCGCAGTCACCTTTTCGCCCAGTTCGCTCACGGACTGATTTGCTTCAGTAAGAGCTGACTCGGTGCTGAGCAGTTTCTGCGCCAGCTCCTCTTTTTCGCCCTCCAGCGTCTCTATGCGCAGGGCGTTTTCGGTGATCTCGCCTTCCAGCTTGCTGATCTTCTCGTCGTTGGCGGTTATGGTCGCGCTGAGCTGTTCGATCAGGCCGGCGTTTTCCTCTATCGTCCGGTTCAGCTGCTCGATCTCGGTCTTCTGGGTCTCTATCTCGCCGTTAAGTTTCTCTATCTCGGCAGCGTTCTCGGTGTTCTGGGCTGCCAGCACTGCGATCTCAGTCTCCTTGTCGGCTATGGAGACGGTCAGGGAATCGATCTGTTCCTGTTTCTCGGCAGATTCGGCAGTCAGCGCTGCGATCTGCGCGGATTTTTCATCGGATTCGGCGGTCAAGGCTGCGATCTCATTGGTCTTTACTTCGGATTCGGCGGTCAAAGTGGCGATCTGTGAGGATTTCTCTGCGGTCTCTGCGGCAAGATCCGTGATCTCGGCAGACTTCTGAGCGGATTCGGCGGTGAGCGTTTCGATCGTCTCCGCGTCAAGAGCGGCCTGCGCATTGGCCTGCGAAAGCTCGGCGCCCAGGGACTCTATCTGCCCGTTGGCGTTCGTCAGCTGTGAGTTCAGGTCCACTATCTCATCGGCCTTCCGGCTGACGTCGCTGTTCAGCTGGTCGATCTCTCCCGCCTGCTCGGTTACCTTTTCCTCAGCGGACGAAAGCTGTTCCTCGGTCGAAGAAAGCTTGCTCTCGGTATCCTTCAGCGCGACGTCCTTCTTTTTGTACTGACTGAACAGCACGGCGTTGCCGGCTATGGACAGCACCAGAAGTACGGCAATTATAACCAGCCAGGTCTTTTTCACGCGAAACCCCTCCACTTATCCGTATACTGCATATATTATATCATATTATCTACCCTATTATAAGGGCTTTTTCCGTATGTACACTGATTTAATACAATTGTAACATTTTGAGTGCCGCCGTTTTCCCCGCTACCTCCGGTCCGTGCGCCATCGGTCATTGCCGGCAAAATAAAGGAAAAGGCGGCGGTTTTCCCGTCGCCTTTTCGCTGTATAACGCTTACTTGAGCGTGATTATGACCCGCCTGTAAGGGTCTTCGCCCTCGGAATGGGTGGTCACGTAGGGGTTCTGCTGCAGCGCGCTGTGAAGCACGCGCCTCTCATAAGGATTCATGGGCTCGAGCACCACTCGCCTGCCGGACTTCCTGGCGCGATTCGCCATGCGGTTGGCGAGCTTGACCAGCGTCTCTTCCCTCTTGGCGCGGTAGTGTTCCACGTCCAGAGTCACGCGGGTGTACTCGTTTTTGTCACGGTTCACATAGAGGCTGGTGAGATACTGGGCCGCGTCCAGGGTCTCGCCCCTGCGCCCGATCATCACTCCCAGAGTGTCGCCGTTGATATCCACGAACACCTGGTTTTCTTCCTCGATTATGCGGATATCCACCTGTACGCCCATGAGCTTGGTGAGCTGGGAGACGAATTCGTACGCCTTTTTGCCGTTCTCGCCCAGTTTGTCCAGGTCAAGTTCCGGGAATTCCCAGGCAGGAGTGAGCGCTACGGGGGCTTCGTCGTCCATTATCGCCGCTTCGGAATCCGCTGCGGGCTTGGTCTCGGCCTTGGGTTTCTTTTCCTTGCGGGACTTGGATTTGGCCTTCTGGGGAGCAGGTTTGGCTTCCTCGCCTTCGTCGGATTTCTCCGCCGCTTTGTCGGGCTGAGCCTTCTTTTCGGCCTGAGCCTTCTTCTCGGTCTGGGCTTTCTTTTCGGTCTGAGCCTTCTTCTCGGTCTGGGCCTTCTTCTCCGGCTGCGCCTTCTTATCGGGTTCCAGGCTGATCACCGGCATATCCACCACGAAATCGTCTTCCGCAGTCTCGTCTTCCTTGACGCTGATCTTTACCTTCGCGAGGCGTCCGAACATGCCGAACAGTCCGGGGCTGCCCCTGTCTATGACCTCATGCGTTACCTGGCTCAAGTCCAGCCCCAGCTGTTTAAGCCCGGCGCTTAAGGCCTCTTCAACGGTTTTGCCGCTGGATTCTATGGTTTTCAAGGCTGTAAAATCTCCTTTGTCTGCTTGTCGCCCGTGGACAGCTTGCCCTTAGGCGAGGAATGGTCGATGTAGTAGCTGATGGCGAAGCCGGATACGATGCCCCACACGTTCACGAACACCCAGTAAATGGCGAAGGAAGCGGTGCTGCTCCAGCAGATCCACAGGGACATGATGGGGAAGATCCACTTCATAAACTTGCCCGTGCTGTTCTGGTTCTGGCTCTGGTTGTCGCCCTGGCCGGGAGTGAACTTGGTAGAAAGTATCTGGGTCACGCACGCCAGTATGGGCAGCACACAGTATCCGTTGACATACCTGCCCCACGAAGACGGGATGGATAAGCTGAACAGCCCTATGACCGACGCCTTCTGGTAGCCCACGGACGCCGCGATCGCGTTGTCTATCTGCGCGGCTACGGTGTTCTGTACGACGCCTTCTATATCTGTCAGGCTAAGGTAGCTCTGAAGGAACAGCAGCTTGTCGGCGTCCAGGTTCAGACTGCCTTTATACTGGTTCCATGTGGTGGTGAACTCCGAAAGCGTGGGGATGACGGTCCTGCCGAAGTTGTCCGGCTGGAACACGCTCTTGATCCACAGCCAGCCCTGGGTGTTGCCGAAATCCACGGTGCCGTCCTTGATGGACGCGACCACCGTTTCAAGGGCTTCCAGGTCAAACGCCCCGTCCTTCCACACTCCGGCATCCTTGAGCCAGGCGTACATGATATCCACCTGCAGCTGCGCGGCTACGCGGCGCATGGCGGCGAACATGATGTAAAGTATGGGCAGCTGTATGAGCATGGGCAGGCAGCCGCTCAACGGGTTGACTCCGCTTTTCTTGTAAAGCTCCTGAGTCTTCATGTTGAGCTTCTGCTGATCGTTGGCGTAACGCTTTTTCAGCTCCTCAAGCTTGGGATTCAGAGCGCTCATGGCCTTCATGGAGCGGCGGCTCTTGACGTCCAGAGGCAGCAGCACCAGCTTGATAAGGAGCGTGAATACTATAACGCTCCAGCCGTAGCTGCCCACGAAGCTCTGCACCCAGTTGAGTATTGTGATGAAAAGATTGGTCATTTATCTTCTCCTTGGGGATAAGGCAAAGGCACAGGGTCATACCCTCCCTTGTGGAAAGGATTGCACCTGAGAATGCGCCTTAAGCCCATTGCCCCGCCCTTGGCGGCGCCGTAAAGCTCTATGGCTTTTGCGGCGTACTCCGAGCAGGTCGGCACATACCGGCACGCAGCCGGCAGATGCGGGCTTATGGCGCCCTTGTAAAAACGTATCAGTCCCAAAGCGGTTAGCTTTGGAACCTGCTTAAGCGTCATTGCGGGGTTCTTTCATGTACAGCTTCGCTTTGGAAAGCAGCTTGGTCATTTCGCAGGAAAGCTCCGGATGCCGCTTCTGGGCAGCGGATGTCCTGGCTACGAATATATACCTTCCCGGGGTCACGTCGGGCTTCAGCCTTCTGAAGTCCTCCTTGAAATACCGCTTCAGCCGGTTGCGGGTGACGGCGTCGCCCACCTTGGAGCTTATGGAAAAGCCGACCTTCAGGTCTTTCGACTGCAGGTATATCAGCACAATGTCCCTTGAAGGGTGGCTTTTACCCTTTTTGTACACGTGCTGATAGTTGCGGTTTTTGCCCAGGGAATACTTTTTTCTGCAGAAGCTGTATGGATGCGCGCTTATCACACGGTGAGGCGCTTGCGGCCGCGCTCACGGCGGCGGTTAAGCACGTTCCTGCCGGCCTTGGACTTCATGCGGGCGCGGAAGCCGTGCACCTTGTTGCGCTGACGTTTCTTGGGCTGATAAGTTCTGAGCATGGGTTTTACTTCCTTTCTTGATTGAGTTCCCGGCCATACAAGGGCCGCCGCCGGTGTGATGTTTATTCCGGCGTTTTATGTATCACGCGAAGCGAGCCGAAATGTCTTCGCGCAAGCACATCAATAGGCAGTTTGTCATTTTACATAATAAAAGGCGGCTTGTCAACCGCCTTATCGTTAATTTATAACACTCAGGTTGCTGTCTCAGTCGTCAAACAGCTTGTCGCACCCCTCCGGGCACGCGCTTTCGCTGGTGGAGATCACCTTTGCGGCGACCTGCGCTCCCAGATGGCATGCCCCGCGCAGGTCCGCTCCCCTGCTCAGCGCCATGACCGCAGCCGAGAAAAAGGCGTCCCCTGCTCCGGTCGTATCCACCACTTCGCACTGTGCGGGCGGTGCTATGCCGCTTTCCCCCGTCTCGAAATCCGCGTACACCGAACCGTTCGCACCCATCGTAACGATTATCGCCCTGAGGCCGAGGCTCTGCCCCGCCGCCCACACGAAAGTCTGGGTATCCGCGGGAGAAAGCGATTTAATATCGGAGCCGAACAGTTTGCCGGCCTCTATCTCGTTCATTATCACGCAGCGCGTTTTGGCGAGCAGTTCTTTTCTTGCCAGCATCACGCTCATGTTTCCCACTATGCAGTACAGGTCCTTATGATACTTTTCCGCCAGGAGCACGGCCCTTTCCGCGATCTCGCAGCTGGTATCGAATTCCGCGACCGCGGCGTCGCAGTTTTCAAACAGCCTGTCGCCGTCTTTTATGAGTTTATCGTATATCGGGGTCACGTCCGGCATTTTGCTTATGGAACCCGCCAGGTCGCCTCTTTCGTTGAACACAGCCAGCCACATGCCCGCGCCGCCGTCTGCCACGCTAATCGCCTCGGACATATCCACTCCCGCTTCTTCAAGCCTGGTCTTCATGTCGCGTCCCAGGGGAGTATCGTCCACCGGCAGAGGGAACACCACTTTGGCGCCCAGCCGCGCCAGGTCCTCTGCAACGTTCCTCGCCACACCGCCGTGAGTCAGCTTGACTTCGCCCTTGTTCGTGCCTACGGGATCGTATATCCCGAAGGGGAAGCCTTTGATGTCCGTAAACGCCACGCCCAGCACAAGTGCCCTCATACGTACGCTCCCAAACCGAATTTTTCAGCATTATACCACACGAAAGCCGCTTTACACAACTAAAAATGTGATAAAAAACGACTTTTTCGACGTGTAATTCTTGATTTTCCGCACATTGCTATGGTATAATAATGTTGGATTAATGTGGAGGTAGGTATGCGCTCATTCAAGAGAATCCTGTGTCTTGCGATGGCACTGGCGCTAATGCTGTCAGGCGCGGCTTTCGGGGAAGTGTTTTCGCTTCCTCAGGGTCTTGTGCGCATCGAAGAAGACGCATTCGGCGGTGTGGATTTCCCGGACGGTGTGTTTGTGCCGTCGGGTGTCAGCTATATAGGTCCCGGCGCGCTGGGCAGCAGCGTGGTATGGGGCTTTTCCGGCTCGTATGCCGAAACGTTCGCCCTGGGCGAAGGCCTGACCTTCTGCCCCGTGGACGTGACTGAGCTGACTTTGACTGCCCCCGCCGTGGTCTCTCCCTGCCGCCCGTTTACCGTGAGCGCCTCCTGCGAAAGCCTCCTTCCCGTTAGCTATTCCCTTGGTGTCGTCATTGACGGCGAGCCCGTGTGCGCCCTTGAAAGCGACAGCGGCGTGTTCGAGGTCACTCTGCCCTTCAGCGGCAGCCTGGAATACCTTCTGAGCGTTCAGAACCGTTTTGCCTCCGATACCCGCGCATTCGACGGCCTGACTACCGTTTATCCCTCGATAGCGCTTATCAGCGACGAATGGACAGTGGCGGTGGGCGACGTGTTCAGCCCCGTTGACGATACCGAATTAAGGGAAGTTACCCTCTCCTGCCCGGACGAAGGCCTCATCATAAACGGCCTTTCGGTGGAAGCCGTGAGCCTCGGCACCTATACGGTGACCGCGTCCGCCCTTCAGGACGAAGGCGAAGTATACACGGATTTCACCGTGAACGTCGTTGTTCCCGCGCAGGAAATATTGCTTGACGCGTACGAAGCGAGCCTGTACGCGGGCGAGACCCTGCAGCTTCTGCCTCAGGTCTCCCCTGCCGGCGCTTACGACATCATAACTTATTCAAGCAGCGACGAAAGCGTAGCCACGGTGGATAAGCAGGGGCTCGTTTCTGCCGTGTGCGGCGGGACCTGCGAGATCATCCTAAGTACGTTCGATGCCCAAGCGACGCTCAGTGTCAGGGTCCTGCAGAAAGCTGAAGGCATAACCCTGAGTGCCCCGACCCGCGGGCTTGTGACCGGCGAGACCCTCAGGCTGTACTACACCGTATATCCAGAAAACGCCGACAACGTGGGCGTCACCTGGCTGTCTTCCGACAGCGCCGTCGCCACGGTGGACCAGGCCGGTTACGTCAGGGGCGTCAGCGCAGGCGGCGTCACGATAAGCGCCGTGTCAAAAGAGGACGATTCGGTGTTGGGCGAGATCGATCTTGTGGTCTCCCAGGGCGCCGCCGGCATAGCGATCAACGCACCCGCTTACATGTACGCGGGCGCGCAGACGGAGCTTGCTCCCCAGATCCTGCCCGACGGAGTGACGGCGCAGATCACTTTCTCAAGCAGCGATCCTTCCGTCATAAGCGCCGTAGGCCACAATCTTTACGCGCATAAGCCGGGCAGTGCCGTCATCACCGCCCGCACCTCAAACGGCGTCACCGCTTCCCAAAGCGTGCAGGTATATGAGACCGCCGCCGCCGTGCACAGCTGCGTGCCCGCTCTGTACCTTAACAAGGGCATGACCGCCGACCTAGCGAGCCTGGTGTATTATTCGCCTTCCTCCGTGCGCACCGCCGGCGCTGTCTACACTTCTTCGGATGAGCAGACAGTCAGCGTGAGCGCAAGCGGTCTGATCTCGGCGGCAGAAAACGGCAGCGCGCTGATAACCGTGGAGCTGGACGGCGTCAGCCTGGTGCTGCCCGTATACGTGGTTAGCGACGGCAACGTCATAAGGACCATGGCCGTATCCCCCACCTACGCCACCCTGACCGTGGGAGACACGTTCAAATTCACTCCTTCCGCCAACAGCGGCGTCACGGCCAAATACCGCCAGGCGTACTGGTATTCGCTCGATCCGGACATCGCCGACATCAGCGTGATCGGCAATAACTGCGAAGCCACCGTGATCGCAAAAGCGCCCGGCCTCGCCACCGTGTGCGCCGTGTCCTCCAGCGGCGTCATCGCAAGCGTCAGCGTGCAGGTCAACCCTCTCATTATCAAACAGCTCGGGTTCCTGGAAACGGCGCTTGATATGACCGCCGGCGACAGCCTGCCAATGGACTATACCTTCTCCCCCGCCGGAGCGGACACGAGCGGCATATACATGTACACTTCCGACGAGACCGTGGCTTCGTTCGACGGTTTCACGCTTTCGGCGCTCAAGGCGGGCAGCTGCGCCGTGTACGTCTCGAACGGGAATGTTTCGGCCCAGATACCTCTTACCGTCACCGCCCCGCCCATGGAAAGCGCGCAGCTCGAACAGGACGTGCTTTACGGCACAGCCGGCTTCAGCGCCCCAATAAACTACACATACACGCCTTCCACCGCCTCCCCCGACGCTTTCGACTGGAGCAGTTCCGACACGTCGGTCGCCGCGGTCAGCGCTTCGGGCATCGTGTCGTTCGTGGCGGAGGGCGAAGCGCTCATAACCGGCGTCACCAATGACGGCAGCGGGCTTACGCTTACGCAGACAGTCGTCGTCGAGGAGATCGCCGTAAGGGAACTGGCGCTGGCCGAGGACAGCTTGACCATACACTCCGGCGAACACCGCACCATCGTTTATACCGTGTATCCGCTTAACGCTTCCTACTCTTCCGCCGTGTTCTCGTCTTCCGACGAAAGCGTCGCGAAAGTGAACGCTTCCGGCGAAGTGACTGGGCAGATGGCGGGAGAAGCGGACATCACCGTGACCGTAGGCAGGGGCAGCTACTTGACCAGCAAGACGCTCCACGTGACCGTACAGCGCAGCGGCTCCGCGCAGTACCGCGCGTTGGTAATGGGCCAGTGGACCAATTCAAAGCAGAACGGCTATCTGCCTTTCAGCAAAAACGGCACCCGCGGCGTAGTGGACGCGCTTAACCATTCCCACGTGGACGGCGCGGCATACTCCGTGACATACATGGGCTCCAGTCCCAGCATTGCGAGTTTCCGTTCCGCCGTGAGCGCCCTTGCGAATGCGGCGCAGCCCGACGACGTGACCTTCATCTACATACTCAGCCACGGCACTTACAGCGCCGCAAACGGCGGGTACAATTTCTCCTTCTCGGGCACCGGCGACAGGATGACCGGCGACACGCTGATAAGCGGCGTCAGCCAGATCAGCGGCCACGTGGTGCTGGTGATGTGCACCTGCCACTCCGGAAGGATCTACCTATCCCCCAGGCTCAGCGCCATAATGGCCAACGGCGGCAGCTACAACGGCAAAAACGGCGCAGGCAGGCTGAGCATAATAACCTCCGCCACCGATACGCTGTCCACTTACTACAACGTGGCAAACGAAAGCGTCAGCTACGATTTCTTCTCCAAAGCCTTCACAAGAGGCCTGGGCTGGGATATGATCGCCGACGTGGCCTGTTCCCTGGCGGCGGATTCCAACGGCGACGGCAAGGTCAGCGTGCGCGAGATCGCCGCTTACTCCGCCACCCAGACCCAGAACCTTATAAGCGCCTACGTGCAGCAGTACGGCACCGACAAACTGCACGGCAACCTGAGCCAGTACCCCACCCACTACTACGCTCAGGGCGACGCAGACCTGATAATCATAGAGAGGTGATCCGATGCGCTGCGCCTGTCCCAACTGCGGGACCTACATGGTCCATTCCGAAAGCACCGAACTGGGCTGCGTGTGCCCGCAATGCGGTTCCCGCTGCAAAATGTGCCTTGGCACCAACACCGTAGTCTCGCGTGAAAACCTTAAGGAGATCGCCTTGCGTTTGGCTTATATCAGCCAGATCACCGAAGAAAACGAAGACGAGCGCCTGGCAAGTGAAGACGCTCCCGAAGCCGAAAACGATGAATACGGAGATTGAGCGCAAATTCCTGATCAAAATGCCCGACGCCGGGCAGCTCGCCCGCCTGGACGGATGCGTCGTCACCCTCATCAGACAGACATATCTGTTTAACGACAACGGCAGCGAGCGGGTGCGCGCGCGTATGTACGGCAGCAAGACCGTATATACCCATACCACAAAGCAGCGTATCACGTTTTTAAGCGCCTACGAAGACGAACAGGTCATAGACCGATCCGAGTATCTCTCCCTGCTTAAGCGGCGCGACCCCGAGCGGAACGATATTTACAAAACGCGGCTGGCAGTCCCGTTTGACGGGCACGTGTTTGAAGTCGATATATATCCCTTCTGGCGCAGGCAGGCCGTGATGGAGGTCGAACTTTCGGGCGAAGGTGAAAGCGTAGTTTTCCCGCCTTTCATCGAGATCATCCGGGAAGTCTCGGACGACAGGTCGTATTCCAACAAATCCCTGAGCAAAAAGATACCGGACGAAGACTGACGAAACACAGCAAAAAGCTCCGCGGAAACATCTCCGCGGAGCTTTTTGCGTCCTGCCTTACCAGATCTCTATACTGTCGATGCCGAAGTACTTTATGGCGTATTCGTCCCTGTATCCTTCCCATTTGCCGTCCTGCCAGCTCCCGTAGTGGGTGAAGCTGTTGGGACTTGTGAAGTTGGGCTCGGGATCTCCCTTCTGGTGGAAAGGACCGAACACGTTCCTGAGCGAGCTCGTCAGCTCGATCTCCAGGACGTTGTTTCCGGGTTTGAATTCGAATTCCGTGCCGGCCTTGTCGCTTAACAGCAGCGTTTTCAGTCCCCCGCCGTTCAGGCTCACCCTTGCCGCGGCGTAACGTCCGTTCAGGCGAAGGTGTTTTTCCGTGCCCCTCGCGTCGATATCCACCGTGAACTTCAGCGTGCCGCCGAAGAACGGGAAACCGTCGGATGCCAGGCCGGCCAGGTTCACATAGCGCCTGGGCAGCGTGACCGTGAAGCCGGAAGCGCTGATGCAGCGCTTTTCAATGGGCGCGAGCGTGTCTGCTTCAACGCAGAAGTCGCCCCGCAGGTATACGTTTTCTATATTGGTCTCATAGCACAGGCAGTTCACAAGACTCTCCGTGGTGTTGTCGTGCAGGAAGTACACTCCGTTGTGCACCTTGTATACGCGCTCGCTCTGGTAATAATCCATGCGCAGCACGATTTCGTTTGCGCCTATCCTGATGAGCCCCGCTATGTCGCAGGACACGAAGCCGGTCCCGAAGTCACCTTCACGGTCCGCCTGTACCTCCACCCCGTTCACGGTGATAAGCGTGTTTGGCCCGGTCTCCGCCTCAAGGCGGATGTCGAAAGGCCGGGCGTTGGTGTTAAAGGCGTACTTAAGGTATATGGTGTGGTTGGTCTGTTCCCGGAGCAGCCGGTCGTTTATGGCCAGGACCGGGAGCTCTTCGGTGTAGTTCTCGCCGTCGTAGGAAAGCCGCGCCATATCAAGGGGCAGCGTGTTTTTGTCTGCCCGGGTGATCAGCGCCCCAAGTCCGCTCAAGGTCCTGGCTTCACTTTCAGGTTCCTTTTCCACGCTCACGGCTCTCGCCGAAAGGAACATAAGCGTGGACTCCCCCGCCTCCAGGTCAAGGGGTATCTCGATCCCGTTTGCTCCCCGTTCAAAGTGGATGTCTTCGAACCGGAGCGTCTCCAGGTTCAGTTTTCGGGCGCCCTGCGCGCGGATCCTCAGGGTGTTGCTCTGCGGCTTATCTTTAGACAGGTTCACGGCGAATATGAAGTCTCCAAACTCCGCCCTTCTGAGCGTCAGGCGGATGAACTCGCTTTCGCCGGTCAGTTCAAATCCGGGGTTGCCAAGCTCGTCGATGCCAATATTCCCGGCCAGTTCAAGCGGCTTTTCCTCGCCGTTCACCAGGCGCGGCGCTTCGCCCGCCAGGCACAGCCTGCCGCCGTTTTTAACGAAGTCTTTAAGCAGCTTCAGCGTGCTTTCGTCTATGGACGGCATTTCGGGCACCACCACGGTCGAATACGCGCACTTGCCTATCACCAGCTTTTTCCCCGCCACGCGCCCGTATTTTTTCATCAGCGTCTCGTCGCCTATGTGGTGGATCACGCCCCGGGCGCCCAGTTTCTCCACAAGTGCGGTGAATGATGCGTTCAGCGCGCGGGTAGAGTCCCTGTCCGTCCGTTTGAAAACCGTATATCCCGCATGCAGGGGATGAATAACCAGCGTGTCCGCCATTTCCCGGCTCTCGCTGAGCAGATAGCCCAGACGCGTGAAATAGTCGTTAAAGCGGCGCATATACATGTTCCAGCTGGTCACGGGAGAGTAAAACGCCGGATAATCCCGCTTTCTCTGTCCGCTCACGGAGTACGGATACAGGTGGTGGCACACCAGGTTCACGCCGTTGACGAACTGCCATTCCAGTATGCGCTTCAATTCTCTGGGCGTGACATCCCAGCCACAGGCGGCGAAGCTCTCCGTGAGCACCTGCTTTTTGCCCAGCTGCATCGCCACGGATGAAACCTGGCGCGGCGTGAGTTCGCTGCCGATCTCCCTGCCCAGCCAGTCCACTCCGGGGATATGCTCATACTCGTAAAACGGCATCACGCCCGCGCAGCCTTCCATCTGGCCCGCCAGATGCTGTTCCTCCACCGCGTGTCCGGTAAGCTTGCAGCCGTGTTCCTCGCACCAGCGGTAAACCTGCCCAGCAAAGCTCTCCGTAAACAGCTCGTTCATCATCAGCCAGTAACGGTAACGGAAAGCGGGAGCCTCACGGCAGTCCAGGAACAGGGCGCCGAGTTTGAGAGTGATGTCCTCGGAATAGCGGCTTAGATATCTGGCTCCTATCACGGGCGTATAAGCGGTGGCGCCCCTGAAGTACTGGGGCTCGTCGGTGAAAAAGCCTATCAGCGCCTTGCCAAAATCGTCCCCCAGCATTTTATAGTACTTGCTGTGGGTCTCCATAATGAATTTCTGTACGATCTTCCAGTTGAGCACGTCAACAACTGTGGGGTTCGTCCTGTCGTACACGCAGAAGCAGCCGCTTCCGTCGTCCTCGCTCAGCTTATACAGCTGACCGTCCTCAACGCGATAGCAGCCCAGCGCCTCCGGATCGAAGCGCTCCCTCTGTATGCCCTCAAGATAGTGGGCGTGGTTTGCCGGGTCTTCCAGCAGTTTCATTCCCACGAAGCCGCTGGGCCAGCCGTTCTCGTCATACGCCCAAGCGCGCATGCCCCGCTTTTTGCTTTCGTCCACGCAGGCGGATATGCACCTGAACCAGTCATCACCCATGTACTCGGTGATCAGTCCGCCTCTGGCGTGCATGAAGAAACCGCCGAAGCCGTCCCTCTTCATGTGGTTGATCTGGCGCCTCAGCTCCTTGGGCTCAAGCTTGTCGTTCCAGCTCCAGAACGGTATGGGTCTGTAATCCGTAAGGTCGCCTTTAAGGGTCTCGATAATGTTGCTGCTCATTGTGCCGCCTCCGTTTTTAAGCAGTCCGCTCTGAAAGTCCTTTGTCTTACTGTTTTGCGGGCACCGCGCCGGAAAGCTCCGGGCTCTTCAGTATGCCCATCGGTTTGAATTCGTACTCGTACTTCCACAGATCCCCCTCGCTGCGCCAGGAATTGGGGCTCTGGTAGTAATATATGCCCTGGGTGTGGTGCAGCTGCCCGAAACCGTTGATGCGGGTGCCGTACAGCCTCAGCACCAGTTCGTGCCTTCCCGGCTCAAGCCCTTTGATCTCGAGCCTGTAGGGAGAAAACGCTATCCTGCCCGCGTCCTTCCCGTCCACGAACGCCTTGACCAGCCCTCCCCGCCAGTGGGGCACCCTTACGGCAAAGTCGCCGCAGGCGTTTACGGGAATAATGTATTCAACGTTTCCAGTGTAGAACGGCAGTCCCTGCTCGACCACCGAACCGAAACCCAGTTTTTCGGGAAGAGGTATCAGCGTTTTGACCGTGCCGTTAACCCTCACGCCGAAGTCCCCCAGCAGGTAGAATGCTTCCAGATTCGTGCGTTTGCCTATGGGCGTGCGCACGGTCAGCACGTTTTCGCCCTTTTTGAGCCCCGGCAGGGCGATCCGCTTTATGTCCCGGTCCACGAACCAGCCCGTGACATCGGTATCGACGGTTTCGCCGTTCAGGCATATCCGGTCCAGTTCCGGGTCCTCCAGCGCCAGATAGGGACAAGGAACTTCCACTTCGCTGGGGATCGTGAAGCGCACGTCTATAAAATGCTCGTTGGGCTCGTCGGGTATCAGGTATGGCTGCATGACTTCCTTCCTGCGGGGAGGAATGCCCAGCGCCCTGCGCGCGGCGTTGTCCATGCGCAGTATCTCTTCCTTTGGCTGCCATTCGCCTCCGTCCAGTGCGTACTCGCCCATATCCAGCAGACACATGTTGGGTTCCGAGAGCCTGAACCTGACCGGCTCCATAATAAGCGCAGCCTGTTTGTCCCGGCTTGGGATGTTTATGAATTCGGGAGCACGGGTCCGCTCCTGTGCGGGTTCGAGCCACAGCAGCAGGCTGTCGTGCAGATGCCACGTTTTTTCGAAGACCGTCCTGCCTTCCGATACTGCGGCATCCAGCGGGCGTATATCGCCGCTCACGGTGTCGTACAGGGTGAGCTTATACTCTCCGTTCAGAATAAAACGCAGTTTCTGATCGTTCTCCACGTCCGGAGAAGGCGGGTTTTTGCCGTTGGCCACAAACAGCCACATGCCGCCTTTGTCCTGCCTCAGCTGGTATAAAAGCGTGTCAGCCTGCACTCCTTTGTCGTCGCGGATGTCTATAAAGCGCAGGTCTTCCAGCGCGCTCAGTATTGCGGTCTTGCTGAAATCCAGCCTTTCTCCCCGCATAAACAGCTTTTTCGCACGGTCGGAAGGCAGCGCATCCACGTGCGTCGGTGCGTCTCCCGTGAACAGCAGCCTGCCGCCTGCGTCAACAAAGCTTTCCAGCCTGTCAAGGGTGGTAGACCTTAGAGTAGTCAGTCCAGGCGCGATCACGGCGTCGTAGCTCATCTGCCCCACGCGAAGCGGGCAAGCGCCCTTTTCGCACTGCTCCGGCAGCACCGCCTCGGAGATGAAATCGAAATCTATCAGCCCGAACAGCAGCATCTCGGTCAGTTCCTTAAACTGGCTCTCCATGCGGCTGCGCTCGGCTTCCGTCTGCGCCATGGGGCCCCAGTACAGCCAGTAACTCTCTATGGGATGTATGACCGCGACCTTAGCCACAGCCTTGCCGCGGGTCATCGCCGTGTTCAGCCGGGCGAAATGATCTTCCACCATCGAAAATTCTTTCCACCAGGGAGACTGATACCCTATGGACGCGGGATAGTCCCGCTTGGCTTCGCCCTTCATGGTCATCCAGGTCAGGTGCGGCACGCGCACAGTGACACCCAGGGCTGCCTGCCAGTCCCCCTGAAGCTTGTAGCCCCTGAAGTCGTAGTCCCATCCGGTCACGCCGTAAAGCTCGCTCAGCATGCCTTCCTTGCCGCATTGGCGCACTATGGACTGGGTCTGCTTGGCGGTGGTATATTCGTGGAAGTCGCACAGCATGTCTATGCCGGGTATGCCGAAATGGGGATAGCAGCGCATGGCGTCGCCCATGGCGTTGGTCTGTCCCCTGAGGGTGGGTTCCAGATCGCAGTGGCCCGTAAACTTGATGCCCCTCGCGTCACACCAGGAGCCTATCTGCCCGCAATAGTTCCGGGCAAACCGTTCCGCTATATAGTTGTGGAAGCGCCAGCGGAATTGGGACAAGCTGCCGTCCGCGTTTTCCCAGACCAGTTCGGGTATCTTGTCCAGTATGTCCTCTGAATACTCTTTCTCAAACAAATCCGGAAGCTCCCAGGTCCAAGGAAAGACCACATTTTCGGTGTCGCCAGGAAAGGCCAGAGGCCGTTTGCGCGCGGCTTTGGGTTCGTCCGTGAATATCGCGGGCACTGTTGATCCAAAATCGTTTTTTATTTCCCGGTAATACGCTTCGTGCGTGATATCTATAAATGTCCTTACCGCGTCGGTAGACAGCGTGTCCGCGTAAGGCCTGCCGTTGAACCACGGGTCCTCCGCGGCGTGTTCCTGGTACGCGTACCATTTGGTGCCCTCCGCCAGCTCGTTTTCCCCGATCCTGCGGTAAGAGACCAGCCTGCCGTCCCCGTTAAGCTTCACATCGTACGCAGCCAGGAATATCCCATTTTCCTGCCGGGCGGACCTTTGCCCATTCCCGGGTCCGGGCGTCTTGGAACCGTCGTCCCCGGCGCAAGGCGTGACCGTGAGAACGAGCATCTGCATGGCGAAAGCGGGGTCTTTGGCCGTCACTTTACCGCCTGCAGTACCGGAAGGCCACCTGTCCTCATCGTAAAGCCACGCCAGCATCTTGTTCTGCCGCGCTTCCTCCACACAGTGCCTGACATGGCCCATGAATTCCCCGTCCAGGTACGGGCTGTCCATGCCCGTTCTCACGTGCATATGGAAACCGCCCATTCCCATTTCCCTGAGCATTTGTATCTGCCGGGACAGAGTCTCGTCGTTCAGCCGTCCGTTCCAGGCCCAGAACGGCGTGCCCCTGTACTCGCTGGTAGGGTTTTCAAAAAGCTGTTCAGACAGCCTGTCTTCCCCGGATCTAGGGTAAAGCATCTTTTACTGTCCTTTCCGGCGCACTGTATTCTGACTTGAATAATACACCATTCTTTAATAAATGTCAAACCGCTTTTGCCCCATAATTAACCTTGCCATTCTTGACATTGTATACTTAGTCTGCTAAAATTGCCAAAACTGTTTTGGAGGGGAAATGATGGCTTACTTCTATAACGAACCCTGCCACACTTTTAACGAGTACCTGCTGATCCCCGGGTACACCGGGCCGGACTGTGTGCCCGCGAACGTATCCCTTTCCACGCCCCTGGCCAAATTCCGCCCGGGGAAGGACTCATCCCGCCTGACCCTGAACATTCCCCTGGTTTCCGCCATCATGCAGAGCGTTTCGGACGACCGTCTGGCCATAGCGCTTGCGAAAGAAGGCGGAATTTCGTTTATTTACGGAGCCCAGTCCGTCGAAAGCCAGGCGCAGATGGTCGCCAAGGTCAAAAGCTACAAGGCGGGCTTCGTGGTCTCCGCCAGCAACCTGACTCCTGACAGCACGCTCAGGGACGTGATCAACCTCAAGGAGAAAAACGGTTTCTCCACCATAGCGGTGACCCACGACGGCAGCGCCCACGGCAAACTCATGGGCATCGTCACCAGCCGCGACTACCGCATCAGCCGCATGAGCGGAGACGAAAAGGTCTCCACGTTCATGACTCCCTTCTCTAAGCTGGTCACCGCCCCCGAAAGCGTGACACTCAAGGAAGCCAACGACATCATCTGGGACCACAAAATCAACGCCCTGCCCATAGTCGACAATGAAGGCTGCCTCAAATACTTCGTATTCAGGAAGGACTACGACAGCCACAAAGACAATCCCCTGGAGCTGCTCGACGAGCAGAAACGTTTCCGCGTAGGTGCGGGCATCAACACCCGTGACTATAAAGAAAGAGTGCCCACCCTGCTCAAAGCCAGCGCCGACGCGCTGTGCATGGATTCCTCGGAAGGCTACAGCTGCTACCAGGCGGAGTGCCTGAAATGGATACGCGAGAATTACGGTGACAGCGTGATCGTAGGCGCAGGCAACGTGGTGGACGCGGACGCGTTCCGTTTCCTGGCCGATGCGGGCGCGGACTTCATCAAGATCGGCATCGGCGGCGGTTCCATATGCATCACCCGCGAGACCAAGGGCATAGGCCGCGGCCAGGCCACATCGGTCATCGAAGTTGCGGCGGAGCGCGACAAGTATTACAAGGAGACCGGCGTGTACATCCCCCTGTGCTCCGACGGCGGCATAGTTTACGACCATCATATGACTCTGGCCCTCGCCATGGGCGCTGACTTCATCATGCTGGGCCGCTACTTCGCACGCTTTGACGAGAGCCCCGGAGCCAAGGTCATGGTAAACGGCGCTTACATGAAGGAATACTGGGGCGAAGGCTCCAACCGTGCCCGCAACTGGCAGAGGTATGATCTGGGCGGCGCCGGCAAACTGAGCTTCGAGGAAGGCGTCGACAGCTATGTAACTTACGCCGGAAGCTTAAGGGACAATGTGGAATTGAGCCTGTACAAAGTCAAGTCCACCATGTGCAACTGCGGCGTCAAGAGCATTCCCGAACTGCACAAGAACGCCCGGCTCACCCTCGTATCCCCCACCTCCATAATAGAAGGCGGCTACCACGACGTTACTCTGCACACCAGCACCACACAAATAAAATAAGCAGTATAATAACGATCCCCCGGACCGCGCGGTCCGGGGGATTTCTTATGCTATTAATGTGCCTGCGGCGGCAGGGCTTTTATGTGTATCACCGCGTCCTCTCCGGGCTTCTGTTCAAGCGTGAACTTTCCCGCAGAGCAGCAGCTTTCGTTTATCTCACCCGTCACGGGGTTCAGCACGCGCACGCAGCTAGCCGGCACCTCGATCTCCAATCTGCCGCCAAAGGGCAGATAGATGAGATACTCCTTCCCCTCTTCGCCCATGCAGCAGCACAGCCTGTCGCACACGCACTTTTCGTGCATGGGTTCCATGCGCCAGAAGCTTACCCCGGCTTCCATAAAGCTTCTGAGTGTTTTCAGATAATCGTATATTACCGGTATGCCGCCCAGGGAAAACTTGATCTCCTCCGTCAGCTTGTCTCCGGTTATGGGAGCGAAATGCCTGTCGCTCCGGCCCATTATGTAACCCGAGGCGGCGGCGATCCAGTACATGCGCCTTTCCCGCTCATAGTTGCCGTTGTTGGAAGAGGTCATTTCGCCTATCACCATGGGGCGGTTGAACTGCCAGTAAAGCTTGCCGTAGTCCCGCATCGCCAGATAGTAATAATACTCATCGTCCCGCCGATAATTTCTGGGATCCTGCGTGAGCACGAAATCGTTGCCCTGCTCGCGCACCATAAGCGGATGGAATGTGGTGTCGCCGAAAGTGCGCAGGCGTCCGTAGGGATCCTTGAGCGCGATATAGCGTCCCCAATACTTGTACCACTCAGCCACGGGTTCAACGGGCATAAGCGCGCCTTTAAGCATCCTTTCCGGCAGCACGGCCAGGTTCGCGTTCTCTGCGCCCACTTCCCACAAAACGTTGCTGAAGCACGCCAGGCGGGCCATGGTATACTTTATGTACCTGCCTATGTACTTGCGGGACAGGGGATTGTTCACGTCGAACAGGTTGCGCCAGCACACGTCCACGTCCACGCCCGCGTCGCTTTCCAGCCAGCCGCCGTTCTTTACGTTATAGGGGTGGTTGTTCCATTCTCTGGGGCGGATCAGCGAATCGTCGTACAGGACCTCAAACGCGTAGAACAGATCCCTCTGCTTGGCGTGGGCAAGATTTTGCTCCCACCTCCGGTAAAAGTCCAGGTTGAACCGTTCCTTGTCTATCAGGTTCTTTTCCGCGTCAACTATCTTCCACGGCCACACGAAGCTGGTGTCGGTGATGCTCTTCTGCCGGGCGTACAACTCGCTCATGCCCACCACCATGTTCACCCCGTAGTCGGCGAGTATGTCGAAGAACCTGTCAAAATCCTCCCGGGAAGGCTGCTGGAATTCCAGGTCCTCAAACGGCAGCTCGTGTCCGTTGGCGGTGTGCGGAAACCAGCCGTCGTTCACTATCAGCTGCGCGGAGCCGTCTGCTCTGAAAAACCAGTTGGGAAACTGGGGGTTCAGCGTGAGGGGCCCTTTTGATACGGCCTGCGTGCAGATAAACTCGCCGGTCCTGCCGCTTAGCTCCGCCAGGTCGGAGCGCGTCACATATCGCCACACGCCTTCTTTGGGCGGAGATAACCTGACGCGCCATGTGTACCCGCCGTCATAGAAGCCGTCCACGGTATAGCTCAGGTCCCCGCAGGTGAACTCGACTTCGACATCCACTTCGGTGAACGGGTTGCCAAACTCCTTCCGGACAATAAAGCTGTCCTCGAATATCTCCCATTTCGGTACGCTGCGCATGCTATCCCTCCCTCTGTGGCGTCACAGCCCGGTTTGTTTATCAGTGTAAAATCAAACGGGCGGCACTGCGCCGCCCGGTATTTTATTCCGCCTTTTCTCCTTCGCCTTCTTCGGTATTTTCCCCGGCAGCGGTAGACTGCTTTAGCTGTTTGAGCAGTTTCGTGAGCTCGTCGTCTTCCCGCATATCCTTCCTGCGGGTAGCTTCGGCGAACTTCGCCGCTTCGGTTATATCCTCGGCGGAAAGCTGCATGAGCTTTTCCTTGGTCATTTCCACGCCCGCCTCGGTCTCCTTTATGATGCGGTTGGACTGGGCGATAAGCACCTGCTCAAACAGGTTCCTGATGCCGCGGGCATTGCCGAAGGTGATGGGATCGGTGTTCTGGGCTTTTATGAAGTCCTTAACCTCGTCTTCCGCGTCTTCATCCAGTTTGTAGCCGCCCTGCTTGCAGCGGAGCTTGAATATGTCCATCATCTCCTCCGCGGTATAATCTGCGAAGTGGAGGTAACGGTTGAACCTGCTCTCAAGTCCGGGGTTGGAGGTGATAAACTCGTCCATCAGCCCGTCGTAGCCCGCCACTATCACGATAAGATCGTCCCTGTGGTCTTCCATCGCCTTCAAAAGCGTGTCCACAGCTTCCTGCCCGAAATCATTGCCTTCCTTGTGGTAAGTGAGCGCATAGGCTTCATCAATGAACAGCACGCCGCCCAGAGCTTTGTTGACCACTTCCATGGTCTTGCCCGCGGTCTGTCCCACATAGCCGGCTACCAGGCCGCTTCTGTCGACTTCGACCAGCTGACCTTTGGAAAGGATGCCCAGGCACTTGTATATCCGCGCCATGACTCGGGCGATCATGGTCTTGCCCGTGCCGGGGTTGCCGCTGAACACCATGTGCAGGGACATATCAACCGTGGGCAGGTCGTGGGCCTTGCGCATCTGGTGCACCCGCACCATGTTCACCAGGTTGTCCACCTCGGTCTTTATGCCGTCCAGACCGATATATGAATGAAGCTCGTTCAGTATGTCTTCCAGTTTCTCGGGCGGTTCTTCCTCCGCCTTGTTTTCTTCCTCCGCCTTTGCCGCGGGTTCGGGGCTTTGAACGGGAGCCGTCTTTTCGGTATCCAGAGGCGGATACTCATCCCAAAGCTTGTCGCTGAAAGCTTTCATCTCGTTCTTTGACAGCTTTTCCAGGGCTTCGAGCTGCTTTTGCAGCACATCATCCCGCATATCCCCGTTCTGAGCCGGTTTTGTGAATGCGTTTATGAGCTCGTCGTCTGCGGTCTCATCCTTTTTGCCTGCGAGCTTCCTGTTTGCCAGCTCTTCCGCGCTTTTTACCGTGCCCCAGATGTCGTCCGCCACGCGCCTTAAATTCCGGGATGTGATCTCACGAAGCTTTTCAAGAGTTTTCTCCAGCTGTATATCCTTTTCGTCCACCTTACTGCCTCCGATATATAGATATATACAGATTATACATTACAACGCCGCATTATTCAAGAGTATTGTTCCACAATATAACAAAGACAGGCCGGTCAAACTGACCGGCCCGCTCTATGCGTTTGCCTTAACTATTTTAGCTTAAACAGCTTAGGCTTCCTTGGCTTTCTCGATCTTCTCGCGGATGCCGAAGTAGAGCTGCAGAGCGCCTACCACGAACAGTACCGCGAAGCCGATGATGTGCAGGGTGTGATAATCGCCCAGCTTCAGGAACTCGCTGACCAGATAGGTGATCACGCCCAGGCAGCCGGCGGCGGTGGGGCAAATGCCGGAAGCGAAGGTGTCCCTCTTAATGAAGGCGAACACTACGCCCAGCACCAGCAGGATCAGCAGGATGATCGGCACCAGCACCACGGTGTTGCGGTTGTA
Source organism: Clostridiales bacterium (assembly GCA_024683475.1). Taxonomy (GTDB): domain Bacteria; phylum Bacillota; class Clostridia; order Christensenellales; family Aristaeellaceae; genus RUG14130. The sequence goes on along the minus strand of JAIKYG010000049.1, from coordinate 17,138 downwards.
GCCGAAGATCTTGTAGGCGATCTCGCTCTCGAAGGTGTCCTTCAGGTCCTCGGGGAAACCGACGAAGCCCATGATGGAGACTTCCTTCTTGCCGTCGTACTCAACGGAGGAACCGAAGGTGGTATTCTGGGTGGTGCCGTTGGCGTAGGTGATGGTCACCTTGCCGATGGCGTCAGAGTTGCCCTTGGCGTACTTGACGGTGGCGTTGGTCTCCATCAGCAGCGCGGCGTCGGAGCTGCCGGAGATCTCCTTCTCCCTGGTCTCGATGTGCACCGGGAAGTCGGCGTCGTTCTTGGCATCGTAGCGCTTGATGGGAGTGAAGGTGTATTCCTTCTCCTCAGCTTCTTTCTCTTCTTCGGCTTCGCCTTCCTTGGCGGGGAAGTACTTCGCCTCGATGTCCTTGGCGGAAGTTTCCTGCTTGGCGATACTGTCGGCGACCTTCGCGGACTTGTCGGTGGTGGACTTCTTGTCGCCCGCCTTGATAGCCGCGGCGGTGTCGCTCAGCGCCTGCTTGGCTTCGGCGGCCAGAGCGTTGCTGCGGACCTTCATCTCATTCAGACGGCCGATGATGGGCGCGTCCCTGTCTTCGTCGCTCATGCGGGTGGCGATGATGTTCTTGGCTTCGGTCACAGCCAGACCGATGTCTTCGGCGGAAGGCTCAGAGTAAAACTCTTCGGCAAAGCCCTTGTAGAGCTCAAGTTTCTCGTCCTGTTTGAGGGCGCCCATCACTTCGTTGTAGATGGCAGTGTAGATCCTCTTCTCGGGAGCTTTGCCGGTGGTGTACATTTCGGTGTACAGCGCCTGCTTGGTCTCGGCATCCAGTTCGGCATCCTTCTGCTTGTAGAGGGTGGTCAGGTTGGCCTTATCGTCTTTGTCGGGATTGTCGGCCTTGATCTTGGCATAGTCGTCAGCGTACCTGGTGGCGAGCAGCTGCTTAAGGTCGTCGGTCTTGTTAAGAGCATAGACCCTGGCGGCAGTCTCGGGATACTTTCCGGCTACGTAGGTTTTGAAGTCATCCAGCTTGCTGGTCGCGAGGCCTTCCACGTAATCATCGGGATAGACCTCCATGATCTCCTTGTTGTACGCATCCACGGTCTCGTTGACCCAGGGCAGGTGAACGTCGATCTCGTCCTCGCTGTAGGCTATGGAAGCGGCATCATAAGCGTTCTTAAGGGCGGCTTCAGCCTTGCCCAGGTTTTCGGTGGCGGTGTCGTAAGCAGCCTTGGCGGTGTCCAGCTGCCTGGCGCAGGTGGAAAGCGCGGTGTTCAGCTTCTTGAGGTCGCCGTCGATCTCTTCCTGCTTGGCGGCATCGGCGCCGTTCTTCGCTGCAGTCACTTTCTCTATAACGCCGCTGATGTAGGCGCTGGCTTCGTTGTACTGATCCTGAGCCTTCTTATACAGTACTTCGCAGTCTTCCACGTTCTGCGCGATGTCGTTGTAGTTTTTAAGGCACTCTTCAAACGCGGTGAACGCGTACTGCTGGTTGACGCGCAGGATGTTGGTGGAATACACTTTGGAAGTGTTCTTGCCGTCGGTGCCGACAACTATCTTCCTGTATCCGTCCTGAGTCTCGTCACTACCGCTGAGCACCCAGGTGCGTCCGTAAAGGATGTCCTGATCGCCCTGAGCGGTCACTTTGCCCTTGCTGTCCACGGCATTTTCGGGCACCAGCTTGGTGGTATCCTTACCGTAGGTGAAGTAGGGGCTGAACAGCATGATCAGCATGCAGATGCACAGGATGGCGATGAGCAGGCTCATCCACCTGGATCTGTTCATGGTAAAGCTGTACGTTTTCATGGTCTCCTCCTTGCAGATTTATTACCTCATATATTATTTTACAATAACGTTACGTGCCTGTCAACGGGTTTTGTGCAGTTTTTTGGGCTTTCGGGCGGTTTTTGTGCAGATTTTTTTGTGCCGGAAAGCCGCCGTCCGGCCCCCGGCCCCGCATCGTGCAGGGTTTTGGCGCCCCGCGCCGTTCCAAAATCAGTCGGTTTCCCAGTCGCACCTGGTCTCTTTTCTCCGGGCAAGCTCGTTTCCGCGGCCCATGACCTTGGTGCCCGCAGGCACGGATTCGGTCACGAAAGCGTTGGCTCCGATGAGGCAGTCGTCCCCTATGACCGTCCCTCCCCCGAGGATGGTGGCGTTTGAGTATATGGTCACACGGTCGCCTATGGTAGGATGGCGCTTGAGCCCTGCCAGCTGCTGCCCTTTGCGGGTGGACATAGCTCCGAGAGTAACGCCTTGGTACAGTTTAACTTCGTTGCCGATCACAGCCGTCTCGCCTATGACCACGCCCGTGCCGTGGTCTATAAAAAAGCTCCTGCCTATCTGTGCGCCCGCATTTATGTCTATGCCGGTGAGCCCGTGCGCGTATTCGGTCATGATCCGGGGGATCATGGGCACGTTCTGCCTGTACAGGCTGTGGGCGAGACGGTAAACGCAGATGGCGAACAGCCCCGGGTAGGCGATGATCACATCCATGGGGCTGCCCGCGGCGGGATCTCCGTTATACAGGGCGTCTACGTCGGTGTTGAGCGTCTCGAGTATCACAGGCAGTTCCTGTATAAAGCCCTCGACCGCTTTGGATGCGTTTTCTTCGGCACTGTCGCAATTCTTAAGCGCGTATGCGAGGCAGCACTCCTCTTCCAGCGCCTGACTTATCTCCAGCAGCTCTCCCGCCGTGAAAAACGGGTTGTCCTCGGGCCTTGGCGCGTCGTAGAACCCCGGGAACATCAGGTTCCTGAGCCTCACGGTCACGTTTATTATTCTTTCCCTGTCCGGCAGCTTTTTGACGGGACAGACGGGCTTAACAGCCGTCATATGCAGGCTGTTTATACGGTCCGCCGCCTGTTCAATCGTGCTTTTTAGGTTTTGCGGCATTCGGGTTCCTCCTTTTCGCATATCGTTCTTCCTGCGGAAAACTCGCCTGCGGGGCTCCGTTAAACGCGTAATCCGTGAGGAACGTGCTGTAAGCCCGTATCGAGTTCATGAACTTTCCCTGCTTTTCGGATATCTCGGCTTCGTCGGTGAACCTGGCCATTTTAGCCAGTGCCCTCTCCCATTTGCCGGTGGTCACGGCGCTGGATATCTCCTTGGGCACCACCTCAATCAGTTTCTGGCCTTTGACCGTGGATATGATGTTTTTCCTTTCCCGTTTGGCATATCCCACCTGTATGAGCCTCTGGATTATTGCGGCGCGTGTCGCGGGAGTGCCCAGACCTGCGTCCTTCATTTTCTCCCGGAGCTCTTCGTCCTCTATCGTCTTACCCGCATCCTCCATGGCTTTTAACAGCGTATCGTCTGTATAGAAAGCGGGAGGCTTGGTCTTCTGCTGCTTGATCGAGGTCTTCAGAAGCTTCGTAAGGTCGTTTTCATTTACTTCGGGCAGGTCCGCCTGCGCATCCGTCTTTTCGGTGTCGTCCCCCGCGTAGACTGCTTTCCAGCCCGGATCGACCAGCGCGTTCAGAGCGGTTTTGAACTGGTCGCCGCCAACTGCGGTCACGATGTTCAGGGCATCATATACGTAATCGCCGTAGTGGTTGGAGATCAGCCGTTTCGCCACCAGGTCGAATATCTTTCTTTCATCCTGGGTCAGGCGGGACAGGTCGCCCTTCCTGTCGGTGGGGATTATGGCGTGGTGGTCCGAGATCTTGCTGTTGTCGTATATGCGCCGGGCAAAATCCAGCGTGGCCTGCTTTACCAGCGCGTCGTAAGGCTCGGGCAGCAGCGACAGGGTATGCTTGACCTTGGGTATCATGTCGTCCGGCAGGTAGCGGCTGTCGGTCCTGGGATAGGTTATCAGCTTGTGCGTCTCGTAAAGGCTCTGGGCGATCTTGAGGGTCTTGTCCGCCGAAAAGCCGAATTTGCGGTTGGCTTCCCTCTGCAGCGTAGTCAGATCGTAGAGTTTCTGGGGCGGCACGCGCTTCTGCTCGCGCTTGACTTCAGCTACGCGGCCGGTTTTGCCTTTTACGCGTTTTGCGATCTCTTCCGCCGCCGCCTTGTCCTTTATATGAGTGGACTTGGTCTCGGGGTCGAACCAGACGCCTTTCCACGCTTCGAATTCCGCCGTAAGCTCGTAGTATTCCTCCGGCACGAATGCGGCGATCTCACCGTCTCGTTTGACGATAAGCGCCAGCGTGGGGGTCTGCACACGCCCCACCGACAAAAGCCTGTTATATCTTAACGTAAATGCGCGGGTCGCGTTCATGCCCACCAGCCAGTCCGCCTCGGAGCGGCAGCGGGCGGAGGCGTACAGTCCGTCGTAATCCTTCGACGGTTTCAGGCTGTCAAAGCCCGCTTTTATGGCAGCATCGGTCATGGAACTGATCCACAGTCTGTCAAATGGCTTTTTGCAGCCCGCCATTTGGTAGATATACCTGAATATGAGTTCGCCTTCCCGTCCAGAGTCCGTGGCGCAGATGATCTTGTCCACGTCTTTGTCGTTCATAAGCTGCTTGACGACTTTGAACTGGGACCTGGTGGGCGTCAGCACTTTGAGCGGGATATCCGCGGGCAGTATGGGCAGATCGTTTCTGTTCCACTTGGAGTATTTTTCATCCAGCTCGTCCGGTTCCTTCAGGGATACCAGATGCCCCACCGCCCATGTGACTATGTAATTGTCGCCGGAAAGAAAGCCTTCTCCCCGGGCAGTCGCCTTGAGCACCCGGGCGATGTCCCGTCCCACGGAAGGCTTTTCCGCCACGACCAGCGTTTTCATTTATGCTTTGCCTATTCCTCGTTTTCTTCTGAGTTCAGCCTGCGGTAGAGCTTGCGCTCCAGCGACCAGATGCGGTCGGTGAACGCGCCGGGATTGACCTTTTCCAATTCGCTGTTCATTTCGAACATGCGCGCGTCCAGCAGGTCCAGTATATGCAGCGCCTCCGCTTCAGGGAACATTGGAGGCTTGGGGGAACCGTATTCCGGCAGGTCGTGATGGCTCAGGACCATGTGCTCCAGCATTACCAGCAGTTCCCTGTCGGTGCCAAGCTCCCTGCCAATCCGGTCCAAGCGGCTCACACCCATCACTATGTGGCCCAGCAGGTTGCCTTCGGTGGTGTATTCGCCCACCAGCCCCATATCGTCGCTTTTGAGTTCCTCTATCTTGCACAGATCGTGGATTATTACGCCCGCCGCCAGCAGGTCCTTGTCCAGGAACGTATAGATCTCACATACGGCCCGCGCGCCCTTCAGCATGGTGGTGGTGTGGTTGAGCAGACCGCTGCGCTGCGCGTGATGCAGGCTCTTGGCCGCCGGCATATAGAAGATGGCGTCCCCCGCCTCGTCCAGCAGGCGGTTCACCAGCTGTTTTAACTGGACGTTCTCCATTTCCTCCACCCGGGTGATGATGTCCTCCATCATATCCTCGGGCTTGCGCGGCGCGCAGGGGATCAGCTGCGACATCTCGACTTCATCTTCCGGCACGCTCTCCCGCATCCTGTCGATGCGCAGCTGCATACGGTTGTTGAACTCGCCCACCTGACCCCGTATCTTGACGACCTGCCCCGCCTGGGGCACAAAGTCCACGTTGTCCCATTTCTTCGCGTTTATTTCCCCGGTTATGTCGATCAGGTTTATGTCAAGGTATTTCGCACCTTTTACGTTTATACGCTCCTGAGCGTCCTTTACCAGCAAAAATCCCTCGAACACCGCCGCGGGGATCAGGTCGCATATCCTGGGCTGTGGCTTCATTTTCCTCACTCCTCGTAACTCTTGTGCCAAGATTTTACCCTATTTCCCCGCTAAATTCAACCGATAAATTTACCGCCCATTATCTGTGTCGCCAATCTTGACAAATAGAAATACATTTGATATAATTTGTAACAGAATTGAAATAATAGCGGAGGTATGCGCCATGAAACGCATTCTTAAAACGCTTGCTTTAATACTTGTCATCTTATTGTGCTCACAGACCGTGTGCGTCGCCAGAGCTGTGACGCCCGAAAACGACCTGTACGCATACGTGAAAGTCACCCGCTCAGGCCTTTACAGCACAGAGGATATTTCTAAACGCGAAGGCTACCTTTATAAATATTACGTCGTTAAAGTGCTTGAGTACGACAGCACAAAGGCACTGGTGGAATACAATCAGAAGCAAGGCTACATGAACATCAAGCACCTGACTTCCGTGAGCAAACCTCTTGACGTGGAAGCGGAAGTCAACCGCTTGAGCTACTTCTATTCCAAGCCCTCCACCTCTGCCGGCAAAATACAGCTCGAAAAAGGCACCCGCGTCACCGCCCTCATGGTAAACGGCGACTGGGTGATGATCGTGTGCGACGCAAAGGCAGGTTATATCAAAAAATCCAGCCTTTCCGCGGTAAACGGACAGGGCTCCGCCAACACTCCCTCCACCCAGAACGAATTCACCTTCGAACTCAGCGGCAGCGTCACCACCTGCAACCTCAAGGCGAGCCCGAAGGTCAATTCTCTGCCTGTATACGCAAAAGCGTCCGCATCCTCCACGAAGCTTGGCACCATAGGCACGGGCAAGGTCGTCAACGTGTACGCCTACAATTCCACCTGGGCTTACATCGAGCTCAACGGACATTACGGCTACACCCGCCACGCCTACCTGAAAAAGCTGTCCGACACGGCTGCTCCTTCCCCCACGCCCGCCGAGGGAGTTCTGAACCCCTGCGCTCCCATAGACGCGGTGGTGGTCAATAAGCTCAGGGTTTACGACGGACCCAGCACGAGCGCGGCATATCTGGGCTATCTCAACAAAGGCATACAGGTCTCCGTTACTGCATATAACCGTACCTGGGCGTACATAACGATAAACGGCAGAAGCGGATATGTGGAGATAAAGAACCTAAGGAAGATCAACACGGCTACCCCCACGCCTGTCCCGTCGCCCACTCCCACTCCCACACAGGCTCCCACCCCCACGCCCACTGCGGTGCCGCCTTCCACCGACCCCATATTTACAAACAACGATCTGAGCAACGAGCAGAAGATATACAGATACCTGACCAGCGAGACCGCGTATAACGAAGCGGTGGCGTGCGGCATCCTGGCCAATATCAAGCAGGAATCCGCTTTCAACCCCAAGTCCGGAAAAGGCGGCAATTATCAGGGTCTGTGCCAGTGGAGCACGAGCCGTTTCAAGATCCTTTCCGACTGGTGCGCGGATCACGGCTACGATCCCTACTCCCTGGAAGGGCAGATGAAGTTTTTGAAATATGACCTGGAGGAGCGCTATCCCGTATACCACAGGGCGCTGCTGCAGATAGAGAATACGGCCCAGGGCGCGTATGACGCGGGCTACTACTTCTGCTATCACTACGAGCGCCCCGCCAACGTGGAGACTTCCAGCGTTAAGCGCGGCACCAACGCCCGTGACGTATACTGGCCGAGGTACGCCAACTGATGCGCCTGTTCGACTCCCACTGCCACATAAACGACAAAGCCTTTGACGCGGACCGGGACGAAGTCGTCCAAAGGATGCTTGACGCCGGCGTGGAAAAGGCAATGGTCGTGGGAGATGCCACGCTCCAGCCCGACGAGGTCACTCGCCTAAGCGGCAGATACCCTTTCCTTTATACCGCTTACGGGCTGCATCCCCACGACGCGGACAAATGGACGCAGGAGATATCCGACGGCATCGAAGCGGCCATGCGGCTCCCGAAAATGGCGGCGCTGGGAGAGATAGGACTGGACTACCATTACGACTTTTCCCCCAGGGACGCGCAGAAAGAAGTCTTCTTAAAGCAGCTGGAGCTGGCTCATCGGCTGAACAAGCCGGTGATCATGCACATCAGGGAGGCCCACGGAGACGCTTACGATATCTTGTCCTCCTGCATAAAGCGCGGGATAAGCGTAAAAGGAGTCATGCACTGTTTTGGCGGCAGCCTGGAAAGCGCGCTGGAGTATGTGCGCATGGGACTGTACATATCCTTTTCGGGCAGTCTCACCTTCAAAAACGCCCCTATACTCACCCGTGCGGCGGAAGGCATCCCCACCGACAGGCTGCTCATAGAAACAGACTGTCCCTACATGGCGCCCGTTCCCCTGAGAGGCAGGCGCAATGAACCCGCTTTCGTCGGGTACGTTTGCGAAAAACTTGCGGAAATAAAAGGCGTAAGCGCGGACGAGATGGCGGAGCTCTGCTATCGGAACACGCTGAACGCTTTTAATATTGGAGAAAACTGATGTACGATGTGATAATCGTAGGCTGCGGCATCACAGGCGCAGCCACCGCCTTCGCGCTGAGCAAATACAAGCTCAGCGTGCTTGTGCTTGAAAAGGAGAACGACATAGCCATGGGCGCCACCCGGGCCAACTCCGCCATAATCCACGCGGGTTATGACCCCGAACCCGGCACGCTGATGGCGCGCCTGAACGTCAAAGGCTGCGAAATGGCGGCAGAACTGTGCGAAAAGCTGGACGTGCCCTACAAAAACTGCGGTTCGCTGGTGCTTGCCTTTGACGAAAACGACGTAAAGACCCTGCGCGTTCTGTACGAGCGCGGCCTTCAAAACGGCGTGAAACGCCTTGAGCTGATCGACAGATACCGGCTTAAGGAATTGGAGCCCAACGTGTCCGACCAGGCGGTGGCGGCGCTGTACGCGCCCACTTCCGGCATAGTCAATCCCTGGGAGTACGCTTTGGCCATAGCGGAAGTCGCGGCCTTAAACGGCGTCAAATTCCTTTTGTCCCATCCCGTCACTTCCATTTCAAAGCAGGAAGACGGGTTCACCGTTTCCTGCGGCAGCGAGCAGTTCAAATCCCGCTATGTGATCAACGCCGCGGGCGTGGACAGCGCCGCCGTGCACGAAATGGTAGCCGAGAAGGTGTTTACGATCACTCCCAGCCGCGGCGATTACTTCCTTTTGGACAAGAGCGAAGGCTCCCGCGCCAAACATACACTGTTCCAGTGCCCCGGTCCCGCGGGCAAGGGCGTGCTGGTCTCCCCCACGGTACACGGCAACCTGCTGGCAGGTCCCAACGCCGTTGCCTGCAAGGACGGTCACCGGGTCAACACCACCGCCGACGGGCTCGCGTTCGTTAAGCAGCACGCGCTGAAGAGCGTGCCCTCCGTCAACTTCAGGGACACCATCCGCTCTTTCGCCGGCATGAGGGCCAATTCCGACCGGAAAGACTTTATCATCGGTTTCCCGGTGCCCGGATTCCTCGACCTGGCGGGCATAAAAAGCCCCGGGCTCACCTGTGCGCCCGCTACGGGCGAGTACGCAGCCGAGCTGCTCGAGGCAAACGGGCTCGAGCTCGTCAAAAAGGACGCCCCCGTCACCACCCGGAAGAAGATACGCTTTAAGAACCTGTCTGTTGAGGAGAAACAGCGCATCACCGCCGAAAATCCTCTGTACGGGCGTGTGATCTGCCGCTGCGAGACCATTACCGAAGGCGAGATCGTGGAAGCCTGCCACTCCCCCATTCCGCCCGTATCCGTCGACGGCATCAAGCGCCGCGCAGGCACGGGCATGGGCCGCTGTCAGGGCGGGTTCTGCGGACCGCGCGTACTGGATATACTGTGCCGCGAAAGGGGCATTTCTCCGCTTGACGCGCTCAAGGACGGCGAAGGCAGCTTTATTCTGTTCAGTGAGACAAAGTCGGGAGGCAGAGCATGAACTGGGAACTTATAGTTATCGGCGCGGGCCCGGCGGGGCTTGCGGCTGCGCTCGCCGCCTATGACAAAGGTCTTAGGAAGATCGCCATAATCGAAAGGGATAAGTACGCGGGAGGCATACTCAACCAGTGCATCCACAACGGTTTCGGCCTGCACCGCTTCAAAGAGGAACTGACCGGCCCCGAGTACGCGCTCAAGTTCATCGACAGGCTCAAAGACACCACCATAGAGCTGATCTGCGACACCATGGTGCTGCACATCACCCCCGACAGGCAGGTGCACACCGTATCCGCGGAAAGAGGCTATCAGGTATACTCGGCTTCCAGCATCTTCCTGGCCATGGGCTGCCGCGAGCGTCCCAGAGGCGCCATATCCATACCCGGCGACCGTCCCGCGGGCGTGTTCACCGCCGGCACCGCCCAAAGGTATATCAACCTCGAGGGTTATATGTGCGCAAGGCGTGTATTGATACTGGGTTCCGGCGACATAGGCCTTATAATGGCCAGAAGGCTCACTCTGGAAGGCGCGAAGGTGCTGTGCTGCGTTGAGATAATGCCCCACTCGAGCGGCCTCGCCCGCAACATTTCCCAGTGTCTGAAGGACTTTGACATTCCCCTGTACCTGAACCACACCGTCACCGACGTGACCGCCTCGAACGGGCGCGTGTCCTCTGTGACGGTATCCCGGGTGGACGAAAACCGCGCTCCCATACCCGGCACGGAAATGGTGTTCGACTGCGACACTCTGCTTTTGTCCGTGGGTCTGATCCCCGAAAACGAGCTGAGCCGCGAGGCGGGCATAGAGATCGACCCCCGCACCAACGGACCCGTGGTTTACGAGAACATGGAGACCTCCATGAAAGGCGTATTCGCAGGCGGCAACGTGGTGCACGTGCACGACCTGGTGGATTACGTATCCGAGGAAAGCTCGAAGGCGGGCGAAGGAGCCGCGGATTTCGTGCTGTCCGGCGCACCTGCCGACGAGACCTGCGTGCGTGTGCTTAACGGACAGAACGTGACCTACACCGTGCCCCAGCGCATCCGTCCGGGCAGGCTCGAAAACAGCGTGAAGCTGTTCTTCAGGGTCAGGAACAAGCTGGGCGCGTCGGTCATAAGGGTGACGGACGCTTCGGGGCAGGTGCTGGCGTCGTTTAAACGGCTCAGCATGTCCCCCGGCGAAATGGAAAACATCTTCCTCTCCAAAGACGTATTTGACAAGGCGCAGGGCGATATCAGCGTGAGCGCTTCGGAGGCTTGAACATGGCTGAAATGATTTGCATCGTATGTCCCAGGGGCTGCCGTTTAACAGTGGACGAGGCGACCGGCGCGGTCACGGGCAATTCCTGTCCCAGAGGCGAAGCTTACGGCAGAAGCGAGATACTCGACCCCCGCAGGACCTATACCGGCACGGTAAGGATCACGGGCGCTTCCCTGCCCCGCTGTCCTGTCAAAAGCTCGGCGCCCATCAAAAAGCCGCTGCTTATGGACGTGAGCCGCGAGATCGAGAACGTGACGCTCGTTTCCCCCGTAAAGCGCGGCGACGCTGCCGTAAAAAACGTGCTCGGAACGGGGATCGACATCATAGTCACCCGGGATATGTAGTTTTTCATCGTCTCTGTCAGCAGAGACGATGTTATTTATACAAAGCTTCATAAAAGCGTAATTATTTGGGTATATAATCCCCGTTTGGCAAATGTGAAAGGAGCGACACTATGCAGCTATTCGTATTTGTACTTAACCGCACGGAATACCTTGAGCGACTGCTGGAGGAGTTCTGCGAAAACGGGCTCACCGGCGCAACAGTGCTGGAATCCACCGGTATGGCGCGCATCCTTCTTAACAGCGACGAGGACGTGCCTTTCTTCGCGGGACTCAGGGCTCTGTTGAACCCCGAACGCCGCCAAAGCAAAACTATTTTCATGGTGCTCAAAGACGAACATGTGGACAAGGCAAAAAATATCGTTAACAAGGTCACGGGCGGACTGGACAGTCCCGACACCGGCATAATGTTCGCGCTGCCCCTGACCATGGTGGAAGGACTAGACAAACGCAAATGAACTCGCTTATTATCATAGGGATTATGATGCTGGCGGGGCTTGTGCTGAGCCGCGCAGCAAAGCTTGTAAAACTGCCCAACGTTACCGCCTTTCTGGTGGCCGGCCTGCTGATCGGCCCCTGCGTGGGCGGGGTCGTCTCCAAAGCCAACGCCGCCTCCCTGGGCATCGTGTCCGAGGCCGCGCTGGGCTTTATCGCGTATTCCATAGGCGGCGAGTTCCGCCTGAGCTACTTAAAAGAGATCGGCAAAGCGCCTCTCACCATCACCCTGTGCCAGGGTCTCTCCACGGCGCTGTGCGTGGACGCGGGGCTGATCCTGTTTGGCGTCGACACTCCCCTGTCTCTTATCCTGGGCGCCATCGCCCTGGCTACCGCCCCCGCCGCCACGCTCATGGTGGTAAGGCAGTATAAGGCGGACGGCCCCGTGACCCGCATGCTGCTGCCCGTCGTGGCTATGGACGATGCGCTGGGTCTTATCGTGTTCAGCGTGTCCGCCAGCGTGGCAGAAGGCATGCTGGGCGGCCAGATCAGCGTCAAAAGCATGCTGCTTACTCCGCTTATCGAGATATTCGGCAGCATAGCGCTGGGCGCGGTGCTGGGCATTATACTGGCTTACGGCGCCAGGTTCTTCCAGAGCCGCGGAAACCGGCTGGCGCTGTCCATCGCTCTGGTTTTCCTCGGCGTCGGGCTGTGCGACCTGCTGGGTCTTTCCAGTTTGCTGGTGTGCATGATGATCGGCGCCATGATGGTGAACATGAGCCAGCAGAGAGACGTGCTCATGGAGCAGTGCGACCGCTTCACTCCCCCGCTGTTCCTGCTTTTCTTCGTGCTGAGCGGCGCACAGCTGGACCTGGGCGTGCTGCCCCAAGTGGGGCTTATAGGCGTAGCGTACCTGCTGCTCAGATCCCTGGGTAAGTGGGGCGGCACGTTCCTTGGCGCGGTCAGCGTAAAGGCGGACAAGCATATAAGACACTACCTGGGTCTCACCCTGCTGCCCCAGGCGGGCGTCGCGATAGGTATGGCATCGCTGGTCTCCGCCAGATTTCCTTCTTTGGCTTCCCAGGTCAACACTATCGTACTGGCAGGCGTGCTGGTGTTCGAACTGGTTGGCCCCGTGATCACGAAGATCGCCCTGAGGAAAGCAGGCGAGATACCGGAAGGCAAATAAACTGCTTTCGCATGAGTCGGGAGGTTCGCATATGAATGGCCGGGAAAGACTGACTGATATCCTGTCCTACAAAAGCGATCACTGCGGATTCTGGCACGGCAATCCCAACTGGAAGTGCCGCGACCGGATCTTCAGCGAACTGGGCGTAAAAAACGACTTTGAGATGGGTCTCATGCTGGGCGACAGCTGCCGCTGGGTCATGCCGGAAGAATTCGGCATGTGGACGCATCCCGAAGGCAAACCGCTGTGGGACGTGCTGGGCGGCAAGGAGCGCAAAAGTCTTTCACAGCCCGGCGTGTTCGGCGACTGCGAAGACGTAAGCGAAGTCGAGGCGTTCGACTGGCCGGACGAGAAGTACCTGGATTTCACCCGCACCATCGAACAGCTGGACGCCACCCACGCCAGGGGGCAGGCCACGCTTTCCGGCTCATGGAGCTGTTTTTTCCATATCGTATGCGACTTTTTCGGCATGGAAAACTACTTCGTCAAGATGTACACGGATCCCGACGTGGTGGAAGCCGTGACCGAACACGTCGCCGATTTCTATTATAACGCCAACGAAAAGCTGTTCTCCATGGCGGCGGATAAGATCGATATGTTCTTTTTCGGCAACGATTTCGGTTCCCAGAAAGACATGCTGATCTCCCCCGAACTGTTCGACCGCTTCGTTATGCCGTATTTTGCCCGATTGACGCAGCAGGCGCATCGCTACGGCATGAAGGTGCTTTTGCACTCCTGCGGTTCCATAGAGCGCATAATCCCCCGCCTGATAGACGCGGGCGTGGACGCGCTGCACCCCATACAGGCGCGTGCCGCGAATATGGACGCGGTCACCCTGTCCCGCAAGTACAACGGCAAGATCGTGTTCGTGGGCGGCGTGGACACCCAGCGGATCATGCCTTTCGGCACTCCGCAGCAGGTAAAGGACGAAGTGCGCCGCTTAAGGGATCTGTTCGGTGAAAACTACGTGGTCTCTCCCAGCCACGAGTCCATACTCCCCGAAGTTCCCGTGGCAAACGTTGTCGCCATGGCCGAAGCCGCCGCGGAATGACCGTTTTTTTCAAGCATCCGTCCCATACAGCGGGCGGATGTTTTTTATTGTCAAAACCTTCCCCGTGTGATACAATTGAACGCATAAAGATGTTCCAAATCGCCCGCCAATGAAAGGATACCGCCGTGAAGGTACTGAATTTCGGCTCTCTGAACATAGACTATGTGTATCAGGTCCCCCATTTCGTAAAAGCGGGCGAAACGCTCGCTTCCACAAGGCTCGGCGTATTCAGCGGCGGGAAGGGGCTTAACCAGTCCGTGGCGCTGGCACGCGCGGGCGCCTGCGTGTATCACGCGGGCAATATCGGGGAAGACGGCGCGTTTTTGCTGGACGAACTGGACCGGGCGGGAGTGAATACGGACCTTGTCACGGTACATACCGACATCAAGACCGGTCACGCGATCATCCAGAACGACGCCTGCGGCAACAACTGCATCCTGCTGTACGGGGGAGCCAATCAAAGCGTCACGCCGCTCCAGATAGATTCCGTATTCGCTCCTTTCGGCAGCGGCGATATGCTGGTGCTGCAAAACGAGATAAACTGCCTGCCTCAGATCGTCGCCAAAGCTAGGGAAAAGGGCACGACGATCTGCTTAAATCCCTCCCCCATGAGCGAAAGCCTGTATCCTCTGATACCGCAGGCCGACTACCTGCTGCTCAACGAGATCGAGGCTTCCCAGTATCTGGAACATACGGGCAAGCATTTTGACACGGACAGCCTCGAGGCCGGCCTGTCCGAAGCGCTGCCTTCGTGCAGGATCGTGCTTACACTGGGCGAAAACGGCTCGGTATGGATAAGCGGTGGCGAGAAAATCCGGCAGGAAGCGTTCAGCGCAGACGCAGTTGACACCACCGCCGCCGGAGACACTTTCACAGGTTTTTTCCTGGCGGGCATAATCGAAGGCCGGCCACTAAAGCAGGCGCTTAAGCGCGCCTCTTACGCCGCCGCGCTCGCCGTCTCACGCCCCGGCGCCTCCCCGTCCATCCCGACCAAAGCTGAAGTCGACGCGGGTCTTGCACGCTTGGTATAAATCAAGGCAGTCCCCCGCAGGCAAAGCCATTTAGAAAGGAGCGATACGATGAACGATATAATCGAAGCCATAAAGCAGCGCAGGAGCGTGCGCAAGTTCAAGCCCGAGCTGCCCAAAAAGGAAGATCTGGAACAGATAATCGAAGCCGGGCTCTACGCAGCTAACAGCATGGGCAAGCAGGGCACGATAACCGTCGCCGTCACCGATAAGGCGATCAGGGATAAACTGGCTGCCGCCAACTGCAGGATAGGCGGCTGGCAGGAGGGTTTCGATCCCTTCTACGGCGCCCCCGCCATACTGATAGTGCTGGCGGACAAAAACTCGGGCAACCGCGCCTATGACGGCAGCCTGGTGATGGGAAACATGATGCTCGCAGCCCACGCGCTGGGCCTTGGCAGCATCTGGATAAACCGCGCACGGCAGGAATTCGAGCAGGACGAATGGAAAGACTGGCTCAGATCCCTGGGCGTGGAAGGCGAATGGGAAGGCGTAGGCCACTGCGCCGTGGGCTATATCGACGGCGATATCCCCAAGCCCGCTCCCCGCAGAAGCGGCAGGGTATATTGGGCGGAATAACGGCAAAAATGAAGACAGCCGGGAGCGTTTGCTCCCGGCTGTCTGTTTTCACAGCGCGGACAGTTCCTTTAGCAGCTCCGCCGGAGGTTCGGTCTTAAGCACACCGAGCGCTTCTTCCATCTGCGCCCTGCTTGAATAAGACACCAGCGGCACGGCCGGGAACGGCTGCGCGGCGAAATAAAGTATGCACATTTCCGTAATCCCAAGCCCGTATTCCTCCGAAAGCTTCGTAAGCTTTTCGAGGATCCTTGCATTTTCTGGCGTATCGAATTTGGCGGACACCCCGGGTCTCAGTGTTTCCCCCCTGCTTTTCTTCGTGAAAAAGCCGTTGGCCAGCGCATTGTAGCCCATTGCGGCCATGCCGCGGGATACATGATAGTCGAACGTGGGTCTGTCCATAGGCACCAGGGTCTTGTCGCCCACGTTTTTATAATCCACCTTTGCCAGGCTCCACATCAGCTGGTTGCACACGAAGCCCTTGAACCCGCACTTCCGCGCGGCGGTCTCCGCCTGCTTTATCCTGTCCAGCGTCCAGTTGGAACAGCCGTAATAACGGATCTTTCCTTCCCTGCGCAGGTACTCGAGCGTGGAAAGGATCTCTTCCGCAGGCAGCGAAACGTCGTCCCTGTGCAGAAACAAGATATCAATGTGATCCGTGCCAAGCGCAGACAGGCTCTCGTCCGCATCTTTGATTATCTCCGCTTTCCCGAGCCGGGAAGCCGTCATATCGCTTAGCGGAGGATGGGCGCACTTGGTGCTTATCACTACCTTATCGCGCTTGCCGGTGCGCTTAAGCCATCTGCCGATAACTCTTTCGCTACGGTAGCGCTCGCCGGGCACCCAGTCGCCGTACACATGGGCGGTATCGATAAGGTTGCCTATCTCGGCGTACCTGTCCAGCTGCCGGAAAGCTTCTTCCTCCTCCACTCCCGTGCCGTACTGGGCGGTGCCGAGACCGAGGGGCGACACTTCCAGTTCCGTGCCGGCAAAGACGATCTTCCGCATATCAGTCCCTCCCAAAGCCTGACAGGCTCCCGTTTTTTCCGGACGTTTTACTCCGCAAGCAGCTTGTCCACGTAGTCCAGCCTTTCCCAGCTGAAGTCCACGTCTGTCCGGCCAAAGTGGCCGTAAGCGGCAGTCTGGGCGTAGATCGGCGCCCTCAGCCCCAGCCGTTCGATTATGGCCGCGGGCCTGAAGTCGAACACCTTGCTCACTTTCCTGGCCAGTTCGTCGTCCGGCAGTTTGCCCGTGCCGAAAGTGTCCACCATGACGCTCACGGGCTTGGCAACACCGATAGCGTAAGCGAGCTGTATCTCACACCTTTCGGCAAGCCCCGCCGCCACCACGTTCTTGGCGGCGTGACGCGCAGCATACGCCGCGGAGCGGTCCACCTTGGTGGGATCCTTGCCGCTGAACGCGCCGCCGCCGTGACGTCCCATTCCGCCGTAAGTGTCCACTATGATCTTCCTGCCCGTGAGCCCACTGTCGCCCTGGGGGCCGCCCACCACGAACCTGCCGGTGGGGTTGATCAGGAAGCGTGTGTTTTCATCCATAAGTTCCGCGGGGATCTCGTGCCTGATGACCAGCTCGATCATGTCTTTCTCGATCTGCGGCTGGCCGACCTTGGGATTATGCTGGGTGGACAGGACCACCGTGTCTACCCTTACCG
>JAIKYG010000018.1:0-34668 GCA_024683475.1 Clostridiales bacterium | reverse complement strand
TGCCCCGTGCCGGGGAACATGTCGGCGGGAGTGACGGAATCGATGGAATATACCTCTTTGAGCTTTTTCAGGTCCCGCGCCAGGGTGGCGGGGTCGCAGGATACGTAGGACAGGCGCGGCGCAGGGTGGGAGACGAGGGCGGAAAGCACCTTTTCGTCCAGGCCCCGGCGGGGCGGGTCCACTATCAAACGGTCGAAAGCGCGGGTCTTAAGCAGGGGCGGATACATCAGGGCGGCGTTTCCGGCGATGAACTCGGCGGAAAGGCCGTTTATGCGCGCGTTCTCCCGGGCGTTTATTACCGCTTCCGGTACGATCTCGATGCCGGTGACCCGGGCGCCCTGTTTGGCCGCGCTCAGGCTTATGGTGCCCGCGCCGCAGTAAATGTCGCACACCTTTTCGCCGGGAACAAGGCCGGCGAGCGCCAGGCGGTACACGTTTTCCGCCTGCAGGCGGTTGATCTGGAAAAACGCCTGGGGCGCCAGGCGGAAATCAAGCCCGTTTAAGCGGTCGGTCAGGTATTTTTCACCGCAGACGTGGGTCACCTGCCCGTCCAGCGCGTGGGCGGGGCGGGGATTCAGCCGGCAGATAAAGCAGGAGGTCACGCTGTCCAGCGCGTCAAACGCGGCCCTGCACAGCTTTTCCGCCGCGGAGGATGGGATGTTCACGCACACGACCAGCATAAGTTCGCCCCTGTGGTTTTCCCTGAGCACGACGCCCGCGGCGTTTGCCCTGACCGCCGGGGGCTTCACGAATGCCCAGGCGCGGTTCATGTTTTCGCTTATCTGGAGACAGCGGTCTATGTCGGTCACATGCTTTTCGCCTTCCCTGCGGAAGCCTGCCCGGCCGTTTTCAACGGCGAACTCCGCCTTGTTGCGGTAGCCTTCCGTGAGGGGGGAGGGGAGGCAGGGGTCTATCGTTTCGAGCCCCAGCCCGCCTATGCGGTTCAGCGCGGCGAGCACGTTCTGCCTTTTCAGCTCCAGCGTATGGGCGTACTCTGCGTGCAGGCAGGCGCAGCCCCCGCAGGAGGCGTAATACGGACAGGCGGGCGCATGCCGAAAGGGGGATGCCGTGAGCACCCCCCGATTATCCGCTATGATGTAGGTCGGTTTTTCCTGTTTTACGGCGATGTCCACCGTTTCGCCGGGCAGGGCGTCCGGCACGAACACCGCTTTGCCGTCCAGCCGCCCCACGCCTTTGAATTCGTTTGTTACGCCGGTTATCTGTATTTCAGGCATTACTTTTTGATGTAGCCGGTCACGCCCACCAGCTCGAACAGGTCGGGATCGAAGGTGGAGCCCTTCATGCAGTCCTCGATGGGCACGTCTATAAGGTCGCTGCCCCTTACGCCGACCGCCCTGCCGCCGATGTCCTGGCTGAGCAGTTTGACCGCGTAAGCGCCCGTGCGGGTGGCGAGGATACGGTCGTTGGCGGTGGGGGAGCCGCCCCTCTGGGTGTAGCCCAGCACGGTGGCACGGGTCTCGTGGCCGGACACTTCCTCGATTATCTCCGCCAGCTGGTCGGAGAGTATCCTTTCGCCGAATATGTGCAGTTTGGGATATTTGGCTTCCAGTTCTTCCAGGCTTTCCACCATGGAGCGGCTGGCGCCCTCGGCGAACACCAGTATCATGGAGCGCTTGCCGGAGACCACGCCGCGGTGCACCATGTCGCCCAGTTTTTCCACGCTCCACTTGACCTCGGGGATTATCGCCGCCTCGGCGCCGCAGGCGAGCGCGGTGTACAGCGCCAGATCGCCGCAGTCGCGGCCCATCACGGTGACTATGGAAGCGCGTTCGTGGGCGTCGCCGGTGTCGCGGATGCGGTTGACGGCTTCCACGGCGGTGTTGAGCGCGGTGTCGAAACCTATGGTAAAGTCGGTATATGCCAGGTCGTTGTCTATGGTGGCGGGCACGCCTATGGTGGGCAGACCCAGGGCGTTCAACGCCTCGGCGCCCTTGAAGGTGCCGTTGCCGCCTATGCACACCATGCCTTCGATATCCAGCGCCCGGGCGTTCCTGACGGCCTGCTTCTGAACTTCGAGCTTGTGGAAGTCCAGGCAGCGGGCGGTCATGAGCCCCGTGCCGCCTTTGTGGATGATGCCGGACACGCTGCGGGCGTTCATTTCGATGTAGTCGTCGCTGGTGGACAGCGAACGCATTAGCATGCCGTTGTAGCCGCGCTTGAAGCCGACCACGCTCATGCCGTTCATAAGCGCGGTCCTGACTACCGCTCTGATGGCGGCATTCATGCCCGGCGCGTCTCCGCCGCTGGTCAAAACGCCTATACGCTTCATAATAAAAACACTCCCCGAATTTATTCCGGGAAGTATTATACGCTAATTTAACATGGATTTCAAGAGAAAACAGACGCGGACGGCGCGCATTTGCCGGGCTATTTCAGATACTCCTGCGCGGAACGGATGCCGTCCACGGCGGCGGAGGTGATGCCTCCCGCGTAACCTGCGCCTTCGCCCACGGGATACACGCCCCTGACGCCGCTTTGCAGTGTGACCGGGTCGCGCAGTATCCTGACGGGGGAACTGGAGCGGGTCTCGACGCCCGTCAGGCACGCGCCGGGGGCGGCAAAGCCCTTTATCCTGCGCTCGAATTCGGTGATGCCGAACTTAAGATTGTTAAGCGCGTACCCGGGCAGGCACCTGCCCAGGTCCGTCCAGTTCACTCCGGGGCGGTAGGAGGGCATTACGTCCCCCGCGCCATTTGACGGCACGCCGTTTAGGAAGTCGCCCACCTTCTGGCAGGGCGCCCTGTATGCGCCGCCCGCCTCGTACGCTGCCTTTTCCCAAAATCGCTGGAACTCCATGCCCGCCAGCACGCCCGCGCTTTCGGGAAAGTCTTCGGGGCGGACGTCGGTGAGCAGGGCGGAGTTGCAGTTGACGCCGTCGCGGGCGAACACGCTCATGCCGTTGGTGACCACGCCGCCCTCCTCGGACGCGGAAGCGATCACCTGCCCGCCGGGACACATGCAGAAAGTGTACACTCCCCTGCCGTCGGGGCAGCGGGCGGAAAGCTTGTAGTCCGCCCTGCCCAGGGCGGGGTGGCCGGCAAAACGCCCGTACTGGGCGCGGTCGAGCCACGCCTGGGAGTGTTCGATGCGCGCGCCAACGGAAAAGGGCTTGCGCGTCATGGGCACACCCAGCCTGTTCAGCATCTCGAAGCTGTCGCGGGCGGAGTGACCCAGGCACAGGAATACCGCTTCGGTCTCTATGTCGCCCTTGTCGGTGCTCACGCCGACCAGGCGCCCGTCCTCGATGATAAGCCCCGTCAGGCGCGTCTCAAAGCGCACTTCGCCGCCCAGGCGGATTATCTCCTGCCGTATGCCTTTTACGGCTCCGGTCAGGCGGTCGGTGCCCACGTGGGGCTTGGCTTCGTAAAGTATCTCTTCGGGCGCGCCGAAGCGGTGCAGGGTGGAAAGAACATGGCTTATGCGCGGGTCTTTTATGCCGGTAGTGAGCTTGCCGTCGGAAAACGTGCCCGCGCCGCCCTCGCCGAAAAGCACGTTGGAGGCGGGATCGAGCCTGCCGCCGGCAAAGAAGCTTTCAACGTCTTTTTTCCGGTCCTCGACCCGCTTTCCCCGCTCCAGCACTATGGGATCGAGGCCCCGCATGGCCAGCGTGAGGGCGCAGAACAGCCCCGCGGGTCCCAGCCCCACCACCACGGGCGGGTGCGGGGGAGGGGAGGAAACGGGCTTTTCCGTCCAGGCTTCCCGTTTGGGAGCCGGATCGAAACCCCGGGGCAGGGGCGTGTCTTTTCTGAGCTCCGCGTCCATGGTCACCAGCAGGCGGATGTCGCTTTTGCTGCGGGCATCCACGCTTTTTTTGACGATCCTTGCGGATATTATTTTGTTTTCGGGCAGTCTGAGCGCTTTTGCGGCGAGGGCGGTCAGCGGGCGCAGCGCCTCGTCGGGGGTGAGCTTCAGCTGCAAAACGCGCACGGTCACAGGCTGTCTGCCGCCTCCCTTCCTGCCAGAGACCCGCTCGCCCACGCCCAGGTCAGGTTGTGTCCGCCGCAGTATCCGGTCACGTCCAGCGCTTCGCCGCAGGCATACAGACCTGGGCACAGCCGGCTTTCCAGCGTTTCGGGGCGGAATTCGTCCGTGCTTAGCCCGCCTTCCATGACCTGTGCGTCGGCAAAGCTGCCCGTGTCCGTCACGGGGATGTCCCAGGCGTTCAGGGCGGCGTGCAGGCGCAGTATGTCTTTTTCGGAAAGTTCGCAGGCGGGCGTGTCGGGGCTTAACTGCGCCCGGCGGATGGCGTTCTGGGCGATAAAGCGGTTAAGTTCACCGGTAAATACGTCGCTTAGCGCGCGCCGGCTGAAGCGGGCAAGGCGCGCCTTCAGTTCGTCCAGCGGCCTTAAAGCGCCGGGGCACAGGCGCAGCACGAGCTTTTCGCCCATGAGCAGCCGCTGTTTCGCGCCCAAGGAGAGCTGCATTATCGCGATGCCGCTTATGCCGTCGTCCCGGAAGATGGCCTCGCCTTCCTCACAGGCAACGGGCGTATCGCCGGAAAGCAGGGTAAAGCGCCCCTTAAGGCGTATGCCCTTAAGCCCTGCCACGTATTTTTTACCGCACACCAGGTGGGTGAGGGCGGGCAGGGGCGTGTTCACGTGATGCCCCAGCTTTTCCAGCATGCGGAAGGAGGCGTTTTCGCCCAGCCCCTTGCCGGCGCTTCCCCCGCTGGCCAGTATGACCCTGCGGGCGGAATATTCGCCTTCTGGAACTATCACGGCAAAGCCGCCGCTGCGAGGCGCGATGCTTTTGACGGGGCAGTCGCAGACGAGCTTCACGCCGCGCTCGCCAAGCGCCAGCCTGAGCGCGTCGAGCACGCCGGAAGCCTGGAAGGAGGCGGGGTAGCCCCTGCCTTCGCCGTCAAACACCGTGTCTATGCCCAGAGATTCAAAAAAGCGGGCGGGATCGAACTTCTCCAGCGCTTCAGACGCGAAAGCCCCGCCCGAAGGGTAGCTTTCGGGCGAGGTGTTCCGGTTTATTAAGTTGCATCTGCCGTTGCCGGTGGCCAGCAGCTTTTTGCCGCAGCGGGGCAGGGCTTCCAGCAGGGTCACGTCCGCGTCCGGGCGCGCGGTTTTGGCGCTTATGGCCGCGGTCATGCCGGAGGCGCCCCCGCCGATAACGAGTATCTGCGTCCTCAAGATATTATGGCCAGCTCCTTTATCAGCGTTTCGTCCGCGCACAGGGTCAGCTGGTGAAGCGCCCTTGAGCAGGCAGTATACAGCCTGCGCCTCTCGCCGTCGGTAAGCCGGGCGGAGGGCCATGCTACCACCACCGCGTCGAATTCCAGGCCCTTCATGAGCTGGTATCCCGCCACCGCCACGTCGCCGGGGTCGGACAGTATGTCCTCGTCGCTGCCGTCCAGCAGGTGCGCGTGGGGGATGATGCGGCTCAGCCTGTCCGCCTGTTTGAGGGTGCGGGTCACCACGCACACGCTCTTGAAGCCCTTGTCCTGGCAGTCCTTGACGGCCGCGAGCACGTTTTCGTCGGTCAGGGGCAGTATTTCGGGGTTATCGCCTTCGCGCCCGAAGGCGGCCACCTGCTCCCCGTCGGGAAGTATGGCGTTGCACAGCCGGGTGATGTTGAGGGTGGAACGGTAGCAGCGGGTGAGCTTTATCATGGGCGCGCCGGGGGTCATGAAACAGGCGTTCCAGGTCTCCGGGTCCAGCTTGTGCATGCCGGGGGTGGTGCGCTGCTTGGGATCGCCCAGCAGCGTCACGTGAGCCATGGGGTAGTACAGGCCCAGGGCGGCCAGCGCCACGGAGGAATAGTCCTGCGCCTCGTCCACCACCAGATGCCTTATGGTCCGCTCCGGGTTGGCAAAGCCCAGGTACAGGCTCAGGTACATGATGCCCGGGGCGTCCTCCCACCACACCACTTTGTTGCGGGCGTTTTCCGCGGCGGTCTCGCCCAGCCCGTCCGGGGCGTCGCTGAGCGCCCGGGCGTAGAGCTCGGACACTGTGACTTTGGCCAGCGTCTTGATCTCCTGCCTCAGGGGCTGCAGCCGGTGGCTCACGTTAAAGCGGGCGGCGATGTCCAGCTCCCGGCCGGAGTACTGGTTTTTCAGGCGTTCCTTGTAGCTTTCCAGCAGCGTGAACTCCCACTTTTCCAGCCGGCTTTCCAGCACGTTCTTTATGCGCTCTATCCTCTGGGCGGGCTTCAGCTGCACGAACGCCACGCGGTACATGCGCTCCATTTCGGACTTTTCGCACAGCACGTTGCTGTCCAGTTTGAGAGTCCTGAATTCGGGACCCGTGCGTGAAAACTCCAGCGCGTAATTCCTTAATCGCTCAAGAAAATCCAGGGCGCTTTTGAACTTGACGGACACCCTGCGGGGATAGCCTTCCGGAGTGAGCAGCTTTTCGTTCTGCTCCAGCGGATGCTCGATCTTGCACTTGAGCGTCTCCGTCAGCAGCTTGTACAGGGTCAGCGAGGGCACGTTTTCCTCGCCCAGTTCCGGCAGCACCGTGGAGATGTACTCGCTGAAGGAGTTGGAGGGGGACAGGACCAGTATCTTTTCCGCCTCCAGCTTGTCGCGGTAGCGGTACATGAGATACGCGATGCGGTGCATGGCCACGGAAGTCTTGCCGCTGCCCGCGCTGCCCACCACGCTGAGCAGCTTTTCGTTGCCGAAGCGGATGGCTTTGTTCTGTTCCGCCTGGATGGTGGACACGATCTGGCGGATGTGCCGGTGGGTCGCGCCTTCGAGTATGTCAAGAAGCAGACCGTCTTCTATGCTTACGTCGGTGTTTACGTAGTACTTGAGCCGCCCGTCCTCCATGCGGTACTGGCGCTTCAGGCTCATTTCGCCGCTGATCACGCCCTGGGGGGAATCGTAGCGGGCGCGGCCGGGCATGGCGTCGTAGTACAGGCTGCACACGGGCGCGCGCCAATCGTGCACCAGTATGTCGCCCTGGGCGCCGGTCAGGCTGTACAGCCCGATCACGATCTTGCGCTTTTCCTCTTCGTCGTCGGGCTTAAAGTCCACCCGGGCGAAAAAGGGTTCCATGAGCATTCTTTCGTAGCGGCGGGCCACGTCGTCGTTGAACGCCTTGCGGGCCAGGTATCTTTCCACCTCTCCGGAGAGCGCCTGCATGTCCTGTTCGCTCAGGGCGGTGGGCTTAAGCCGCAGGTCTTCCCATGCGTCGGACAGGAGCTGCTTTATGGAAGACAGATGCTCCCGGGCATTCTCCTTTGAGTTCTGTATGGCCTGAAGCAGCAGCGATTGTACAAGCCGGGTGTACTCCCGCTCCTGGTTAAGCTCTTTTTCGTTCATCACGCGCGTTCACCGCCCCGCTAAAATGTATAGGTTATTATAGCAAAAGGGGGAGGATTTGTAAAGCGTGAGGCCCTTACGCAGCGTCGTAAGGCGCTTAAAGACCGCTTCTTCGCCTAATTTTACATTAGATTCCTTGCTGTTTTACGAAATATAGTCTACAATTGAGTCGGAGAATGCTCCAAAATCTATTTTCGGAGGGGAACCTACATGAAGCTTCGCAAGCTTATATCCCTGCTTCTCGCGGCGGTCATGCTGCTGGGAGCGGTGGCCTTCGCCGAACCCGCGAAGATCGTTGCCACCGATTATACCGGAAAGACCATTATTCTGCACACCAACGACGTGCACGGCGCCATCGACGGCTATGCCTACATCCCCACCCTGAGGAATTATTTCATTTCCTTCGGTGCCGATGACGTCATCGTTGTGGATGCCGGCGACTTCAGCCAGGGCACCATTTACGTTTCCACCAACAAGGGCGCCGTTGCCGTTGATATGATGAACGCGGCGGGTTACGACATCGTGACTCTGGGCAACCATGAGTTCGATTTCGGCTATGCCCAGGTGCAGGAAAACCTGTCCAAGGCGGAGTTCACCGCCATCTGCGCCAACGTCATCAAGGACGAGGACGGCGAAGCCATTCTGCCCGCTTACACCCTGTGGACCGGCAGCAAGGGCGAAGAGCCCCTCAAGATCGGTTTTGTGGGCATTGAGACCCCCGAGACCGCTACCAAGGTAAACCCCGGCCTGATCAAGGAGATCCATTTCGCCACCTTTGAAGATCACTTCGCTTACGCTCAGGCGGCCGTAGACATGGCCAAAGCCGAAGGCGCCGACATGATCATCGCCCTGGCTCACCTGGGCGTGGACAACGAGAGCGCTGCCAACGGCTACCGTTCCGTTGACCTGCTTGAGAAAGTGGAAGGCATCGACTTCACCATCGACGGACATTCCCACACCGTTATGTCCGCGGGCAATGAGGGCCAGGCCATCCAGTCCACCGGCACCAAGTTCGCCTATATCGGCGTGGTCGTGATCGACAACGCCTCCAAGACCGTGGAAGACAACTTCCTGGTATCCACCAGCGGCCTTGCCAAGGATCCCATGGTAGCCGCGAAGGCCGAGGGCATCATCAGCGCCATCGACGCCATGTACAATTCCGTGTTCGCCTCTACCGAAGTTGAGCTGAACGGCGCCAAGGCGCCCGGCAACCGCACCGAGGAGACCAACCTGGGCGACCTGATCACCGACGCCATGGTATGGAGCGTGGTGAAAGAGGGCGGCATCGAGCAGGTCGAGCCCAACAACGTGGTGGGCATAACCAACGGCGGCGGCATCAGAGCAACCATCGCCGCGGGCGACATCACCATGAAGGACATCAACACCGTGCTGCCTTTCGGCAACACCGTCGCGGTCATCTACGCCACCGGTGCCGAGCTGCTTGAGGCGCTGGAAGCTTCCACCTTCTGCACTCCCGACGCCGTGGGCGGCTTCCCGCAGACCAGCGGCATCAAGTGGACCCTGGACACCACCAAGCCCTTCGACCAGGGCAGCGTGTACACCCTGGACGGCAAAGAGGGCAGCTACTACGCTCCCGCTTCCATTCAGAGGGTGACCATTGAAGAGATCAACGGCGAGCCCTTCGACGTGAACGCTGTTTACGCGGTAGTTACCAACAACTTCTGCGCGGCGGGCGGCGACACCTACAACGTGTTCTACAGGGCCTATTCCGAGGGCGCCGGCTTCGACACCGGTATCCCCATGGACGAGGCGCTGATGGAGTACATCGAGCAGGTGCTGGAAGGCAAGATCACTGCCGAGACTTACGGCGAGCCCCGCGGGACCGCTACCCAGATCCTGGCCGAGGCCGAAGCCGACGCGGCAGCCTGATAAGACCCGTTAATAAACGCGCCGTCCCGCGAGGGACGGCGTTTTTATGCCCGCATATACGGCGGAAACGGAGTTTTTTCTGATATTTATTATTGATTATTGCGTTTGGCTGCGCTATAATACTGTCATCTTTTGAAAGGAGCGAACTTTTATGGATATTTCTTCTCTGATAAGCAAGGCGGTTGCAGCCATCAAGGGCGATAAGTCCCTGCTCTCCGCTTTCACTGCCGACCCCAAGAAGGCACTGGAAGGCATACTGGGCCAGCTTCCTGCTGACACCCTGAACCAGGTCATCGAAGGCGTCAAGAAGGCGCTCAGCGGCGACACCAAGGGCTTCCTGGCCAAGATCAAGGGCATTTTCTCCAAACTGCTGGGGAAATAAACGGCCGTTAATCGCGCCTCCGTCTCACGGCGGGGGCGCGTGTTTTATTCCCGAGCGCTCCCGGCGCGGCTCTTGAAAAAACCGGGTGAAAGTGCTATACTCAGGCAAAAGGAGGTCGATATCATGGCGCACTACGTATTCCAGAGGAATAACGGTTTCGGCGATTTCGATTACATCCGCTCCTTTGATACCATGGAGATAACCGACTACAAGGAATATGCCGCCCAGGTGGACGACGAGGGCATAGCCTTTCTCGATATACCGTACCTTAACCAGCTGGGCTTTTTTGCGGTGAGGATCAGCACTCTGGCGCTCAGGATAGAGCCCCTGCTCCAGTTCATCCCCGCGGTGATGGGTTTCCGCCCCGCCCCCAAGCCCCGTCCCGCCCGGCACAGGGGCGCAGCCCCGGCTCCCCGTCCCCACGCGGGTCCCATGCCGCTGCCACGTCCCCCGGTGCAGAGGGTGAGGAGCGCGGTTCCGCGTCCCGCCCCCGCTCCCAGACGTCCCGCGCCCGTAGGCCGGAACGCGGCAAAGCCCGCGCCCGTGGGCAGGAATGCGGGAAGGCTGCCCCGCCTGCCCGGAGACAAGGGTCCCGGCGGCAGGGATCCCAGAAGATAGTGAGTTTAGCGGGAGGAAAGTATGCCTGAAGGCCGCCGCGGCTGGATAATCAATCCCTGTGACCTGACGGAAGAATTGGTCCGGGCGCTTAAGGATACCGGCATAAACGAGCTGGGCATCCATCCGGGAGGAGGCAGGAAAGCCGCCGAAAAGCTGGCCGCCTGCCTGGACTGGCTCAATACAGATGAGACCCGGCGGCTGCTGGACATGGCGCGGGAACAGGGGCTGAGCCTGGAACTGTGCGAGCACGGGGCGGGCTATCTGCTGCCCAGGGAGGAGTTCGCCCTGCACCCCGAATGGTTCAGGGCTGACGAAAACGGCGAAAGGACGCCCTTCGGCAACCTGTGCGCTTCCTGCGATGAGGCGCTTGAGCGGGTGAGCGGTGAGGCGGGAAAGCTGTTTAAGCGCCTAAACGGGCGCTTTGACCGGGTGACCCTGTGGCCGGACGACATAACCGGGGGCTGCTGCCGCTGCGAAAACTGCCGAAAACTGTCCGCAGCCGACCAGGCGCTCAAGATCACAAACGCCATAGTCAGGGGTTTTAAGCGGGTCGATCCCGCGGCCAAATGCGGTTTTCTGGCGTATCAGGACGCGCTGGAAGTCCCGAAACATGTCAAACCGGAACCCGGCGTGTATCTGGAATACGCGCCCATCCACCGAAACAGCGATATTCCCATAAGCGACCCCGCCAACATTAAGGAGACCGGGCATCTAAAGGAACTTATTGAGTTCTTCGGCGTCAAAGATTCCAGGGCGCTGGAGTACTGGGCGGACAATTCCCGCTTTTCAGACTGGACGCGCCCGCCCAAACGGCTTAAGTTCAACGCCGAAGTGATGCGAAGCGACGTCAGCTTCTACCTGTCGCTGGGATTTCGGGACCTGACCAGTTTCGCCTGTTTCCTGGGCCCGGATTACATAGAGCTGTACGGGCTGCCGCCCTACGGTGAGTACGGAAAGATCATTTCGGGCGCCGACGGCAAATAAAAGAAATCACACGGGGGCGTTCCCCGGCAAACCAAATAAAACATCTCTTTTTAAATCTTTACGGAGCGCGCGATGAAGCTGTTCAAACACGCGGACAAACGCATAGTATCCAGCGGCCTGGCTATTGCCCTGGGCGCCACCGTGATGTACACGGTGCTGGGGTCCTATGCCACCATACTGGCTGAGATCAAGGGTATATTCGTTTACGTGAGCTCGGTGGTCTGGGGCCTGGTGCTGGCATACGTTATGCGTCCCTTCGCCGCACTGGTGGAAAAACTCCTGCCCAAAAAGTTTTCGCAGAAAGCCAAGTCGCATATCGGGGGCATATGCTCCCTGATCCTGTTGCTCGTAGTGATCGTGGTGTTCATGTACATGCTCCTGCCCCAGATAATCACCTCCGCGACGGGCTTCGTGAACCACTTTGACGAATATCTCGAAAGCCTCAAAAAGACGCTCAGGGAGTATCTGGAACATATCCATGTGGTGGAGATCGACGTGGACAAGACCATCGGCACCTCCGACGAGTTGCTGAAGACCCTGGGCAAATGGCTGAGCGGCAACATAGACATAATCATGAACGGCGTGGTGCAGCTGTCCAGCCGCCTGGTCAACTTCATAATCGTGATCACCATGGCGACCTACGCGCTGCTGGACAGGAACAACCTTAAGAACGGTTCGGTGAAGCTCGAAAAGGCGCTGATAGGCGAGGCGCGCACGGAAAAGATAAACGCGGTGATCAAGCGGGGCGACGCGCTGATGATGCGCTTTCTGTCCAGCAACCTGGTGGACGCGCTGATAATAGGCTTTGCGAACTTCATATTCCTGGGCATAGTGTCCGCGCCTTACCAGCTGATCCTGGCCGTGATCCTGGGCCTGACCAACTTTATCCCCACCTTCGGTCCCATAATCGGCGGCGTGGCGGGCGCCATCATAGTGCTTTTGACCAAGCCCACACTGCTGCTGGGCTTCATAATCTTCACCGTGATACTTCAGCAGATAGACGGCAACGTGATAAAACCGCTGCTCTTCGGCGACTCCACTGGTCTGAGCCCCTTCTGGGTGCTGGTGGCGATAGTGGTGGGCGGCAACATGTTCGGCATCGCGGGCATGATACTGGGCGTGCCGGTAGTGGCGCTGATCTCCAGCCTGATAAAGGAGTTCGTGGCCCGCAGGAACGGAGAGACGCCTCCCGAGATCAAGCTGCCCGAAAGGCGCCTGTTCTGGAAAAAGCGCTCTTCGCCTCCCACGCCTAAAGACGGAAAACAGGCCTGATTAGCGGCTTTCGGGAAATAGATTTGACCCGCCGGGGAGAGATACGCTTTCCCGCGGCGGGTCTTTTGTTTTAGAAGGGGAAGGAGCCCGCCCAAGACGGCAGGCGCATGACAAAAGGGAGCTGCACTGCAGCTCCCTTTTTGTGTGCGTTATATTACTTTACCACGCCTTTTTTGAGTATCACGTTGGCGTACAGCGCGCCTTCGCCGGTCGCGACCACCGCGTAGGCGTTCTTCGCGCGCTCGTAGAAAGCGAAACGCTCGATGTACCCGAACTGCTTGCCGGGCTCGTATTTGTCCACCGTCTTGCGGTATTCGTCCCAGATCACGGGCACCACGTCGTCGCCGGGCATGACCTGCATCAGGCTCACGGGCGCCTCCACGTAGGTGTCCAGGGGGAACAGGGGCAGCACGGCGTCCAGGACTTCGTTCACGCCGTGACCGTCCAGGCGCACCAGCCGCTTTGCAACGGAAGCGGCGGGGAAGTTGCCGTCGCCGATCACGATCTCGTCTCCGTGGCCCATTTCCATGAGGATCTTGATAAGCTCGGGGCTGACGATGGGGGAAATGCCTTTTAACATGGTTGTGCCTCCTTTATGATTTGAGACTGATTATCTGGAAAGTATGAGCCCCGCCGCGAACGCGGCAAGGGGGAATATCCACACAGGAACGGTGATGTTCAGCAGGAATTTGAGCGTGCCCGCAGCTAAGATGAGCGCGATGGTCTCGAACACCAGGTAGGCGTTCATGCGCCGGCGCACGCTTTTCCTGAGGGCGTAATGGGTCTGCGCGTCGCGGCAGAACTGCTCGGGGTCGCTGCCCGTCCACGCGGCGTAGGGCAGGGGAGTAGCCTCGTCCAGCGTGAGCAGCGCCGTATGCTTCTGGGCGGAAGCCTTTTTGAGGCGGATCTCCTTTTCGGCGGAGACGATCTCGCCGTCTTCCACCTGTATCCGGACGGCTTTTTTGCTTTTTCCGCCCCGGTAAGCGTACAGGGGCAGCAGTTCGCTTAGCTTCGAAAGCGCTTCGACGGTCTCGGGACGGGGCTTGCCCTGGGGCAGCAGCTCGCCCATATACTTGCCGTTGCGTGCGATATTCAGGCCTTCGCCGCCGCACGCGACGCCGTTTGCGGTAAGGAACTGGGCGCTGCCCGCCAGCACCATGCTGTCGCCCAGCAGCGCTTTGACGCCGTCGCCGCACTCTTCCCTTTGGGTCACTGGATCCAGGGGCAGGTTTCTTTCCCTGACCAGCCTGTCCAGCGCGGAGGGCATGATCTCCAGCCCGCTCAGCGCGCCCGCTGCCAGGGACAGGAGCATCTCTTCGCTCACGCCTTCGGCGGGCAGCAGGCTGACGCCTTCATACCCCTTTTCCAGTTTTTCGTCTATCACAACGGCTTTTATGCCGCCCAGCGTCTTGCCCAGAGGCGTGTCCTCGCCCTGTTTCGTCCGGATTATTCCCGGCAGGGCGGGCAGGCTCACCGCCAGCACCGCGGCAAGGCTGCTGAAAGCGCAGTCGGGCCGGTTTTTGCCGAACAGCCACAGCGCGCAGGCAGCCAGCGCAAACAGCGGCGCGAACACCGCCATGAACCGGCCGATCCGGGAAGGTCCCGCCTCGGGGCACAGGGACCTGCCGCCGCACGCCGCAAGCGCGCACAGGGCGGCAAAAGAGTAAGCCTCCGTGCCGAAGGCGGCGCCGTCCGGGGCAGCCTTTCCCGCCTCCCCGATCAGGTTCACCGCGCCGAACACCAGGAACACATATCCGGCCAGAAGCAGGTATATGCCCGTTTCGGGGAAAGCGCCCCTGACCCGGGTGCGCGCCAGCGTGAGCGCCATAAAGCACAGGCACATGAGCGCCATGTTGAGGGGCAGAGGCGATTTGAGCGCGTCAGGCAGCGCCCAGTCCAGCTTTTCCGCCGCGCACAGATACAGCGCCGCCAGCGCCGTAAGCGCGCAGCAGACGAAAGAGAACAGCCTTATCCCCTTTTTCATCCGCGGCCTCCGCGCACCAGTATCACGGGCACGGTCATCTCTTCCTTCGTGAGCCCCGCGTGCATGCCTATCATGTCGGGTATCCTGCCGTTTATGGTGTCGTACCTGATATAGGAAGGACCCGTGGCGCAGATGAGATAGTCGCCCATGAAGTCCTCGCTCTTGGGATGGGGCGTGCCCTTGCCCATAAGGCCGACGCTCAGCGCCTCCTCCCGGGTGAACAGCACGAAGTCCTCTGACAGGTATTTTCTGAAAGCGGCCTCAAACTGCTCCCTTTTCCAGGACTTCACAAAGCAGGCGGCGCAGCGCGCCTCGACGGAAGGCGGCATCCACAGGCAGTCGTTTATCTCGGGGATCTCGTTCAGGATCACCGGTTTGGTCGCGTCCACAAGCCCGTGGTCGGCGGTGACGATCATGAGCGTGTCGGAAGGCAGGTCATTAGCGGCCTGCTCCAGCAGCCGGTTCGCCCGCTCGAACTGTTCCACCGTTTCCGGGGCGTTCACGCCCGCGCTGTGCATGGTGTGGTCGGGCTGGCCGTTGTATATGCCTATGATCTTGCGGCCGGGGCGGCTGCAGTCCTGCACCGCCAGGCGCAGCTGGTCCTCAAAGTCGTTTATGACGTGGCTCTTGTCCGCGCCGTGGGTGGAGTAGCTGGGGAAGGGGAAGTACATTATCACTTCCGCGTCCGCCTCCCCCGTTTTGAAGGGGGCGGGCAGGGGCATGAGCGCGGGGGCGGGAGTGCCGCCTGGGTACCTGTCTCCCCGCTTGCTCTCGGTGCCGATAAAGGTGTCTATCTGCACGGCGCACTCCTTGAAGTACAGGCTCCAGCCCAGCCAGCCGTGCTGTATGGGACTGAGCCCCGTCCAGATTGACGTGGTGGCGGCGGTGGTGGTGGAGGGGAACACGGCGGAAACGCCGCACACGTCGTGCTTTACCAGAAAGCTGTCCGCGCCCAGATGCCTTTTGAGCAGGTATTCGCCCATGCCGTCGCACAGCACAAGAAGTATCTTGTTTATGCCGCCTTTTGCGAGCTCCCTGTCTATCTCGGGCAGAGAGGGATACTCGCCCCTGGCGCCAAAGTGCCCCGTTATGGAGGAGTTTATGGACAGGGAGGAACGGGAGTAGTCGGGAAGCTGGTAATTCATGGTTTTTCCTCGGTTCGATAAGTCTGCAGAAAGCGGCGCGGCGGCTGTTTGGCCGCGCGCCGCCGTAGGTTTTTACAGCGCAGCGATGGAAGATTTGAGCCTTCTTAGCGTCTCGTCCTTGCCCAGCAGGTACATTATCTCGAAGGCGCCGCCGGGAGTAGACTGTTTGCCGGACACGGCGATGCGCAGGGGCCAGAGCATCTGGCCGTTTTTGATGCCCATGTCGGCGATCTTTTCCATCACCTTGTCGTGCAGGGCGGTCTCGGTCCACTCGTCCATGCCTTCAAGCAGGGGCAGCGCCGCGTCCAGCGCCGTCTTTGCGGTGGCAAGGTCGCTCTTCTGCTTTTTGTTCACGTACAGCTCGTTTGAGAACTCGGGCATTTCGGCCAGAAAGTCCACCATGCCGGGCAGCTGGGCGAAGTATTCCGTGCGGGGCTGCAGCAGCTCGCACAGGCGCCCGTAGTCGAAGCGCTTTTCATCCAGCACCTTGTTAAGCCAGGGGCGGGCGTGCTCCAGGTACTTTTCGGGAGTGAGCGCGCGGGTGTACTCGGCGTTGAACCAGTTCATTTTCTGTATGTCGAATATGCTGGGGGACTTGCTGAGGCCCTCTAGGTCGAACACCTGCTTGAGCTCGTCCAGGGAGTAGATCTCCCTTTCTCCACGGGGAGACCAGCCCAGCAGCACCAGGTAGTTGATCACCGCCTCCACCAGATAGCCCTGGGAGAGCAGGTCCTCGAAGCTGGGGTCGCCCTTGCGCTTGGACATCTTGCGGGTGATCTCCACCGTCTCGCCGTTCTCGTTCACGGCGGTGTCGCGGCACATGACTGGGGTCAGGTGCACGGACACGGGAGGCTGCCAGCCGAAGGCCTCGTACAGAAGGTTGTACTTGGGCGCGCTGGACAGGTACTCGTTGCCGCGCATCACGTGGGTTATGCCCATCAGGTGGTCGTCGATGACGTTGGCGAAGTTGTATGTGGGCAGCCCGTCTGCCTTGATCAGCACGTTGTCGTCCAAAGTGGAGCAGTCCACTTCCACGCGGCCGTAGATCACGTCGTCAAAGCCCGCGCGGCCGGTGGTGGGCACGTTCTGGCGGATAACGTAAGGTTCGCCCGCGTCCAGTTTGGCCTGTATCTCCTCTTTGGAGAGGTGCAGGCACTTTTTGTCGTATTTGAAGGTCTCGCCCCTGGCTTCGGCCTCTTTGCGGGCCTCTTCCAGCCGCTCCTTGGTGCAGAAGCAGCGGTAGGCGTGACCGGAAGCGATGAGCTGCTCGGCGTAGGGCATGTACAGGGGCTTTCTCTCGCTCTGTACGTAGGGGCCGGTGGGACCGCCCACGTCGGGGCCTTCGTCGTGCTCAAGGCCCGCGGTGGCCAGGGAATTGTATATCACGTCCACGGCGCCGGCGACTTCGCGCTCCTGGTCGGTGTCCTCGATGCGCAGTATAAATTTGCCGCCGTTCCTGCGCGCCCACAGATAGGCGTACAGCGCGGTCCTTAGATTCCCCAGGTGCATGTAGCCGGTGGGGCTGGGGGCGAAACGGGTGCGTACTTCCATGTTTGACTCCTTTGATTTTGTGTGTGGTTTATTTGCCCAGCATCGCGGCGCCGATGATGCCGGCGTCGTTGCCCAGAGTGGCCAGGGCGATCATGGCGTAGGGCATGGTCTTGTAGAACACCATGCCGGGCAGGGTCCTGTTTATGGCGTCCAGCAGGAACTGTCCCGCGTGGCTCACGCCGCCGCCCAGCACTATGACTTCCGGATCGATAAGGTTTATTATGCTCACCAGGCCTTCGCACAGGTGGAACACGTAAGCGTCGAACACCTTGACGGCGGTCTCGTCGCCCGCCTTGGCGGCGTCGATGACGATCTTGGCGGTGATGTCGTCCAGGTTGCCGTTAACGTCTTTATAGATCTTGCTTTCGGGATGCGCCTGGGCGGCTTCGCGGCCGCGGCGTATGATGGCGCCCGCGGAAGCGTACCTTTCCCAGCAGCCCCGGTTGCCGCAGGTGCATTCGTCGCCGCCGGACACGGTGATCATGTGGCCAATCTCGCTGCCCACGCCGTGGAAGCCGCTGTACACCTTGCCGCCCAGCACTATGCCGCCGCCCACGCCGGTGCCCAGGGTCACGAACACGCTGGAGCTCTTGCCCTTGCTTACGCCCGCCACGCTTTCGGCCAGGCCCGCCACGGTGGCGTCGTTGCCTATGAAGATGGGCTTTTTGATGGTCTCGTTCATCCATTCGCGCACGGGTACTTCGTGCCAGTACAGGTTGGTGCAGAAGGGCACGTGGCCGGTCACGGGGTCCTCGATGCCGGGCAGACCTACGCCTATGGCCTTGACTTCGTCCTCGGAAATGCCTTCGTCCCTGATAAGTTCGACGCACAGCCGCGCCATGTCGTCCACTATGGGACGGGCGCCCCTTTCCACCAGGGTGGGGCAGGTGGCCTTGCGCACGATGCGGCCTTCCTCGTCCACCAGTCCCGCTTTTACGCTCATGCCGCCCAGGTCGATACCGATGTAATACATGATCTTTCCTCCGCTATATATCAGTTGTTTTCAGGCTCGTTAAAGAATACGCAGGTGTGGTAGGTGACGGTGTTTTTGCCGTTGTGGTAGCGTATGCCGCAGCTGCCCGCCAGCACGTTCACCTCCACGCCGTGGCTCTCTATGGAAGGATGCAGGCTCTCGGGAAAACGGCAGGGCGCGTCCGGATAGGTGCACTTTTTGCAGCGTTTGCAGCCTTCGGTGGCCAGTATGAGCAGGTCGCTGCCCAGCTTTTCCCTGAGCATCGAGAATATGCCCGGTTCCACGGCCATGTGGGCGTCCTTGCCCGCCATCATGCCCTCGAAATCATAGGAGTCCTCCAGCTCGTGGCGGGTGGAGAACATGAACACGGTGGTGTAGGCCTTCATCCGCGCTTCGCATTTCTCTATGGGGCCCACGCCCGGGGGGCAAGCCCAGCTTTTGCCGTAAGCGCCGCAGGCGTTCTTTTCGCACAGCTGCCTTACCATGGGGGACACGACGATCTCTTTTGTCGGGGCGAAGCCGCACTCGTAAGCGCCCAGCTTGAGCGCCTCTTCCCTGATCTGTTGACGCAGGTCCATGTTTTATTCCTTTCCGGCCAGTTTTTCCTGCCTGCTCAGAAGCACGTCGGCGGCGGAAAAGCCCATCTGCTTCAGGCGCAGGTTGCGGGCTGCCACTTCCAGTACTATGGCGATGTTGCGCCCGGGATGTATGGGGAGCAGCAGGTAGGGCACCTTTACGCCCAGTATCTCCTTGGTCTGGGTGCTCATGCCCAGGCGCTCGTAGGACGCGCCTTCCTGCCACATTTCCATGTGCACCACCAGGTCTATGGACTTGGAGTGGATCACGCTGGCCACGCCGTACATGGTGTATATGTCTATGAGGCCTATGCCGCGGATCTCCATCAGGTGGCGTATGGCTTCGGGCGCGGTGCCAGTCAGACGGGTCTCGTTGACCTTCTTTATCTCCACCACGTCGTCCGCCACCAGCCGGTGCCCGCGCTTGACCAGTTCCAGCGCGCTTTCGCTTTTGCCCACGCCGCTTTTGCCGGTGATGAGCAGGCCCA
The DNA here is from genome assembly GCA_024683475.1 of Clostridiales bacterium. GTDB lineage: Bacteria > Bacillota > Clostridia > Christensenellales > Aristaeellaceae > RUG14130. The sequence continues at coordinate 15,512 of JAIKYG010000018.1, read as the reverse complement.
CGCCGTACACGTCCACCAGCACGCCGTGCATGGTGACGCTGGGCGCCAGGGCGTCGCGCAGGTAGTTGATTATGTCCATCTCCAGCTTGACGGTGATCTCGCTGGTGCGGTACACGGGGATGGAGCGCTTTTTCGCCAGCTCCAGCATTATGGGGGGAATGGAGTGCCCCCGGCACACTATCACGCAGGGCAGGGCGAAGGAGAAAAACGTGTTGAGCCGCGCGCCCAGGGTCGCTTCGTCCAGAGTGTCCAGATACGCCATCTCCACCTTGCCGAACAACTGGGGACGCTCAAAGGCGAAAAAAGCCCAGTAGCCGGTAAGCTGGAGGCCGGGGCGGCAGATGTTGGCCTCGTTTATGGGCAGTTCCCCGGTGGCGCTGGGCACGATTGTGTCCAGCTTCAGCGCGGAAACGAGATCGGCTTCCCTTATCATGCTTCAAGCTCCTTAAACAGCGTTCTGGCTACGCCCAGGTCTGTGTTGGGCGGGCAGACGACAAAGCGGGGAGAATGGTTTTTTACGCTTTCGGGCGCGTTTTCCATAACGAAGGGATACTTGGCCCACAAAAGCATGTCCAGGTCGTTCTGGCCGTCTCCGAAAGCGCAGGTCTCTTCCCGGGCTACGCCCAGAGACTTTCTCAGGAACTCCAGCGCGCCCGCCTTGGAAGTCTCGTTGCCCACGCACTCTATCATGTGCTTCTGGCTCTGCATCAGCGTGGCGCGGCCCTCGAATTTCTGCTTAAGTATGGGCAGGGCTTTGGCGGCGCCTTCGGGGCTGTCCAGAATCAGCAGCTTCATGGGCGCTTCGGTGAGGCACTGTGAGATGGGCTTGCCCGTCACCCGGGCTTTGACGCCGCACAGCTCCTCATAGCCCCGGGTGAGGGAGCAGTAATAGGGCGCGATGTAGCTGCCGCCCACGAAAGCGTGCAGGTACAGGCCCATTTTCTCCGCTTCCTGCGCGATCTCTCTAGCCAGATCTATCTCCACGGGCGTCTGGTAGAGCACTCTGCCGCTTAACAGGTCCACCACCGCGCCGCCGTTATAGCACACCGCGGGGGCGTTGACGCCCAGTTTTTCCGCGATGCCCCTGAGCGCGGGCGGCATGCGCCCGGAAGACAGCACGAAATAGGCGCCCTTGTCCATGCAGGCGCGGGCGGCTTTGACCGTCTCCTCTTCCAGTTCCCGTTTGGGATTCAAAAGCGTGCCGTCTATGTCGACGGCGATGAGCTTAAAGCGCATTATCGCTCCTTACAGTTTTTTGAATTCGATGACCGTGTCAGTCTTGTCGTATTCCGTGTTGTCCAGCCCGCGCGTTTCGGTTTCGACTTCGCCGTCCTGGTTGTCGCAGGGATCGTAGCGCAGGAAATGCTTGGGCGGGTCGAAGTCCTTGTAATAGGCGCGGTTGGCCACCATGCGGAAGGGATCCAGGTTGCCGAAGTAATAGTCCCAGCGCTCCGGTTTGCCGTTTCTGCGGGCGCCGCCGCCGAAGGAGGGATCGGCGAACAGCCAGCCGAACTCCCGGGTGTAGAACATTGCCCAGTCGTGGTTGCCCGTGGTCTCATAGCCCACGGTGAGGCCGCTCTGCCAACGGGCGGGAATGCCCAGTATCCGGCACAGGGTGATGAACAGCACCGCCTGTATGCCGCAGTCGCCCTTATAGTTCACGGCGGCGTACTGGGCGTGGTTCTCTATCAGGCTGTAGCTGCGCATGAAACTGTAGCGCACGTGGGTGGTGATGTAGTCGTACACCCGCCGGGCCAGGTACAGCGGCCGCGTCTCGTCGCCCGCGATCGACCTTGCCAGGTTGGTGAGGTACGGGGTGAACACTATGTGGGGGTACTGCTGCTCCAGGTCTTCGGGCACGGGCGCGGGCACGGTGGGATACACGATATACGGCGCTTCCCCGAAGGGGCGCACGTACTTAAGGCGGGAAGTGTAGGTGAAATTCACTTCAAAGGGCGTGTTTTCGCTCAGCGTGCGCCGGTAGCACACCGTCCTGTGGTACGCGTCTGCAGGCGCGACAAAGCCGTCGCTGTCGGCCCTGACCGCTATATCCTCGGCCGCCTGCTGGGCGGAAGGCGCGGGCACGGGGATGTGCACGGTGTATGTCGCGCCCTTTTCGAAGGAGCTGTCCTCTATCTTAAGGCTGGAGGTCACGGAAAAACGGTAACCGACTTCGCCTTTTTGCCTGATCTCGGCAATGAACTCGTCCAGGTCGGGGGAATCCTTGTCGGGGGGAAGCGTTTCCCGGTCCTTCCATTCCGGGTGGAACTTGAGCAGCGAGCCCGCAAAGCTGGAAACGTAGCGCTTCTCGCCCTTTACGAATATGAAATCCACCTGGCCTTCCAGTTCCGCTTCGTCAAGCTCCGCTTCGGTAAAGCCGCTTATGCGCTTTTGAGCGACCTCGAGCGCTTTCCTGCGGTCGTAAGGATAGCGCTTTATGAGCCGGGGCAGGGTCTGCTTCTCGAACTCGAGCCGCGCTTTGAGCATGTCGCTTGTGCGGGGGGAAGCCAGTTTCCGGTCTATAAGGCGCAGGCACAGCTCGAATTCGCCGGCGTGCTTGGCCCTTAGAACGTCTTCCGGCAGGGGGATCAGCAGGTTTTCGGGATGGTCGAACATACGCGCCTCCTCAATTCGTCCGCAAGCGCCCCGACGCCTTCTCCGTTTTTGCAGGAGAGGGAGAATACGGGCAGGGACGGGTTTATATCAGCAAGGTTGGCTTTGAGCCGGTCAAAGTCGAAGTTGAAAGCGGGCAGGGTGTCGCACTTGGTGACGCCCAGAAGCTCGCTCACTTGGAACATAAGCGGGTACTTAAGGGGCTTGTCGTCGCCTTCGGGCACGCTTAAAAGCATGAGCTTCAGCTGCGCGCCGGTGTCAAACTCCGCGGGGCACACCATATTGCCCACGTTTTCAAGGAACACCAGACGCGGCAAATCGTCCCCGAAAGCCTTCAGCCCCTCCAGGGTCATTTTAGCGTCCATGTGGCACATGCCGCCCGTGTGCAGCTGCACCGCCTTCGCCCCGTGCAGAGCGACGGCGCGGGCGTCCACGTCGCTGTCCACGTCCGCCTCCATAACGCCTATGGAGAAATCGGCTTTGAGCAGGTCGATCAGCCGGCACAGCAGCGTGGTCTTGCCCGCCCCGGGCGAGGCCATGAGGTTTATCAGGAATACGCCCTTTTCCTTAAGAAAAGCGCGGACTTTTTCGGCGCGGGCGGCGTTTTCTGCCTCTATGCCCGCGCGGACGTCAAGTATCGGTATGTTCATATCTGTCAGAGGTAAGACCGGCGCGGTCCTATTTGTCCCCGGTGATGCCCAGCGCGATCTTCACGCCGCGCTTGATCACGTAGGGCAGCAGCTTTTTGAGCTTGTCCTCCGTGCGGCACATGTCGCTGGCGCGGGGGTTGTCCCTTGTAAGGTGGATGGCGTCGAACTCGCACCTGGTGGTGCACAGGCCGCAGCCTATGCAGCGGTTGGTGTCCACGGTGGTGGCGCCGCAGCCCAGGCAGCGCTTCGCCTCGGCTTTGACCTGTTCCTCGGTGAGAGTGAGACGCAGGTCGCGGAACGTGTCCTTCGCGACGCCCGCCTTCCGCCCGGGCAGCTGCCTGGGAGCGCTGTCGAAGCTCTCCATGCGGGTGGGGTTCATTATGTCGCTCTTGTCCAACTCCACGAACTCCCTGCGGTCCCTGGCCAGGTCCAGCCGGTTGCCGGGATGCACGTAGCGGTTGATGGACACTGCGCCTTCGCGGCCGCCCGCGATGGCGTCGATGGCGAAGCGCGCGCCCGTGAACACGTCGCCGCCCACGAATATGTCGCTTTCGGCGGTCTGGCGGGTGAGGGGGTCGGCTTCCACAGTGCCGTTGGGCTTTATGACCGCCTTGGTGCCCTTGAGCATTTCGCCCCACCTGGCCGCCTGGCCGATGGAGAGGAGCAGGTTGTCGCAGTATATGGTCTGGGTGTTGGATTCGTCGTACTCGGGGCTGAAGCGGTGGTTTTCGTCGTAAACCCGCAGACACTTTTTGAACACCACGGCCTTCAGGTGGCCGTTTTCGTCCTTAAGCACTTCCTTGGGACCCCAGCCGTTCTGTATCATGACGCCGTCTGAGAGCGCCTCGGCGACTTCGTCCTTTGAAGCGGGCATCTCGTCCGGCTGCTCCAGGCACAGCATGACCACTTCGCCGGAGCCCGCCCTTAAGGCACTGCCCGCCACGTCTATGGCCACGTTGCCACCGCCCACCACCAGCGTTTTTCCGGAAAGGCGCACGTTTTCGGGGTCGCGGTTCAGGCGGCGCAGGAAGTCCACGCCGTTCTCCACACCCTCGGCGTCCTCGCCGGGCACGCCCGCCATGCGGCCGCCCTGCATGCCGGGGGCCACAAAGAAGGCCTTGTAGCCCTGCTAGCGCAGCTGCTGGATGGTGACGTCTTTGCCCACTTCCACGCCGCACTTGATCTCTATGCCCATCTGCCTGAACACGTCTATCTCCGCGTCCAGCACGTCCTTTTCCAGACGGTAGGAGGGGATGCCGTACCTGAGCATGCCGCCGGGTTTGGCTTCCTTTTCGAACACGGTCACGGGGTAGCCGTCCCGCCTTAAGAAGTAGGCGCAGCTCAGGCCCGCGGGACCGGAACCGATCACCGCCACCTTGAACTTGTCGCCCCACATGCCGCCGTCGTGCTTTTCGCACAGGGGCACGAAGCGCTTGCCGCCGTCCAGTTCCAGGGAAGCGATGAATTTCTTTATTTCGTCTATTGCCAGGGGCTGGTCCACGGTGCCGCGGGTGCAGGCGTCCTCGCACCTGCGGTTGCACACGCTGCCGCACACCAGGGGGAAGGGGTTGTCCTGTTTTATGAGCTTGAGCGCGTCCTCGTACCTGCCTTCGGAGGCCATTTTGATGTAGCCCTGCACGGACAGGTGCACGGGACAGGCGGTCTTGCAGGGGGCGGTGCCGCTTGCGTAGCAGTTGATCTTGGCGTCGTCGCGGTAGTTGTAGTTCCACTTGTCCACGCCCCACTTGCGTCCGTCGGGCAGCTGGGTCTTGGGATAGGTGACCGCGCTGCCGTCCTTTTTGCACAGCTTTTGGCCCAGTTTGGCCGCGCCTACGGGGCACACCTCCACGCACTTGCCGCAGGCCACGCACTTTTCCTTTTCAACGTGGGCGCGGTAGGCGGAGGCGGACAGGTTGGGCGTGTTGTACAGCTGGCTGGTCCTAAGCGCGTTGCACACGCCGGGGGCGCAGTTGCATATGGCCACTATCTTGCCTTCGCCGTCTATGTTGGTTATCTGGTGCACGTAGCCGTGGCGCTCGGCGCGGGCAAGGATCTCGTAGACTTCTTCTTTGGTCACGTAATGCCCGATGCCGCGGTCGTCCATGTACTCCGCCATGTCGCCCATGCCGATGCAGTAATTGCCTCGGATCTCGCCGCTGCCTTCGCCTCTCATGGCCTGCTGCTTGCGGCAGGAGCATTCGGAGATGCCGAACTTGTCGTACATGTCTATCCAGCGGGACAGATGCTCCACCGGCACGGATTGGTTTTCCATGCTTATGGCTTTCTCCACGGGGATGACGTGCATGCCTATGCCGCTGCCTCCCGGAGGCACCATCTGGGTTATGCCGCCCAGGGGCAGCTGGGTCATGAGGTTAAAGAAGGTGGCCAGCTGGGGGAATTCGTCCGTGAGCTTCTCCTGCATCATCATGAATTTCGCGCTGCCGGGCACGAATATGGGCAGCTCGTACTGCAGGTGCTTATCCTCGGTCCTGGCGCGGTTCTGCTCGATCACGCCTATCCAGCGCAGGCGCTCCACCATCTTTTGGCAGTCTTCAAGGGACATGCCGTTTCTCTGGGTGAGCTCCTCGACGCTGTACGGGACGCGGGTCTTTTTGAAGCTAAGAAGGAATTTGACCTGCTCCTTGTTCAGGATCATGTCCAGCATCCAGTACTCGGGATCCCGGTTGTTGACCTTGCCGGTGAATTTCTTGAGGTAACGGTCGGTGATAAGCGTGGCGAGTTTGAGCACCAGCTTTTCTTTTTCGGGATCGGGCGCCACGTAATTCGGGTCCTGCCAGTAATCCCTTTCGTTTATCATCGGGTCGCCGGGTTTCCATTCGGCCAGAGATCTGCCCATGAAGATATGCTCCTTTCGGACGGTTATTATCGGGGTGATACGGTGGTCTTACTGTTTGTTCTGCCTTTCGCCGATCAGCTCAAAGAAGGTGATCACCGCTCCGCCGATCACGAACGCGATCAGGGGCGCGGCCTGCGCCGCGGCGGGGAAGCCCGGGAACACGGGCAGTATGGAGCCTATGACGAAGCCCAGTATGGCGGAATAAGTGGCCTGAGAATGGTTTTTCATCAGCCAGCGGATCAGCTTTGCCACGAACACCAGCCCCACAAGGCAGCCGATGCCGAAGGGCAGCAGCGTCACTATATCGAAGTGCGCCACGGCGTCGATCACGGCCTTGTACTGGCCCAGCATCACCATCACGAGGCTGCCGGAAATGCCGGGGATTATCATGGAGGAGCAGGCGATGGCGCCGTACACCACCAGCATCAGCAGCCTTGCCGCGGAGTGATCCGCGGTGTACTCGGCGGAAGCGTCCTTGGCGTTCTTTATGGCCTCTTTCTGGCTGGAAGCGTCGGACAGGAACATGAACACCATAAGCGCCAGCACCAAAAGGAAGATCACCACGTGCAGGGGTTTGATGTTCAGTTTTTTCTTTTCGTTGTACGCGGCGTGTTTGAATATGCCGGGGATCGAGAACACTATGATGCCGATAAAGAACATTTGGGTGACTTCCGCGTGCTTCGAGAGCAGGCCGCTCATGACCTTGCCGAACAGCACTATGGCGACGCCCATGCCGATGATTATGGGCAGGAAGAACTTCCATTCGGTCTTTATCTTTTTGAAGAAGTCGGTGATGATGGCGATGATGCGCTCGTACAGGCCCAGCACCACCATCACGGTGCCGCCGGAGACGCCCGGTATCACGTTGGCGAAGCCGAACAGGATGCCCGCCACCACGCGGTAGATGATCTGGCCGATGCTGTTTTCGTTAAGTGTGTTCTGCATGATATGCTCCTGAATGATTTTATAGTGCCGTGTGTATGATCGCCGCGCCTCCGCGCTGCCGGGCGCGGGAAAGCAGGCGGTTTATTTTATCCTGAAGTTTTCTTTCGCGTGCTGGCAGTTGGCGTGGGTGAGGGCCACGGCCACCGCGTCGGCGGCGTCGTCGGGCTTTATTATGGCGTCCAGCTTAAGCAGCAGCTTGACCATGCTCTGCATCTGCTGCTTCTCCGCCCGTCCCCAGCCGGTGATGGCCTGTTTTATCTGCAGGGGAGTGTACTCGTAAAGGTTCTCGGTCCTCTGGGCGCACGCGACTAGCGCCGCGCCTCTTGCCTGGGCCACGGCTATCGCGGTGGTCACGTTCTGGTTGAAGAAGAGTTCCTCAAACGCCACGTCGTCGGGCTCGTAAATGTCGAACAGCTGGCTTAGGCCCGTGTAGATCGTTCTTAGGCGCTGGGGCATGGGTGAGTGGGCCATGGTGGAGATCACCCCGCTGGTCAGCAGGGTGTAATTCCCGCCCGTGTAGTCGATCACCCCGTAGCCCATCAGGGCCAGGCCGGGGTCAATTCCCAGAATTCTCAAAGCCGCCTCCCCGCTTTTCGCTGCCCAGGAACAGGGTCTCGCCGTAATCTATCAGGGCAGGCAGATTGTCCCGTATCACGCGGGGGAACAGGGGCGCCTCGGAGGCCTGCTTGAGGGTGAGCCACTCCATGCCCACCTGGTACAGGTCCCTTTCGGCGGGTTCCTTCGCGGGCACGTCCTTGTCGGGACGGCACAGGAACACGAAGTACATTTTGTGGGCGCTCACCGCGCCCTGGGCGTTCTGGGTCACCCGCTCGAACACGCAGCTCAGGCGCATGGGCGTGACGGTCAGACCCGTCTCTTCCATCACTTCGCGCCTGACCGCCTCGGTGAGTATCTCGCCGTCGTGCATGCCGCCGCCGGGCAGGGTGTAATAGACTCCCGCGTGGGAGACGCACTTGTTGAGCAAAAGCCTGCCCTCGTCGAGTATCAGGGCTTTTGCGGAGCATCTAATGGACATGGGCATACCTTCCGTATTTTAGGAAATGATATTATATTATACATCTATAAGGTAAGTTTGGCAAGTTAAAGCTGCGGGCTTTTGACCGCGTGGCAGCCTGCCGTAAAACGGACTGCTTTTTACACACATTTAATGCGCCCGCAACGATTTTGACCTACTTTGACGTTTGCGTTTTTCCGGTGTTTATGATACAATAAACGACAAATAGCGTTCAGTGTTTCGAAAGAGAGGAAATTCTGTATTGGATAACAGACGAAGGGGCATATTCAGGACCCTGGCGATTTACGCGATAATCATAGCGGGCATACTGCTGGTGGTCACCATGACGGGCACGCCGACGCAGATGGCAGAGCCGGAAGAACTCAGCTATTCAAAGCTGCTGGAGAGGATAGAAAACGACCTTAAGCTCTCCGAAGGCGTTGAAGGCGCAAACGAGTCCGGCACGGTGAAAAGCGTGCTCATCCAGACGGACAGGCTGTACGGTCTTAAGGAAAACAGCCTGATACCCGACGAGCGCTTCAGCAACAAGTATTACGACTTCGCCTGCACGCTGCCCTCCACGGAGCAGTTCTACAAGGACGTGGGCGCCATATACGAATCGGTGCTGGGCAAGAGCGTGAGCCCCACCGGCTACCGTTTCACTTTCTCCACCAAGGAGGCGGAAGGCCCCAGCGTGTTCTTGCAGCTGCTGCCCTCCATAATCTCCATACTGCTGTTCGTGGGCATAATGATATTCATCATGCGCATGCAGTCCGGGGCGAACCGGGGCGCGAACAACTTCGTGCGGGGCAGGACCAAGCTGGTGGATCCCTCCAAGAACCCCATCCGCTACCCCGACGTGGCGGGCGCGGAGGAGGAAAAGCAGGAGCTGAAGGAGGTCGTGGACTTCCTTAAGGCTCCCGACAAGTACACCAAGCTGGGCGCCAAGATCCCCAAGGGCGTGCTTCTCATCGGCCCTCCCGGCACCGGCAAAACGCTGCTTGCAAAGGCGGTGGCGGGTGAAGCGGGCGTGCCCTTCTACACCATAAGCGGCTCCGAGTTCATGGAAATGTACGTGGGCGTGGGCGCCAGCCGCGTGAGGGACCTGTTCGACCAGGCCAAGAAGACCGCCCCCAGCATGATATTCATAGACGAGATCGACGCCATAGGCCGCCAGAGGGGCGCGGGCCTGGGCGGAGGCCACGACGAAAGGGAGCAGACCCTGAACCAGCTGCTGGTGGAAATGGACGGCTTTACCGCCAATTCGGGCGTCATAGTGCTGGCCGCCACCAACAGAAGCGACATACTCGACCCCGCGCTGCTGCGTCCCGGCCGCTTCGACCGGCAGGTGCTGGTGAACTACCCCGATGTGAAGGGCCGCGAGGAGATACTTAAAGTCCACTCCAAGGGCAAGCCCCTGGCGCCCGACGTGGATCTGCACACCGTGGCGATCATGACCGCGGGCGCCACCGGCGCTGACCTGGCCAACATAATGAACGAGGCCGCCCTGCTGACCGCCCGGGAAAACAAAAGCCGGATCGGTTTTGCCGAGGTTGAGTCCGCCATCAACCGCGTGACCATGGGCCTTGAAAAGAAGAGCCACCTGATACCCCCCAAGGACAAGGAAATGGTGGCCTATCACGAGGCGGGCCACGCCCTGGTCGCCTACTACATCCCCGAGTGCGAAAAGGTGCAGGAGATCACCACCATTCCCCGCGGCATGGCGGGAGGCTATACCAAGTGGCTGCCGGACGAGAAGACCAACTATATGTCCTCCAACAGGCTGCGCGCCCACATCGCCATGTCCATGGGCGGCATGTGCGCCGAGCAGCTGGTGTACGGCGACGTGACCACCGGCGGCACGAGCGACATCAAAAACGCCACCTCCCTGGCCCGCAGCATGGTCACCGAGTACGGCATGAGCGACCTGGGTCCCATCTATCTGAGCGGCGAAAGGGAAGTGTTCCTGGGCCGCCAGTTCGCCCAGACCTCTTCCGGCCTGTCCGAGAAGCTGATGAGCGACGTGGACGACGAAGTGCGCAGGCTCATAACCGAGGGCAGGCAGCGCGCGTCAGAGATACTGGAACAGCACCGCGACAAGCTGGACGGGCTGGTCAGTCTGCTGATGGAAAAGGAAAAGCTGGACAGGGAAGCCTTCGAGGCTTTCATGGAAGACCGGGAATACGATCCCGCCAAGGCCGAGGCGTACCGCTTCTTCAAGCAGGAAGCCGCCGATGCGTCCAAACCCGAAGCGCCCGAAAAAGCCGAAGAAAAGCAGCCCGAAGATAAGCAACAACCGGAGGAAAAGCAGCCGGAGGAGACCACGGCGGGCGGCGGGGATGCTCCCGAACCGCAGGCGCCGCAGGGCAACACGGATACCGAGCAGTAACACCGGAACTTTGCTTCGGAACGCTCCGAAGAAATACCTGTATACACCGCCTGATCGGCAGGCTCAAACGGCGAAGGACGGCTAATTAACGCCTTCGCCGTAGCGATATAACGGCCGGACAGACCGAAAAGGAGAACGGATGAAGACTAATCCCGTAAAAGGCACCAAGGATTTCCTGCCTGCCGAGACCCGTCTTAGGGACTATGTGAGGGGAGTAATACTGGATACGTACCGCGCCAGCGGCTTTGAGAGGGTGTCCACCCCCATACTGGAGGACATGGAGAACCTGAACAAGAGCGAGGGCGGCGACAACCTGAACCTCATATTCAAGATCATGAAGCGGGGCGAAAAGCTGGACGAAGCGTTTGCTTCCAAAGATCCCGACGCCCTGTGCGACATGGGATTGAGGTACGACCTGACCCTGCCCCTGGCCCGCTTCTACGCCGCCAACAAGGAGGCGCTGCCCCGGGTGTTCAAGGTGATCCAGACCGACCGGGTGTACCGGGCGGAGCGGCCCCAGAAGGGCAGGATGCGGGAGTTCATACAGTGCGATATCGACATACTGGGCGACGAGAGCCACCAGGCGGAGATCGAGCTGATCGACGTGACCACCCGCGCCCTGGGCAAGCTTGGCTTCAGGGGCTTTACCGTCAACATAAACGACCGCAGGATACTGCGCGGCATGCTGGAAGGCATGGGCTTTGCGCCGGAGAGCCTGGAGAGCGTGTGCGTGTCCTTTGACAAACTGGACAAGATCGGCGCTTCGGGAGTGTGCGAGGAGCTCCGGGGCAAGGAATGCCCCGCCGAAGCCGTAGACAGGCTGGGCGCATTGCTGGAAAAGGGAGACCTGTCCCTTGACGCGGTCAGGCAGTACTATTCCGACGAAGAAGTGATCTCCCGCGTGGAGGAGATCGTCGCCTCGGCCAACGCGCTGTCGGAAGGCGGTTACACCGCCGTATTCGACGCGTCCCTCACCAGGGGCCAGGGCTATTACACCGGCTGCGTGTTCGAGGTAAGGCAGCCTGGCTATCCCGGCGCCATAGCGGGCGGCGGCAGGTACGACCGCATGATAGGCAAGTTCACGGGCACGGACACTCCCGCGGTGGGCTTCTCGATAGGTTTCGAGCGCATCTGCCAGATACTGGCGGAGCAGGGCTTTGCCGTGCCGGGAGACAAGCGTCTGGCGCTTTTGTACAAAGACGACGCCCCGTTTACGGACGTGCTCAGAAAGGCGCAGTCCCTGCGCAGCGAATACGCGGTGACCGTGCTTAAGCAGAGGAAGCTCTCCAAACAGCTCAACCAGCTGGAGCAGCAGGGCTACGCTTTCGCGGCGTTCTTCGATACGGGCGACATCAAACCACTGGGGGCAGAAAAACAGGATGACTAAGTCACGTTCCGGTTCAAAAGGCGGCGCTTCACCGGCGTGGCGGGCGGTCATGCTCGTATACGCGGTGATCTTCTTCAAGCTGCTGCCTCTGTACGAGATCAGGACGCTGGAATTCATCTATCCGCGCCTGATGGACGCGATAGGAGTGGGCAACTACACCCTGTCATTCATCGTGGCGGGGGCGTGCGCAGCCGGACTGCTGCTGGTCATGTTCGCTCCCGTGTCAAAACGCTGGCTGCTGGCGGCGGGGCTCATACTCTTCATGACCCCCGTGTGGCTTATTGGGGACGGCAAGGCGGGCGCCATGGACGCCTGGGCGTACGCGGGCTTTCCCGACGACGCGCTCAAGCTGCTGTTCGCCGCGCTGCTCTCCCTTTGGGCGCTGGTGGTCGTGCGCGGCGAAAGCAAAAGCAGCTTAAAGGGCGTGCTGGCGGGGGCACTCATCGCCGTGGACGTGATGTGCTACGTGTACGGCTCCAAGCCCCTGTACTGGTCCGAGATAAATAACATAATGTGCCTGGCGCTGATCACGGGCTTCTTTGCCGATACGGCGCTCAACGGCTTCTGCCCGGGCGCACTGGTGCCCGCTTTGGTGTGCGCCGCGCAGCTGGCGCTGATCTACCTGGATCAAAGCCGCGCGCTCACGCTGTGGATCACCCTGGGGCTTTCCGTGGCAGGGGCGGTCATACTGGCGTGGAAAAAGCCCAAAGGCAGCCTGGGCGGCGTGTTCGCCCTGACGGGCTTCGCGGTGAACACCGCGCTGATGCTCACCAGGCTTTGATGCGAAAGGGGACGCACCTTAAGCGTCCCCGCAGTTTATTTTGGCGTAAACTCTTGGCAGGGTATTGACAATTCCGCCCGTATGACGTAAAATTACAAGGCTAAACCGCCGTGATGCGGCGGAATAAAGCATGTGCGCCTGTAGCTCAGCAGGATAGAGCGTTCGCCTCCTAAGCGAAAGGCGAACCTAACAACTGCCAAAACGAAGTAACCGAGGCACAATGCGGAAACAAGTCGATTTTAGTTGATTTTTGAGTAAGCCGCAGAAGCACACTTTGTAACAACCAGTTAACATAAAAAATGGTCCCCAAAAGAAAAAACTGCTAACATTCCTGAGGATTTTGCTAATATTACCGCACAACTTTTATTAGCAAATTTTCGAAAAAGGCCGAAAAACAGCAGAATTACGTCAAAAATCGAACATTTTCAGCCATAAGCGCCTGTAGCTCAGCAGGATAGAGCGTTCGCCTCCTAAGCGAAAGGCCGTGGGTTCGAATCCCGCCAGGCGCGTAACATAATCTTAACATTAAAGGAAAATCGTCGAGCAAGTTAGCCCGGCGGTTTTCTTTTTGGTTTTTGCTAATATTTTTATGACTTATTAGCAGAAATTGCTAATCATTTTCCGATTTTGCTAATACTCGAGTGTGCCTCCGTTTTAAAGGCTATAAGGAATACTGTGCTAAAAAAGTTGTTAGGTTGGTTTCCGGGTCAAACGGTTTTGTGCTTCTGTACAGAGGTTTGTTTAGACCAAGAACAAATAAGTAAGGTTGACAAACAAAGCATGAGGGCTATAATGGAGGAAAAGGAGGCTTTCCCGGCATGAAAAGACCGCTGATACTTATATTATTGCTCTCATTGCTGTCCGGCATTGGGATAGATGCGTTTGCGGAAGATGCCGAAATGCTGTTTCCGGATTTTGACATCTCCAAACTGCCTCAAGTGACGCAGGAGAGCTATGAATACCTTTGTAAGGATGAACGCGCGCATTATCTTAAATGCGAATACCTGGCGGGCAAGTTTTTTGTGTGCCAGGGCTACGTGATATACGCAAACGCGAAACCGATGCATTTGGATGACGACTGGTATTGGGAAGACATATCGGAGGAGCATGGCTGGGATTATGACAGATGGCAGATCGCCTACAATTGGTTGGAATTGCTGTTCGGACAGGCAGGCGATACGGAGGAGCTCATCAGCCGGGCTCCCAGGGTCGAAGACATGGACTTTTCCAAACCCCTGCCCAAGGAATGGCAAAAAAAGCTCGTCTATCCAGTGTCGTTCTCAGAGGAAAGCTTAAGATGGCGGCTGGAAACTGACGACGTGAACAGGTATCTGTGGCTGACAAGCTACAATGGAGAAACGATTCGCTGGGGCGACTGGCTTATTAAACTGACTGTGCCGCCGCCGACGTTTGAAAAGGAAAAGGATCCCTGGTATATAAGGCAGGGCGAATGGGCGTATGAAAACTGCAAAAACAATCCCGAATATATGAAGCAGGTGCAAGAGGAAAGGTACAGGGAAGACAGAAGAGAATTCGGTTACGGCGACCTGTGGGAGATATTCTTCGAGGAACATCCCGAGGCTCTGTACCTGAATGACGAATAAACTGGAATGCTTTGGTTTATACAAAAGACTAATTAATAAAGCAGTGGGTAAACTAACCACTGCTTTTTTTGCCCGTGTGAGCCCGTATGTTGGCTCACGTTTGCTTTTTACGTCTAACCTGGGGAAATGCTCCTGCCTGGCTCAGAAGGCCCACCGTTGCTATTACAGGTTTTTCGCCAGCGTCTTAATCAGAGTGGCCATTTCGGGGTTCTGCAGGAGCTTCAGCAGCATCTGGGCATCGGCGCTGTCGGCAGCTTGCTCCTGTTTCTCTGTATTCCTGCCTGAGTAGAATGCTTCCTCAAAAAGTTGAGCGTTCTGCCTGCGGTCATCGTCAAGGATAAGGTTGTTTTCCGGATCATGTAGCTATTTGTCGCTGCTTGCTTTTTTGTTCGGGCTATGACGAAATAAGTGAAAAATAAGATACCACGACTGTTTGAGAGCGATGTTGACGCCGGCCGGCAGTATGATACTGCTCTCCCCGTGCCGGATCGTTATGCCCGGTACACTGGTTTCACACTCGTTTCCTGGCAGTTGGTACGGATCGATGCGCGTCAGCGGCCCTCTCTGTCCATGATCCGGCAAGGCATATTGCTTACAGGCTGTCTTTACTATCTGCCTTTCCCAGTTGTAATATGTCTTGAGCGCTATGCCTTGTTCCGCACACCATGCCTTTACTCCGATGCCACTGCTCCGGCACTCCGCTACCCGCACGGACCATTCTTGCAGTCTGGCTGCATGCTTTAGCTCCTGCACACTCCCGACCATCTTAATGTGTCCCTCCATTCTTTGTCTTTCTCGAGAATCTTCTCGGGAATTCTTGGGACACTATTATCTCATCTCTCTCTTACATCCGCGAGGTGTGCTTTATTTTGCGCTTACCAAGCAATATAACACATGATTGTATCAAGGTGGTTCAGTTAGGGGAAATGTAGACGCCAACTCTGATACAATTCAATTATTTGGCTGCACAGGACGGGAGGGGGGTAAGTTTTTAAGGCCAAGGGGGTAAGTTTTAATTATTTGTCTGGGCATCTGCATAAACTGTATAAATATAAATTCGAGCCGCCGATACACAGCAGCCCGGGATTTTTTATAAAAATCTTGCAGAATTATTGACATAAGTCAAAATTGGTGGTATGATAATTGTTGACAAATGTCAGAAAGGAGGCAGCTATGGCAAGGCCTGTCAGATGCCGGAGAATTGCACAGATGCCGGTCTATCGCAGCTTCTCCCCTGATGATGTATCAGCAACCGAGATCATCCAAATGAC
>JAIKYG010000044.1:0-2721 GCA_024683475.1 Clostridiales bacterium | reverse complement strand
GTAGGTATGCCCGCTCCCATGTCTCCCTGGGGCAAGAAGACGCAGGGCGTCAAGACCCGCAAGCATCGCAAGTATTCCGACAAGATGATCGTCAAGCGCGCGGGCAAGAAGTAACCCGGACAGCATGAAGGAGGCTATTGATAAATGAGCAGATCCGTTAAAAAAGGACCTTTCATTCAGGAAGCGCTGCTCAAGCGCGTTCAGGAAATGAATAAAAGCGGCGACAAAAAGGTGCTCAAGACCTGGAGCCGCGCGTCCACCATCTTCCCGGATTTCATCGGCCACACCGTAGCGATCCATGACGGTCGCAAGCATGTGCCGGTATACATCACCGAAGACATGGTAGGCCACAAGTTCGGCGAATTCGCCCCCACCCGTACCTTCAGGGGCCACGCCGGCGAAAAGTCCACCGCCAAGAAATAAACGGAAAGGAGCAAGTGACGAATGGCAACTCGTACAAGGCAGAAGGCCGAAAGCCGTAACGCCAACAAGGATACCCGCGCCCACGCTACAGTTAAGCACGTGCGCATTTCTCCCCGCAAGGTGAAGATCGTCATCGACCTTATCCGTGGCAAGCAGGTGGATCAGGCGCTGGCTATCCTCAAGTTCACCCCCAAGGCTGCTTCTCCCGTGGTAGAAAAGCTGCTTTCCAGCGCTATCGCCAACGCCGAGAACAATCTGAGCCAGAATCGCGACGAGCTCTACGTTGCCGAAGTTTACGCCAACCAGGGCCCGACCTACAAGCGCTACTGGGCCAGATCCCACGGCCGCGCTGATGTGATCCTGAAGAGGACCAGCCACATCACCGTCGTGCTCGACCGGAAGTAATGGAGGAATAGTATGGGTCAGAAGGTAAATCCCCATGGCGCGCGCGTTGGCGTTATAATGGACTGGAGCGCCAAATGGTACGCCGATAAAAAGAATTTTTCCAAGAACCTGGTGGGAGACTACAAGCTCCGCAACTGGCTCAAGGATAAGCTCAACGCCGCCGGTATCTCCCACATCGACCTGGCCAGGGCCGGCGACAAGATGGACGTCAACGTATGGACCGCCAAGCCCGGCATCATCATCGGCAAGGGCGGCGCGAACGTCGAGACCCTGAAGCAGGAAATCGCCGCTTACGCAGGTGTCGCCAGCGTCAACCTCAACATCCTTGAGGTCAAGAACCCCGAGTGCGACGCTCAGCTGGTAGCCGAGAACATCGCCCAGCAGATCGAAAAGCGCGTATCCTTCAGAAGGGCCATGAAGCAGGTCATCTCCCACGCCATGAAGGCGGGTGCGCAGGGCATCAAGACCACCGTTTCCGGTCGTCTGGGCGGCGCCGACATCGCCAGAAGCGAAGGTTATCACGAGGGTTCCATCCCGCTGCAGACCTTAAGGGCCAACATCGACTACGGCTTTGCCGAGGCGCACACCACCTACGGCCGTATCGGCGTCAAAGTCTGGGTCTACAAGGGACAGTTCCTGGGCAAGGGCTACGCCCCCCGTTCCGTCAAAGCCACCGGCAACCGCCGCGAAGGCCGCGAGGGACGCGACGGAAGAGACTTCCGTGACCGCGGCCCCAGGCAGCCCAGGGAGAACCGCACTCCCAACACCAACACTCAGGAAGGAGGCAAATAAGCTATGCTGATGCCCAAGAGAGTTATGCACCGCAAGCAGCAGCGCGGTCGCATGAAGGGAAAAGCCCAGAGGGGCAATTTCCTGGCGTACGGTGAATATGGTCTTGTGGCGCTTCAGCCCGGCTGGATCACCTCCAATCAGATCGAAGCAGCCCGTCAGACCATGACGCGTACCACCAAGCGCGGCGGCAACGTCTGGATCAAGATCTTCCCCGACAAGCCCGTAACCGCGAAGCCCGCCGAGACCCGCATGGGTTCCGGTAAAGGCGCCCCCGAGTACTGGGTAGCCGTGGTCAAGCCCGGCCGAGTACTCTTCGAGATGGGCGGCATCGACGCCGAGCTGGCAAAGGAAGCCCTGCGCCTGGCCGGTCACAAGCTCCCCATCAAAACCAAGATCATTTCCAAGGACACACAGGCGGGCGGTGAAGAGCAATGAAAAACAACATTATGACTACTCTTAAGGACAAGACCACTCAGGAGCTCGACACCGAACTCATGAACAAAAAGAGCGAGCTGTTCAACCTGCGCTTCCAGCTGGCCACCGGTCAGCTTCAGAACACGGCGGCGGTACGTGCCTGCAAAAAGGACATAGCCCGCATCAAGACCGTTCTCAGCCAGCGCGAACTGACTAAGAACTGAGGGAGGAAAGACAAATGTCCGAACAAAGAGGCATGCGCAAAGAGCGCGTCGGCGTAGTAGTGTCCGACAAGATGGACAAGACCATCGTGGTCGCGATCCGCACCCGTGTAAAGCATCCGCTGTATGGCAAGATCATGAACCGCACCACCAAACTCAAGGCTCACGACGAGAACAATGAGTGCGGCGTAGGCGATACCGTGCGCGTGATGGAAACCAGACCCCTCTCCAAGGAAAAGCACTGGAGACTGGTCGAGATCGTCGAAAAGGCGAAGTAAGAGCAGGAGGAACCGGTTATGATTCAGCCGCAAACCAGATTAAAGGTTGCAGATAACAGCGGAGCCAAGGAGATCATGTGCTTCCGCGTACTGGGCGGCTCCTTCCGTCAGAGCGGCGGCGTGGGCGACATCATCGTCGCTTCCGTAAAGAGCGCGCAGCCCGGCGGAGCCGTGAAAAAGGGCGAGGT
>JAIKYG010000091.1:0-11510 GCA_024683475.1 Clostridiales bacterium | reverse complement strand
TCAGCCGGGCATAATGATCGACAACCGCACACAGCTGGAGCAGGATCTCTGGACTCCGGAGCAGTACCAGCCTTTGGAGTGGCTGCGTCACAAGGAGACGGGCGAACTGGTCACCTGGGAAGCGTGCCAGACATTCAGCGGTTCCTGGGGATATTACCGTGACGAAATGACCTGGAAGAATCCCGAAATGCTCATCAGGATGCTGATCAACACCGTATCGATCGGCGGCAACCTGCTTATGAACGTGGGCCCGACTTCAAGGGGTTATATGGACAAGCGTGCCATTGACGCGCTGAAAGTATACGAAGAGTGGATGAAATATAATTCCCGCAGCATATATAACTGCACCATGGCAGAACCTGAGTTCAAAGCGCCTGCCGACTGCCGGCTGACCCAGAGCGTTGACGGAAAGCGGCTGTACGTGCATCTGTTCGCCTATCCGTTTGCCCATCTGCAGCTCAAGGGTCTGGCAGGCAAGGTGGATTACGCCCAGTTCCTGCACGACGGCAGCGAACTGCTGTTCACCGAAGGGAAAGTCGACCATTTCTCAGAAGGCGCTACCAAAGCCGAGGACCTGCTGGTCATCAACCTTCCCGCCATCAAACCCAACGTGACCGTCCCCGTGATCGAGCTTTTCCTGAAATAAACAGCAAAACGAAAAAGCTTCCGTTTCCGGAAGCTTTTTTTGTTTGGATTTACTTTGCTTCTGAAGCGATCTCCCTGGCGACGAACACGCCGCTTGCCGAGGCGTGAGAGAGGGAATGGGTTATACCGCTTCCGTCGCCTATCATGAACAGATTTTTATGATTGGTCTCAAGACGCGGCGACACTTCGACTTCCATGTTGTAGAACTTAACTTCCACGCCGTACAGCAGGGTGTCGTCGTTTGCTGTGCCGGGCGCGATCTTGTCAAGCTGGTTTATCATTTCGATGATTCCGTCCAGGATCCGCTTCGGTAGCACAAGGCTTAGATCTCCGGGCGTTGCGGACAGCGTGGGGACTACGGTGTTTTCGTCTATCCGCTTGTCGGTGGACCTGCGTCCGCGCATCAGGTCTCCGAAACGCTGCACTATGACGCCGCCGCCCAGCATATTGCTGAGGCGCGCGATATTCTCGCCGTAGCCGTTGGAATCGTTAAAGGGCTGGGTGAAATGCTTGCTGACCAGCAGCGCGAAATTGGTGTTTTCGGTCTTCAGCTTCTCGTCTTCGTATGAATGCCCGTTTACGGTTACTATGCCGTTTGTGTTTTCCGTCACGACAGCGCCTCTGGGGTTCATGCAGAAAGTGCGCACGTCGTCCTCGAATTTCTCCGTGCGGTATACGATCTTGCTTTCATAGAGCTCGTTTGTCAGGTGATCGAATACGACGGCGGGCAGCTCGACCCTCACGCCGATGTCGACTCGGTTGGAGCGGGTGGGTATATCCAATTCGGCACAGGTCTTTTCAAGCCACTTGGATCCGCTCCTGCCTACGCTCACTATGCAGTAAGGCGCGCAGAAAGTGTTTTTTGCTGTAACGGCTTCATACATTTCACCGGAATGACGCAGATCGAGCACCGGTTCGTCAAGATAGAAGTCTATCCCGTTTTTCAAATGCTCATAAAGGTTTGTGAGTACGATATAGTTGATGTCCGTGCCCAGATGCCTGACGTGCGCGTCCAAAAGATTCAACTTGTTCTGTATGCACAGCTTCTTGAAAGACGAGCCTATGGAAGTGTACATCTTCGTGCCTTCGCCGCCCATTCCAAGGTTTATCTCGTCCACATAGTGCATAAGATCGAGCGCTGTTTTGCGGCCGATATATTCGTACAGTGTGCCGCCGAAATCGTTGGTGATGTTGTATTTGCCGTCTGAAAACGCGCCGGCGCCGCCAAATCCGCTCATTATTGAGCAGCTTTTGCAGCGGATGCAGGACTTGATCTTTTCACCATCTATGGGGCACGCCCTTTTTTCGAGAGGATGTCCGGCTTCGATGACGGCTACCTTAAGTTCCGGAGCGAGCTTGTTCAGTTCGTACGCGGCGTAGATCCCGCCCGGACCCGCGCCGATGATTATAACGTCATAGTTCTTAGTCATATGCATTCACCTTTATATGTTTTCGGACAGTACTATACAGCACTCATGTAAAATGCGCAAGCCGAATGAGCAATAAAAACGGGTCAACCGTAAAGATTGACCCGCAAAAATGACTGGTTTAAAGATTATGCCTTGCCGGCGCAGCCCAGCACGTCGACCAGCTTGTGCTTCACCAGTTCCTTGATGTTGGCCCTGGCGGGCTTCAGGTACTGACGGGGGTCAAAGTGATCGGGATGCTCGTTGAAGTACTTGCGGATGGAACCGGTCATGGCAAGACGCAGGTCGGAGTCGATGTTGATCTTGCAGACGGCGCCGCGGGCGGCCTGACGCAGCTGCTCCTCGGGAATGCCGACGGCGTCGGGCATTTTGCCGCCGTTTTCGTTGATCATCTTTACATAATCCTGGGGCACGCTGGAGGAACCGTGCAGAACGATGGGGAAGCCGGGCAGACGGCGGGACACTTCGTCCAGAATGTCGAACCTGAGCGGCGGGGGCACGAGGATGCCCTTTTCGTTCCTGGTGCACTGCGCAGCGGTGAATTTGTAAGCGCCGTGAGAGGTGCCGATGGCGATGGCCAGAGAGTCACAGCCGGTGCGCTCAACGAATTCCTGCACGTCCTCGGGACGGGTGTAGGAGGAATCTTCGGCAGAGACCTTGACTTCGTCCTCAACGCCGGCCAGGGTGCCCAGCTCGGCTTCGACCACAACGCCGTGATCGTGAGCATATTCAACGACCTGCTTGGTGATGCGGATATTTTCCTCGAAGCTCTCACCGGACTTGTCGATCATGACGGAAGAGAAACCGCCGTCGATGCAGCTCTTGCACAGCTCGTAGCTGTCGCCGTGGTCCAGATGAACTACGATGGGAAGATCGAAGCCCGCGGACTGCTCTGCGTCGGCGATAGCGGCTTCGATGAGCTTCATGAGGTATACGTGCTTGGCGTAAGCCCTGGCGCCTTTGGACACCTGAAGGATGAGGGGCGCTTTTTCTTCCATAGCGGCCTCGGTGATGCCCTGTACGATTTCCATGTTGTTGACGTTGAAAGCGCCTATGGCGTAGCCGCCGTCATAGGCCTTTTTGAACATCTCTTTGGAGGTTACGATTGCCATAGTGAATCTCCTTCTTTCTTAAGTGAGTTACCTGCTATATTATGCAACATGTTCTGTTAAAAGTCAAGGCACAGGCGGCTGAGGAGGGCGGGCGATATTGACATAATCGAGCAAATGTGATATATTTCCACAAGATTATTTGAGAAGGTAGGTATCAGTTTATGGCTATACTCAAAGGCGCTGCGGTCATCGGCCAGAGCGGCGGACCGTCTTCAGTTATCAACGCTTCCGCGTACGGCGCGATAAAGGCCGCGCTGGACAGCGACGTAATCACCAAAGTCTACGGCATGCAGAACGGCATCGTGGGTCTGCTCAACGACAACCTGTTCGACCTGGGCCAGGAAGACCCCGAGGAGCTGGCGCTCATGAAATATACGCCCTCTTCCGCACTGGGCTCCTGCCGCTATAAAATAAAGGATCCCGACGAGGACGAGACCGATTACGTAAGGATCCTTGAGATGTTCAAAAAGTACGACATCCGCTATTTCTTCTACAACGGCGGCAACGACTCCATGGATACCTGCAACAAGATCAGCAAGTTCATGCTCAGGAACGGCTATGAAGTCAGGTGCATGGGCATCCCCAAGACCATAGACAACGACCTTGCCGGCACGGATCACTGCCCCGGTTTTGCTTCCGCCGCCAAGTACATCGCTACTTCCATGGTTGAAGTGTACCGCGACTGCCATGTATACGACAAGGGCATGATCACCATAGTCGAGTGCATGGGCCGTCATGCGGGCTGGCTTACCGGCGCTGCCGCTCTGGCGGGTCTGACCGGTAACGGGCCCGATCTGGTGTACCTGCCCGAAGTCGATTTCGACATGGACAAGTTCATCGAAAAGGTCAAGGACATTTATGCCCGCAACAAGAACGTGCTGGTAGCCGTGAGCGAAGGCATTCACGACAAGGACGGCCAGTTCATAGTTGAATACGCGGTCAAGGACGCCGCTGTGGACGCTTTCGGCCACAAGCAGCTGGGCGGTCTGGCGGCTTTCCTGGCCAACGAGTGCAAAAACGCCACCGGCGCCAAGGTGCGCGGCATCGAACTGAGCCTGCTGCAGAGATGCGCCGCACACTGCGCTTCCAACACCGATATCGAAGAGAGCTTCATGGCGGGCCAGGCGGCCGCCAACAGCGCCATTGCCGGCGTGACCGACAAGATGGTAGGCTTTGAGTGCAGCCGCGAAAACGGTCAGTACAAGTGCGAGACCAAGCTGTTCGATCTGACCATAGTGGCCAATGCCGAAAAGAAAGTGCCCAGGGAGTGGATCAATGAGGAAGGCGACAACGTAAACGAGAAGTTCATCGAGTACGCGCTGCCTCTTATCCAGGGCCAGACCAAGCTCACTTACGAAAACGGCCTGCCCAGGTTCGTACACCTCAGGAAAGTCAAAGCTCAGGCGTAAGACAAATAACGGCACGCCTCGCGTTAATACAGCGCGGGGCGTGTTTGCGTAAGAGGTTCAGATGATAACCACCGTAAAAATAGACAGTATCGACGGAGTCCTCGAGCTGATAAGCGACCAGAAACGGAACGATGGCATAAACCGCTTGAGAAGCGATTATTACTATCGCGGACAGCCGGACGCTAAGTTTCGATTGAACACCAGCCTTAACCGCACCTGCGGTTCGAAAAGCCAGGAACTGGAGCCCAGCATACTGAGATACTTTACGAAATATGCAAGCATAGAGGACCCGACCTTAAACGAATCCATATGGAAGCAGATGATAGTGGGTCAGCATTACGGTCTGCCCACACGGCTCATGGACTGGACTCGCTCGCCGCTCGTAGCGCTGCACTTCGCGGTAAATGAGGGTAATCTGTCCAAAATGGACAGGAGGGACTGCGCGGTCTGGAGGATGTCGGTTGACGACATGAACAAAACGCTGCCCGAAAGATATAAGCGCAGGCTGGAAGAGATAAAGACCTCCACGTTTTCGGTAGATATGCTTACGGAACTTGCAGGAAGCCTGTCCCGATACGACGAGGACATGGGGGACGAGACCATGGTCACGCTGGAACCGCCATCTATATCTCAGAGGATAATAAACCAGTATTCGTTTTTCTCCGTCATCCCTTCTGGCATAAAGGATATCGAGGCGTTTTTTGACAGCCATACATCGATGACCGTCAAATACGTTATTGCGAAAGAGATCCGCTGGGACATAAGGGATCTTCTGGATCAGATGAACATCAACGAGCGAATAATCTATCCGGGACTCGACGGTCTCAGCAGATGGATAGCGAGACATTATTACGTCAGGGAAGATTAGAAGCACGAAAAAGGACGCGGAAAACTCCGCGCCCTTTTTTATTTGTGTTTGTTTAGGATTCCACGTTGAACTTGAAAAGTTCGACGGTAAAGTCTATGTAGCCTACGCCGGTGATGTCATCCAGGGTCTGGGCGTCGTCCAGGCCTTCGCTGCGGTAGACCTTAACGTCTATCGTGTCGCCGTAGGAGTGAGAGGCGAGAACGTCGCGGATCACGTCGAAACTGGATGCGATCTGGCCGTCTATCTCAACGATGATATCGTTATGCTTAAGGCCGTAACCGATGTCCTGCGACGCGGAAGAGCTGTCTTTTACCTTGGCCATAGCGGCGGGGCTGCCGTCCTGCACTTCGTCCAGCATCATTCCGGAAGGCAGCTTGCCGGCGTAAACAGCGTAGTAATTGTTCTGGTTGACCATGGCGCCGGTCACGCCCAGCATGGGCTTATCGGTGGAAGCGGCGGTGGTGTTGTCGTCCTTGGCTTTAGTCTCGGAAGTGGGGGCGCTTACGCTGCCGGTCAGCACCTTGATTATGGCTTCGGAGATGATAGGCTTGGCGGTGTTGATAGGGATCGCAAGGCCGATGCCTTCGACGGAAGCGCGGCCATAAGAACCGGAGGACATCTTCATGCTTGGAACACCCATCAGCTGACCCAGGGTATTGAACAGTCCTCCGCCGGAGTTGCCTTCGTTGATCGCGGCATCAGTCTGGATCATGGTGTTCACGTTTTCGGTCCTGAGCCCGTAACGGTCGGTTATGGTATCGGACGCGATCTCCCTGTCAAGGGCGGAGATGATGCCGACGGTCACGGTGCCTTTGAGTTCATCGGTCAGGGGATTGCCTACGCACATTACCCATTCGCCGACTTGCAGCTGTTCGCTGTCGCCCAGCTGAACGGGGCTGACGTCAAGATCCGAGGCATAGACTACAGCCAGGTCTTTTGCTTCGTCGTAGCTTACCAGTATGCATTCGTACTCGTTTTCTTCACCGAGCACGCTGATGGTCAGGCGGGTAGCGTCTTCGACAACATGGTAGTTGGTGAGCACGAGGCCGTTATAGACCACTACGCCGCTGCCGGTCGCAGCCAGCCGTTCGACTGTCTGGGTGGAACGGTTGCCGCGGTTTCCGTAACCAAAGCCGAAGCCGAAGTTATTGCCGTAGCTGGAGTAGGAGTATTTCTGATAGTTGTTGATGCCTACGACACTCTTCTGCACGGTATCTATCACGCCGATAAAGGGGCTAGATATCTGGGATTTGTCGGTTGTGGTTTCGGTGACCTGTTTCGCGATCTCTGTCGCTTCATCGTTGGTAAGCGCCACTGCGCAGAAAGCGCCGAGCGCAAGCGTAAACACAAGGATGACGGATAATAGTTTCTTCTTCATAATTTATACCTCCGTTTGTTATCTGATTGATATATTAGTCGGGAACGACCCGGTAATATCAGTTTATCTCGGGCGGGGTTAAGCTGTCCCAGAACGCACCGTCCATAGTGTATTCGGCTTCACGGTACAGCTTTTCGTACTCTTTCTGGAACGCCTTCTCTTTCGCCTCGTGCAGAGCCATTTCGCAAGCGTCCCTGTAATCGTCGCTGCCGCTAAGGGGAAGCGCGCGGAGAACGAAAAGACCCAGATCGGTATCTATAACGTCTGACGGTACGCTCTCCGAAAGAGACACGGCAGTCCTTCGAAGTTCGCCGTCAAGTTCAGACAGGCCGAATTCTCCGACTTCCACACCCGGATTGAATTTCGCAGCCTGTTTGTAGTCACCGCCGAAACGGGAGAGGGAACTTAACAGTTCGCAGCATGCCGCCTTCGTTTCGGCATCTTCACGGTAGGCACTGTAAGGTATGAACAGGTACTGGGCTCTAAGGGAGTAATCCGCCTTGTTCACACCGCTCAGAACGGAATCGGCATCCACATTTTGAGCGCTGACCAGGGCGCCGTAAACGCGCTGTGATAGCTCGCGGGCGGTGAGCGCCTCGATCATCTTTTCGCGCGGGAAACCGCTGTCAGCGCTTATCGTCTCGGCCTGGGATGAGATCTCGCTTAGATCGTCCGTATCAAGGATTATTCCCAGATCGTCGGAATATGAGCAAAGCACGGTCTGCATCACCAGGTTTTTGAAACCGTCCGCTTTCACCCTGTCAAACACGGTAGAGCCGTCGTCATATTCAAGATCCCAGTAATTGATACCGAGAGTAGAATCATAATACTGTACGGTGTCGTCGTAGGAACGGAAGGTCAGGAACATGCATGCGCTAACGTATCCGGGGTCGAGCTCCGTGCCGTTTACGGTGAGCGCCGGTGCTTCGGCGAAACAAAAGCTGACGAGAAACATGACAGTCATTATCGCGATCAGCTTTTTCACGATCCTCACCTCCTAAGCGTGGACACATTATATGGCAAAAATCATTAAGTTTGAATTGGTATAATGCTTAACATTTCTTAAGTTCGCCGATAACCGGCTTTCCGGGTTTTGACAAGCGTACTTGCCTGTGCTACAATTTTAACAGGAGGAATTATATGGACGGAAAAAAGATCATACTCTTGGCGGATGACGATAAAGATATTAGGGAAGTCGGCAGGATACTGCTTGAAGGGGAAGGCTTTGAGGTGATCGAAGCCGCCGACGGGCAGCAGGCGCTGGAAAAAGCGTCAGAGGACGTTGATTTGTATATATTGGACGTGATGATGCCCGGCTTAAACGGATATCAGGTATGCAGGGAACTCAGGAATACCACCAGCGCGCCAATATTGTTTTTGACTGCCAGGACCCAGGTCGAAGACAAAGCCATGGGTTTCTCGGCGGGCGGCGACGATTATCTTGCAAAACCTTTTTCGTATACGGAACTGCTGGCAAGGGTCAAAGCTTTGCTGCGAAGGTATTATGTGTACAGGGGCAAAGCAGAGGAAGAACTAAACGAAAACCTTTTTGCCGGTGACATAACGATCGATCAAAAACGCATGGAGGCAAAACGGGACGGTCAGCTGCTTCCGCTTACTGATATAGAATTCAACATACTGTTGGCCCTGGCAAAACATAAGGGGCAGGTGCTTTCGGCAAAAGAGCTTTACGAAGAGGTCTGGAACGAAACGTATTTTTATTCCTGCAACAACACGCTTATGGTGCACATCAGAAATCTGCGCAAAAAGATAGAGACCGGTCAGGACGCCATAATCAAGACCGTATGGGGGAAGGGCTACCGGATTGATTAGGAAGCTGAATGTAAAACTGATCCTCTGCGCGCTGCTCAGTCTGCTGCTTGCGGGCGGAAGCTTTTTGCTTGCGAGGTATTGCGGAGAGAAAATCATTGACGATCAGATTTATTCCCGGAAGACCGTCATGTCGCATGAAAAAGCAGTGTTCGCGGATTTTATCGCCTATGTCAACAAAAACGCCAAAGGCGATATTACGGCTTTCGAAACAAACGACAGGTTCTTTGGCGATAAAAAGAACCTGATCGTTGCGGTATACAACGCCGGGCGTCATTTCACGGGCACTCAGACCGCCACGCTTCTGTATTCGTCTTTGCAGGATCCCGCTTCGGTATATGAAGTGCTGCAAAGCGAATATCAGGATTACTGGTATACATGCCCCGTATCATCAAACGGCGATCTTTCAAGATCGAAGATAGTGAGAGTAATGTATTTTCCCATGTACTCCGCCAAAAGGATATTGATGTTCGCGTCTTCTGTCGGCGCGTTTGCGGTATTCGCGGTTTGTTTCCTGCTGCTGGTGGGGCATAAGACGAGATATATTTCAAGGCTCTCTGCCCAATTAAACAGCATGGCGGGGGGAGAACTTGAAGTTCCGATCACCGTAAAGGGAACGGACGAAATCGGGATGCTGGCTGAGAATATGGAGCTTATGCGCCAATCCTTCGTCGAACGGCTCAAAGAAGAGGAAGACATGAAAACTTCCCAAAGCGAGCTTATGCGGGATATGTCCCACGACTTAAGAACGCCTCTTACCGCGCTGACAGGGTATCTTGAGATACTGAACAGAAAGATCGATGATGAAACAGACAAGGAGTATGCAGAGAATGCCCTGAAACGCGCGTACCAGATAAAAGAAATGACGGACGATATGTTCGAATATTTCCTTGTGTACGGCAAAGACGCGGGTCTGAGCAACGCCCGGGAACTGGACGCGGTCATGTGCTTAAGCCAGCTGTGGGATGAGGAAGCCGCCGAACTTGAAGCGGCGGGCTTTGAGACGCAGTCTATACCGTCGGAAAACGAGATCAGTTTGAATATCGACGTTAATCTGATGCGCAGGGTGATGGACAACATATCTTCAAACATAGTAAAATATGCCGATAAGGCGCAACCTGTCATACAGAAAACGGAGGTAAGGGAAGGAAGACTGTTTTTTGAGGTCACGAATCATGTTTCTGACAGACCCGCAAATACCAACTCCAGCGGCATAGGCTTAAAGAGCTGCAGAAAGATCGCTTCCCTGCACGGCGGGTCGTTTGAAACCGAAGAAACAGACGGGTGTTTCACCGCCCGATTGACGCTGGGAAAAGCCAAATAATCCCCTTAGTTTACATACATTTTATATCAGTATCCTCTCATTTTGTGGTATAATCATATACTGAAAATGGAGGATTTTTGTTTTGCAGAACGATGATTCCAGGCTCGTTACAATACCAAATCTTCTGACGCTGATCAGGATACTTTTGGTGCCCGTATTCGCCATCGCGTTTTACGCTTATCCGGAGCAGAGATATATATCGCTTGGGATATTCACCTTAGCCAGTCTTACGGACGGCGTTGACGGTTACCTGGCAAGAAAACTGCATCAGATATCCAGCTTCGGAAAGCTCATCGACCCGCTGGCGGACAAGCTGATGATAGTATGCATGCTGTACTGCCTGATGCACGAAGGGCTGCTTGCGCCTGAAGGCATGGAAGTGCTGAGCAAGTGGGTCTTCCTGCTGATACTGGCAAAAGAAGTGTTCATGGTCGTCGGGGGAGTGTTCATGCTTTCAAAGGGCATAGTCGTGCATTCCAGCATATTCGGGAAAGTGGCCACGGCGCTGTTCTGTCTTGCCATAATACTCATTTTCCCGGCGTATGTCATCGAACCCTGGCACGGCGTCAAGTGGCTCCAGGATGTCGGCAGATTTATGACCCTTGTCGCAACGGTCGCCAGCTTCGTAGCCCTGTATACATATATCAGCAACAGCATTAAACAGCTTAAACAGATCAAGACAAATACTGAAAACAAATGATTACGGAGGATATAAAAATGGAAAACGCAAAAGAATTCGCCATGGCCAAAGTTTATTCCCCGAAGGACATGGAAGACAGGATATATAAAATGTGGGAGGAGTCCGGCGCGTTCAAGCCCAAGATGATCAAGGGAAAGAAGCCCTTTACCATCGTTATGCCGCCGCCCAACATCACCGGTCAGCTGCACGTGGGTCACGCGCTTGACGAAATGCCGCAGGACGTGCTTATCCGCTACCACCGCATGAAAGGCGATCCTACCCTGTGGCTGCCCGGAACGGATCATGCCGCCATCGCGACGGAAGTCAAGGTCGTGGAAGCGCTGCGCAAGGAAGGCTTAACCAAACACGATCTGGGCCGTGAAGCGTTTATCGATCGCGTGTGGGACTGGAAAAAAGAATACGGCGGACGCATCGTAAAGCAGTTAAGAAAGCTGGGCGTGAGCTGCGACTGGTCCCGTGAGCGCTTCACCATGGACGAGGGACTTTCAAGAGCCGTCAGGGAGACTTTTGTGCGCCTGTACGAAAAAGGCCTCATATATCAGGGCTGGCGCATGATCAACTGGTGCCCCTGCTGTCAGACCTCCATCTCCGATGCCGAAGTCGAGTACGAGGAGCAGAACGGCTCTTTCTGGCACCTGCTGTATCCCGTAAAGGAGACCGGCGAGATGCTGGAGCTTGCCACCACCAGGCCCGAGACGATGCTGGGCGATACCGCCGTGGCAATTAACGCGGAAGACGAGCGCTATAAGCACCTGCATGGGTGCCATGTCGTGCTGCCTCTCATCAATAAAGAGATACCGATCGTGTGCGACGAGCA
>JAIKYG010000084.1:0-35408 GCA_024683475.1 Clostridiales bacterium | reverse complement strand
GCTGGCATTCTAACCAACTGAACTACCGGACCATGCTGGGCCTTCAGGGACTTGAACCCCGGACCGATCGGTTATGAGCCGACTGCTCTGACCAACTGAGCTAAAGGCCCTCGTCTTTGTCACCTGACAGCCAGAATCTTTACGACCTCTACGGGACTCGAACCCGTGTTACCGCCGTGAAAGGGCGATGTCTTAACCGCTTGACCAAGAGGTCGTACCATCCTCATCGGGGCGACAGGATTTGAACCTGCGACCCCATGCTCCCAAAGCACGTACGCTACCGAGCTGCGCTACGCCCCGAACCATATGATCCTAAGACCGTGCCTCACAAGCGACTTTAATATTATATAGCTCCCCTCCCGTTTTGTCAACAGTTTTCTTTGAAAAGTTTAGGTTACGAAGGGATCCGCTCCCCCATTCCCGCAGACATTACGGACGAGTCACTCTTAACATGTTTTTTGCTTTACTTCACTATGCTATCATGATATAATGCGACATGTAATCATCCGATCAATGCGGGAGGCATGGCATGACAGGCATTCATAATGAGGCTACCGATCAGCTTTTTAGGACTCTTTTGAGTCTGGGCAGCCTGGAAGAGTGTTACGACCTGTTCGAGGATCTGTGCACCATCAAGGAACTTAAGGATATTTCCCAGCGCCTCCAGGTGGCAATGCTGCTCGACCGGGGCATGAAATACCAGGACATAGGCGCGAAGACCGGCGTGAGTCCCGCCACGATCAGCAGGGTCAACAGGTGTCTGGTGTACGGCACCGGCGGCTATCGGCGGGCAATAGAAAAGATTAAAGCATCGGAGACGGCAAAATGAACATTCCGGACGGCATACTGAAAAAAGAAGAACTGATCCTGATGGCGCTGAGGGCACTGTACCGCAAATACGGCTATGCCCAGTACAAAATGCGCAAATTCGAGGAGTACGACCTGTACGCCGACAACCGTGACTTCCTGGTGTCCGGCAGCGTGATAACGTTTCACGACACCGACGGCAAGCTGCTGGCGCTGAAGCCCGACGTGACCCTGTCCATCGTGCGCTCCGGCCGCGATGAACCCGGCACGGTGCAAAAGGTGTACTATCAGGAAAACGTATACCGGGTGGCCGGCTATTCACATTCTTTCCGGGAGATCATGCAGGCGGGCGTGGAATGCATAGGCGAAGTCGACGCCTGCCATCTGGCAGAGATGCTGCTGCTCGCAGCCGAGAGCCTGCAGGTGATCTCTGATAAAAGCGTGCTGACCCTCTCTCACCTGGGCGCCGTTTCACGTCTGATGGAACAGGCGGGTTTTAATAAGGAAGACCAGCGTCTTGCACTGTCCTTCATAAACCGCAAAAGCATTCATGAGCTTGCAGCGCTGTGCGCCGAAAAGAGCACCGATCCCGGCGCGGCAGACAGGCTGATAAAGCTGGCGGGACTGTCGGGAGCTCCCGAAGCCGTTCTGCCCGTGTTAAATGAGCTGGGCTGCTCCGAAGAATCCGAAGCGCTTTGCCAGGTCACCCGGGCGCTGATGGGCACGGACGCTTACGCTTCCGTCCGCATCGACTTTTCGGTCGTCAACGATCCTGCTTATTATAACGGTCTGGTGTTCCAGGGCTATGTGGACGGCATTCCCGAACGGGTGATCTCCGGCGGACAGTACGACCGCTTGATGCGGAAAATGGGTCGTCAGGCCAAAGCGGTGGGTTTTGCCGTGTATCTGGACACGCTGGAACGCCTGGACGACTCCCCCGCCCCCGACGCGGATGTGCTGCTGCTGTATACCGAAGGAACGGACGCGGCGCTCATACTGAATGCGGTCCACGCCCTGCAAAAGCAGGGCAAGAGCGTAAGCTGCATGCGCTCCGTCCCCCAGTCCCGGCGGTTCGGACAGATTGCGACCCTCACTCAGCAAGGGGAGGTGCTTTATGAATCTTAACATCGCCCTGCCCAAGGGACGCCTGGGCGAAAAGGTGTACGCCCGCTTTGCCGAAGCCGGCTTCCCCTGTCCGGGCGTGCTTTCCGAGAGCCGGAAGCTCATATTCGACAATCCCGAGCTGTCCGTGCGCTATTTCTGGGCAAAGCCTTCCGACGTGGCTATCTACGTCGAGCGCGGAGCCGCCGACCTGGGCGTGGCCGGCAAGGACATCCTGCTGGAGTATGAGCCTGACGTGCTGGAGCTGGCTGACCTGGATACGGGCAAATGCCGCATGTGCGTGGCGGGCAAGGAAGGTTTCTTCCCCGACGAACAGCGCACGCTCCGGGTCGCCACCAAGTTCAGCCGCATCGCCAAAATGCATTACGCAAAAAAAGGCCGGGAGATCGAGCTCATCCACCTTAACGGTTCCATAGAGATCGCCCCCATAATCGGCTTAAGCGACGTTATCGTGGACATAGTTGAGACCGGAACTACTCTTAAGGAAAACCATCTGACGGTTTTGGAGACCATAATGCCCATAAGCGCCCGCCTTATCGCAAATCGGGCCAGCTATTATTTCAGGAAGGAACAGATGGACGCCCTGGCTGCGGCGCTGTCCGTGAAGGAAGGATAAAATGATAAGGATACTTAGATACGGTGAAGTCCCGAACTCCGAGGTATTCAGCCGCGCTCAGCCCAAAATGGACGTGACAGGGACAGTCTCCCAGATCATATACGACGTAAAGGCAAACGGCGACGAAGCATTGAAGAGATATACGGAGAAATTTGACCGCGTACAACTGGACAGCCTGGCGGTGTCCGATGAAGAGATCGAACAGGCAGTTCGTACGGTGGATCCCGAGTTTCTCAGAGTGGTTAGGGAAGCCGCCGAAAACATCCGCGCTTTCCACTCCCGGCAGGTCCGCAATTCGTTTATCCTGAACGAGCGGCCCGGCGTGGTGATGGGCCAGAAGGTCCTGCCCATACAGCGGGCGGGCGTGTATGTGCCCGGCGGTACGGCGCCTCTGGCTTCCACCGTGCTTATGGATGTGATCCCCGCCCGCATCGCGGGCTGCCCCGAGATCTATATGGCCACTCCTCCGGGTCCGGACGGCAAGGTCAACGGCGCCATCCTGTGCGCCGCCAGGGAAGCCGGTGTCACCCGCGT
Organism: Clostridiales bacterium; assembly: GCA_024683475.1. Taxonomy (GTDB): domain Bacteria; phylum Bacillota; class Clostridia; order Christensenellales; family Aristaeellaceae; genus RUG14130. The sequence continues at coordinate 32,329 of JAIKYG010000084.1, read as the reverse complement.
GTTCAAGATGGGCGGAGCGCAGGCCATCGCCGCCCTGGCATACGGAACCGATAGCGTGCCCAAAGTCGACAAGATCGTCGGCCCGGGCAACGCTTTCGTGGAGGAAGCAAAGCGGCAGGTGTTCGGGCATGTGGCGATAGATATGATCGCGGGGCCCAGCGAAATACTGATAGTTGCCGACGGCAAGGCTTCTCCCGCGCACGCGGCTGCGGACCTGCTGTCCCAGGCGGAGCACGATAATCTCTCCTCCGCCGTGCTTGTCACGGACAGCATGGAGCTGGCGGTAAAAGTGCAGCAGGAGATAGAAAAACAGCTGCCCCTGCTCCCCCGACAGGCCATCGCCCGGGTATCCATAGACGAAAACGGCAAGATTATAGTCGCTGACGATCTGAGTTCCGCGATAGACATAGCCAATGAGATCGCTCCGGAGCATCTTGAGCTGTGTGTGGACAACCCCTTCGACTGGCTGGACGGCATAAAGCACGCCGGCTCCGTGTTCCTGGGACGGGACTGCCCCGAAGCGCTGGGCGACTATCTGGCCGGTCCCAACCACACGCTGCCCACCATAGGCTCAGCCCGCTTTTCAAGCCCGCTCTCGGTTGACGATTTCGTGAAGAAGACTCAGTACACCTACTTTTCCCGTGACGCGCTCAGAAGCGTCGCAAAGGACGTGGCGCTGTTTGCCCGCACCGAAGGACTGGACGCTCACGCCAGAAGCGTGCTGATCCGCACGGAGGAAGACTGATGAGCCGCTTTATCTCGTCCCGCTACCGGGATCTGGAGCCGTATGTACCGGGCGAACAGCCCTCCGGTCAGACCTATATAAAGCTCAATACCAACGAGTCTCCCTTTTCGGTAAGCGCTGACGTCATCGAAAAAGCCAACCGCCGCGCGCGCCCTTACCGTTTGTATTCGGACACCCAGTGTGTTGAACTGCGAAATACGCTTTCGGAAGTATACGGCGTGCTCGCCGGGCAGATAATGGTCACGGGCGGCTCCGACGAAGCGCTAAACCTTTCGTTCATGGCTTTCTGCAGTGATGACGCGCCCGCGCTGTTCCCGGACATAACCTACGGCTTTTACAAGGTCTACGCGAACGTCAACCGCCTGCCTTACGAGGAGATCCCCCTGCGGGACGATTTTTCGCTCGCGCTGGAAGATTATCGGGGCAAAAGAGGCACTGTGTTCCTGGCAAACCCCAACGCCCCCACCGGCATCGCCCTAAAGCGGGACGAAATCGAAGCGTTAGCATTATCCCGCCCGGACGACGTGCTGATAGTTGACGAGGCGTACGTGGATTTCGGCGCGGAGAGCTGCGTGCCATTGGTCAAAAAATGTCCCAATCTCGCGGTGGTCCAGACGTTTTCCAAGTCCCGTTCCCTGGCTGGGGCGCGGCTGGGATTCGTTATCGCGGGAAAAGATCTGATACAGGATCTGAACACCCTGCGCTTTTCCACCAATCCCTACGACGTCAGCAGTTTTACCCAGGCATTGGGCGTCGCCGTACTGGAGGACGAAGCAGCCACCCGGCAAAACTGCCTTACCATACAGCGGAACCGCGCCTGGACGACCGATATGCTGGAGAAACTCGGTTTTACTGTGCTCCCCTCACTTTCCAATTTCGTATTCGCCCGCACAGATAAGATGGACGGGGAAAAGCTTTACCTCGCTCTTAAGGAAAAGGGCATCCTGGTGCGCCACTTTAACAGCCCGCGGATCAGGGATTACAACCGCATCACCATAGGCGCCATAGAAGACATGCAGGCGCTCAAAACCGCGCTCGAAACCATTCTTGCCTGAAGGAGGCTCCCATATGAGAGAAGCTCAGATCACCCGCAAAACGGCAGAGACAGATATACGGCTAAAGATCTGCCTTGACGGAACGGGAAAAAGCGCCGTAGATACCGGCGTAGGTTTTCTGGACCACATGCTCACCCTGTTTGCCCGGCATTCCGGGTTCGACCTGGAGGTGAGCTGCAAGGGCGATACCCGGGTGGACGACCATCACAGCGTGGAAGACATAGGCATTTGTCTCGGCACGGCGATCGGGCAGGCGCTGGGAGACAAAAAAGGCGTGCGCCGTTACGGGGATATAACTCTTCCCATGGACGAAGCGCTCATACTTGCCGCCTTGGATCTGTCCGGACGCGGCGCCCTTTACTGTGCGCTGGACATTCCCTCTCAGAAAGTCGGTTCTTTTGACACTGAGCTCGTCCAGGAATTCTTTATCGCACTTTCCCGCTGCGCGGGCATCACGCTGCACTTAAGGCAACTTTCCGGCAACAACTCCCATCACATCATCGAAGGCGCGTTCAAGGCCACTGCCCGCGCGCTTAAGCAGGCCGTATCGATCGACCCTGCGGCGGCTGAAGAGATCCCCTCAACAAAGGGCACGCTCTCATGATCGCGATAGTTGATTACGGCGTGGGAAACCTGTTTTCCCTGCGCTGCTCGTTCAAGTATATCGGATATGAAGCCGAGGTCACTTCAGACCCCGAACGCATACTCTGTGCGGACAAAGTCGTGCTGCCCGGAGTGGGCGCGTTCGGCGACGCGGCGGATAAGCTGCGCGCGACCGGGCTTGACGATGCGGTGATCGAAGCCGCACAAAGCGGCACTCCTCTGCTGGGCATATGCCTCGGCATGCAGCTGCTGTTCGAGCAGGGCGAGGAGTTCGGTCTTCACAAGGGTCTGGGGCTGATACCCGGGCGGGTCGTTTCCATGCGTTCGGTGGTGCCGGATGCGCTCAAGCTGCCCCAGATCGGCTGGAACAGACTCAGTTTCACAAGACCCCATCCGCTGTTCAGGTATATCCGGGAGGGGGATCAGGTATACTTCGTGCATTCCTTCCACGGCACCGATTGTACGGACAGCCTGCTTGCGACCACCGAGTACGGCGGCACCATCACCGCTGCGGTCGGCAAAGGCAACGTGATGGGCTGCCAGTTCCACCCCGAAAAAAGCGGAAAAGTGGGACTCAACATACTGAAAGCTTTCGCACAGACGGAGGAGTGGCCATGCTGATACTTCCGGCAATAGACCTTTGCGAAGGCAAAGCGGTGCGCCTGAAACGCGGCGAGTACGACAAGATAACCGTTTATTCGGACGATCCGCCCGCACTGCTCAAATCGTTCGAGCAAAACGGCGCGGCGGAGGTCCACGTTGTGGATCTGGAAGGCGCGCGTGACGGCACCACCCCAAACCTCGCCCTTATACGCAGGATGAAGCGGTCCACCTCCCTGATCATGGAGGTCGGCGGCGGCATACGTTCAATGGACACCGTAAACGCTTACCTGGAAGATGCGGGTGTCGACCGTGTCATTTTGGGCACCGCCGCAGTGACCGACCCGGTTTTCCTCGAAAAGGCGGTGCAAAGATACGGAGAACGGATCGCCGTGGGCGCGGACATAAAAGACGGCTGCGTCGCCATACGAGGTTGGACGGAGAAGTCGGACCTGGACGCGTTCGGCTTCTGCCGCAGGATGCGGGACATGGGTGTAAAAACGCTCATAGTGACCGACATTTCGCGCGACGGGATGCTTGCGGGCGCGAATCTCCTGCTTTACGAGCAGCTCACCGCCGAGTTTGCCCTTAACATCATCGCTTCTGGCGGCGTGTCGTCCGTAAGCGACATTGCGGCCCTCAAGGGCGCGAAAGTATACGGTGCAATAATCGGCAAGGCCCTGTACGAGGGCGCAGTAGACCTTAAGGAACTGGTGGAGGCCGCTTCATGATCTCAAAACGCATCATCCCCTGTCTGGATGTCAGGGACGGGCGGGTCGTCAAGGGCGTCCGCTTCGGAAATCTCAGGGACGTGTCCTCCCCTGCCGAGCTTGCCGCTTTCTACTCTGACAGCGGCGCCGACGAACTGGTGTTCTACGACATCACCGCCTCCGCCGAAAACCGGGGGCTGTTCACCGAGTGCCTCCGCGAGACCGCGAGCCGGGTGTTCATCCCGCTGACTGTAGGCGGCGGCATAAACAGCCTTGAAGACTTTGACCGGGTGCTCAAGTGCGGCGCGGACAAAGTTTCGGTCAACTCCTGCGCCGTCAGGAATCCCGGGCTTATAAACGAAGCTGCCCGCCGATACGGCAGCCAGTGCGTTGTGCTGTCCGCAGATGTCAAACGGGTCGGCGGAGCATACCACGTATTCGTGCGGGGAGGCCGTGAAGACACCGGCCTTGACGCGCTCAGCTGGATAAAAGAAGGGATCGACCGCGGCGCGGGCGAGATCGTATTTAACTCCATGGACACCGACGGCGTCAAGCAGGGCTTCGACCTGCCCCTGCTTTCGGCAGTGTGCGAGTTTTCAACGGTCCCGGTCATCGCTTCGGGAGGAGCCGGCTGCGCCATGGATTTCGTGACGCTGTTCAAGGAGTGCCCGAAAGTGGACGCAGGGCTCGCCGCTTCCATATTCCACTTCGGCGAAGTCGCCATATCCGAAGTCAAGCAGCTTATGAAACATAACGGTATACCCGTAAGGGAGGTAGTGTAATGCTCAACATAGACGCGCTCAAGTTCGACGAGAACGGCCTTATCCCCGCCATCGTGGTGGATTCCCTCAGCAAAAAAGTGCTCACGCTGGCGTACATGAACCGGGAGAGCCTTGAGATCACCATTGAGAAACAGCTCACCTGCTTCTGGTCGCGTTCGCGCCAGCAGCTTTGGCTGAAGGGCGAGACCAGCGGGAATTACCAGCACGTGGTCTCGATCACCGCCGACTGCGACGGAGACGCGCTTCTGGTCATGGTGGAAAAGGACGGTCCCGCCTGCCATCTGGGCACGGATTCCTGCTTTACCAGGCCGGTTTGGCAGTCCGACACGCTCAGCGAGTACTCTCTGGACGGACTAATGGATCTGCTCAAGGGCCGTAAGGAGGAGCTCCCGGAAGGCTCTTACACCACCTATCTTTTCCAGAAAGGGCTCGACAAGATACTTAAGAAAGTCGGCGAAGAATCCACCGAGGTCATAATCGCCGGCAAAGCGGAAGACAAAAAGGAGACCGTTTACGAGATCGCCGACCTTACTTACCACGTCATGGTGCTCATGACCCAGCTTGGCATCTCCCTTGAGGACGTAAGGCAGGAGCTCAAGCGCCGCCACGTGATCGACCACAAGGTCAAGCAGGAAAAAATGGCGGGGGACAACATGAAATGAGTCTGGACGTGACCGCTGCCCTCTCCCGTGTAAGCTACCCCGGCAGGGGCATAATCATGGGGCTGTCCGGGGATGCCGGGACGCTTCTGGCGGCGTATTTCATCATGGGACGCAGCCAGAACAGCCGCAACCGGGTGCTTGAGATGCGCCCGGACGGGCTGTACACCCGCGCCGCCGACGAAAGCAAAGTGACCGATCCCAGCCTCATCATTTACCGCGCTGCCACTATGACGGAAGGTAAGCTTATAGTGACCAACGGCGACCAGACCGACACCGTTTATTCCTTTCTTAAGCAGGGCAAAACGTTTGGGGAGGCTCTGTCCACGCGCGTTTTCGAGCCGGACGCTCCCCACTTCACGCCCCGCATTTCCGGACTCATGGAGCTTTCGGGCAGCAGACCCGCGTACAGTCTCAGCATAATCAAGGCAGGCGACCCTGAAGGCAGGACCGTGCGCCGCTGTTTCTTCGATTACGAGGCGCTGCCCGGCGTGGGGCACTACGTGCACACTTACAGAGAAAACGGAGCCGTACTGCCTCCATTTGAGGGCGAACCCGAAGAAGTCCTGTTCCCCGCTCTTGACGGACCTGCGCTGGCGCAGACCATGTTCGAAGCGCTGGATCCCGACAACCGCATTTCCCTGTGCCTGTTCCTTGCGGATACGAAGACAGGCAGTGTCAGTTCCCATATCGTCAACCGCTACGGAAAGGAAGCCATTTTGCCATGAAGGAACTAACTCTCAAATACGGCTGCAACCCGCATCAGCAGCCCGCGTATATATCCATGCAGAACGGTTCGGAGCTGCCGTTCGATGTACTCAACGGACGCCCGGGCTATATCAACCTGCTGGATGCGCTGAACGGCTGGCAGCTGGTACGGGAATTGTCAAAGGTTTTGGGTGCTCCGGCAGCTGCCTCGTTCAAGCATACCAGTCCCACCTCTGCCGCCGTCGGTCTGCCGCTTGGCGAAAGGCTGAAAAAGGCGTGCTTTGTAGACGACCTTAAGGGGCTGAATGACTCCCCTCTCGCCTGCGCCTATGCCAGGGCAAGGGGCACCGACCGCTTAAGTTCCTTCGGCGACTGGATCAGTTTGTCGGATACCTGCGACGAAGTCACCGCGCGGCTGATAGCGCGGGAAGTCTCCGACGGCGTGATCGCCCCGGATTACACGCCCAAAGCGCTCAAGCTGCTGCAGGAAAAGAAAAAAGGCGGCTACACCGTGCTTAAGATCGACCGGGACTATGAGCCGGAACCCATGGAGACCCGTCAGGTATTCGGTGTGAGCTTCACACAGCACAGAAATGACCGAATCATCACCAAAGACGATCTTTCGAATATCGTCACCAAAAACAGTTCCCTGCCCGAAAGCGCCGTGCGGGACCTGCTTGTGGCACTTATCGTCTTAAAATACACCCAGTCCAACTCCGTGGCATACGCCTATGACGGGCAGGCAATAGGTGTGGGTGCCGGGCAGCAGTCCCGCGTGCACTGCACGCGCCTGGCCGGTGACAAGGCGGACCTGTGGTTCTTAAGACAGACCGACGAAGTGCTTTCCCTTCCCTTCCTGCCCTCCATGGGCCGGTCCGAGCGGGACAACGTGATAGAAGGTTACATAAACCGCCACGAAGAAGACGTGCTTGCGGAAGGCGTATGGCAGAAATACTTTACCTGCCGCCCCGCCCCCTTCCCGGACGAAGCCAAGCGCGCTTATCTTGACAGTATCTCCGGGGTCGCGCTGGGTTCGGACGCCTTCTTCCCCTTTGACGACAGCATCATCCGCGCGCATCAAAGCGGCGTCTCATACGTCGCGCAGCCCGGCGGCTCTATTCGCGACGACATCGTTATCAGCCGCTGCGACGCATACGGCATGGTGATGGCGCTGACCGGGATACGCCTGTTCCACCACTAAAGCTCCCTGCCTTCATGATTCCCGGATATAAAAAGAGCAGACCGCGATACGGTCTGCTCTTTTGCTATATATCAGTAGATCTCGGGTCCTTCGGCTATCCAGTGTTCGTAGTAGGAAACGCCCCGCCACCTGTTCTCAAGCAGCGCCCTGTGGGTGGTCTCCGGCGCTACCCATTCGTCTATGCGGCCCATGCCGTATGCGCGCCAATCCGTGAAAAACCGCGTCACTTCGTTCGGGTCGAGCTCATTTTTGAGCATAGCCCTGTTCTTCATGCGCACCCAGCGCACGCTTAACCGCGCCTTGCCCACACGCCATGCGCGCAGCGGGTCGCCTTTGACAAGCGCTTCCGCCCTGTCCATAATGGCGTCCAGCTTATCGAGCATCTCTTCGGAATACAGCGGCGTATCGGTCTGGTCGTTGAAGCCCACATGGATGTCGTCCTCATCCGCCTTATCGCACAGGGTGTTGATATACTCCCTCACGCAGGCGCCGGCTTCGCCGTAGTAATAGTCGGTAAACTCCTTTATGTGCCTGTCTATGTCGCAGTCGGCGTTCCACAAAAGCTTGCTTATGACATATGCGCGCAGCTCGTTAAAGTCCACGCCGCCCTTTCTGCCGGAATTGCCCTGTTCAAACACGCCCTTCACATTGTTCCTCACGAAAGCCTGCATGTTGGGCTGCAGCACCCGCCAGTTGGGGAACGGCGCGGGATAGTGGGCAAAACAGGTGACATAGTCCCAGATGTAAAGCCTGTCGTAATACCTGCCCCAGTTCCTAAGGTCGTTTATGAACGACGAACGCGTGCCGTCGGGCAGTATCACCCCGCGCTCATCGTCGCAGGTCTCGAACGGATGCGCAAAGCAGCTTTCTATGGAGCACAGTCTCACGCACACGTTGTGTCTGGGTTTGGTCAGCCTGGGCACGGAGCGGGTGTAATTGTACGCCAGCGTGTCGAAGATCACATTCGGGAATTCCGGTTCCAAAGCCTCCGCTATCCGGTTCACAAAACGCAGAAGCGTGCCCGACGCGCAGCCTTCTTCTTCGTCCGTCTTCCTGCACGCGGCGCACTGGCAGCCTTTGTTTATATCGTTTTGGGAAACGGAAACGATGCGGGCCTCCGGGTTCGCTTTGAGCACGTTCCTTACGCTTTCGAGCGCTATGGGAAAGATGTCCGGGTTGCTCAGGCACAGCTGGGTACGGCCTCCGTCCAGCACGCAGCGCTTCCCGTCGTATTCCGCGAAGTATTCGGGGTGCTCCTTGCCGTATTTTGCGGCGGGCACCATCCTGTCAAACGTGTGCACGAACCATGCGTACGGCATGTGACCGCCCATGCGTTCCGGGATGGGCGGGAAATTGCCGTTCATGCGGGACTTGACCGCGAAGCGGGGATTCGTGCTGAAATAGTGATAATTATGGTCGCGGTATTCCAGTTTGGGCACCTGGCGGGTCTGTATGTCCGGCGCAGTCAGTTCCGTGTCGCAGGGAATCTTTTCGCATTCCGGAGTAAAGAATCGGCAGCCAAGGTGTTCCAGAAATTCGTACACGCCGTATATGACGCCGCGCCTGCCTCCCTGTATGCACACGGTCCCGGGCAGCGTATCGATACGAAAGCCGTCCTCCCCCAGGCTGTCGTCCTTATCCGCGTAAGCATATGCCGCCCTGCCCAGCGCAATGCACGCCCCTTCATACGGAGCTTTTACGATCTCGAATACCGCGGAGGTGATAAGGTCCAGATAATCCCTGAGTTCCGTCGAGGCATAGGTCTCCTGCGAAGTCGCGTCCTGCGGTACGACGATCCTTACGAGCGCCTTCCTTCCGCTTGCAAGCTGTAGAGCCATAATGCATTCCCTCCCGAAATGTTTTTTATAAGAACGTGCGTCAATTCCCGTCCTGCCCGGCAAACGATGCCAGAATATCCAGCGCGTGTTTGGACAAACGCATGAACTCGGGCAGCAATTCATCCGGAAAACGCCCGTAGCCCGCCTCAAACGCCAGCGAGCCGGTGTAGCCGCATCCTGACAGCGCGGGGATCAGCGTTTCCCAGTCAAGCTGCCCATAAAACGGCATAAGATGCAGGTCTTTGCCGTAATAGTTGTCGTGCACGTGGGTGCAGCTGATCTTTCCGCCCATGCGCTTTATCATATCTGCATGCTGCTGCCCGAACTGCAGGTGCGCGTGCCCGAAATCCCAGCAGCAGGTGACGCGTTCGTCATTGAACATGCCTATCGCCGCTTCCAGCTCCTCTATCTCGGCGCACAGGTGGGAGCGTTCCTCCGGACCTACCCGGTGATGATCCTCGAACGTGTTCTCGAGGGCAGCGTTTATGCCGTATGATACGGTTTTCTCTATCGCGGGAGACAAAACCTCATATGCCCGCTTAAGTGCTTTGCGGCTGTCAAAAGGCTCTCCTTTGGCGGGATGATACTCGTCAAAATGAAACACCAGATTATTTGCGCCAAGTATCCGCGCGCCTTCGGCTGCCCTGTCAAGCAGCATGACAAACCTGTCCAAAGGCTCCTTTTTGTAAAAGTTATACGGCGCGTGGCACTGCGTTATGCTGACGCCGTATTTTGCCGCGGCTTCGGCAGCACCTTCCGCCTCCGCCTGCCAGCTGTCGCAGGAAAAATCGGGCGAGTAATCTATTTCGTCAAATCCGGCTTCGGCGCAAAGGCGCACGCATTCGTCGGGGGTCCTCCTTCCGCCCGGGCGGGTATTGCGCAAAAACGACGCGAAAACAGACGGTTTCATAGCTATCCTCCCATAAACCGGCGCACATGCCGTTTTTTGTCCCGAAGCAGCCGTGTCTTCACATGCCCACATCTCCCCGGTCGACCGGCACCGGCATCACATCAAGTATTATAACTTATAAATGTTCCGGATTCAAGGAACAGCTAATGATTTACCGCATAAAACGCGGTTTTGCTTCCAATCGGGCTCAAATGATAAATTGAATTATCCGCATCCGCGTGTTATAATACATACAGTTGTCAGTGTATCCGGTCAAAAAGCAATAACGGCAAACGGGAGGCATGAACATGGTTATTTCCAAAGAGCTAAGCGGCGCATCTCTCACTCTGAAACTCGACGGACGTTTGGACGCCGTTACGGCGCCGCTTCTGGAAGAAGAGCTGAGCAGGTCGCTCGCGGGAGTTACGGATCTCACGTTTGATTTCGCCAAATTGGAGTATTTATCGTCGGCGGGCTTCCGCTCGCTCATAATCGCCTATAAAATGATGTTGGGCAGGGGCAGTCTTAAAGTCATAAACGCAAACGAGCTGGTGCGGGAAGCTTTTGAAGTGACGCACGTAAGCGACATCATCAGCATCGGCTGACCTATACGCACCCGAAGAAGGAAGTGTCTGTATGTCCGCATTCATGAAAGCAGTCACATTCAGCTATGACGACGGCGTCACGCAGGATCAGAGGCTCATAGATATATTTGACCGCTATGGGCTCAAGTGCACGTTCAACATCAACAGCGGGCTGCTGGGAACGGCAAATTCCCTGCTGCGCGAGGATGTCACCGTCGCCCACGTAAAGCCCCTCGCCTGTGAAGTCAGGAACATCTACAAAGGGCACGAGATCGCCGCACACACGCTTACTCACCCCTGCCTTTGCAGCCTTCCAGACGAAGAAGTGGTCCGGCAGGTGGAAGAAGACCGCCTCGCGCTCTCCGAGCTAGCAGGCTATGAAGTCGTGGGCATGGCTTATCCGGGCGGCGGCACGAACCATGACGCAAGAGTCGTCAGGCTGATCCGCGAACATACCGGGATCAAATACGCCCGCACCATTATTTCCAACAACAGTTTCGATCTGCAGGACGACCTGCTGGAGTTCCGCCCCACCGTATACCATCACGAAAGCATGTCCGCGCTGTTCGAGGTCGGAAAGCGGTTTCTGGCGGCAGAGGCAAGCGCCCCTCAGATACTTTATGTCTGGGGCCACGCATACGAATTTGACATACACAATACGTGGAGAGAATTCGAGGAATTCTGCCGCATGATCTCCGGCCGGCCGGACATCTTCTACGGCACGAACAGAGAAGTACTCCTAGGAAAATGATCCCCGTACAGCAGATGTTTTGAAAAATACCGTCCCGGGAGCTGTAGCTGAATGATCATCACCGAGCGCGCCGTGGAACGCCGCATCAAGCGGGCAAACACGGACTGGTGGATAAACGAAAAAGCCATAGTGGGCATGAACGGCAAAACCTACATCGCCTACTTTACCGACATGGGCGAGGTCCATGTAAAGGAGATCGACGCCAAGTGCAGCCGTGCCTTAAGCCGCGACGTTTGCCTGTGCCGTCTGAACGGTTCGTATGCCGACGAGCATAACTCCCCTTCCATCTGCATCCTCGAAAATGGCCGCATCATGGTCGTGTATTCGGCGCACGCGGCAACCAATACGCTTAAGTACCGCGTGACCGATAGGCCCTTCGATCTTTTCAGTTTCGGTCCCGAGAAAACGCTTGAGTATGGAGGCAGCGTGACCTACGCCCAGGTGTTTGAAAACACCCGGCGCCATGAGATATGGCTGTTCACACGGGTGCGCTCGGTGACCTGGGAATTCCGCTGTTCGGGCGACGAAGGCGAAACGTGGAGCGACCCCGTCACATTCCTAAGGTCCGACGCGGGCGGTCTGTTCTATTTCGACGTTCGAAAGCAGCTTGTTCCGGATGAGACCGGCAGCGCAAGGGAACAGTGGTTTTTTGCGCTGTACGGGCATCCGCGCATATCCAAAGACCACACGATCAGGGCAGGGATCTTCGACGCGGAAGGCTGCCTGCTCCGTATGAACGGCGCGAAAAACGGTATGGATCTGTTTGGACACGGCGCGTCTTCGGAACTGGTGCTGAGTGACCTGGATGTCGTCTACGCTTCAGAAGCGGGTACCACCGTCCGTTTGCTCGAGGTATCCCCCACGCTGCCGCTTCGCGTCGGGCTGGCTGCTTTCGTGCTGAACAAGCCCGAAACCATCACTTATTTCGTCGCGACCTGGACCCAAACGGGCTTCCGCCTGTCCGCGCCCATCTGCAAGGGCGGCGAGTTCCTGTCTCCAGATACGCAATTGGACGGATCTCAGACCTATGTCGGCGGGATGGCGTGCTACTACGGCGTTGGCGCGGCGGGCATCCGACCCGACGCCTGCGGGGAAACCGTCGACACCGACCGCATATTCATCGCGCGCTTCGACGGCACCGACAGAGTTCTGGAAAGCTACGTATCCCGCGACCATGGCATGCATTACGGATTGGAACAGGTCATCCGCCGTCTGAACACCCCGGATCAGAAGAAGATATGGCGTCCCGTCGTGCCTATCCATGCCCAGGACAATCTTCCCGTATACTGGCACGAAGGCATCTACTCCGCTCATACCGGCGGCTGGCACTGCGACGCGGTGATGCTGACGGAATACGACGACTGACATACTGCGGAGTTTACAACCGCCACCCGATATGTTAGAATAGCACAGACAGCGAACCGATTTTTTAACTCATTGACCCGAAAACGGACAGGTATTGATTATGGACAGGATTCTTGTCGTCACCATAAAGGAATTGAGCGCTCTTCACCGCAGCGAGATAAGCGATGCGGCGAAACGGCACGGCTTTGCCGCGCGCTTTTACGACAGCCCGGACGAGGCGCTCCCGAATCTAAATGATGCCGAAGTCATCTTCGGACAGTCCTTGAAACTCTCCCAAAGCGCTCCGATGCTTAAATGGCTGTGCACTCCGTCCGCAGGTGTGGAGCATTTTGCTGTGCCCGGAGCATTTATGAACCCGGATGCGGTGCTCACCAACTCGTCCGGCGCCTATGGAGTCACCATAGCGGAGCACATAATCATGGTCACTCTGGAGATGCTCCGCGCGCAGCCGGAGTATTCCGGCATAGTCGCCCGCCGGCAGTGGAAGCGCGACCTGCCCGTACGTTCCATAAAGGGCAGCCGGGTCACGCTGCTGGGTACCGGCGACATAGGCTGCGAAGCCGCAAAACGCTTAAGGGCGTTTGAGCCCGCTTCTCTTGCGGGCTTCAACAGCTCGGGCAGGAATCCGCTCAGTCTGTTTGACCGCATAGTGACCGGCGGCGGGCTCGATACGGAGCTTAAAAGTACCGACATACTCATAGTTTCTCTGCCCAATACAGAAAAGACATATCACCTGCTTGACAAAGCGCGTCTGGCACTTCTGCCGGACGGCGCGCTGATAGTAAACGTGGGACGCGGAGCGGTAATAGACGAGACCGCCCTTAAAGCCGAACTGCGTACGCGGCGCCTGTATGCCGCGCTGGACGTGTTTACGACGGAGCCCCTGCCGCCAGACAGTCCGCTGTGGGACTGCCCCAACCTGACCATCACTCCCCACATTTCCGGAAACATGACCCTGGGATACACAAAAGACCGGATAGTGTCTCTGTTTCTTGAAGACTTCGAGAATTACTGCGCTGGAATGCCGCTTAAGCGCAAAGTGGACTTAAGCAAAGGCTATTGAGGCTCTCGGCGCTATACCAAATAAAGCAAGGAGGCCCTGTTCGGCCGTGTACAAGTACGAGACACATCTGCACACTTCCCCTGTAAGCAAATGCGCAAAAGCCACGCCGCGCGAAAGCCTGGAGTTCTATAAAAGCGCCGGATATGACGGCGTATTCATAACCAATCATTTCCTGGACGGCAATATCGGCATCAGCGCCGACGCTCCGTATGAAGAGAAGATCGCGTTTTACTTTTCCGATTACGAAGAGGCGCTCGGTTTGAGCCGTGAGATAGGCATAAAAGTGTTCTGCGGCGTTGAGCTTTCAAAAGGCGGCACGGATTTTCTGGTTTACGGGCTTGATAAAAACTGGTATCTTGAGCATCCCGAGATCATGGAAATGCAGAAGACAGCCGAACTGTCCCTTATGATGGAAAGCGGCGCGCTGATCATACAGGCGCACCCGTTCAGGGAAGCACATTACATCGACCATATCCGCCTGTATCCCCGCCACGTACACGGAGTGGAGGTGATCAACGCCTGCAGAACGGATTTTGAGAACGATATGGCAAAGCTCTACGCGCAAAGCTACGGTCTACTGGAATTTGCCGGCACGGACAACCACGTAGCCGGAGCGCGTCCGTTTCTGGCGGGCATGTGCTCAGACTTCCCGATAAAGGACGAGCAGGATTTCGTCAACCGCGTGAAAAACGGCGGGATGAATATCTTTACATGGACAAATGAGGCGGCGAACACCGTCAATAACAGCACGAAAGGATAGACAGCATGAAAAAGTCGCTTAAGAAGTATACCGATTTTGCCGTAAAGCAGACAGAAGCGCTGCTTAACATCGACTCCCCCACCGGGTACACCGAAGAAGCCGCGGCCTGGGTAAAAGCCGAGTTTGAGAAGCTGGGCTTTGAGACCCGGCTGACCAACAAAGGCGGCGTGCTCGTCTGCTTCGGCGGTGAAAAGCGGGACGACGGCCTGCTTTTGGAAGCGCACCTGGACACGCTGGGCGGCATGGTTGCCGAGGTCAAGGCAAACGGCAGGCTGAAGCTCACCAACCTGGGCGGCATGAATCCCAACAACGCTGAGACCGAAAATGTGCGGGTCGTCACAAAGTTCGGCGGCATATATGAGGGCACTTTCCAGCTCTACAACGCCTCGATACACGTCAACAACGAATACAGCAATACCAAACGCAGCTGGGACACCTGTGAAGTCGTGCTGGACGAGGACGTGAAAAGCCGGGACGATACCCTGAAGCTCGGTATCTCTGTGGGCGATTTCGTGTGCTTCGAACCAAATGTGCGCATAACCAAGTCCGGTTACATCAAGTCCCGCTTCCTGGACGACAAGCTCAGCGTAGGCATCCTTTTCGGCCTGGCCAAATATATCCGCGATGAGAATGTCATCCCCAAGCGCGCGATCTATGCCCACATCACCGTATATGAAGAAGTCGGCCACGGCGGCTCCGGCAGCGTGCCTGAGGGCTGCAACGAAGCCATATCCGTGGATATGGGCTGCGTGGGCGACGGGCTCACCTGCACCGAACGGCAGGTATCCATCTGTGCCAAAGACAGCCGCGGTCCGTACAGCTATCCAATCGTAACGGGACTGATCGAAGCGGCGAAAAAGAGCGGCGCGGACTACGCCGTGGACATTTATCCCAGTTACGGCAGCGACGTTGAAGCGACCCTGAGCGCAGGCAACGACCTTAAGCACGGCCTTATCGGCGCCGGCGTGTACGCGTCCCACGGCTATGAAAGAAGCCACAAAGACGGCGTCGAAAACACGCTGAGGCTCCTTATCGCATACGCGCTGTAAACTGCCGCTACAGGGCTGTTATCCGTCAAAAAACCGCTGTGCTTTTATCGGCACAGCGGTTTTAATCTGTTTTATCATCCCTTTACGGAACCTATCATTATGCCCTTCACGAAATACTTCTGCACGAAAGGATAAAGAATCAGCACGGGCAGGCTGCCGAACACGATAACAGCGTATTTAAGCACCTCCACAAGCGCGAGGCGTTCGCTCTGTTCCACGGTGGCGTCCGCCATTTCCTCTATCATCTTTGCGTTGGCAAGTATGTTTCTCAGCACGACCTGAAGCGGCAGCTTGTCTTCGGAATTCAGGTATATGAACGCGCTGAAATACGAATTCCAGTGCCCTACCGCGTAGAACAGCACCAGTACCGCCACGATAGCCTTGGAGAGCGGCAGCACCAGCTTAAGCAGTATCTGCATGTCGCTGGCTCCGTCCAGGTCCGCCGCTTCGATCATCTCGTCCGGTATATTGCTCATGAAGAACGTGCGGGCGATCACCATGTTGTACGCCGCGATCGCGCCCGGGATGATTATCGCCCAGATGGTGTTGAGCATCTTAAGATTGCGCACGTTGATGTACGAAGGGATCAGAGGCGCGGAAAAGATCATGGTGAACACGAACAGCCACATTATCTGCTTTCTGCCCACAAAATCCTTTCGGGAAAGCGGATAGGCGCACATAACGGTCATGGCAACGTTGACCACCGTGCCCGTAAACGTGTAGATGATCGAGTTCTTATAGCCGGTGAGCAGCATTTTGGAGCGGAATATCTCGCCGTAGGCTATAAACGTTATCTTTCTGGGCCAGAACAGCACGCGGCCCGCTATGACTTCCTGAGGTCTTGAGAGCGACTGCGCTATCACGTAGAGTATGGGCAGCGCCACGATCAGCAGGGCGAATATGAGCAGAAGCGTGTTCACGGCGGAAAAAGCTTTGTCCGGCCAGCGCTTTTTTAGATGATTCAGCTGCATACATTCACCCCCTTACCACAGACTGGTCTCGCTCACCTTGCGGGAGAACCAGTTTACGACGCTCAGAAGCAGCAGCGAGACCACGGACTGGAACAGACCTACCGCCGTCGAAAAGCTGTACTGCATGCCTTCCGAAAGGCCTATGCGGTATACGTAGGTGGAAATGATGTCGGACGTGGACATGTTTTCAAGGTTCTGCAGCAAAAGCACCTTTTCATAACCTATGGTCAGCACTCTGCCGCAGGCCATTATAAGCAGGATTATCGCCGTAGGCAGTATGCCGGGCACGTCCACGTGGTATACTCTCTGCCACATGTTCGCGCCGTCCACCACCGCGGCTTCGTGCAGCTCGGGGCTGACCGCCGCCAGCGCCGCCAGGTAGACCACCGCGTTGTAGCCGGTCGACTGCCAAATGCCCGAGAACACGTAGATGGTGCGGAAGTATTCGGGCTTGCCTATAAACAGTATCTTTTCGCCGCCCATTTTTGATATTAGGTTGTTTACCGGACCGGTAAGCGACAAAAGGCGGGTGATAATGCTTACCACAAGCACCGTGGATATAAAGTAAGGCATATAGGTGACCATCTGCACGGTCTTGCCGAAATGCCTGTTGAATGCGTAGTTGAGTGCCAGCGCCAGTATGATGGGCGGGAAGAAGCTCGCCCCTATGTTGTAAAACGACAGCGCCAGCGTGTTTTTCATGAGCACGCCGAACTGGTTGCCCGTCAGAAACTCAGCGAAATGCTTAAGGCCGACCCATTTGCTTCCGCTGATCCCCATGTTAAGCTTATAGTCCCTGAAGGCTATCTGCGAGCCGAAAATGGGGACATAGCGAAACATTATCACATATACTACCGGCAAAAGGATCAGCAGATAGAGCTGCCAGTGCCTGATTATCCTTTTAAGCAGCTTCGAGCTGCCGGATGCGACTGCTGGAGAATACATAGTGTCCTCCGATGAGAAAAAATGGAAGGGCGGGGACGAAGCCCCGCCCCGTTTGGTGATCAGTTTCCGCTAAACTTTATTTGGCAAACGCGCTGTTCTCGTAAGCTTCCTGATACAGCTCCAGGTACTCGCTGAGGCCGGCGGTCTCCAGCTGGGCGAGGTAATCGGCCCATGCCGCATCGTCATCGATGTCGATGTCACCCTTTATGAAGGCGACCATGAGCTGCTTCTGGATGTCGGTAACGTCTGTGTTCAGCTTGGAGATCCTGGAGGATACGTCCTCGGAGAAGAACAGGCTGGGCATTACGCTCTCCAGGGGCTGGCGCACTTCTTCGTGCAGTTTGGAGCCCTTGTAAAGCACTACCTGACGTCCGTCAAGGGGCTTCACGCCTTCGGCGTAGGGATCGGGGTTGGTGGTGAGCCATACCGTGAAGCGGGTGTCGCGGATCAGGCCGGCCAGCTGGGTCCAGGACACGTTGGTGTCGCTGTTGGGGATGGAGGTGATGTAGGCAGGCTCGCCGTCCAGGCCGAATTCGCCTTCAACGGCGTAACGCCACTGCTTGCCCTCGATACCGTAAGCGGAGCGGATGGAACCTTCCTCGGTGGCGAGGTAATCGATGAGACGGAACGCGGCTTCAGGATTCTGGCTGGCCTTGGTGATGAAGGTCATGCCGGTCTGGTACATTACGTAGGGGCTCCAAGCCGCGATGCACTGGCCGGTCTCGGCATTGGTGAGGGGCGCCAGAGGCTGATACTGTTCCCACTTCTTGCTGTTTCCGGGATAGGTGGACAGGTCGCAGGCGTAGCCGGGACGCTGGGCAAGGAAACAGCCGATCACGCATACATCGCCGGCTTCATTGACGCTGACCTGGTTGTTCTTGTCCTGGGTGAAGCTTTCGGGGTTGAGCAGTTTCTCTTCGTACAGGGTGTTGAGGAACTTGAGGCCTTCGCGGTAGCCGTCTGTCACGGGAGCGAAAGTCACATTGCCCTCGTCGACATACAGCTTGGAGTTTTCGGGAGTCAGCTGGAAGGGCGCCATCAGGAAGCCGTCGATCTGGGTGCCGGCACCGGACTTAACGCCGGACAGCGGGATCTCGTCGTCAGGATCGCCGTTGCCGTTGGCATCCTGCTCTTTGAACGCCTTGAGGACGTCGTAGAATTCATCGGTGGTGGTGGGCATTTCAAGGCCCAGGTTCTCGAGCCAGGTCGTGTTGATCCACAGCTTCATGTTGTACTGTACGTGCAGGGAGCCGTCAACGTTGGGCAGGCTGTAGATGTTGCCGTCGGGAGTGGTGATGTAGTCCCTGAGGCCGGGCAGCTTCTCAAACGCAGCCGCGTAGCCCACGGAGCTGTTGTCGAGATATTCGTTCAGGGGCAGGATGTAGCCCTGTGCGCCCAGCTCAGCTTCCTTGATCATGCTCAGGCGGTCAGCGGCGCCGACGCCGGTCATGATGATGTCGGGCTGATCTTCGGGAGCGCGGAGGAAAACGGTGGAGAGCTTGTCCTGCATGCTGCCGCTGGGAGCGATCTCCCACTCGATCTTGATGCCGAGCTTTTCTTCAAGCTCTATGGTCTGCAGGTTCTCGGAGCGGCTGTATTCGCCGTCCTGGGGAGCGAGAATCTTGATGGTGACGATTTCGTTGGCAATCGGGTACTCGCCGGGGGCGTTGTACGCGACATCTGCCATCGCTGCGCTTGCGAGCAGCATGAGGCAAAGGACGATAGCAAGTACTTTCTTCATGATGAAACGTACTCCCTTTCATTTATTGACAGGCTCTGATCCTATCTAACTAAATTATAACAAAATTCTGCAGGATTAACAACTCTTTATTTGTTAACTCAGTGTTACGGCAATAACGTTCCTCCGCCTGCCGTGCGGCGTTTTTATCACGGCATGCCGTAAACCGCAGCATTGCCGCCGCTTCCGCCCGGGACATCCGCAGGGGCAAGATTGCTTTTTGTTCCGTTTCATGCTACAATTCAAGAAGTTAAATGTATTCTGGCGGGCAGTTTTTCCAAACGGCACGAACGGAGGCAGTATGGATTCGAGACTTAATGAGATACTATCAAATAATGCAGGCAGCGATGCCCTGCTGCCATTTATCTGGGTCATGACATCGGCGGATACCGGGCAGATGGTTGGAATGCTGGAAACGGTCAAGTCCTGCGGCATGAACGCGGTGTGCGTGGAATCACGCACGTTTGAGGACTTTGCTGGAGATACCTGGTGGCCGCTGATCACGGCGATACTCGAAGAAGCGAAACGGCTGAAAATGCGCGTGTGGATACTGGACGACACCCACTACCCCACGGGCTACGCTACCGGCGAGGTGGAAAAGCATCCCGAAAAACGTCAGCTGCATCTGGCGGAGTTCCACACGGACGTGATCGGTCCGCGCCGCGTGGAGCAGCGCCTGCATCCCTACAGTCTGGAAGACAGGCTGCTCGCAGTGGTCGCGGTAAAGCGCGGCGCCAAGGGAGAGGAACTGGAACCCGACTGCCGCGTGCTTAACGTCTCCCCCGACCGTTCTTTCTTCTCCTTTACCGCGCCGGAAGGGGTATGGCGCATATTCCAGCTTTGGGTCACCCACGAAGGCGCCGCCCGCAAAACCGCCTATATCAACATGCTTGACCCGGAGTCGGTGCAGCTGCTGGTGGATGCGGTATACGAAAAGCATTACGCGCATCTTTCAAAGTATTTCGGCAGGGAATTCGCCGGATTCTTCTCGGACGAGCCCAGCTTCGGGAACACGTTTCTGAAGAACCGTGCCACCGTGCCGAATTATCACCATAAGACGGTCGGCATGCCGGGTCTTGCGCTGCCGTGGCGCGTCGGGCTCGAAAAAGACCTTTCCGAAAAATACGGTTCGGATATCATTTGCAAACTGCCGTTTTTGTGGTACGACGGAGCCGGCGACAGCGATATACGCGACGTGTACATGGATACCGTCAGCGCGCTTTACGGTGAGAATTTCTCCAAGCGGCTCGGCGACTGGTGCCGCGAAAGGAACGTGGAGTACATCGGCCATATTATCGAGGACAACAACTCCCACTGCCGTCTGGGCGGTTCCACCGGCCACTATTTCAGGGGACTCCAGGGGCAGGATATGGCGGGGCTCGACGTGGTGCTCACCCAGATACTGCCCGGCTTCGTGCACACGGACCACTGCGCCAGCGTGGGCGCAGGATATGTGGACCCGCTGTTTTACAGTTTCACCCTGCCCAAACTGGGCGCGTCGCTGGCGCATCTCAGACCCCACATGAAAAACCGCACCATGTGCGAGATCTTCGGCGCCTACGGCTGGGGGCTGGACGTGCCCACAATGAAGTGGCTGACAGACCATTTTCTGGTGAACGGCGTCAACCGCTTCGTGCCCCACGCCTTCTCCCCCATATACCCCAACCCCGACTGTCCGCCCCATTTCTACGGCGGAGGGCAGAATCCGCAGTTTGAGGATTTCAAAGCGCTTATGCGTTACACAGGCCGCATGATCAACTTGCTGGAAGGCAACAGGGTTCCGGATGTGGCCGTGCTGTATCATGCGGAAATGGAATGGTCTGGCAAGCCTTTCATGCTGGACGAGTACGTGGAACAGGTGCTTGCCGAAGCCCAGATAGACTATGACCTTGTGCCTGCGGACGACCTGGAGCATCCGGATGTGCGAAGCGGGATCTGGCATGACGGCAACGCCCGCTTCCGTCTGCTGGTCGTTCCAGAAGCCGAAACTCTGCCTAAGCGCGTGATTGACCGCATCAACGATCTGAAAGACATGGGCGTACGTGTCGTCCAGGTCAACTCCGTCACCCGCGGGCTTCACGCTGAGTGCACCGAGCTTGAGCATCTGCCCGAATACATCGGCGCCCTTGGTCTTCGGAGCGTGAAATGCAAGGCTCACGAACCGTACCTTCGGGTACTGCGGGTTCGCAAAGACGGCGCGGACAGCTTCATGCTGTTCAACGAGTCCGCGACCGAAGAGATCAACACCGAAATACAGCTGCCGGTCAGAGGCGGGTATGCTTTTCTCGACCTGCTCGGGTCCCGTCATGAAGACAGGTTCAGCGAAGACGGCACCGTGTCCGTCAGGCTGTGTCCTTATGAATCGGCTGTGTTTGTATTCTCTGACACGGAAAGCGCGTCCGCCTCTGCGCCCGAAGAAGCACTAAAGCCCGAAGTACTGAACATCAAATGGGATATCGCCGCTGCCGACTGCGAAGATATGAACACTTACGAAACTCTGGCCGAAGCTTCCGAACTGATGACAGTGGAAGCGTTAAGGCCCGACTTCGCCGGAAAAGTGCGCTATTCCGCCGTCCTGGACTACGCACGGGATATAAAGCAGATAGAGCTTATGGGTGTCGGAGATACGGCGGAGCTCATCATAAACGGCAAGTCTGCCGGGCGCCGAATCTGCGGTCCGTTCAGGTTTTCCACTGAAGGACTGTGGCAGGCGGGCGCGAACACCGTAACCGTCGTCGTCTCGACCACGCTGGGCCGCAGGCAGCCCGACCGATTTTCCGCCTCCATGGTCTCGAATCCCCCGGGGCTTTCGGGACCTGTCATCGTCTATCGCTGACAACCGGGCATGCAAACAGCCGGCAGGGCCGCGTTTCCCTGTCGGCTGTTTTTGCTGAAATAATATCGTTTGTCAGAACGTATCGACGAACTTCCTGCCTTCAAGCCAGGCGATCATGTTGAGCGCCAGGTAGTTCCAGTTTTCAAAACCGTGCGTCACTATGGGTTCGCAGGTGTCGGGATTGTAGTACTCGTGCAGGCTGCCGTTTGCTTCCAGGTCCTGTCCGAACATGTTCACGGTCTTTTCGGCCAGTTCCTTCGCGTCGTCGTCAAACCCGTACTTGACCAGCCCGGAGAACAACATGTAATTGCTTATTCCCCACACCGGACCGCGCCAGTTTGAAGGGTTGTTGGATGCCCGCAGGTCATACATCTTCTCCAGTTTGGACAGCGTCCTCACACCGCCGCGGCAGGAAAACGTGCGGGCGTCTCTCAGTTTTATCACCATCCGCTGCGCCTGCTCCAGCGTGCATGCTCCCGCCCACATGGGCATGAAGCTGGTCCAGCTGTCCAAACGCATTATCAGGCAGGGGTAGTCCCTCGGCGCGCCGCTGTGCAGCCAGTCCGAAGCGTCTACGGGCAGCAGATCAAAGTCCACCGAATAGAACGTACCGTCCCGCTCGTCCCAGCAGTAATTGCCCATGGCTTTTGCCAGCTCATCGCTTTTCAGCCTCCAACAGTTGGCCTTGACCATATCCCCCATCATCTCCATGATATAGCCCATAGCCCTGAGCTCGCGCACCATCAGGCTGTTAAGGTATACGGAGCCGCTGCTGTTTTGGGGGCGGTAGAAGACTGAGGGTTCATTGTCCACGCCCACGGCGAAGTCGTCCTTCCAGAAGAACAGCCCCGTCCCGTCATGGCGGAATTCGCTGTAATACCTGCCGATGAACGCTTCCAGTTTCGTTACCAGCGGCCTGACCCACTCAAGCTGTGAACTGTCCCTCCGGACGATGGACGCGATCTGCTGGGCGATCACCGGCTTGTGCATGTTGGTTTTCAGCATGTCACGCTTTAGCGAATTCGCCAGCAGGTCACCCTCGGGAGACACGCATATCGGCATGTAGCCCTCTTCGGTGCACAGTTCAAGGAAGTTCAGCACGCAGCCCTTTTCGTATTCCAGGTACTTGCCCTTGCCGCCTTCATCGGCATCTATCTGAGCAAACGTGACCCCTGCCAGCCAGGAGTCCCAGTCCCACAGATTATGGGAATAGTACGGGCTGTCCTCGGAAGTCGGCGCGATGTACGGATACTTAAGCTGTCCCGCCGCTCCCCGCGTCATGCTGCCGCAGGATGAATATATATGCCGTTTAAGCATTTCGGCGTAACGCGCCGTCCTGTCGTCCATGTTGTGCCCTCCGCAAACGGTTTCCCGTGATCTCAGGTCCGATCGGCTTCCGCTCAATGGTTTGCCAGCCATTCGCTGTCTATGGCAACGAACTCGATCTCTTCATTGGCGTTCGCGTACGCTTCCGCAGCGCTGCCCTCAAAGCCGTATATCACCTTCACCCGGCTGTCTTCAAATGCGTCATCGGCTATGCTTACAACGTTTTCACGTATCACCACAGCCCTCGCGGCTACTTCCGCGAAAGCCCTGCTGCCTATGCTCGTCAGGTCGGCAGGCAGGAACAGCGTGAGCCGCGGATCATAGACGTTTGAACCGACTTCAAGCACACTGAGCACCACGGTATTGCTGCCCATCGCGTAGGTCGCGTTTACCACTGCGGCGTTCCCGTTTACCGTCCACGGGATGGTATTCATACCGTAAGCGAACAGTATGAACTTCCTGTCCCCCATATGATACAGATAATCGTCTTCTTCGCCCCAGTACATATTCCACGTCAGTTCGACCGCAGTCTCGCCTTTATCGATCGCATCGGCGTAATCGAGCAGTATATCGTGACGGTAATTGCCGTTGGCGTCAGGTATCATGTAGCCTTGTTCGTCCATAAGGCAGATTATCCCGTAATTCCGCCAAACGCCCTCATGGATATGGTAGTTGGCGTCAAGCGACTTGCAGCCCGGAGTGAACGACGCGTCGGTGCATGAGTGATCCATCGCCATCAATTCGTCGTTCAGACAGAAATAATCGTGATTTTCATGGCCGCTGACCGCGTCTGTTCCCACGGCGGGATCGTCCCAGGTGACGTCGACCTGATACCACTCGCCGTCAAGGGATATCGCGTTCCAGGCGTGACACAGCTGGTCGCTGATCACCCTGTCTATGGTGATCCCTGCCGTGCTGCACAGCATTTTGTACGCTTTGGAATAAGAATCGCACACGCCGTAGCCCCTGAACATTATGTCAGCGCCGTAATACTCATAGTTCAGGTCATAATAAGCGTTATGGGTGAGCCAGTCATGCAGATTAAGTGCGGTATGCCAGTCGTCATTCCCGCGGCACATGGATACTATCTGCGCCGCCTTATACTCCAAAGAAGCAGTCTCGGGTCCCGTTATTGTGAACTCACATACGTTTCCCCAAATGTAATTGTCATAGGAAGCGGAATCGAACATGTATACTATGGCGGTATAATGCCCGGTCGAGTACAGCTGCACCGAATCAAAGACCGTATCTGTCCCGTTGTTGCCGAAATATACGAACCCGTGGGGATCGCGGTCCTCATCCGAGATCGCGAACTGGAAATAATAGTCATGACCGCTGCCTCCGTTGACGACGGCGCGGAATTCACCCGGCTCCTCAAGTGTGGGCGTGCGCACGCATTCGATGCTGACAGTCACGTTCGGTCCCCTCTTAGGCATCGGAGGCAGTTTTTTCTTAAGCTCCAGCATATCGCGCACGTGCTGCCAGTTCGGGTTGCTTTGTTCGGCATTCACCGCCATGCCGAAAACGAACAGCAGCGCCAGCACCGCCGCGAAAACAAACAGATATCGTTTCACAGGTCCACAGACCTCCCCCGGCCGGAATCATTCATAATCTGTATCGATTATAACATTTTTCAGCGCGATACGCAATTATAAAAAAACAAAACTCCGGCACGCGCCGGAGTCTCTGCCGTTTTAGGCCGCAGCCGCCTTATTTCATTTGGTATCAGTCCATATATGCCGCATGAAAAAGAAAACCCATCGGAGGCTCACGTGAGCCCCACTTCATTCATGGCACGAAAAGAAGCCTGCTTCGGTGACCACGGCGTCAGCGGGGCGGTCGTGCGCTTCCGAGACCACGTTTTCCAGCCGCTGCGCCTCAAAAGCCACGATCACGCAGACGGCGTTTGCGCACCTTGGCAGATATCTGTCATAGTAGCCGCCCCCGTGCCCCAGACGGCCGCCCTCTCCGTCAAAGCCCACGCACGGCGCTATGACCAGGTCGATTTTTTCCGCAGGAATGATATCCGACTTGTCCGGGATGGGTGCGCGTATGCCGAATCTGCCGGTTTCCCACGCCTGTCCGTCCCGCGGCACCGCAGCCTCCATGCGTCCGCCTTTCAGCACTACAGGGTAAGCCACAAGCTTTCCTTCCTTTTCAGCCCAGGCGTTAAAGCTGCCAGGGTCCGCCTCGTCGGGCGCGGCGGCGTAGGAAAGGATCACTTTCGCCCTGCGCACCGCGTCCAGCCCGGCAAGCGTCCGGCAGATGGTTTCGCTGCATACGGCGCGTTCACCGTCGCTCATGGCGCGGCGGGCTTTAAGGCAGTTTTTGCGCTGCAGGCTTTTTTGAACCGTCACCGCTTCGGGCATGCAATTTCCCGTATCCATATTAACGGCTTAGCCCGGCATATTCCCACAAACCTGTCTCTTTCAGCCACCGGCGCGCTATGACGCCGTGCCCGGCTTCAGTGGGATGCACGCCGTCCCATACCCAATAGCCCGCTTCACGCCGCTCGGTCAGGGAATCAAACAGCTCCTGCATGGGAACAAATACGGCTTTGTACTCCGCCGCGATGCGCCTGACCGTCTCCCGGATAAGCGCCATGCGCCGGTACCTCTCCTGCCACACATCGTCAAGTGCGCCTTCCTTCAGCAAAAACGGCTCGATCAGCACGAACCGCACCGCGGGGTTCTCTGCCCGGACTGCGTCCAGCAGCCGCCTGTAAGTCGTTTCAAACTTTTCCGGATAATCGCGGCATTCGTCCCAGTCCTGTCCGCATACGTCGTTTACGCCGATAAGTATGCTGAGTATATCCGGCTTTATGGCCAGGGTGTCTTCTTTCCAGCGTTTTTCCATACGCGTGACGGTGTCTCCGCTCACGCCCCTGTTTACGAACCTGAAGCCTTTTTCCGGCGAAGCAGACCCCAGCAGCGCGGTTATCACATACGGATATGCATGCCCGATCTGATGATTCAGATCCCAGCGGGAGCTTTCGTCCTTGTATCTGTTGCCGTCAGTTATAGAGTCGCCCTGAAACAGTATCGTTATCTCGTCCATTTCAAACTCCGTTCGCAATTTTGCATTATTCGGCATCCCGACTTCCCGGCGGTGTCCGGCTTGCCTGCCGGACAAACGCGTTTGGTTTCCATGCCCTGTGTTTACCTCATTGCTCCAGGTATTCCCGCCCGTACGGAATGGCGCTTGCCGCTCCCGGGCGCGTCACCGTTATCGCGGCCGCCCTTGATGCCGTCTTCGCGGCGTCAGACAGCGTTTCTCCTTTGCCCAGCATCGCCGCGAGCACGCCCGTGAACGTGTCTCCCGCGCCAGTGGTGTCCACAGCAGTCACGTTTTCTGCCGGGATAAGCTCATTTGTGCACCTGATCAGGCAGCCTCTGCTGCCGAGCGTGATCACGCAGTTATTTAAGCCTTCCAATTCCTCCGCTTCATATTCGTTCGGAGTGAACATGAACACCTGCTTTTTCAGGGTTTCGGGAATACTGCGCCTTGGGGCAGGGTTCATAATGATCCTTGTTCCGTACCGTTTGGCCACATCCGAGCAGAAGATATTTACCGCATCCGGCACTTCGTTGTTCAGCAGCAGTATGTCCGCGCCGGCGATTTCCTGCGCAAAGCTTTCCGCATCTGCCGCATCGAGTTCCGCCCCGGGACAGACGGTCACCCTGTTTCTGCCTTCCGCATCCGTAATGATGACCGCATACGCCGTGCGACCCTGTTTCCGGACAAGAAAGGGTTTTATGTTTTCCTTTTCCAGAAACGCCTGCGCGGCTAACGAATACCCGTCCGAACCCACGGCGCCCAGAAAGCTCACCCGCGCTCCCGCTCTGGCTGCCGCCACAGCCTGATTGAATCCCTTGCCGCCCGGCTCATCAAACATATCCGAAGCATGCACGGTCTCCTCGCCCGCATGAAAGCGGGGCACCCTGAGAAAAACCGACTTCCCGACCAGACCTACGCACGCTATCCTGACTTCAGACGAAAGCATCGTTCCCCCACGTCTATTTTTGATTCAGCTGCCAAAACGGCAGCCTCCGCGCCTGCCATCGGTTTATTCGACCGCAGCCGGGCTCCCGGAAGTGAAGCATCTCTTTACGGCACAGTCTCTTGCCACGCGGGAAACACCCCGCAGGCAAAGACGCAGCTGCCAGATTTACCTATCGGGTCATTTCGCTTCTTCCGTCTGCGAACAGGCGGATTTCTCCCTTTCCGTTCGCCCTCTTCACGCGCATCTCGAAAAAGTGCGCCGTGGTCTCGATCACCGGACGCGTTTCGACCCCTGCTAAAGCGCAGAGCGCGTCCGCGTCCGCGCAGTAAAAGCCGTGCTCGCGGTAATACACGCGCTGCTCCTCAAACAATCTGTACAGGTCAAAGCGCCGCCGTTCGTCCTCCGGGATCGGATACTCCTCGCCGTTTTCGGTAAAGAAGAGGAATCCCCAGTACTGCGGGCGGTGTATGTCGATCACGCCGGTGGGCGCCCATACCCAGTTGTCTTCCGGCAGAGGTCTGCCTTCCGATCCAAGTACCTTTTTGTACTCGCCGTTCTTTATTTCGCAGGTCCACTGCACCCTTGAGAAATTCAGCCGCCAATAGTCTCCGGGCTTCGGAATGCGATCAGACGCCTCTTTCAGGGACCGCATGGGCATTTTGATCTCCACGCTCCATTTGCGGTTGTCCGCGCCCGGGTCATTCAGCTTTCCGTCGATGTATACGGCGGTCTCAAGGCCCTTGATGTCAAAGGAATCCATGGGCTTGCCCCCGTCCCGATATGCCTTTGTCAAAAGCAGATCCCACACGGTATTCATCGCGTTCATCTCAAACTCTATGTACCGCTGCGTATCCGAATCCGGGTCGATGAACACCTCGAAATCGTTGTCGCGGAATATTACATCGTCCCTTTCCGTGACGTGCGCCCATATTTCGTTTCCCGTGATCTCCGCGGCGATATAAAGCGCGTCGTCGTCCCACGCGACCTTTGCCCGGGTGAGAAAGCGCGGCGGCTTCCCGATTTCCGGTCCCTCGATGTCCACGAAAGGTTCGGTAAACGGGATATCCGCCCAGAAAGGTTTGTCAAGGCGTCCGTCAAGCGTAAGCGGCGTGTTGACCTTGCGGCAGTAATATACCGGCGGGTGGAAAGGATACTGTTTCATGTTTACCTCCTGCTCTCGATCCTGTTTTCGGCATAACATTATAATACCACGAAAACACAGCCGTTTCAATCATGAATAAAAAGAAGAAACGGCCTTGACCCGGTCGTTTCCTCAAAAGCTCCGCGCTGCGGGGATCGCTGTTCCTGAAATGCCTGTTGACGATGGAAAGGGCTGTGAAGCCCCGCACTTTCCCAATGACGGTCCTTCACAGCCCCATGTGTCACTCAGACAGACTTGTATCAATAGATGCCCCAGAAAGCAGCGACCTCGTTGCTTCCATACCACATGAACTGGTGCGAAATGTAACCCGCGCATCTCCATGCGATGAGAATAGCTACGAAGAAGGCTCCGAGCCATACGCTGCCGGTCAGCTTGTAGAACTTCCTGTATATGTAGTTGCATACAGGAATAAGCGGAATGATCGAGAGCGTGCACTGGATGTGGAAGATATCCGGATTGCCGGCGTTCCAATAGGTGTATCCGAAGGAGATCAGCATCAGGATGATCATGCCCAGAGATGTGAACAGCACGTTCAGTGCGGTATCGGCGCCGTCGCTCACGCCCTTGAAGCGGACCATGTTGTTAAGAGTGCTTATAACGAGCGTTGCCGGGATGACCAGTATGAAGTACCTGGCCAGCCTGCCGAACGCATAGTTATTCATCAGGTCGTAGGAACCGTCCATGAGCATGAACCTGGAATCGAAGAACGTGTTGATGAAGTTCGCCGCCGCATAGGACGCTGCGAACAGGAGCACCGCGATGCCCAGGGTCTTAAAGATGTTCTTAACGCCGAAACCGACGTTGAGCTCTTTAAGCGTCGACAGGCACTTGTCCTTGCTCTTTCTGTTGATAAGACCGAGTATGAGGTACAGCAGAGCTCCCACAAACATCGTAAGGAACAGCATCTGGAAGCACCTGACCTGACCGGGCTCCCAGGGCAGCCACTTGGACATGGACTTGTTGGAGAGCGTGAAGCTTTCGTCGGACATCTGAGCGCCCCATGCGCCCGCGAATCCGGCGAGCGTCGTAGCGATCACATAGAACACAAAGTTCTTGCCCTTGAGCGCCATCCTCGCCTCGGGCAGCTCGCGCTTGCAGGACTTGAAGAGGTTCGTGTTTACAAGCAGCGCGATGAGCGCGCAGAGTGCGCCGATGAGGGCGAAGAACGAAAGCGACGTGCATGCCAGCGCGGCATAGCCGACAGAGCAGTCCTTGGTATCGATCGGTTTGGTGTTCGGGTCGGAAAGCTCGCCGTTGTTGTATCCGCAGACCTGGGTATAGAACTCCAGATACAGGGAAATGGCCCTGCTGCTCCAGAGGTTTCCGTTGTGCATGGTGACGGGGTTCAGGAAGAAGCGTGCGGTATCGTTGTCGATAGCCTGCTTAAGCGCTTCATTGCCGAGCGCGTCGATCGTCCAGGCTTCACCCAGCTGTGTGGATTCGGCTTCGGGGTCATGAATGTAGTCCGCGATATCGTACCAGTTGTTCCTTGCGACGTTGCTCTTGACGTGGAAGATATTCTTGTACTGGTCGGTGGCGCCAAGCTGCAGGCTGCCTGCGACCTGCCTGGTGAAGCCTTCCTTGAAGAGGTTCGTCAGGATAATGCGCGTGGCTTTGTTCTCTTCCGGAACAACGTCGCTCAAGCCGGACTGCTCATGTGTTCCCAGACCTACGATAAGGTTCATCTGAGGATCGCGCACGACCGTGTAGCCTGCGACGGTGGTTTTGACGCCGTAGGCTCTCTCGGTCAGTCTTGCCGCCTTGAAGTAGGTGTTGACGATCTTCTCCTGCTCGGCCCGCTTCTCGAGATACTGGCCGTACTGGACGTTGTCGAGCCTGTCCTTCGCGAACTGGTCCGCGTCCTGAGTTATCTCCTCTTCCGTAAACTCGATGCCGAAGTCGTCATGCAGGACATTTATGAGCCTGTCGTTGAGGGTCAGGTTCTGTCCGTAGTACGTTACGAGTTTGGTGAAGAGGTGTCTGCCGATGGAGTGTGCACTTGTCAACAAAAATTGGACATGCACTTGTCAACAAAAATTGGACAGTTGATGGTGTTAAGTTTTAAACACGAAAAGCATCAAAATTGAACTAACACCGCCATCCTTGACAGAACCTTGAAAAACGCCAGATGGGAAGGTGCCGACGGCGAAGAACTCATCAGCAAGACAGATTTTACGTTCGCCGTCGGCGCGCTGATTTTACCGTTTTTCAAGAACCTGTCAAGGACAAGCCGCCTGCGGCGGTGGCTGCCGATTACGCATCGGCGATTTGCCTCTGGCTCGGAATCTATCAGCAAATCATGGCCGTGCATAGTGTTTTTCCTTAAACTGTGCCGGAGTCAAATAACTCAAAGTATAAGCAGGCCGTTCCGTATTAAAGAAACGTATGTACTCATCTATTTCTTGTTCGATCGGAGCCTGGCCAGTTATATGGAAATCAGTGAATAGTTCTGTCTTTATCCAACCGTTTATAGATTCCATAGCTGCATTATCTGTCGGTGTGCCGGCACGCGACATAGATCGCGTTATTTTGTACATCGGCAAAAGCTCGTTAAACGCTTTCGAAGAGTAAACGCTTCCTTGATCTGTGTGGAGAATCATTTCAACTCCTGGATACTGTTCTTTTAATGCGAGCAAGCTATTCAGACCGCTCATGTAGGTCATTCTGTCACCTCGCTTTGAAGACAGGGCATAACTCACTATTTCGTTGTTCCAAATATCCATGTACAGCGTCAACTCATAATACAGACTGTTTACTGTAAAAGCGGTCATATCGCTTACTATACATTGAAGAGGGCCATCAACACGCATATCTGCAAGCAACAGATTGGGATATATTTTAAACGGCTCGCCATGTTTTTTGTAGCGATAGTGCTTTGATTCACTCTTAATGCCTGCGGCTTTGCAACATTTATGTGCATACACATCTGATACTGTCAGACCGGTATCAAGTCGAATTTTCGCATTCAACCACCGATATCCATGCGATGGATACTTCAAGTGGTAGGTTTCAAACAGCTGTACATTCTCCGAAAACGCAACCGCACGTTTCGTTGGATTCTGAAAACGCGACTTCCAATAGTAGAAACTGCTTCGGCTAATATCCATAAGGTTACATAGCATTTCAACCGGAAACATGCCTGACAGTTCAAAGATCACTTGGTACTCTGTTTGCTTAAAGGTATATATTCCTTCTCCGATCCCACTCCTTTCACCATGTACCCTTTTTTTGCGCGTGCTTCATTGATCTTGGAAATAGCCAGCTCTTGGATAAGCTCTTCCCTGCTCATGCTCTCATATTCAGTGAGGACCTTAATCCTAGACACTTTGCATCTCGGTGAGCACGGCTTTTTCAACTGCTCACCGGATCTTGACCGAAAATTTTCGGTGAGTCCGTATTTGGCTTTATAAAGGTCTCGGTAACGCGTTGCGGTTCGCTCGGTAATACCATATTCTTCCTGTGCTTGCTGGATCGTAATCTCCCGTTCAAATATCTGACGCCCTATGTCCAACCGTTCTTCTTTCATGTACTTCATTGCCTTTGCCCCCTGCTCAGAACACAAGTGGTTGTTTGTTTATAATTCTATCATATTTGTCCAACTTTGTCTGCTCTTGTGTCCAATTTTAGTTTACAACTTCACTGGGCACAAAGAAAGAACGCCTTTTCGCCAAGTCACGCATCCTGCATGAGTTCGCCAAGAGGCTGAGGGTGGAATAAGCAAACTTACAGTTCATGTAATTGTTTTGACTGTTTATGCTTTATCCATTCTTCTATCCCTTCACGTTGCGCCCACAGCGGTCTGTAATTTCCGTCTTTGAGTAACTGAAAATTGTTTATCAGATATTTGCGTTCTTCTTCGTACTCCTCTGGCGTCATACCATCACGCCAGAATATCTCCTCTTTCAGTGAAGGTGTTGCCCATTCATTATTTGCCTCTTGTATCATATTCCTTTAGCCCTCCTTCTACGGTGAAATCTCGCAGCAAA
>JAIKYG010000074.1:0-4442 GCA_024683475.1 Clostridiales bacterium | reverse complement strand
TGAGTAAAGGCGGGGATCATTGACCAGTAGGGGATGTCCATCATCGTATAGGTGACGCCCCAGAGGATGTAGAATATCGCCGCGTATGCCACGAGGCCGCCTGCGTCCATGCTGGGCGGGCAGGCGAACATGAAGTAGAGGATGATCGCGTTAGTGACGGTACCGATCATCAGCCAGGGGCGGAATTTGCCCCACTTTGTCTTGGTCTTGGCTACGATGATGCCCATGATCGGGTCGTTGAACGCGTCAAATATACGCGCAACGAGCAGGATCGTGCCCATTGCTATGGCGTTTACGCCCAGCAGGTCCTGATAGTAGTAGAGCACATAGCTGGCGGACAGCATGTAGACCATGTCCTTGCCGATGGCTCCGAGACCGTATGCGGCCTTTTCGGCGCCGGTCAGATTTCTTCTTTCGTTCATGATATGACTCCTGTGATTCGTTCTTACTGACTTTACTTTCTGAGGCCCATCGCTATCTCCACGACCTTGTACGCTCCGTCGTAGAGGCCTGCGGCCTTGTTTGCCTTGATGCAGCTGCACATCTCCTGCAGAGTGTACGGCTCGTCTACGAACTGGTCCACCATCTGCAGGATGTGCGGGATGTCCCTGCATTCCAGCGTGCCGTCTCCGACTTCCGCGGAATGGATGGCGCCCCACATCTCGTGCTTTCCGATGCGGCGGATGAACAGCTTCGGGACTGGGTAGAAGGCGAGTTCGCTGGGCTTGGTGACCAGGACGTCGCAGCTCCTCATGAGCAGGTTAGTGGCGTAGACAGCCTCGAAGATATTGCTGTGCCAGAAGCCGTGGATGCCTGTGATCTCTGTATCCGGATCCAGCGCGGAGGCTGCGAAGCTCTCGGTCTCCTTCCAGTCTCCCATGTGGTCGGTGGCTACCTCCGCCATCTCGGGGATCTCATTTTTCAGGTCGT
Source organism: Clostridiales bacterium (assembly GCA_024683475.1). Taxonomy (GTDB): domain Bacteria; phylum Bacillota; class Clostridia; order Christensenellales; family Aristaeellaceae; genus RUG14130. The sequence goes on along the minus strand of JAIKYG010000074.1, from coordinate 3,512 downwards.
CCCATACCTTGCGGTAGTCGCCCACATTTACGTAAAGCGCAGCCCGGCCGGCTTTTATGGACGGCAGCAGATGCTTGATTATCGCCGCGAAGATCTCCTTCTGAGCACCCGCGCCGCCTATGGTGAGCAGGAATCTCATGGGTTTTCCGCTGCTCTGGCGGGCGAGGCGGGCATCGCAGTCCGCTTCTATGTTGGCTGTAAGCTCGTGGTCGATATAGTGGCCTGTGTAGACCAGCGCGTTCTCCGGCATTGGTTCGCATACGGCGCTCTTGTTCATGCCGTTCAGGACGCGGTAGCCCTGGTATGCGTTGCGGCACTGGATCGTGTGAACGCTGCCCTCCGCAAAGTGCAGCGCCATCGGCCAGTTGTCTGGGATGGCGTTTACCACGTAGTGCATGCCTCCGTGGAGCGCTGCCTGAGCCGGCCACACGTGGGTGCCCACCAGCGGAATGTCCTTAGGTACATTCCTGAACACCGGCGCCATAAGCTCCGCGTTCTTCTGGTCGGACGCGTTGTAGCTGAGTGCACGGAAACCTTCGTAATTCATGGGTTCCCAGACCAGCTTGTTGAATATGGGATTTTTGGAAAGCCTGGATCCCAGGGAGTACAGGTCGTTCTGCGCTCCTATCACCTTGGTGCAGGTGGTCTGGTAGTAGGAATTCAGGTCCATCCAGTAGGGCTTGTATCCCATGGCGTGCGCCGCAGAAGCGATCGCCATGGAGATCCTGTAGTGACCGAATCCCATGCGGATGTTTCCGACGATTATGCCCTTTTCATGGTCCCAGGGGTCCTGAAGGGGCTCATTGAGAGGCATGGACGACTCGTAGTGCGCATTCTGCGCAAGATCTCCAACCAGTACGTTCTCAACGCCCAGAGCATCTCCTATATACGGATTGTCCTGAAGGCTGACGGGATAATCAACCGCTGAATCGTCTCCGAACCTTCTGATATACTTTTCCTTTGATCTGACAGCGCTTTTATAGCTCTTTTCTGTCATCTCGTTCCCAAAAATGACCTTTGATCTGTCTTTCATAAGCTCTCCTGTATTTATCCGGAAGGCCTGCGCCCCCCTGTATTGAAAGTTTACTGAACATATTCATTTTACTTGTTTTGATGCCCTATTACAAGCAGAAAAAAGGCACCGGACCTCATATCCGGTGCTCTATCACTATTTAATATAACGGTCCCGCTGTCAGCGCTCCTTTGCCGCCACGAACTTGTGAATATCCTTTTCCATGCTCATCACGAGCAGCGTCTGCCCCTCCCTGAGCACGGTGTCCGGACCGAGATTCGAGATAAGGCTCTTGCCCTCCTTGATTGCCACCACGTTCATGTGGTAGTGGCGGCGTATGTCGAGATTTGCAAGGCTGTGATCCTTCCAGTCATCGGGCACGGCAATTTCGTACATCGCGAAATCGTTGCCCACGGGGAGGTAGTCAAGGATCAGCTCGGAGCTGTAGCGGATGGCGACCTGCTCTGCGGACTGCTTTTCTGGGTAGATGACGTCGTCTGCGCCGTTGCGGGCGAGGAACTTTTCGTGGATCCCATTGGAAGCTCTGGATACTACGCATTCGGCGCCTAGCTCCTTCATCTGTGAAGTGATCTCCAGTGAACTCTGGAAATCGTCGCCGATCGCCACTATGCATACGTCAAAATTGCGCACGCCCAGGGATTTCAGGAATTCCGCCTTCGTAGCGTCTCCTATCATGGCGTCTGTGCAGAAGGGCAGGGCTTCGTTGACCCGCTCCTCGCTGATGTCCACAGCCAGCACCTGATGGCCCATATCGTTGAGTTTCATGGCGATGTGTTTCCCAAATCTGCCAAGTCCGATAACCAGTACGTTTTTCATATTATCCGGCAGCCCTGTTTATGGCAGGGCATTCCTTTCTCCCGCGTCTGCGGGCTTTATTGTCAGTAACTATCCTACGTTTACCTGTTCAGCCGGCAGCCTTGCACCGTCTCTGGCGGCGTTGGGCACAGCCGCGAATATCATCGTCAGACCGCCCACGCGGCCGAGCACCATCAGGAACATCAGTATAACCATCGAGGGCGTGCTGAGTCCCGGGGTGATCCCCATGGTGAGACCCACCGTTCCGATCGCGGAGGCGGTCTCGTAGATGCAGAGCTTGAGGGGCAGCCCTTCGATCAGGCTTATTACGGCGCCTGCGCTCAGGAAAAGCGTGGTATATATGGTCAGGATGCCGCCGGCGGTCTTTACCGTGTGGTCGGATATCCTGCGTCCCATCACATTTACATCGGGTTTCTGGCGGAACACGGAGAACGCGGAGATGAACAGCACCGCCAGCGTTGTGGTCTTCATGCCGCCCGCAGTGGAGCCCGGGGAACCGCCGATCAGCATCAGGATGATGGTCAGAAGCAGCGCGGGATCGCTCAGCGTCGCCTGATCCACAGTGTTGAAGCCCGCAGTTCTGGTCGTCACGGATTGGAATAGGGAGTAAAGCAGCCTGTTTCCGGCGGTTTCGCCATGAAATTCAAACGCAAAGAATACTATTGCGGGCAGAACGATCAGTACGGCGGACGTTATAAGTATTATTTTGCTCTGAAGCTTGTATTTCCTTAAGTTGAAGCGGTATTTTACCGCGTCGTCCCAGGTCAGGAAGCTGAGTCCGCCGATAACGATCAGCAGTATGAACGTGATGTTCAGGAGCGGGCTTCCGCTGTAGCTGGTAAAGGAGCTGAACTGCCCGCGGTCGGCACCCAACAGGTCGAATCCCGCGTTGCAGAATGCTGAGATCGAATGGAAAACGGCAAAGCAGATGCCCTTGACAAGTCCGAAATCCCTTAAAAACAGGGGCAACAGAAGAAGCGCTCCGCATCCTTCGAAAAGAATGGTTCCCTTTATTATGAACCTGGTAAGCTTCAGGATGCCGCCGAGCTGGTCCGCGGAGATCGAATCCTTCAGAAGGCTCCGCTGGAAGAGGCTGATCCGCTTTCCCGCGATGGTCATGATCGCCGTGGATATGGTGATGACGCCCAGTCCGCCGATCTGTATCAGCAGCAGTATCACGCATTTGCCGAAGACCGACCAGTACGACCCGGTATCGAGCACCACAAGGCCTGTCACGCAGGCCGCTGAACACGACGTGAACAGCGTCTTGCTGAACGGCGTCCACTGTCCGGCCGCCGAGCTCACCGGCAGCGCAAGAATGCACGCACCCAAAAGTATCAGGCAGAGGAATCCTGCCAGGATTATCTGAAACGAACTCAGTTTAAGGAATTTCCATTTGAACATTGAAGCCTCTTTTGGGTGTGCAGCTTTGTTTTGCCTGGCTGGTCCAGGCGTTTCTAACCATTTATTTTAATACAGAATGCGCTCAAAGTGTAGAGGAAAAACTGAAAAACTTGCACACGGAACGCAGTTTCCGCTCAGTTTATCAGACTTTCTATCACTTCAGCAGCGCATTTTGCGGTGTCGGATGCTGTCATGGTGACGGCGCTCCTGCGCGACTGCGCCAGTTCTCCCGCGGCGCCGTTGATCCAGGCGGCAGAAG
>JAIKYG010000070.1:0-13215 GCA_024683475.1 Clostridiales bacterium | reverse complement strand
ATGCCGTTAAGGATGTTCACGTTTTCCCTGGGGATGTCGATGTGGTCGAAGAAATTGCTCCACATGAAGTGCCAGTAGCTCTGCTCGTGCTCGCGGGGCAGGCCCAGGTATTCGTCCATGTTGAAGGTGACCACGTTTTTGAAGGACACCTTGTCCTCTTTGTTCATTTTGGCCAGGCGGCTGTACACGCCCAGGGGGGACGAGCCGGTGGGCAGGCCCAGCACGAAGGGACGGTTTTCCTTATGGGCGTTGATCCTGCCCGCGATGTACGCGGCCGCCCACTCACACATTTTGTCGTAGTTCTCCTGAATGACAACCCGCATAATAAATCTCTCCTTATCTACAGGGCGCTTCCCGCGCCCGTATTGGCAGTCAGATGGTACATGAGTATGCCCGCAGCAACCGCCGCGTTCAGGCTCTCCGCCTTGCCCCGCATGGGGATCTTCAGCTTTATATCGCTTACGGCCTGCACTTCGGGGGACACGCCGTGCGCCTCGGAGCCTATCACCAGCACGAACTTTTCCGGCGCGGGCCCGGGGACGGAATACATGTCCTGCCCGTCCAGGGCGGAAGTGATCACCTTGTAGCCTTCGCTTTTTAGCGAGACCAGCCGTTCGGTCAGCGCGCATTCTTCGGTCTTCACCCTGAAGGCGCTGCCCATGGTGGAGCGCATCACCTTGGGGGAAAACACGTCCGGGCAGCCTTCGCCCAGCAGCAGCCCGTCCAGCCCCGCCGCGTCCAGCGTGCGGATGATGGTGCCCACGTTGCCCGGGTCCTGCACCCCGTCCAGCGCGACGAGTTTTTTGGCCTCGCCCGGCAGGCGCCCGCTTTCGGGCAGGCGGAACGCCGCGGCCTGTCCCTGGGGCGTTTTAGTGTCGCACACGGCTTCTATCACGCTTCGGGGCACGCAAAACGCCTGGGCGCCCCGCTTTTCCAGCTCCATGGCAAGGGGACACTCCTGCTGGAAGATGCCCGCCTCGGGGATAAGCCCGCTTGACAGCGCCTCGCGGATCATCACTTCCCCTTCCGCTATGAACGCGCCCTCCTGCCGGCGGCCCCGGGCCGAAAGCAGGCTCTTCATGCGCTTTATCAGCGGATTGTGCAGGGAGGTGATCGTAAGCATCCGTCAGGCTCTTTTCCTTTAAAAATCGGCAATATGATACATCAACGCGCCCGAAAAGTCAACCCGCGCCCGCTTGGGCGGAGGGCGTCACTTTTTGTCCAGCCCCCGGGACACGGCGAAGCTGTCCGCCATCCATTTTACGTCCTTCGCCTTGAAACTGCTGCGGTTCATTATGCTGTTGAACGCGCTTTCCGGGGCGAAGCCGCCCTGTATGGGGCCGGGGCGCAGGTCGTTTATGTCCTTTCTGGAGCCCATGTAGGAGGGGATTATGTCTATCCCCGCGTCCTCGACCTTGCCGGACGGGTACACGGTGAACGCCTGGCGGAAGATGGTGCAGCGGCTGTCCTTGGGGCTGTAGTTGCCGCCGAAGCAGAAATTGCCCAGGCTGCCGATCAGGTACTTGTCCTTGTATTTGTATATGCCCGAATACACGTGGGAGTGGTTGCCCACCACTATGTCCGCGCCCAGGTCTATGCACAGCTTGCCCGCCTGCATCACCCGGTCGCCTATGGCGTGGGTGTTCTCGACGCCCCCGTGGTAGGACACGATGAGTATGTCGCAGTTTGCGCGGGCTTCGGTGACCACCCGCTTTATGTCCGCGTCGGTGCTCTTCCACTGGTCGAAGCCGACGAACGCCACCTTCACGCCGTTTTTCTCGGCGTAATACACCTTTTCGTAGCCGCAGCTGCCTATGCCCTCCGCGTCAAGGGCGCTCACGGTGTCGTCGAAGCCCTGCTGCCCGAAATTGAAGATGTGGTTGTTGGCGAGGTTCGCAACTTCCACGCCGCCGGCGGTGAGTATCTTGGCGTAATCCGGGCGCCCGCGGAAGTAGTACTGGGACTTTTCGCCCTTGGTGTCGCTCTGCGTGAGCGGCCCTTCAAGGTTGACCACGGTAAAGTCGTCCCGGGAAAACAGTTCCGCCACGGAACCGAAAAAGTAGCCGTAGCCCTTTTCGCCGCACACCTTCGCGAAGTACTTTTCGGAGGAGCCTCCCGCTTCCCCGCCCAGGGTGCAGTCGCCCACAAAGCTGAACACGAGGGTCACGCCCTCCTCCGCAAAAGCGAAGGCAATGCACATAAGCAGCGCGAAAATCATCGCAAGCGTCTTTTTCATATCCGCACCCCGTTTATTTATCCGCGTTGGGCAGGTACGCGCCCATGCGCAGAAGCTTCTGCTGTATCTGTTTTACGTCGGCGAGCCTTACGTCCTCCGCCCCCTGCTCCAGCGCCTGCGCCGCCGCGGCGCCCACCGCCTGTCCGGTGATGAAGCAGCCCGGCATGACCCGTACGCTTGAAAGCATGTACCTGTCGGTGCCTATGCAGCGGCCCGCGCACAGCAGGTTGGAAAAGCCCTTCACTATCAGGCTGCGCAGGGGGATGCCGTAGCTTTCCCCGTCCTTGTAGCGCAGGGAAGTGTATTCGCCTATGAACTTCTCGTAGCCCGCAGCATCGTTGGTGGAGGAATGGATGTCCACTCCGTAATTGAAGCGCCCTATCTCGTCCTCGAACACCGCTTGCCGCTTAAAGTCCTCTACGTTCAGCCGGTAGTCGCACGCCACGCGCCGGCTCTCCCGTATGCCCAGCATCGGGGCGGTAAAGATTATCTCCGCGTTCTCGCAGCCGGGCATGTACTCCCTGAAATAGCGGCGGTACTCGAGTAACTGCTTCCGGGCTTTGATTATGCCGTCCGTCAGCGACTCGCTGGACCTGGGATCCACGCCGTACACGTGCCCCGCGTTTGAGCCGCCCACGCCGTCGGGCACGCCCGGATGGTTGGCGAGTATGGGCCAGATGCCCGGCAGGTGCCGGTCGCGGTTGGTGAACACCCCGTCGTTAAACGCCCTGTCCATGTACTTGTTGGCGGGATACTCGAACTTTTCGAACTCGAAGCCCGACCACAGGGCGCACAGCGTGGCGGCCATGGACAGCCCGTTCTCGTCGCCGTACTCGGTCCGGGCGCCCGCCCTTTCGCTCAGCAGGCCGTCGCCCGTGGCGTCTATGAACAGCTTCGCCTTTACGGCGTACATGCCTTCCCGGGAGGACAAGACCGCGTGCGTCACCCGTCCGTCCTGCGTTATGACGTCCGTGACTTCCGCGCCGAACGCCACGGCGCAGCCGCTTTTTTCGGCCATGTCGTCGTAGATGAGCTTTAATGTCTCCACGGGGATGCCGTCGGGGCAGTAGGTCCTGAAGCGCTCGGGCGCTTCTTCTGCTACCCGGTCGTATATCTCCCTGCCTATGCCGCCCGCGTAAAAGGTGAGTTTGTCGCCGAAGGGCATGAACGCGGGCACCAGCATGTTTACCGCCGCGCCGCCCAGGGCAAACCCGCTCTCCGCCAGGAACACGCTGTGCCCCAGCCGCGCCGCCGCGACCGCCGCGCTCACTCCCGCGGGGCCGCCCCCCGCCACGAACACGTCCGCTTCGCGCTTTACGGGTATACGCTTCGAATAGCCGATGTCCATATCCGATCCTCCGCAAGATATCTGTTCCCGCGCCGGGGGCCAAAGTCAGGTCGCGGCTTTCGTCCTGCCGTATTCGCCCCTGAGCCCCTTGGGCAGGTGGTTTTTGAGCATGCCGTCCGCCTGCTTGCCCCAGCCGAGGGGCAGGCCTTCGTAGGTGACCAGCGTCCAGCCGTTTTGCGCCTCACGCGGCACGGCTTCGCCCTTCATGTACCTGACCGCGTCCTCAAAACCCAGTTCCGCGTTAAACAGCGCCTCTTCGGGCCTAAGGCACACGGCCAGCTGGTGGGCGGGCTCGAGCCTTCCGCCCAAAATGCGCGCCAGCTGCACGCCCCTGCGCACGCACCTTATGCCGCTTATGTCCGGGCAGAGGGGATGCACGTACTCAATGTATTCGCCGTTTCTGACGAGCGCGCCCTCGGGCAGCGCTTTCGCGCAGAGGCTTTTAAGCTCCTTTTCCCACCTTGTCGCCTCCCTGTCGGGGCGCAGGGCGGGCGCGGGCTTCCTTTCGGCGTCCCCCTGTTTCCTTAAGCGGCACACGAAGTGCCCCTCGCCTTTCAGCCTGTGGGGCCACAGCCTTAAACACCCGTTAACGCTTGTTCCGACGCCGTCAAGCGCGAACTCCTCGGGGGCGAACTCCGGATGCGCGTCCAGGAACGCGCGTATCACGCCCTCGTTTTCGCCCTCGTTGAAGGTGCAGGTGGAGTAGGCGAGCACGCCTCCCGGCCTGACCAAGGGGGCGGCGGCGTCCAGGATCAGTTTCTGCCTTGAAGCGCAGGCGCGAGTGTGCTCTACAGACCACTCCCTCACCGCGTCCGGGTCCTTCCTGAACATGCCTTCGCCGGAGCAGGGCGCGTCCGCCAGCACCCGGTCGAACGCGCCTTCAAGGCGGCCCAGCGCCTCCGGGGAAGCGTTGGTCACGGCGCAGTTCTTTACCCCGAACCTTTCCAGCGCGGAGGACAGCAGTTTCGCCCTGCCGGGCACTATCTCGTTGGCCAGAAGGAAACCTTCGCCCATAAGCCGCCCCGCGATCTGGGTGCTCTTGCCCCCGGGGGCGGCGCACAGGTCCAGTATCACCTCGCCGGGCTTCGGATCCAGCGCGTTCACCGCCGCCATGGCGGAGGCGTCCTGCATGTAATACGCGCCCGCCGCCTGCAAAAGGCTGAGTCCCGGACGCGTGCCTTCTTTTATATAATATCCCGTCCGCTCCCAGGGCACCTTTTCGCCCGTGAACGCTTCCGCCTCCGGGCAGGGCTTGAGCGGGTTGAGCCTGAGCGCCGGGCAGGGTTCACGAAGCAGAGCCGCGAAAAACGCGTCCGCTTCCTCCCCCAGAAGGGGCTTTACGCTGCCCAAAAACGCCTGGGGGATCTGTGTCAGCAACATATTCGCCACGCCCCGTCAAAAATGCTTACAGTGCCGATTTTACCCTTCCTTTCGCCCTCCTGTCAAGTCCCGAACATAATTAACATAAATTATCCGAATAAACCTTGTTCTTTTTCAAAAAATGTTCTACAATATTATCAGACGGATGAACGCATCCGAATTATTTCAGGAGGAATTTCTCAATGAAGAAGCTCTTCGCTATCGTGCTGGCGCTGGTCTTCGTGCTGAGCGCTGTCGCTTTCGCCGAAGGCGAGAAGACCACCGTTACCATCTGGCACACCTTCACTAAGGATCAGGAAGCCTATCTGATGAAGGCTGCCGAGGATTTCAACGCCCTCCAGGACAAGTACTTCGTGGAAGTGCTGCCCCAGGCCTATTCCGGATTCACCGACACCGTCAAGAACGCCGTGCGTTCCGGTGACGGCCCCGACATCATCTTCAACTACGCTTCCGAAGCCGCCGAGTACGTGGACGACGGTCTGGTAGCCGACCTGTCCCAGTACATCTACGCCGACGAGGAGTTCGCCGCCGAGTTCGACGCTTCTCTGCCCGAAGGCGTTATGATGGGTGAGGTGCAGGGCTTCTCCGACGGCACCATCCACTATCTGCCCGCCTACACCACCGGCCCCATCCTCTACTACAACAAGACCCTGTACGACGAGCTGAACCTCACCGTTCCCACCACCTGGGAAGAGATGGAAGCCAACTGCAAGGTCATCAAGGAGCAGAAGGGCATCGCGGGTCTCGGTTTCGACTCCCTCACCGACTGCATCCAGGCCTTCATCATGGAAGACCCCGATTCCACCTACATCAACGTCGAATCCAAGACCGTGGGCTTTGACACCGAGTCCATGAAAGCCAAGATCCAGTGGCTGGTAGACTGCACCAACAACGGCTACTTCCAGCTGCAGGCCAGCGGCAACTACTTCTCCGAGGACTTCAACGGCGGCACCGTGGCCTCCTACATCGGCTCCTGCGCCGGCTATCCCTACATCACTCCCAACGGCTTCGAGTTTGAGATGGCTCCCATGCCCGCCCAGACCTGGTTCCCCAGCTGGAACCGCGGCCCCATCGTGTTCTACTATCAGAACGACGCCAGAGCCGAGGGCGCTTATGAGTTCGTCAAGTACTTCACTTCCGCCGAGGTCAACCTGGGCTGGGTCAAGGCCGTGAACGCCCTGGCTCCCTATGCCTGGACCAAGGCTCTGCCCGAGTATCAGGAGTACGTGTCTCAGGACACTCCCGCCATCCACGCTCTGAACGCGGTCGGCGCGCATCTTGACATCGCGGGTTCTCTGCCCGCCGTGACCGGCGCTTCCACCGTGCGCAACGAAATCGTTGCCGCCGTCAAGAACGCCGCTTTCAACGGCATGACCGTCGAAGAAGCCTGGAAGGCCTGCGTTGAAAACTGCAACGCCGCTCTTCAGGGCGCCAAATAAAAAACCGTTTTGACTATGGCGGGGGGACTCCCCCCGCCATAGACTGTTATATGGCAGCGGGCGCTGCGGGCAGGCGTGATCACGCTTGCCCGCAGCGCACACAGCAATAATATCCCGGAGGAGATTTATATGAAAGTCAGATTTGAGGACCTGACCAAAACGTTCGGCACACTCAACGCGGTAGACCACTTCAACGTCACCCTGGAGGACGGCGAATTGATTTCGCTTCTGGGCCCTTCCGGCTGCGGCAAGAGCACCATCCTCAACATGCTGGCGGGCATACTGCCCGTAAGCGGCGGAAAGATCTGGTTTGACGACGACGACGTGACCAATCTTCCTCCGGAAGAGCGGGGCATCGGCCTGGTGTTCCAGAACTACGCCCTGTATCCCCACATGAGCGTGCTCAAGAACATCTGCTTCCCGCTGGAGATCCAGAAAGTGCCCAAGGAAGAGCGCGTCGCCAGAGCCGTAGAGATGGCCAGGCTCGTGCACGTGGACACCATGCTGGACAGGAAGCCCAAGCAGCTTTCCGGCGGCCAGCAGCAGAGGGTCGCAATCGCCCGCGCTCTGGTCAAGAACCCCCGCCTGCTGCTGCTCGACGAGCCGCTAAGCAACCTTGACGCCCGCCTGCGCCTCGAGATGCGCGAAGAGATCCGCCGCATCCAGCAGGAGACCAAGGTCACCACCATCTTCGTCACCCACGACCAGGAGGAGGCCATGTCCATCTCCGACCACATCGTGCTGATGAAGCTGGGCGTAAAGCAGCAGTACGACGCTCCCCAGCGCCTGTACGACGAGCCCGCCAACCAGTTCGTGGCCGACTTCCTGGGCAACCCGCCCATAAACAACATCCCGGGCACGTTCAAAGACGGCGTGTTCATCCCCGACGGCACCGACGACAGGATCGCCCTCAAGCGCTTTGCCGGCATCAAATTCGACGGAAAAGTCAACCTTGCCGTGCGCAGCGAAAGCTTCTTTATCGACGAAGCCAGCTCCGAGACCATGCCCTGCACGGTAAAGAGCGTTTACAAGCTTGGCAAGGACGAAATGGCCATGTTCACCCTGGGCGGCACGTCCTTCCGCGCCTACATCCCCGCCGAAGTGGGCCTGGAGGAAGGCGGCAAGGTGAAGCTGAGCCTTAAGAAGAGGGGCGTGTTCCTGTTCGACCAAGCCACCGGGGAAAGGCTCAATCCCGCCGCTGATCAGGAGGTGCTGTAAATGGCTGCTCCCAGAAAGAAAAAGTTCCGCCGGGGCAGCGGACGCCTGCTGGCGCACATAGTGATCTTCGCGCTGCTGGGCGCGCTGCTTATCGCTCTGGGCTGCGTGGGCGCCGCGAAACTGGGCGAGTATAAGGACAACTACTACATCACGGCGCGCACCAACGTGTTCAAGGACAAGACCTCGGGCGTCGAGGGGCTGGTGAAGGAGATCATGCTCTCCCACACCAGGAACGCCTCCCTGATCAACAACCAGGTCATCTCCAACCGCCGCAAGGCCGTGAACGAGCTTATCGACAAGGAGGCGGCCGAGGGTTTAAGCGACGAAGACGTGCTTGCCCACGCGGTAGCCGGCTACGTCGAGCGCGCCAAGGAGCGCCTGACCGCTTCCGGCGACGAAGCCGCCGCGGCAGAGATCGAAAAGGCGGCAAACGAAGCGCTGCCCGGCCTCACGAAGGACCTGATCGAAAAGGCGGACCAGGCGTCCTCCAACATCACCACCAAGACCGTCAAGGCCACCATGAGCGTGACCAACACCGACGGCTACATACTCATCTACTACGGGCGCGCGCTGCTTATAGGCGGCGGCATCTGCCTCGCCTTCGCGCTGCTGCTGCTGATGCTCTGGCTCACGAAGGACACCGACGGGCGCGCCAGGGTCGGTCTCGCCATCGAGCCTTTCGACTATCTGATGCCCTTCCTTATCGGCGTTGGCATATTTACCCTGTACCCCATGATCCGCGTGCTCATAATGAGCTTCCAGGAGGGGTACCACCTGACCGGCAACAACATGGGCACCGCCACGGGCTTCGGGCTTGCGAACTATAAGTTCATCTTAAGCGGCAGGGGCTCCGACCAGTTCCTAAGGTCCATCAGGAACACCGCCCTGTTCGTGCTGTTCACAGTGCCCATCACCGCCGCGATAGCGATCGTGATCGCCCACCTGCTCAACCAGAAGAGCAAGCTGAACGTGCTGTTCCAGACCGCCTACTTCATGCCCATGGTCACCACGGCGACCGCCGTCGGCCTGGTGTGGCGGTGGATGTTCAACCAGAACAGCGGCCTCATCAACGCGTTCATCACCTTCTTTACCCGCCTGTTCGGCGCGCCGGAAAACATAAACTGGCTGCAGACGGGCGCCACCAACCACACGATCCCCATGGCGGTGCTGATCATATTCGGCATATGGAACAGCCTGCCCTTCACCATAATCCTGCTTCTGAGCGGCCTTCAGAACATCGACGAGCACCTGTACACCGTGGCAAAGGTTGACGGCAGCGGCCCCGCGCGCATCTTCTTCAAGATCACCGTGCCTCTGCTTTCCCCCACCATCGGCCTCGTGCTCATAATCAACTCCATCTCCGCCTTCAAGGTCTACACCGACGTGTTCGTGCTGTGGAACGGCAAGCCTGAAGACTACCAGATGGAGACCGTGGCCTGGTACATATACAACAACATAACCTCCAACTTTGACGGTATGCACTCGCTGGGTATCGCCGCCGCCGCGGCCATGGTGCTGTTCGTGATAATCTTCGCCTTCACCATGCTCCAGAAGTTTATCCAGCGCAAGTGGGTATACCAGTGAGAAAGGAGGCGACAGGGATGAAGAATTTAAGCGCAAAACAGATCACGCTCATATGCGTCATGCTCGTGTGCTTCGCCGCGATCATCATACTGTGGCCCTTCGGCATGCAGGCAGTCTCTGACGGCGCCGCCTTCCAGAAGGCCAGCAAAGTCCACGGCGAGGACATCACCCTCTTCGAGTCCATGAAGAGCCTGGACAGCGTGACGGACAAGGTCGCCGAGTGGAAACTCATAGAGACCACCAGCGAGTACCAGAGCCTGATGCAGGTGGCAGAGCATCACAGCGCGGGCCAGTACGGCGCGTTCATGACCAGGCTGGCGCTGTGCTGCGCAGCGATAGTGCTGTTCGTGGCGTGCGTGGTGCTACTCAAAAAGACCCGCTACCTGCTTTTGGTCATCGGCGCGCTGGTGATGGTGTTCCCGTTCTACTGGATGATCGCCTCGTCTTTCAAGACCGCTGCCGAGATGAGCCGCTTCCCCCCGTCCATGGGCCCCGACTCCTGGACGAACTTCGACAACTACGTCACCGCCTGGAACACCGCCCCCTTCGCCACGTACTTCTTCAACTCCATCTTCGTGTGCGTGTGCTCCGTGGGCGTGGTCATGTTCACCACCATCCTCGCGGCTTTCGCGTTCTCCCGCCTTAAGTTCCCGGGGCGCGACCTGCTGTTCACGCTGCTTCTGTCCATGATGATGGTGCCCTTCGAGCTGCTGGTCATCACCAACTATCAGACCATCACCCGCCTGGGCATGCGCGACACGCTGGCCAGCCTTATACTCCCCTTCACCAGCAGCATATTCTACACCTACATCCTGCGCAACTTCTTCATGAGCGTGCCGGACAGCCTGTACTATTCTTCCCAGGTCGACGGCTCCAGCAACTGGCAGTACCTGTGGAAGGTCATGGTGCCCATCGCCTCGCCTTCCCTGGTCACCATCCTGCTGCTCAACGCCATGGCCAGCTGGAACAGCTTCATGTGGCCCAAGCTGGTCATCGCCAGGGACGAAGTCAGGACCCTGCCCTGGGCGCTCATAACCTTCACCACCGAGGTCGGCATACATTACGAGCTGATCATGGCGGGCGCCACGATGGTCGTGCTGCCGATGCTGTTCCTCTTCCTGTTCGCCAGGAAGCAGATCGTGCGCGGCGTCGCCCGCGGCGGCATAAAGGGTTAAACCGCTTTTTCCGGCGGGGGAATGTTTTCCCCCGCTGTTTTATTTCCCCCGCTGTTTTATTGCCCCACTCCCGCGAACCACCGTCCCCCTTGCGTCTCCGTTCCCACCGTACCTCCGTCCCCCCTCCCGCGTCATTGCGAGCGGTCGCAGACCGCGCAATGACGCAAAAGGGCATGACGCATAAAGGACAGTCGTACCAACAAGTAACTTTGTTTGGCTTCAGCCAAACGACCAACGACCAATGACCAATGACCAATGACCGCTGACGGCGGCGAAGCCGCTCTAACAGCTAAAAGCTAACAGCTCACAGCTAAACTCCCGGAGGCACCATGAGACCCAACATCGTGTTCATCCTTTCCGACGACCAGGGGCCCTGGGCGATGCACTGCGCGGGCGCCCGTGAACTGGTCACCCCGAACCTGGACCTGCTCGCCCGGGAAGGCCTTCTGTACGAAAACTTCTACTGCGCGTCCCCCGTGTGCTCCCCCGCGAGAGCATCGCTGCTCACGGGGCTGATGCCCTGCCGCCACGGCGTGCTGGACTGGCTGCGGAGCGGCAACGTGGACGCCGAAAAGTTCGCGTCTCAGGGCAGAGAAAACCCCTACGGCGGCTACGCGGACGAGGGCGAGCCCATCGCCTACCTGCGCGGCGTGCGCGGCTACACGGACATGCTTTCCGATAACGGCTACGTCTGCGCGCTGTCGGGCAAGTGGCACCTGGGGGACAGCGTCACTCCCCAGATGGGCTTTGCCGACTGGTACGCCCTGGGCAAGGGCGGCTGCTGGTACTACCACCCGGACGTGGTCGAAAACGGCGACATAAAGGTCATGCACGGGCAGTACGTCACCGACCTGATCACCGAGCGTGCGTGCCGGGACATCGATGCGCTGGCGGGCGGCGGCCGGCCGTTCTACATAAGCGTGCACTACACCGCTCCCCACAGCCCCTGGGGCGCCGGGCAGCATTCCCAAAAGTGGATGGACTATTACGACAAATGCCCGTTTGACGGCATCCCCGACGTGCCCGATCACCCGGACATGACCACCGGGCCCGTGTTCGGCACTCCCGCCCGACGGGAAAACCTGCGGGGCTACTTTGCCGCCGTATCCGCCATGGACGAGGGCGTGGGGCGCATACTGGACAAGCTGAAGGAAAAGGGGATACTCGACGAAACGCTGGTCATATTCACCTCCGACAACGGCATGAGCATGGGCCACCACGGCGTGTGGGGCAAGGGCAACGGCACCTATCCCATGAACATGTACGACCAGGCGGTCAAGGTGCCCTTCCTGCTGCGCTTCCCACCGCTGGTCACGCGGCCCGGGCGCAGGGTGGCGGACATGGTGAGCGCGCTGGACCTGTACCCCACGCTGTGCGAACTTGTGGGCGGCGAAACGCCCAAGGAGCTGCCGGGCGCCAGTTTCCTGCCCACGCTTTCGGGCGGGCGTTCCCGCAGGGAAGAGGTGGTCATATTCGACGAGTACGGCCCGGTGCGCATGATCCGCCGGGGCAGGTGGAAGTACGTCCACCGCTATCCGGACGGCCCCAACGAGCTGTACGACATGGAAACCGACCCGGACGAGACCGTGAACCTGTACGGCACCGAGGCCGGCGGCGCCGCCGAAGAGCTCAAAAACCGACTGGAGTCTTTTTTCGAGGCCAATCGCAGCTTTGACTTCGACGCGAAGCGCGAGGGCGTGAACGGTTCGGGCCAGTTTTGCCGCCCCGGCTGTACCGACCCTTCGGTCCGCGTCTACGGCGACATCCCCCGCACGGCGAAGGAGGGGCAGCGGGGAGCGGGGAGGTGATAGCTTTTAGCTGTTAGCTGTAAGCTCTTAGCTCTTAGAAGCGGCGCAAGCGCCGCGTCGTTGGTCATTGGTCGTTGGTTAGTGCGTCATTGCGAGCCTGCCAGAGGCAAGCGTGGCAATCCGTCCTCTTCGCTGCTTTTCTCTTGATGGCTCTCTGCCCTTCTCCCTGCGTCATTGCGAGGCTCGAGCGGTAATGAATATGCGTCCAGTGGACGCATAGAACCGCGAGAGGCCATTAAGCTACAGGCGCAGCCTGTGACGTGGCAATCCGTTCTTGATTTGTGAAAGTGGGGTACGGATTGCCACACTCGCTTCGCTCGTTCGCAATGACGCTTCGCGGAAGCGGCTTACGTAACGCTCACTCGCCATGACGCGGAGAGAAGGGCAGTCGTGCCAACGGGAAACTTTGTTTGGCGTCAGCCAAACGACCAAAGACCAACGACCAATGACTCCGGACGCGGCGGCGTCTGCCGCCGCTCTCTAACAGCTCGCAGCTAAAAGCTAACAGCTCCGCCCCCTCACACCGTGATGTCGCAGTCAAAGCGGCCCGGAGCGTTTCCGGGCCTTTCGCGACCGAGATATTTATCGCTTCCGGCGTGTCTCCTTTCTTCCATCGAGCGGATGTCATTTAGGTTTTTCGCGCCCAGGGCGATGCGTTTGTTCAGTATGCCCCGCACGTAGGCGTAGAACTTTTTGCCCGAGGCGAGCGCCTCGTCCACCGCCCAGACCACGGCTTCGTCCCCGAGTTTATCGGCGAAGACCTCCAGCTCCTTCAGGTTGTTTTCGCTGAGTTCGATCCCCTGCCTGAGGGCGTAGGAGACGGAGGCGGTCGTTGGTCGACGGTCATTTCCTTTAGCGTCAGCGTCCTTCGTTTCGTCCTCTCCGTCATCATTTTCAGAAAAAGCACCGCCGCCCGCGCCCGCGCGTTCTTGGTGGCTGTGTGCTTTATTATTCTTTTCTTGGTTATTACGTTCTTGGTTATTTATTATTCTATATAGACCCATGTTTTCCGTGCCTGGCTTTTCCG
>JAIKYG010000101.1:0-29260 GCA_024683475.1 Clostridiales bacterium | reverse complement strand
AGGCAGCGTCTGGGCGAATTCCCAGTTGGCTTCTTCGGCCTTCTGGGTGGCCAGAGGCTTCATGACCAGCGCCTTTTCCTTGGCGGGGCACACGTTCACGCAGTTGTCGCAGCCCAGGCAGTCCAGCACGCTGACCTGCATGCGGTACTTGAGGCCCTTGAACTTGGGACCGATGGCGTCCTTCATGGCGAAGCTCTCGGGCGCCTTGGCGGCGTGCTCGGCATCGATCAGGTAAGGACGGATGGCGGCATGCGGGCAAACCAAGGAGCAGTTGCCGCACTGGATGCACTTGTCGATCTGCCACTCGGGGACCTTCACGGCCACGCCGCGCTTCTCGTACTTGGTGGTGCCGGTGGGCACGGTGCCGTCGATGGAGAACGCGCTTACGGGCAGCTTGTCGCCTTCCTGCGCCAGGATGGGAGTGATGACGTTCTCGAAGTACTCGGTGGCTTCCACCTTCATGGGCACGGCGCCCTCGGTGGTGGTGGCCCAGGCAGCGGGCACCTTGACTTCGTTCAGGCCGCTGATGGCCACGTCGATGGCCGCCCAGTTCATCTTGACGACTTCGTCGCCCTTCTTGGCGTAGCTCTTCTTGGCGTAGGCCTTCATGTACTCATCCGCCTTGTCGTAGGGGATGATGTCGGCGAGCTTGAAGAACGCGGCCTGCATGGTGGTGTTGATGCGTCCGCCCATGCCCACGGAAGCGGCGAGCTTAACGGCGTCGATGGTGTAGAAGCGGGCCTTCTTCTGGGCCAGCTTGTTCTTCATGGAAGCGGGCAGTTCCTTTTCCAGTTCTTCCGCCGTCCAGGGGCAGTTGAGCAGGAACACGCCGCCGGTCTTGAGCGCGGACACCATGTCGTACTTGGTTACGTAGGCGGGGTTGTGGCAGGCGATGAAGTCCGCGGAGTCGATCAGGTAGGTGCTCTTGATGGGGGTATCGCCGAAGCGCAGATGGCTCACGGTGATGCCGCCGGACTTCTTGGAGTCATAGCTGAAATACGCCTGCGCGTACTTGTCGGTGTGGTCGCCGATGATCTTGATGGAGTTCTTGTTGGCACCTACGGTACCGTCGGAGCCCAGGCCGTAGAACATGCAGGAAACGGTGCCCTTGGGGGCCACGTCCAGCGTCTTGCCCAGCGGCAGGGAGGTGTTGGTCACGTCGTCGGTGATGCCCACGGTGAAGTGGTTCTTGGGATTCTTCTTGGCGATGTTGTCGAACACGGCCTTGACCATGGTGGGGTTGAACTCCTTGGAGCCCAGACCGTAACGACCGCCCACGACCTTGATCTCGGTCTTGCCCGCTTCGATCAGCGCGGAGCAGACGTCCTCGTACAGAGGCTCGCCCAGGGAACCCGCTTCCTTGGTGCGGTCCAGCACAGCGATGGTCTTGCAGGTGGCGGGGATGGCCTTGAGGAAGTGCTTGAGGCTGAAGGGACGGTACAGATGCACCTTGATCAGGCCCACCTTCTTGCCCTTGGCGGTCAGGTAATCCACGGTCTCCTCAATGGCGTCGCAGCCGGAACCCATGGCGATGATGACGTATTCGGCATCGGGAGCGCCCACGTAATCGAACAGCTTGTACTGGCGGCCGGTCAGCTTGCCGACCTGCTTCATGCACTCTTCCACGATGGCGGGAGTGGCCAGGTAGTTCTTGTTGGCGGCTTCACGGCCCTGGAAGTAGATGTCAGGGTTCTGGGCGGTGCCGGCCTGGTGGGGATGTTCGGGATTCAGCGCGCGGGCGCGGAACTCCTCGACCTTGTCCCAGGGCATGAGCTTGGCGATGTCTTCGTAAGCGATGTCCTCGATCTTCTGGATCTCGTGGCTGGTGCGGAAACCGTCGAAGAAGTGAAGGAAGGGCACGGAGCTCTTGAGGGTAGCCAGATGGGCGACCAGCGCCAGATCCTGGGCTTCCTGCACGGAGTTGCTGGCCAGCATGGCGAAGCCCGTCTGGCGGCAGGCCATAACGTCGCTGTGGTCGCCGAAAATGGACAGGGCGTGATACGCCAGGGCGCGGGCAGATACGTGGAACACGCTGGGCAGCTGCTCGCCGGCGATCTTGTACATGTTGGGGATCATCAGCAGCAGGCCCTGGGAAGCGGTAAAGGTGGTGGTCAGCGCGCCCGCCGCCAGAGAGCCGTGCACGGCGCCCGCGGCGCCCGCTTCGGACTGCATCTCGGCGATCCTGACCTTCTGGCCGAACAGGTTCACACGGCCCTGCGCCGCCCACTCGTCGGCCACTTCAGCCATGGGAGAGGAAGGAGTGATGGGATAGATGGCCGCCACATCGCTGAACGCATACGCGATATGGCTGACGGCAGTGTTGCCGTCCACTGTCTTTTTGATGCTCAAGACGAAAACCTCCCTAAAAAAATAGAAATCGTACCGAAAGCTGTGCTCTTGGGCATAACTTTTCACGATAATTATTATAGTATGAATCCGGAAGGATGTCAAGCGGAAGAGCGGCAGTAAGCCAAGAAGAAACCCTTTTGTCGGCGCGGCGCCGCCCCTCGCGCCGGTTGCGTCTTGTCCCGATTTATGCTACAATACCCCCAACATCTTTGCGAAACGAGGTAACGCCATGATATCCGAAAACCTGCTTGAGAAATACGCCCGGCTGATCGTCCGCACGGGCGCCAACGTGCAGAAGGGCCAGGTGGTCATGCTGACCATTTCGGTGGAACTGAGCGAGTTCGCCGCGCTGCTGATCGAGGAGTGCTACAGGGCGGGAGCGAAAAAGGTGAACGTGGAGTGGCAGAGCGACGCCCAGAGGCGCCTTAACTTCACTTACGCGGACGAGGAAGTGCTGTGCGAAGTGCTGCCCTGGGAGGAAGAGAAGTTAAAGCAGATGACGCAGGACCTGCCCTGCCGCATATACATCGCCTCCGACGACCCAGACGCCATGGCGGGCATAGACCCGGGCAAGCTGGCGGCGGTGTCCCGCGCCCGCGGCAAGGTGGTCAAGCCCTACAGAAGCGCCATAGAGGGCAAGCACCAGTGGGTGATCGCGGCGTATCCCTCCGAAAAGTGGGCCGCCAAGTGCTTCCCCGGCGATCCCGACAAGGTGGACAAGCTGTGGGACGCCATATTGAAGACCGTGCGCGTGAGCGAGGAGGGCGACCCGGTGGAAGCCTGGAACGCCCACACGAAATTCATACAGGACAAGGCGGAGTGGCTGAACGCCCAGGGTTTTGCCTCCCTTAAATACAAAAGCGCCAACGGCACCGACTTCACGGTGGAGCTGATCCCCGGGGCGAAGTGGGAAGGCGCGGGCGTGACCAACAGCCTAAACGGCGCGTTCTACATCCCCAACATGCCCACGGAGGAGATATTCACCTCCCCCATGGCGGGCAGATGCGAAGGCACGCTGGTGGCGGTCAAGCCCCTGTCCCTGCACAGCCAGCTGGTAGAAGAGTTCTCCATCACCTTCAAGGACGGCAAAGCCGTGTCCTGCCGTGCGAAAAAGGGGCAGGAACTGCTGGAAAAGACCATACACATGGACGAGACCGCCTGCATGCTGGGCGAAGTGGCTTTGGTGCCCAAGGAGAGCCCGGTCAACCAGTGCGGCATACTGTTCTACGAGACGCTGTTCGACGAGAACGCCTGCTGCCACATGGCGCTGGGCATGGGCTTTAAGGAAGTGCTGCCCGGCGGCGACGACATGAGCGTGGAGGAAGCCCGGCAGAAGGGCGTCAACGACTCCCTCATCCACGTGGATTTCATGGTGGGCGCGGACGACCTGGACATCGACGGCATAAAGCCCGACGGGAGCACGGTGCCCGTGTTCAGAAACGGCACCTGGGCATGATGCATGCGCATCCCCGGCAAAAAAAGGAGCGGCTAAGCCGCTCCTTTTTTATTTGACTTTTTCGCCCTTCACTATCACCACGTTCATTTTCTGCACGTCCACCTGCCGCCACACGCCTTCGGTGACGTAGGGTTCTTTTTCCAGGTATGCGTCCAGCTCCCCGCGGGAGGCGAAGTCCAGTATCAGCACGGAGCCCGCCATTTTGCCTTCTTCGTCCAGCAGCCCGCCCGCGCAGACTATATGCTCCTTCATCCTTTCCATGTTTTCCAGGTGGCGGGGGCGCACCTCCATGCGCTTTGCCAGCATGTTTTCCCCGTCTTTTGCCGTAACTATGAACTGCATGCGTTTCTCCTTTCTTCTTCTCCGTTTGTCAGGCGTTCACCAGCAGCTCCGACACCGCCACGAGGCAGGCTTCGCCGCTGATCGATATCCTGCCGCCGTCTTTGGGTTCGCAGATAAGATATCCGCCCCGGTTTGACGCCTGGTATGCCCGTATCACGGGCTTTCCCAGCTCCTTCGCCCAGTACGCGCCTATCTGGCAGTGGGCGCTGCCGCACACCGGATCCTCCGGCACCGCCACCTTGGGGCAGAAGCTGCGGGACACGCAGTCCGTGTCCTTTCCCCGGGCAGTGGCGTTCTGCAGGCGCCCCGGCAGCTGCATAAGCAGCGTCTGGTCGGGCCGCATTTCCCTTACGTCCGCTTCGTTTTCAAACACGCAGACGAGGTCCAGCCCCAGCACCGCCTTTACCGGGCGCACGCCGAAAGCGCGTTCCATGGCGTCCGTGACGGGTATCTCCTTAAGCTCACAGGCGGGAAAGTCCATTTCGTACAGCTCTCCCCGCCGTTTCACGGTCAGTTTTCCGCTCAGGGTATTGAAGCTCACCTCTTTACCGCCCGGTTCCGTTTGGTTTAAAATCATGTACGCGGAAGCCAGGGTGGCGTGTCCGCAGAGCTCCACCTCCGTGCCCGGGGTGAACCACCTTAAACGGTAGCCCGCGTCCTCTTTGACTATGAACGCGGTCTCGGACAGGTTGTTTTCCCCCGCCAGATGTTTCATGAACGCTTCGGACGGCCACCTGTCCATCACGCATACCGCCGCGGGATTGCCTGAAAAAGGTTCGGACGTGAACGCGTCCACTATGTACTGCCTCATATATCCTCCCGTCAGAAGCTGATGGGCAGAAACGCCGCCAGCACGGCGAACACCACCCCGGGCAGCATGTTCGCCACCCGTATCTTTTTGCCCCACACCAGGTTTATGCCCACGCAGAAGATCAGCACGCTGCCCACCAGTGACAGATAGCCCATGGCGGCGTCGGTCATAACGGGCTTGACGGCGGAAGCCAGAAGCGTCAGCGCGCCCTCCCAAATAAACACGGGAATGGCGGAAAACACGCAGCCCCTGCCCAGGGAGCAGGTCATAACCATCACGATTATCAGGTCCAGCACCGCCTTGGCTCCCAGCGTGGACCAGTCCCCGGACAGGCCGTCCTGCAGCGCGCCTACTATGGCCATCGCGCCTATGCACACGGTCAGTGACGCAGTAAGAAAACCGTTTACGAAACCGCTGTCTCCGGAGTTGCCCGTCTTGCGTTTGAGCCATTCGCCGAACAGCTCGAAGCCCTTTTCGATGTTGAGCGCCTCGCCTGCCAGGCCGCCCAGCGCCAGGCACGCCACAACCAGCATGCTCCCGCCGCCCGGAAACAGGTCATTCAGCAGCATATGCTTAAGCGCCCCCGCCATGCCTATGAACAGCGTGCCCACGCCGCAGGCCATGGTCAGGGTCTGCTGGTGCCGGGGTCTAAGCAGCTTTCCGAACAGCAGGCCGCAGACGCCGCCCAGCACTATGGCGCCCGTGTTGATCAGCGTCCCCGTCATCTGTCGTCTCCGCCAAGGCTCAGGGCAAAGGCCAGGGCGCGCCCGGGCCAGCCCTCCACGTCCGTGCCAGTGCCGTCGCCAAAACCGTGGAAAGCGTGGTCGCCCTCTTCAAGCACCGATGGCACTCCCGCCGCGTCCAGCAGCCGCTTCATAAGCTCGGAGTTCAGGGGCGGCACCGTTTTATCGTCCTTGCCGCAGACTATGTAGCACGAGGGATAGTCTTTGTCTATGTGCTCCGCCACGTTGTAATCGTCCAGCCTGTCCCGCCAGGCGTCCCCCAGCATGATGCCGGCAAAGCCGCCCTTTTCATCCCGCCGCGCCTCCGCTTTCACGTCTATCACGGTGTATATTGGAAACAGGCACAGGGGCTTCACGGCGCCGTAACGCTTCCAGCCGATGTTGGCGCAGCCCCAGTTGGAGACGAGGTTCGCCCCCGCCGACCAGCCGCCCACGCACAGGCGCGCGGGGTCTATGCCAAGCTCCTCCGCGCTGTCCGTAAGCCATTTTACCGCCTCTGCCAGGTCGTCAAGCGCCTTTACCGCCGCCTCGGGTATCCTGACACGGTAGGTCAGAAGGAACACCTCGCAGCCCGCTTCCGACATGTGCCTTCCGGTGGGCAGCGACTCCACCAGCGTGCACACGCTCCCGTAGCCGCCCCCCGCGCACAGAAGCATGCAGGGCCTGGTTTTGTCCGGCGCGGCGGGCGATATCCGTATCAGGTTCACGTCCTTTTTGTACGGATCCTCCGTGCCTGGATACAGGAAGCGCTGCGTGACGCGGCCTTCCTTTACGGCGTCCAGGAAGAACTCCAGCCCCGCCAGTATGCCCGCGGGCCTCCAGCCGATCTTTTCCAGCCCGCCCACGGTAAGCTCCGAGTGCCAGCTGTGTTCCGGGTCTTCCCCGGGCGTATAGATCATGTACGCGGCGTAAGGCTTCATTTCCGGCAGGGAGTAGATGTCCTTAAGTTTCGTGTCCAAAGTGATCCCGGTCATGGTGCGGCCCTCCTTGAGAGTTTCAGGCTTCGTATACTTTTCTTCCGCCCAGGTAGACGGAGCGTATCTTTATATTGCGGATTTCGGCGGGCTTTACGCCGAAGGGGCTTTCGTCCAGCACGGCGAAGTCCGCCAGGAAACCGGGAGCGATCCTGCCCTTAACGTTCTCCTCAAAGCTGGCTTCGGCGCTTTTTACGGTAAAGCTGTCCAGCGCTTCCTTCACGCTGAACGTCTGCCCGGGCAGGTACGGCCCGGTGCCGTCGACGGAGGTCCTGGTGACGGCGCACTGTATGCCCTTCAGCGCGTCCGGCAGCTCCACGGGGCAGTCGGAGCCGTTGGACACGCTCACGCCCATATCCATGAGCGTCTT
Source organism: Clostridiales bacterium (assembly GCA_024683475.1). Lineage (GTDB taxonomy): Bacteria > Bacillota > Clostridia > Christensenellales > Aristaeellaceae > RUG14130. The sequence continues at coordinate 22,215 of JAIKYG010000101.1, read as the reverse complement.
CCAGTTGTAGCTCGACGCGGCGCGCCGTTTCCCGACCCGCGCTTCGACTATGTGGTTGTCGTAATCCAGGAACACGCTCTGGGCGTACACGTGCAGCTTCAGCCGCGCCATGCGCTCCAGCTGGTCGGGACGGGTGATCTGGCAGTGGACTATGCCGTGGCGGTGGTCCTGCCTCGGGTGCTCCTTGAGCGCCTTTTCGATCGCGTCCAGCACGCTGTCCAGGCAGGCGTCGCCTATGGCGTGCACCGCCACCTGCATGCCGCTCAAGTTGGCGTAAGAGATCAGCGCGTCAAACTGCTCCCGGCTAAGCAGGGAAAAACCGCAGGTATCGGGGCAGTCCTCATAGGGTTCGCTTAGGTGCGCCGTGCGGCTGCCCAGCGAGCCGTCGCCAAGCAGTTTAAGCGGCCCTATGCGGAACATATCGTCCCCCGCGCCGGTCACGTTGCCCGCTTCCACAAAGCGCTTAAGCGCCTCCAAATCGGAGAAATTGCTCTGCTCGTACACACGCACGGTCAGTTCGCCGCTCTGCTCGAGCTCATGGTACGCTTCGTTCACCGTCTGCCAGGACAGCCCTCCGAAAGACGAATAGTCGTCGCTCTGGGCGCTGGTGACGCCGTAGGCGTTCAGCTCCCGGCACGCCAGGCGCAGCATGTCCTTTATCTCCTCCTTGCCCGGCAGGGGGATGAAGGGGCTCAGCAGCTCGATGGCGTTGTCGTACAGCCTTCCGTCGGGAACGCCGCCCTCCATGCCTATCGCCCCGCCTTCGGGTGCGGGCGTGTCCGCCGTTATCCCCGCTATCTCGAGAGCTTTCGTGTTCACCACGCAGCAGTGTCCGCAGGCGCGCACGGCAAGTATGGGGAAGTCTTCGGATACCGTGTCCAGGTCCAGGCGGGAAGGCATGCGCTTCACGTCCGTGAAATAGTCGTGGTTCCAGCCCCTGCCCCTGAGCCAGCCGCCCTTCCGGGGCATGTGCCCGGCAGCGAAGGATCTGAAGTATTCCAGCATGCCAGTGAGACTGTCCGTGTGCTCGTCCAGGCGGGCGGCGTTTAACGCCACGCCGTAGCTAAGCACGTGCATGTGTGAATCGTTGAAGCCGGGGCACACGAAGCGCCCGCCCAGGTCCACCTTCCGGGCGCCCTCCGCCAGGGCGAGTATCTCCTCGTTCGAACCCACGAAAGTGAACACGCCGTCCTCCTCGATGAACGCCTGCCCGAGCTCTTTTTCGCCGGTATACACTCCGGCGTTAAAAAATACCGTCTTCATGCTTCTCCTCAGGCGAACAGGTTGAATATGCCCGTCACGCCTATCATAACGTATACAGCCTTTTTGATGATCCCGTCGTTCAGCTTCCTGGCCAGGAAATGGGCCAGGGTCACCCCCGCCAGTATCGCTAATATCCCCACACCGATACAGGGCAGAAGCGCCGAAGTGAGTATGCCGCTAAACAGCCTGTACAAGGTGTTGTACACCCCGTTTATCAGGAAAAACGCCGCCGCGGTGCCCAGGTACTCCCTTGCGGAATCCGTCTTGTTCAGAAAATAGATCACCATCAGCGGCCCGCCAATGCCGAAAAACGCGTCGCACAGCGCCGAGATCAGTATATACGCCGCCGTCTGCCAGGGCCCCAGCGGCTTTTTCTCCCGGCGGCGGGAAAGCAGGTAATACGCCGACAGCGCGATCAGGAACACGCCGAATATACGCTTTATCAGGACCTGGTCCACGTTCAGGGAAAAGCTGATCGCCGCGGAGCACACCGCCATATAGGGCAGTATGGGCACGAGCACCTTTTTCCAGCGGATCTCCTTAAGGTACGTGATAGTCATGTTCAGGTTCAGGGGCACCGACACGCACACCGACACCGCCGCCGCCGCGGGGATGGTCCAGTACAGCGGATAGACCATCATCTGTACCGGCCCGCTGCCGAAACCCGCTATGCCCTGCACGAGTCCCGCAAGCAGCGCAGCCAGCGCACACACGAGATACATGGGCTATCTGATAAAGTTGGTCCAGGCGCGGGGCTCCTCTTCGGGCAGCCCCATTTTCTGCGCGCCCAAACGGATGCTCTGCATGAGGAACACCATGTTGCGGGCGAGCTGGCGGGCGACGGTGCGGCCCTCCGTGTCCGCCTCGGCTTCCCCGGGAGCGCCGCCGTGGATGTTGTTCCAGTAGCGGCTGGAGGCCACGGGCATGGACGAAAGGGTGAAAAACTTGTTGAGTTCGTCAAACGTCGCGGTGCAGCCGCTGCGCCTTGCGCACGCCACGGACGCGCCCACCTTCATGCGCTTGTCAAAGGGCGTGGAATAAAACAGCCTCTGCAGCGCGGAGACGAGGGTGCCGTTTGCGCTGCCGTAGTACACGGGCGAGGCGATCACAAGCCCGTCCGCCGCTTCGAATTTGGGCGCCAGCTCGTTGACTATGTCGTCTATAACGCACTTTCCCAGCTTTGAGCACCCGTTGCAGGCCAGGCAGCCGCGCACGGCGAGCCTGCCCACGAGCACGTTTTCGTACTCCACGCCGAGCTCCTTAAACACGCTCTCCATTTCCCTGAGCGCCAGCGCGGTATTGCCGTTCGCCCTGGGGCTGCCGTTAAGCATGAGCACCCTTAATTTCCCGTTCCCGTCCATTTTTGCGTCCTCCCCGAGATACTGTGTTTTGGCTGTATTCTACAACCAAAGCGCTTTTACTGTCAAGGTTACGGAAAACCGCCTTTGTAAGGAAGGATCTCCTGCATTTTTGTTGACTTTAAGCAGGATTTCAAGTATAATTTCGTCAAAGACACATCGTTTCGGATGATCAGTGTATTCGCCTGAGGTGCACCGATGAAGATAACTCAAAGCGTAAAAAACGAGCGCCGGCTTCAACGGCATCCTTATGTTTGAATGAGAACTTTATTTAATAAAATCAAAATAGGCGGCCTGCAGCAGAAGATATTCAGTCTTGTGCTCATAACCGTGCTCGTGCTCGTGGGCACGTTCGCGGGCGTGTCCGCCTACCAGCAGCACGAACTCAAGCAGGTGGTGCAGCGGGCGAATCTGGAGCAGCAGGCGTCCATCGAAGCGATCTCCCAGCAGACCATGGCGGACACGCTCGACTCCCTGATCTCCCGCACCACCGCGCTGCAGGCGTACATAGCCGACGAGCTGTTCGCGGACGTGCGGGCGGACGTGCTGACCTTGCAGGCTTTCGCCTCCCAGCTGTTCATACATGAAGACAGCTTTTTGCCCGAGACGGTGGCGCCGCCCTCTGCCGAAAACGAAGGCGTGCCCTCCGCCCAGCTGATAAGCGAGGAAGGCGCCGACCCGGCGGCCTCTTCCCTGCTTGGCACCGTGGCCCACATGAAGGAGATCATGCTGGCCATGTACGGGAATTCTGACAGGATGAGCAGCGTGTTCGTGGGCACTGCGGACGGGCACATGGTGCTGGTCAACGACCGCCCCGGCGTGTTCCTTTCCGAAGACGGCTCTGCAAAGCCCCTGAACGTGCGCGAAAGGCCCTGGTTCAGCCAGGCGGCCAAGGCGGGGCAGCTTATATTCACGGGCGTGGAGCACGACGCCTACACCGACAGGCCCATGCTGGAGTGCGCCGCCCCGGTGTACCGAAACGGTGAGCTCGCGGCCGTGGTGGCCGCGGACATATACCTGTCCTCCATAAGCGATTACGTAAAGAGCACCGCCTCGGACGGCGGCTTCCTGTGCGTGATAAACCATGAGGGCAAGGTGCTGTTTTCCCCGGTGGACGAGGGCGTGTTCCGCGCGGAAACCTCCGACCTGGCCGAAGACCTGAGGCAGAACAAAAACGCGCAGCTCGCCGCTTTCATAACCCGGGCGCTTAAGGAAAGGACCTCCATGGAGCTGATCGCCATCTCCGGCAGGGAATACTACCTGGCCGGCGCGCCCTTGGACACCCTGGGGTGGACGGTGGTCTCCGTGGTGGAAAAAGAGCTGACGGACCAGCCCACACTGGCGCTGCTCAAGCAGTACGAAGAGATAAACCTGACCGCCACCGCCGCTTATGAACAGGGCGCCGCCCGGACTTTCCGCATGTTCGTGATCCTAACCGCGGTGGTGCTGGTGCTGGCCATAATAAGCGGGCTGATACTGGCATCAAGGGTAGTAAAGCCCCTGGAAAAGATGACCCTGCGCATCAATTCCATCAACAGCGACGATCCCGTGTTCCGCATGGACGACGCCTACCGCACCGGCGACGAAATAGAGATACTGGCGGAATCCTTTGCGGACATATCCGCCAAATCCCATGAATACATAAGGCAGATCACCCGCATCACCGCCGAAAAGGAGCGCATAGGCGCGGAGCTTGCGCTGGCCACCCGCATACAGGCGGACATGCTGCCCAACATCTTCCCGCCCTTCCCTGACCGTCCGGAGTTTGACCTGTACGCCAGCATGGACCCCGCAAGGGAAGTGGGCGGCGACTTCTACGACTATTTCCTGGTGGACGACGACCACCTGTGCCTGGTGATGGCGGACGTGTCCGGCAAGGGCGTGCCCGCGGCGCTGTTCATGATGGCGTCCAAGATCATTCTGGCCAACAACGCCATGATGGGCAAGTCCCCCGCCCGGATACTCACCGACGCCAACGCCTCCATCTGCAAGCACAACCGGGAAGAGATGTTCGTGACCGCGTGGCTGGGCATACTCGAGATCTCCACCGGGCAGCTCACCTGCGCCAACGCCGGGCACGAGTACCCCGCCATCAGGAAGCCGGACGGCGTGTTCGAGCTGTACAAGGACAGGCACGGCTTCGTGATGGGCGGCCTTGCGTTCATGAAGTACCAGGAGTACGAGCTCACCCTGGAGCCCGGCAGCCGGCTGTTCCTGTATACCGACGGCGTGCCCGAGGCAACCGACGCCTCCAAGCAGCTGTTCGGGCTGGACCGCATGCTGGACGCGCTAAACAGGGACCCCGATGCCTCGCCGGCAGGCATTCTCAATAACGTACGGGCGGACGTGGACGGCTTTGTGAAGGACGCGGAGCAGTTCGACGATCTGACCATGCTCTGCCTGGAGTACAGGGGAGCAGCTTCAAAGGTGGAGACCGCATGAAAGAGATCACTGTAAAAGCCGTCAGGGAAAACCTGGCCGAAGTGCTGGCCTTTCTGGAGGCGGAGCTGGAACAGGCGGACTGCCCCATGAAGGCGCAGATGCAGACCTGCGTGGCAGCGGAAGAGATCTTCGTGAACATCGCTTCCTACGCCTACCCGGACTCAGACGGCAGCGCCACGGTGAAGATAGACATTTCCGGCGAGCCCAAAACAGCCGAAATCACTTTCATCGACCGGGGCATCCCCTACGATCCCCTGGCCAAAGCCGACCCGGACGTGACCCTGAGCGCGGAAGAAAGGGGCATAGGCGGCCTTGGCATATTCATGACCAAGAAGCTGATGGACGCGGTCACATACGAGTACAAAGACGGGCAAAACATGCTTACCCTCAAAAAACAGCTCTGACGGGGCTGTTTTTTTCGCTTGAACAAACGCGCGCGTTCCTCCGTCAAAAATCACGTAAACCGATAACGGAGGAACGCAAAATGAAAAGACTGCTTGCCGCGTTGCTTATGCTGGCGCTGTGTTTTACCCTTTCCCACGCGGAAGGCGATCCCGGGATCATACTTTTCACCGTTTACCAACAGATGGGCTGGGGCGACCGGATAGAAGCGGGCTGCGTGGACGAAAACGGCGATCTGTGGACGTTAAACGGCAGCGCGTCCAAACTGGGATGGCCTTACAAAGTTGAAGATCAGCCGGAGTTTCTGCGCACCACCCGTCTTAAGGAAAGGGCGGGCAGGCTGAGCTCCGACGAGCTGTTCGAGCTGAAGAGCCTCGTATATTCCGCCCAGCCTCAGGACGGCAGGTCCCGCCCCGCCGCCAACGACGCGGACACCGAGACGAGCTGGGCGGTCACCTACGCGGGCGACGGCAGCGCAAAGGCGGTCAAACTGGCCTCTTCCGGCGACGACGTGTACGAAAACACCTCTCCCGACGCCCAAGCGCTGTATGTGCGCTTAAGGCAGCTGTTCCCGAACGTGACCTGCTACGGCGGCGCAATGGGACCCGCGGGCTTTGCGCCCGTGCCCCTGTACGAATTCCTGGGGCTGGACCCCGAGCTGATAAGAAGCGCGGCGGTCAAGGCGAGCTATATGGACTGCGAGGCGGGCCCCCGCGAGATAGAAGACCCCGGCAAGGGCGTGATCCTTGCGGTGCTGGACGGCAAGGTGACCGGCAAGGCCAACTCCACCATGGTCACAGGCGGCACTTATGTGTTCGGTTTCTACGGGGAGGACGGCAATTACCTGGGCAGCCTCGAGATTTATCAAGGCCTGCTGGTCACGGACGACGGGATGTATTATATCGACTGAAAAATTACCAAAAACGGGAGGAAACGCAGTGAAAGTTACGTTTTTCGGCGCGAGCCACGGAGTGCCCGAACCCAGGCGCAAATGCTCCTGCATACTGCTTGAGGCGGCAGGCAGGTATTACCTGATCGACATAGGCGCGGATCCCGTGCCGGAACTGATCGACCGGGGCCTCTCCCCAAACGACATCACAGCCGTGTTCGTCACCCATCCCCACGGGGACCACGTGAACGGCCTGGTCCCCTTCGCGGACATCTGCTCCTGGTATTTTAAGGACGCAGATCCTTTGATCTTCCTGCCCGACATGCGCACGCTGGAGGCGCTGAAGGGCTGGATCGCCACCACCTGCGGCGGCTTAAGGGCTTCCCTGCGCTTCGCCCCGGTGCACGAGGGCGCGATCTATGACGACGGCGCGGTAAAGGTGACCGCCATGCCCACGGGCCACATGGAAAACGCATACGCCTTCCTTGTCGAAGCGGAGGGAAAGACCGCGCTGTTCACCGGGGACATGAAGCACAGGGACGGTCCCCTTGCGGACTTCGCCCGCTTCCTGACCAAAGACGGCATTGACCTGGCGGTGGCGGAAGGCGCCCACTTCGACGTGATGCAGTACCTGGAACCCTTAAAGGCGCACCCGCCCAAACTGTTCTGCATAAACCACTATAACCGCCCCCAGACCGCCGCCTGCTGGCAGCTAAAGCGCGCCCTGGAGCCCGGCATCCCCACCGTGATCGCCACCGACGGGCTGGAGATACGGATATAAACTCAAACTATAAGACAGAGGCACCCGCGAAAGCAGGTGCCTCTTTCACATCTTCTCTTTGATTATTGAAAACCCAGCCTTTTCTCTAACCTGTCCAGCATAAAATTGTCTTTTACACTGTCATCAGAAGCATTGTTTTGCAGATGCAATTCCTGCAGCTCCTCGTAAAGCCGACTGCATTCGGAATCACTGATCTTATCTATCCATGTTATATAATAATCCATGATATCCGGTATCAGCTTGAACATCAAACTACCCGGAAACAGCCGATCAGCTGTTTGTATCAATCTCTCATACTCTTCATCGCCCGTACAGTTTTTGCAGAAAGACGTATTGATAATAAAATAATACGTTGCATATCCACGGCAAATATACGCCATCCTCCACAGGAAAAGTTTGTCATTCAGGCAGTTTTCATACCCAAAATCCGCAGCCTCTTCAAAGAAAACCCTGTATAATCCTTCTTCCTTTGCTGGCACGTATTTCATGGCGCTCGCTTCTGATATCCACATAAGAATATCCAGCATTTCATCCACGACCAGCAAAGTGACAGCGGCGTCTTTCCTCTCGTTCCATACATTGCGGAGGAACTCGTACACGTCCATACTGGTACCTTGCTTTTCCAATTCCGCCAATTCGCGCTTTATTTCTATAATATCCATTTTTAGCTCCGAAGTGCGCCAGTCACAGCTTATTTGAAATCGAATTTACTTTTCGTGTTCGTCATACTCTAATACACTTTCCCGTTTACCCGTATAGCTTCCCAGTCATATTCAAAAGAGCTTATCTTCGTATTCTCGACCACATTGCCGTCTATGTCTACAAAGCAGGCTTTCCCGTCATCGATGGCGATATAGTATTGATGTTCACAAAACACGTATATCTCGTCATGCGCTTTTCTCAACGCTTCTTCCGTCTCGTAAATATCTAAAGGATACGCATCCTTTTCTCTGACGCTCTTTTTGGTGTTCCCTGCGTTGCGCGGTATCTCCTTTATTATTATTTCTTCATTTCCCGGTTCCTCGCTTGATACCACTTCCCTTATATTTCCCGCGTAATAGTCCGATATCCTGACATCGAATGCGGTCGTCTGATAGACCAATTGACCGTTTATGTCATATATGTCGTAATCGCACAGTTCCCACCATCCGTCATTCATCTCTGCCGATGGATAACGCCGCCCGATGAAATACGCGCCCGCCTCGCATTCCTCATAATACACGGTGCCGTACTCACAGGGAACGACCAGTTTTCTATCAATTATGTCAAACGCCCCCGTGCCGGACGGCAGATCGACTTCGCAAAAGCCATCGTCAGTATAGTATTCCATAATGTCAAAAGTTCTGATGCAATCATATTCCGCCGGCACGACAAGTTCGTATCCGTCATTTATCAATCCGTATAGCCCGTTTTTTCCGACACACGCATAGCCGTGCACAAACGGCTCGACAGAATCGTATTCTTCAAGCTGCGCAAATATGCCGACAGGATCTGCCGAACCGCAAGGCATAGCGGCAAATAAGGGTGCAATAACCACTATAAGCAGGATTATAACCTTGAGCTTTTTCATTTGCTTCCCTTTCCGACTGCCAAAACCATTATATCACGTGTACTTCTCCGCCAGCCGCTTCGTGTACTCGAATCCCTGGCCCAGTTCTCCAAACGCGTCCCGCCACTGTTCCTGTTCCGCCAGCAGGGTGGCGGCGCCCGCCCTTTGGCAGGCGAGGGCGGCATCCTCAAAGTCTATGACGCCCTGTCCCACGGGGCACAGCGCGCCGCTTGGGTCCCTGTCCTTAAAGTGCACGATGTCTATCCTGCCCGCGTATTTTCCGGCGATGTCCGAAACGGACGCTCCCGCGTCATGCGCCTGGCACACGTCGAGGGTGAGGCGCAGTTCATCGTAACGCCGCATTATCAGCTCCAGCGCCGCGTCGAAGTCCCGCTTCGTGGGATGGTACGACACGGTGAATCCGTCGCGCAGGGCGGCAGGCATAAGGGTATCCAGCCCCGCAAGGAAGGCGTCAAGCCCTGTCTCTACGGCGCCGCTTACGCAGATGTCGCTGCCTCCGGCAAGTCCGCACATATCCAGGTAATAGCCCGTTTCTTCGAACACTGCGTACGCCTTGTCCTGCACGCCCAGCGCCTTTACGCCGTATTCGTCCAGCGCTCTTGCCACATCCTTTGGGGGGATGCGCTTGTCGATCCACTGCAGCTGGGTATACCCGCAGCCGATGCCCCGCATGAAGCCGAGCACGCGCTTCAGCCCGTCAAGCTCCGTCAGCAGGGGCTTGAAGCTGGATATCTGTATTCCCGCCCGCATAGGTTTCACCTCTTTTCCGCGCACCGGCACAGGCTTATTTATCTCCGGTTATGGCATGTCATACGGCCAGACGACGGCGTTCCTAAGCCTGACCGACACGAATTTGCCGACAAAGTGTAAGAACCTTTCGTCCTTCACCGAATCCACGCTTATTATATTGCCGTCAAGCTCGAACGTGATAAGCCCCCCGTCTTCAAAAGCCTCATATTCCGTCATCAGGGCGCACATTATCGTAACGCCGTTTTCGTCGGCGATGCTGTACTCGGCTTTTTCTGCCGCCGTTACGGACGGGTATTCTATTACATCCTCAAAGTCCAGCTCTGCGGAATAAACGCCCCCGGCTTTCATGTCCGCACCGTCAGCCTGCTTGCCCACGAAAGACCCGCAGCGGCAGGTGCATTTCACCATGCCCGTATCGATCGGTTCCGCCAGCACTACCATCCGCCTGTCCTCCTCTGCCGACAGCTGCGTCCGCTTTCTATGTCTTGACCTCCCGTCACCTGCCCAGCATGGCGACGGCTTCGTCAAAGGTCACTACGTCGGCTACGTTGTCCCACACGTCTTCGTTGTAATACTTTACGGCGGTCTCCCCGGTCATGTAGTCGTTGTCGAAGGTAGAGTTGGTGCCCTCCGGGATGATGACCTCATAGCCCCGCTCAAACGCGGATTTCACGGTGGCGTCTATGCAGTAATTGGTCTGCAGGCCCACGATCATCAGGCGTTTGTCCTCCTGCTGTTCCATGTACGCCCTGAAGTCAGCGTTGCCGAAGCAGCTGCTTATGGTCTTGACGAACACCTTTTCGCCCGGCGCGGGGCGCACCTCGTCGGCGATCTCAAAGCCCTCGTCCCCCGCGGAAAGCCCGCTGCCGGGGCCCGCGTCGTGCTGCGCGTATATGACCTCGACCCCATGCTCCCTGGCCGCTCCGATCAGCCGTACGGTCCGGTCCATGAAGGTGTCAAAGGCGTACAGTTCGTCGTCAACGAGGGCTTTCTGCATGTCTATCACCAGCAATATCATGGTTCTTCCTCCTGTCAGCAGCCTTTTCTGCCGCTTTTATGGTCCTCTATCGAACAGGCGGTGGGCGAGCCGTACTCGATCAGCCCCGCGTCCGCCGGGTCGATGGACACCCTGCCGTCCTCGAACACGAATGCCGGGACGCCCACGTCACCTATCCGCTTCATGCGGTCGAACACGGGATGGGTGTCCCTCAGACGCATGAACGCGCTCAGGTAGCGGATGTGCTCGCCTATGTTTATGTACTCGAACTCGTCTTCCCGCCCCTTTATCTGCTCGTGGATGTAGTCGCAGTAAGGGCATGTTGGCATGCCGTATATCTTTATCATTGTGCCGCTCCTTTCGTTGTCCGGGCCCGCGAAGGCCGTATCATTCCGCGCTTATTATAAACGAAAATCCTGCCGATGTCTATCGGCAGGACTGTTATGGGTCTTGGATCAGTCGCCCAGCAGCATGTCCCTGAAGCGCTCGACGGCTTTGCCGTCTATCCCCAGGCGGGAAGATATGTAGTCGCCTTCCATCTCGTCCAGGGCGGCGCTTAAGTATTCCCTGTCCGCGATATAGGAACGGTATGCCTGCCCGGCGGCCTCGGGACCGTGGGTCTTCATGACCTCGTCCTGTATCCTTTCGGCCTTGGGAAGATTTATGATGTTGGTCTTAAGGTAGTCCTCCGTTATGGCTTCCCGGGACGCCCCCAGCAAATTCAGCACTAGGGCGGCCACGATGCCGGTGCGGTCCTTGCCCTCCGAGCAGTGCCACAGCACCGCGCCGGAAGCAAAGTCGTGTTCCATTATCGCAAGGAGTATATCCCTGAGGCGGTCGGCGTGCTCCCTGACGATCGCCCTGTACAGATCCGCCATGCCGGCGATCTCCTTTGCGTCGGAGCCCTGTTCGCGGCTTATGCCGGCGGCGGACAGCACGAAGGCGGGAAGGCGCAGGTACTCGGCCTCATAGCACTTATCCGGCTTTTCCAGGATCTCTTCGGGCGTCCTGACGTCTATCACGGTCGAGATGCCCTTTAAGTCCTCCGGCAGTGCATCGCACAGGCTCGCCGAGCGGAAGAGCATCCCCTTGCGGATCTTCCTGTTCCCGGCGCCGGTTATGCCGCCCAGGTCCCTTAAGTTGGAAATCATGTGCGTCCCCTTACCAGATGCTGATCCTCTTGCCGGGCGCGATGTACATGCCGTCGTTTTCCGTGACGCCGAACGCCTCGTACCATTCGCTGAAGTTCCGGGGCATCATGTTGGCGCGCAGCACGTTGGGAGAGTGCACGTCGCTGGCCAGGAGCAGCTTGATATACTCGTCCTTCGCCTTGAGGCACCACACCCGCGCCCAGTTTTTGAAGTACGCTTTATAGTCCGGGTCGGGCAGGGTGTGCATGATCTCCAGCGTCACGCCCATGCCGCCGTTGTCGGCGATGTTCTCGCTCACGGTGAGCTCGCCGCTGACCTTGCCGCCGTGGAACTCGATACCGTCGAACTGCTCGATCATGCCCTTGGTGAGTTCCTTGAAGGCGTTAAAGTCCTCTTCCTTCCACCAGTTCTTAAGGTTGCCGTGCTCGTCGAAGTTGGCGCCGTTGTTGTCGAAGGCGTGGGAGATCTCGTGCCCGATGACCGCGCCGATGCCGCCCAGGTTCTCGCTGACGCTCTGGCTCAGGGCGTAGAAGGGCTTCTGGAGTATGGCGGCGGGGAAGGTGATGTCGTTGGCGCTGGGGTTGTAGCACGCGTTGACCATGTGCCCGGGCATGAGCCACTCGGTGCGGTCCACGGGCTTTTGCAGCTTATCGAACATGTCCTTTACGCGCACGGCGCTCAGGTGCATCATGACGGGCAGCAGCGAGTCGTTTTCGTCTAACGTGAGCAGCGACCAGATCGGCTTGATCTCGTCGGGATAGCCCATCTTGATCTCTATCGTGGAGAGCTTCTTGATTGCCTGCTCCTTGGTCTCGGGCGCCAGGAAATCGTTCTTCCGCATGCGGAGCTTGTAGGTCTCGATGATCTTTTTGACCATCTCCACCACGTCCTTCTTGGCCTCTTCGCCGAAATAGGTGCGGCCGTAGTACACACCTACGGGCTCGGAATACATGCTGGACGCGGTCTGGTACGCCTGCTTTTCAAGAGCGGGGTCGGACGCCACGCCTCTTAAGGCGCGGGAATAGGTCTTGCCCAGCGTTGCCAGCTCTTCGGACAGGAATGCCGTGGCTTTGAGCAGCGCCTTTACGGTGGCCCAGTGGATGTAGAGGCTAAACTTCTCCTCGGAGAAATATCCGTTCATCTCTTTGATCGCCCTGGGGTCGTAGACAATAATTGTCTCGGGCGCGTTTTTGCCGTACAGGTCGCTCAGCACTTTTTTGATGTCGAAGGGCGCCGCATACCCCGCCACCTCGTCCGCGGGCATGGGGTTGTGGCACTTGTAGTACTCGGACCACTCCAGGCGGCTCTTGACCTTTTGGGCGACCAGCGCGTCGAAGGCAAGCGCGTCCTCCAGATACTGTTTGCGCTCTTCCTCGCTGAAGGGCGCGAACGCCAGCACCTTGGCCGCCATGTCCGCCCACACCGCCAGAAGCTGCTTGCCCGCCGGGTTGTCGTCGGCGTAATAAGTGGTGTCCGGCAGTATGATGTCGGGACCGGTCACTATGAAACTGTTCTTTTCCGCGCACTGCATGTCGGCAGTCACTTCCATCTGCAGGGGCAGATCCACGCCCAGTTCGAGCAGCTGGGCAGCCTGCGCGTTCAGGTCGTCCACGGTCTTTACGGCGCGGAGCTTTTCCAGCAGGGGCAGCGCGGGGGCGATCCCCTCCTCGTTGCGCCGTTTGGAGTCCAGCACCTTTTTGTACAGCGCGACGGCGTACTTCATCTGGGGTATGTCGGTGGTCTTGCTGCCCTCGGCAAACGCTCTGAAATCCGCCATCATCAGCTTTTCCACGCCCTCGTCCAGGCTGGCAAAGCCGCCGGTGATAGGCTTGTCGTCCGGTATCACGGCCGTTTTGAGCCACTCGCCGTTTACGGCTTCGTACAGGTCGTCCTGTATCCTTACAGTCGTTTCACTCATAATTCTGTGCTTCCTTTCGTGTTTTTGTATGCCGAGATTATACACCCTGCACACCTGTGCTTCCTGCTCTTTTATGTTATATCTTGCGCGCCCACTGTATGCAAAACTCCCGCCGGAGTGTTCAGGCGGGAGCTGTGTGCGGATGTTTTGCGGTTGCGCGTCAGCCGAGTTTAGTCTTCAGAGCTTCCAGCGCTTCGGCGGCCATGCCGTGCCCGAGCAGGTAAGCTTGCGCCGCTTCGGCCAGGTCCACGCCCTCGAGGGACGCTCCCTTTTCCAGGCCCGCCAGGGACCTGAGCATTTCCATGATGTTCTTCTCGGCGATCATGTCATACTTTTCGCTGCCCTCTTCCACTCCGTAGTAGTTTACGTAGGACAGCATGTAATCCTTGACTATCTCCTCCTCGGACGCGCCCATCAGCGCTTCAACCAGCATTGAGGCGAAGCCCGCGCGGTCCTTGCCCTCGGTGCAGTGCACCAGGTACGGCGCGTCGTTCTCGGACAGGAAGGTGAGTCCCTTCACGATGCCCTCGGCGAACTCGTCGGAAGAGAAGTTCACCGGCATACCCAGGGCGATGACTTTTCCGCCCTCGCACAGGGTCTTATAATACGGCGAAGCAAAGTCTTCCGCCTGCAAAAGCGCGGCCAGCTCCTCTTCGGTGTCGCCCATGTTCATTACCGCGTTCACGCCGACTTTTTCGGCGAATTTGTCCGCGTAGCCCGCCCTGTTGTGCTCGTTTTTGATGGCGGAGGCGGAACGGTAGAACCTGCCGGCAGCGATGCCGCCCAGCGTTATTTCACGGAAGTTCGCGAACTCTTCGTCGCTTTCATAGTCTTCCCTGACGTCGGTATACACCAGGTTGTTGATCTCCTGCACGGTCAGCGCGCCCGCCTTCTGCTTGAGGCTGACGGTCACTTCGTCTCCGATGCCTATGCCGGCGGTCTCGGCGAACTTGCCGTAGTTGATGCATACGGCGATGCAGGTGTGGCCGGGATAGGCGCGCAGCATGTATTCGCCCTTGTCCACGTAATAGCCGTTAAAGTAGGGCATGTCGCCTTCGAACGTGCCCGCCTTGACGGTGACCACGTCGCCCAGCTCAAAGCCCAGCTTGGTGAAGTCTTCGATCGTGATGTCCAGCAGCGCGTGGCCGTACTTTTCCACCTCGGTCACCTTGCCGGTCACGCTGAGTTCTTCCGCGAACACGGGCAGGGCGCACAGCACCAGCGCGATACACACCATAAGGGAAAGCAGTTTTTTCATACAACCTCTCCTTTCATGCGGAGGATCATCCCCCGTGCCGATTATAACACAATCCCGGCAGCGCGGGCAACACAAAACGCGCCCTGAGGCGCGTCTTAAGGGTGCCGTTCAGAAACTTAACACTGCGCGATATCCGCCAGGTGCCCCGCCACGATCGCGGCGTACTCGTAGAAGGGGCGGGCAGCGGCCTTGGGAAAGCGGCCCCCGGAGATCTCCAGGTTGTACCAGCCCTTATAGCCTATCTCCTTCAGCGTTTTTGAGAACTCCGCAAAGTCCATCCTCTCGCACCAGGCGGCGCCGGTCAAGGGTATGATGTGCTCATCCTCGCCGGAATTCGCGTTCACGTGCAGGCATAGCAGCTTGTCTCCCAGCACCTTGGCGTACTCGCTGATGTTGAAGCGGAATATGTTGGCGTGGCCCGTGTCCAGGCACGCGCCCGCCATGTCGCCCAGCGCGTCCGCGATGGCGCGTATGACCTCCGCCTCCTCCACGCCGGCGCGGATGTATTTCCTTTCCCGGCGGATGAACACGTTCTCAAACGCCAGCTTTATTCCGCTTTGCTTAAGCGCGGGACGCATTTTTTCGCCCAGGTAGACGTTGGCGTCTATGGCAGCCTGCGCTCCGTCCCTGTGATACATGGGATGGATGACCGCGAGCTTCGCTCCCGCCTTTTCGGCGGCTTCCAGAGCGTGGAGATACCTGGGCAGCCAAGCTTCCCCGAACGCCTCCGCGCTGCCGTCGCCCGGGTTTTCCAGGTGCCCGGGACCGTAGGGCAGGTGGCACTGGGCGATCTCAAGCCCTTCTTCTTTTGCGATATGCGCCTGTTCCAGTACGTTCCGGGTCCACTCTTTGGTCAGGAACTTTTCGGGCTCTTCCATGTAATGGCACAGGCTCAGGTCTATGCCGTCAAAGCCCGCCTGCTTCATGAGCCTCAGGCTCTCCCGGGCGCTCAGCCCCGCGGCGATGCCGTGCTCGCAGGATGTGGATATTTTCATAGCGTTCCGCCTTTCCTATTCCCCGTTTTTGAAGCGGAGTATGTCCTCAAGCTTGCGTGAATACTCTTTTTCCTCGCCCTCCCGTGTGGGCAGATAGTAGCGCCTGTCCCTGATCGAATCCGGCAGGCAGGTCATGCGCGCCATTTTTTCTTTCGTATCGTGGGCATATACGTAGCCCTTGCCGTAGTCCAGCTGCTTCATGAGCTGGGTGGGGGCGTTGCGTATCTGCAGGGGCACGGGCTCGGCGGGGGCGGCTTCCACATCCGCCTTCGCATGATTCCGCGCCATGTACACCGCGTTGGACTTGGGCGCCATGGCCATGTATACCGCCGCGTGAGCCAGGTGCACGTCGCACTCCGGCATTCCCAGGAAGGTGCACGCCTGGTACGCGTTCACCGCCACCGTGAGCGCCCGGGAGTCCGCCATGCCTATATCCTCGCTGGCGAAGCGCACTATCCTGCGGGCGATGTACAGAGGATCCTCTCCCCCGTCCAGCATGCGGCTTAGCCAGTACACCGCGGCGTCCGGGTCGGAATTGCGCATGGACTTGTGCAGGGCGGAGATGAGGTTGTAGTGCTCCCCTCCCTGCTTGTCGTACAGCAGGCTGCGCCGGTCGGTGCACTCGCTGAGCACCTCCCTGGTGATGCGGATCACGCCTTCCCGGTCCTGCGGCGCGTTGTTAACCGCCATTTCCAGGGTGTTGAGCGCGGTCCTGGCGTCTCCCGCGGAAAAGCGCGCGAGGGCGGATATCTCCCTATCCTCCATCACTATGTCCATGCCGCCAAAGCCCCGCGGGTCGGTCAGCGCGGTGCGGATCAGGCTGACTATGTCCTCCTCTTCCAGGGGCTTAAGCACGAACACCTTGCAGCGGGACAAAAGCGCGGAGTTGATCTCGAACGACGGGTTCTCGGTGGTGGCGCCTATAAGTATTATGGAGCCCTTCTCGACGAACGGCAGGAACGCGTCCTGCTGCGCCTTGTTGAAGCGGTGGATCTCGTCCACGAAGAGTATGGTCTTAAGACCCTGCCTGCGCAGGCTCTCCGCCCGCTCCATCACCGCCTTGATCTCCTTTATGCCGCTGGTGACGGCGGAAAAGTCTATGAATTCGGACTTGGACATGTGGGCGATCAGCCGCGCGAGGGTGGTCTTGCCCACGCCCGGCGGGCCCCAGAAGATCATGGATGAGAGCATGTCCTTCTCTATCAGGCTGCGCAGTATCTTGCCTTCCCCCACCAGGTGCTTCTGGCCCACGTAACCGTTAAAGTCCGTGGGGCGCAGGCGGCTGGCCAGGGGCTGGGCGAACAGGGCGCCTTCATCAAACAAACCCATCTGCTGCATAAACGACCTCGTACAAAAAGATGGGAATATTGTAGCACATAAGTCCAATATTTACAAACCCGTGCTACAATAAATAAAACAGTATTCAGGGGAAGGAAACATGGAATTATATCTTATCCGCCACGGCGAAAGCGAAGGCAACCGCGACGGCACCCACAACGGCTGGGCGCCCACGCCGCTGACCGAAAAGGGCAAAGCCCAGGCCGCGATGACACGGCCTTTGGTGGAAGGCGTTCATTTTGACAGGATATTCGTAAGCGACGTGCTGCGCGCCTGGCAGACCGCCCGCATAGTGTTCCCGGACAGGGAATTCACCTTCAGCCCGCTTATCAGGGAGCTCAACAACACCTCCATGCGCGGCAGGACCGCCGCCGACATGACCGAGCTGTTCCCTGACCTGTATCCCGGGTGCCGCGAGAGGTTCGACTTTTCGCCCCTGGGCTGGGACTGCGAAAGCGGCGCCCATTTCACAGATCGCGCCGCGGCGTTTCTTAATACGGTCGCGCGCCTGGACTGCGAAAGGGTGTGCGCGGTGTGCCACGCGGGCATCATAAGGGCCATGGCTGCGTGGGTGCTGGGCATACCCGACCACAACCCGCCCATGAACTGCTCCAACGCTTCTGTCAGCGTGCTTTCGTACGGGGACGGGCGCTGGCGCCTCAAGCACTGGAACCTGACGCCGGAGACTTCGGAAAAGGGCGAAGGCTGGAACGCTTAGCCTCCCGCATCCTTAAATACCGCCCGTTTGGGCAGCCTCCCGGATCCCGGTGAATTGATACGGCCGTACCGTTTGGGTATGGCCGTTTTTTCGCGGCCGCGCAAAAAAAGAAGGAAGAGCCTTCCCTGCGAAGCTCTTCCTTCGGGCTGCGCGCCGTGCCCGCTTCCCCGCCCGTCAGGCACCCAGGTCCTTGGTGACCGTCATTTCCGCAAGACCGTCTTTTATGGAGATCTTTATGTCGTCGGGTCACGCTTATTCTATCATATATATCTCGGGCTTGTCTTTGTCATCCGTTTGGCAGATTGCGGGTTCTGTAAGGCACGGCGCGCATGCGGCGCCCAAAAACAAAAGAAATGCACAAAAAAGCGGAGGGGAAAGGCCCCTCCGCCCTATTTTGCCGCTTATTCGACGGGAGTGAACGCGGCTTTGTCCAGTCCGCACACGGGACACACCCATGTATCAGGGATGTCCTGAAATCCGGTGACGCATCAGCAGGCAGCGTCTCCTTTATATGCCAGATCCTGTTTTTGGTCTATCAGGCGCAGCAATAAGCCCGCGATCTGTTCGGGAGATTCCCGTTGTTCCTTGTTCAGCCATATGCATATTATGCGGTATGCGCCATATGTGATGTAATTGTATACATATTCCGATGTCGCTTCATCCGGCTGTTCAGTACGCTTTTTCAGCGTCGCTTCCCTTAATTCCGTAAGCGAAAAAAGCCTTTGCGGGAACAGGGGATCCACGTTGTTGTTTATTATAAGCCGGCCGAATTCAAGATGCCGTTCCATGTAGCGGCAGGCGTTCTCTATGATTTTGATCGGATCCGCGGAATACTCCGTGATCGTCTTGGACAGGAAACCGAGCAGATCGTTTTCCATATCCGCCAGCAAATCAAACTGACTGCCATAGTATTTATAAAAGGTAGTACGGTTTATATCCGCCCTGCGGCACAATTCGCGTATCGAAATATGATAGATATCCGTTTCCCGCAGCATTTCCATCAAAGCTTCTTTCAGCATCCGTTTTGACATTGAAGTCCTTCTGTCTTCCTTTTTTTCCATAAACATCTTCTCCTGTTTTTATGATCGTCAACATTCTGTTCCGGGATGTTGACGTAAACTCCATCAGTCATAAACTGTCGGTTGTATAATAAACATTTGTTGATTATAATTGTATCTGAACTGATCTCTGCTGTCAACAGGGGCTTATATCAAACCTGTCGGATACAAGATATTACCTGACATGAAATGAAAGGAACGCAACAAATGAAATGGAGTATAATAACCGATTCATCCTGCGATCTGCGCAGCGCGGATATATCCGAGGAAGGTATCGATTTCACCACGGTGCCTTTCACCATACAGCTCGGTTCAAAAGAAATCGAAGATGACGAGACGGCAGATACGTATCTGCTGCTGACTCAAATCGAAAACAGCGATTCCATTCCACATACTTCCTGTCCGGCACCCGGTGTATGGGCAGAAGCTTTTCTGAAAGCTGATGCGACGATTGCCCTCACCATATCAAGCCGGCTGTCCGGCAGTTTTTCAAGCGCCGAGCTTGCACGCGAACTTGTCACGGAAGAACACCCCGAAAAATCTATCGCAGTACTCGATTCCGGATCCACCGGCCCGGCGCTGGTGCTGTGCGTATCAAGGATCAAAGAATGGATCCTCAGCGGGCTAAGTTTTGATGAAATCACCGCAAAAGCCCGCGCCGACGTCGCAGCCATACATACAGTGTTTGCGCTCTCTTCGTTTGACAATCTTGTACGCAATGGCCGCATGAGCGCGATAGTCGGGTTTATAGCGCGGAAACTCGGCATGTGGGGAATAGGCGCCGCCGGCAGATCGGGTGAGATATGCATCCTCGGCAAAACAAGAGGGCGCAAAGCGGCTCTTTCATGCATAATGAAGGAGATGATCGACAAGGAATTCCACGGCGGCAAAGTGGCGATCAGCCACTGTCAAAACGAATCCATGGCCGCCCAGCTAAAGGAAACGATCCTTAGAAAATGGGCTGATACAAAAGTCACGATCCTGCCCACACGCGGCCTGAACAGTTTCTATGCGGAACGTGAAGGGCTTATCGTAGCTTACAGTGAGTAAAAACAATAAACGCTTACAAAAGCAGTGGCGGAGGAAACTATCCTCCGCCACTCTTTCGATCGGTGGTTATTCCACGGGAGTGAATGAACCTTTGTCCAGGCCGCACACGGGGCACACCCAATCCTCGGGGATGTCCTCAAACTTGGTGCCGGGGGCGATACCGCTGTCGGGATCTCCGACTTCGGGATCGTAAACGTAGCCGCAGGGGCACTCGTACTTCATGGTCTGTACTTCCTTTCGCTGTAGTGGCTCGCGCCGGGATTATTGTAAATTAACGCGCCGTGAATGTCAAGCGGGCGCATCTTAACACTTTCAAAGTTGAACCCCCGCCGATATGGTCTTATAATGCAGCCAGATCATTTTTCAGGGTGGATATATGAGCGAGATCAGCGTAAAAAGCGACCGGGACGACCTTACCACGGGCGTGGTGTGGAAAAAGCTGCTTTCCTTCTTTTTCCCCATACTCGCGGGGCTGCTGTTCCAGCAGTTGTACAACACCGCGGATGCGTTCATCGTGGGGTATTTCCTGGACGACAACGCCCTGGCCGCGGTGGGCAGCGGCGTAGGCGTCATCACCAACCTCATACTGGGCTTTTTCGTGGGGCTGATAAGCGGCGGCACGGTGATGATCTCACAGGCGTACGGCGCAAACGACCGGGACAAGCTGAGCCGCGTTCTGCACACCTGCTTCGTGTTCTGCCTGTGCGTGGGCGCCGTGATCACGGTCACCGGCTATTACCTGGCCCCCGCTGCCCTGCGCCTTATAAACACCCACAACGTGCTGATGGATGACTCCACCCGCTACCTGCGCATATACCTCGTGGGCGCGATCCCGCTTCTGACCTACAACCTGTTCCAGGGCACCCTGCAGGGCGTGGGCCAGAGCAGGCGTCCGTTCAAGTACCTGATCGCGAGCTGCCTCATAAACATCGCCCTGGACCTGCTGTTCGTGGGCGGGCTGGGCTGGAAGGTGGCGGGCGCGGCCTGGGCCAGCGTGCTGTCCATGTGCACCTGCACGGGCCTGGCGCTCAGGCATTTTCTGACCACAGACGGCGCGCACAGGTTTTCCTTCTCGAAGATCAGGGTCGACATGCCTTCCCTTAAGCGCATGATGCGCATCGGCCTGCCCAGCGGCTTCCAGTCCTCGCTGTACAGCGTGTCCAACATAATCATCCAGGCCGCGTTAAACGGCCTGAACGACACGCCCCTCATCACCGCCTGGAC
Organism: Clostridiales bacterium; assembly: GCA_024683475.1. Taxonomy (GTDB): domain Bacteria; phylum Bacillota; class Clostridia; order Christensenellales; family Aristaeellaceae; genus RUG14130. Next base: position 1,053 of record JAIKYG010000101.1, on the reverse strand, counting down.
CGCCACGGGGCGGCTGGACGGCTTTTACTGGGTCACCACCAGCGCCTTCGGCGTGGCCATCTGCGCGTTTGCGGGGCAGTGCTACGGCGCGGGCAAGTACGAGCGCCTGAAGCAGGCCATGAAGGTGTGCATGGGCATAAGCCTCGCGGTGACCGCCGCGCTGTCGGTGACGCTCTTGTCCGTCGCGCGCCCCGTGTACCGCCTGTTCGTGGAGCACGAGACCACCATAGACAAGGCAATAGAGATAATGTGGTGCTTCGTGCCCTTCTATGTGCTGTGGAGCTATATCGAGGTGATGACCGGCACCCTGCGCGGCATGGGCGACACCTTCGTGCCCATGATAATCACGCTTATCGGCACCTGCCTGTTCCGCGTATTGTGGATGACGCTGCTGGTGCCCGTATGGCCCACCATCCCCGGCATCAGCCTGGTGTATCCCGTGTCCTGGCTGATCACCGGCACGGCGTTCACCGTCTATTTCCTGCGCAAACTGCGCCGCGGCATCATTTAGGACGTCGGTTTACAGAATATTCATAAATAATTAATATGTTGCGGCTTACTGCGGACCGTGTCTGTGGTAAGATATATAGGTTAGATTATGCTATAAGGGGGATGAGCGCGTGGAAGACTTGTCTAAGCTGAACATCAACGCCGGACTCAAGACCACACTGCGCGCCATAACCCAGGACAAAGCCCAAAAGGTGTACGTGGCTGAGGACGCCGACGTGTTCGTAAGGCGCCAGGTCGTCGAAGCCGCCGCCGCGAAGGGCGTCGAAGTCGAGCGCGTGCCCGACATGAAAGCCCTCGGAAAAGCCTGCGCGCTGAGCGTGAAATGCGCCTGCTGCGCGGTGCTGAAGGCATAATCGTTAAACCAAAGCGTATACTTCTTCCAGGGTTGCGGAAGCTGTATATATTTAGACCCTGTACTCATGGAGGTGTTTGAGTGCCTACAATCAATCAGATGATTCGTCATGGTAGGGAAAAGGTCACCAAAAAGTCCAATTCTCCTATCCTGCAGTCCTGCCCGCAGAAGCGCGGCGTGTGCCTGTCGGT
>JAIKYG010000096.1:0-13764 GCA_024683475.1 Clostridiales bacterium | reverse complement strand
TTCCGCGCTCTCAGCACTTCCGTCTTTGATCTCTCTGTATCGTTTTCAAGGTCCGTGCTCCCCGCTCCTGAGACCCTTTCGGGCGCTCGCTCAGCGGGACAGCTTGCATATATTACTACTCCCCCTATAGCTTTGTCAACCCTTTTTTTCACGTTTTACTCACAGTTAACATTTGACCCCCTTTTTCGCCTTTTTCTTTATTTCATTGTTGCTCCCATGCATTGTTCGTGTTATACTCTCCTTATCAAGGAGGACATGCATATGTACTTATTCAACAGCGATTATATGGAGGGAGCACATCCTCTTATACTGAAAGCGCTGGCGGACACCAACTTCACCCAGACCCCCGGTTACGGCACCGACGCCTTCTGCAAAGACGCGGCGGACAAGATACTGGCCGCATGCGGATCTCCCGACAGTTTCGTGCATTTTCTGGTAGGTGGCACGCAGGCGAACATGACCGTCATCTCCGCGTTTCTGCGCCCCTGGGAAGGCGTCATTTCCGCTGACACGGGACACATCAACGTCCACGAGACCGGCGCCGTCGAAAGCACGGGCCACAAGGTGCTGGCTCTGCCGGGTAAAAACGGCAAGCTCAGCGCCGCCCAGATCGAAGCCTACGCAAAAGCGCACATGGCGGACAGCGACAGGGAGCACACGGTCAAACCCGCGATGGTGTACCTTTCCCAGTCCACGGAGCTGGGCACGCTGTATTCTTTGGCCGAGCTTACCGATATCAGCAATGTATGCCGAAACTATGGGCTGCTTCTGTTCGTGGACGGCGCGCGTCTGGCTTACGCCCTCGCCTGCGGGCAGAACGACGTGAAACTGTGCGACCTGGCCCGCCTGACCGACGCATTCTACATCGGCGGCACCAAGTGCGGCGCGCTGTTCGGCGAGGCGGTGGTGATCTCTTCGCCCGAGCTCAGCCGCCACTTCCGCTACATGATAAAGCAAAAGGGCGGCATGCTCGCCAAGGGCAGGCTGCTGGGCATACAGTTTGGAACGCTGTTTTCGGACGGGCTGTACGAAAAGGTGGGCGCACACGGCATACGCCTGGCGGACAGGATCCGCGACGCGCTTAAGGAAAACGGCTACAGGCTGTTCGCCGAATCCCCCACCAACCAGCTGTTCCCGATATTCAGTTCCCGTCAGCTGGAGGCGCTTAGCAGGGAATTCTCCTTCACTCTCTGGCAGCAGTTTGAGGACGGCGCGGCGGTCAGGATCTGCACCAGCTGGGCCACCGAAGAAGCTGCCGTTGACAGGCTTATAAACATGCTTAAGGACCTAAAACAGGCTTAGGCGGAAAGGACGGACGCGATGCCGGTCAGGATCACCTGTTCCATGGGTCCCGCGGAAGAAGTTTCCCGCGTGAGCGAAGGCGCGTTTCTGCGGCTTAAGGACGGAAGCATCATGTTCGCGTTCTGCCGCTTTACCGACAAAGACGGGAACGACGACGGCGACTGCGACCTGTACTTTATCACTTCCCGCGACGAGGGAGAAAGCTGGAGCGCCCCCGCGCCGCTGCTGAAAGCAAATGAGTTCGGCGTAAAGAACATAATGAGCGTGTCCCTTATGCGCATGCGGGACGGGGACATGGGCGTGTTTTTCCTCATAAAAGAAAACGACGGCACCAGCACCGTGATGCTGTGCCGCTCCCGTGACGAGGGCAAAAGCTTCTGCCGCTGCGTCCCCTGCACGCTGCCGGACAGGCGCTCGTATTTCGTAGTGAACAACGACAGGATCGAACGCCTGAAAAGCGGCAGGCTGGTCATACCTCTCGCCTACCACAGGACGGGCGTTGACGGGCGCAGGGACGGTTTTTATACCGACTGGCGCAGCATCTGCACGTTTTTGATCTCGGACGACGACGGGGACAGCTGGAGGGAGGCCTGTGACCTTGTGTATCCGCCCTTCCGGGGCACAAGCGCTGGCCTGCAGGAGCCCGGCGTGATTGAGCTGGACAACTGCCTGTTCATGTACGCCCGCACCGACAAGCTGTGCCAGTACGGCGCGTATTCCTTTGACGGCGGCGAACACTGGACGGACGCATTCCCCACCGTGTTCTCCTCCCCCTGCAGCCCGCTCAAGATTGCCCGCCGCCCGGGCACGAACGAACTGTACGCGGTGTGGAATCCCATTCCCAACTATTTCGGGCGCGAGATAATGCCGCGCATGGGCGGACGCACGCCGCTGGTGTACGCAGTGAGCCGGGACGAGGGCAGGAACTGGTCCGCACCCGCCGTGATCGAAGGCGAACCTGACCACGGCTACTGCTATCCCGGGCTGTTCTTTACGGACGACGGCTGCCTTATGGTCTCCTACTGCGCGGGCGGTCCAAAGGACGTCCACTGCCTCGCCCGCACGAACATAGCGAAAATACCACTGTAAGTGCACAAAAAACAGCCCTCCAAACGGTTTGGAGGGCTGCTTTCTGTGTCTGTCAGGCTTTTGCCAGCAGCCGGGCTTTTTCTTCCTGCGCGTGTTTAAGCGCGGTCTCTTCCGTCATGTGCCATTCGTCGCGCAGCAGCTCCGCTATCCGGTCAAAAGTCGCCGCCGCGTCGCGGTACCGCCCCATTATCTCGTATATATCGGCTATGGCGTCCAATGCGTCGGTAAACCTCGGGCGCTGCGGATCGATGGCGAAATCCCTCTCGTAAAGCGCGATCCCTTTTTCGTACTCGCCCTTTTTGGCGTAATACTGCGCCGCCTCGAACAGATACGTCTCATCTTCCGGGTACTCGCGTCCCAGCTGTTCGATAATGGCGTCGGCTTTGGGTTCGTCAAAGCGCGCCAGGGCTATGTGCGCCCTGTAGACGCGCACCATCAGGGGGTCCGCGCCCTCCAGGCGGCTCATGCGTTCCAGATACGTTTCCGCCTCGTCCGCCCTGTGGTCGGCGATAAGGTTGTCGATCAGGTACGTGTACGGCAGTCTGCTTTCTGGGTGCGCTTCAACAATCTCCCGGTAAAACTCCACCGCCCGGGAGTGGTTGGACATGTTCCAGTCCCAGAAGCTGTGGTTTTCCGCCATCTGCAGCGTCCACTGGCAGTCCTTTTCGCCCGGCGCCAGGCGTATTGCGTCCTTGGCGTACACGCGCACCTTCTGCGCCATTGCCCGCATGCGGTGCCAATACAGATAGGCAAGCAGGCTGTTCGCGCGTTTTTTGTCACGGTCGGACGAAAGCAGCCCCTTAAGGAAGCTCTCGTATTCAGTGAAAACGTCCTGACTCAGCTCCTCCTCGGTGTCCAGGCGGTTTTCAATGCGGTTAAGACGCTGCTCCGTGGTCAGGTCGAACAGGTCGTCTATGGTCACGCCGAAAACTTCGGCCAGAAGCGGCAGCGCGCTGATGTCCGGCATAGCCACGTCGTTTTCCCATTTGGACACGGACTGCGGCCCGATGCCCAGTTTCTGAGCCAGCTGTTCCTGGGTAAGCCCCGCCCTGAAGCGCAGCTGTATGATTTTCTTTCCAAGTTCCATATTTTGTCTCCTCAGCTTTTTGACTGCAGTCGTATTATACAAAACCCGGACGCCCGGTTCAATAACCCGGATTTCTACCCGGCTCGCCTGTTGGTTGAGCGCGCCGCGATCCGTCCAAAAAACGAGACTGCGGAACACCTCCGCAGTCTCGCTATTCGTCGGTTTTTCCTTTTTGAAGCCTCAGGTACGCCGTGCCCGTCGCAAGCCCCGTGAACAGCCCCGCAACGCAGCCGGAAAAGATGAGCACCGGCAGGTACATGAACAGCCCCGGCGTGCGGGTCACCGCGACCGCCGCCAGTATCTGCCCCAGGTTGTGGGCCGCCGCGCCGAGTATGCCGGGCAGGAACATGTATTTGGGCGGTATGATCTTTTTGAGCGGCAGCATCGCCGACAGGCTGAGCGCGCTGCCCGCCAGGGAGTAGATAAGCGCGCTTACGCTGCCCCCGAACATGCTGCCCAGCAACACCCGCGCCAGCGTCACCGCCACAGCCTCCCACGCCCCGAACCGGTACAGCACGAACAGCGTAATTATGTTCGCCAGGCCCAGTTTGATGCCCGGGATCGGCACAAGCGGCGGCAGAAGCGCCTCCAGCGTATGGATGATCAGCGCGGCGGCAGTCAAAAGCGCCAGGCGCGTCAGTTTTTTCGTGCTCATTGGCTCACCGCGTCCAATTCGTCCGACGCGCCTCCGAAAGATATCACCAGCCTGTGGGGCAGGCACACGATCGGCAGGTGCGCGCTTTTCAGGCAGCCCATTTTGACGCACTCCCCGCCGGGACAGTCGGCGCTTTCCACCTTCACCCCGCTGCCGTCGATGAGTATGACGTTTTCCCCGCCGTCGCTTCTGACCGTTATGCGTTTGGGCTCGCTTTCTTTCGCGCTGCCCTCGTATATCACTTCGCCGTCCACAGTTATGATTATGCTGTCCATGGGCGCAGGCTTGAGGCTGAAATAAGTCCAGACTCCCGAGACCAGCGCCAGCAGCACGCACGCGGCCAAAACGATAACTACCTTTTTATCTCGCATACCTGTTTTACCGCCCCGCAGGACCGTTTTTCGAAATCGTCCCACACGCCTTCCGTCACGTACAGCGTACCGCTTTCCGAGAGCAGCACCAGGTCAAAGCCCTCGTGGGTCTTCCAGAACTCCAGCGCCGCCTTTTCTCCCATCACGAACAGCGCGGTGGACAGCGCGTCCGCCGCGGCGCCTTCGTCCGCGATCACGCTCACCGACACAAGGCCGCTTTGCGCGGGCCTGCCCGTAAACGGGGAGATTATGTGTCCGTAGACCTGCCCGTCATCCCCGACAAAATACCTTTCATAAGCGCCGGACGTTATTACGCACCTGTCTTTCACGCTCACCACGCCCATCACGCCGTCGTCGTAGGGGGACTGTATGCCGATCCTCCAGGCGGAACCGTCCGCCTTCGCGCCCAGCGCCTGCACGTTGCCGCCCAGGTTGATAAGCGCGCTCGCTACGCCCCGTTCCCTGAGTCCCCGAATCAGCATGTCGCCGGTCATGCCCTTTGCGATGCCGCCCAGGTCGATCATGCCGCCGGAAAGGAACGTTTTCCCGTTTTCGGTCTGCAGGCTGCCCGGGACGACTTGCTTAAGCAGTTCCCCGATCTCGTCGTCGGACGGGACCCTGTATTCTCCCGTTGTGAAGCCCCACGCCCTGACCAGCGGATACACTTTGGGCTCGAACGCCCCGTTCGTAAAGGCGCGCATTTCTTCCGCGCGGCTGAGTATAAACGCGGTGCCTTCGTCGGGCGTTATCCTTTCCCCCGCGTTCAGGCGTCCGACAAAGCTGTCCGGCAGGGTGGCGGACCACTTTTTTTCATTGGTCTCCACCAGGTTTTTCGCCCAGTCGAGAGCCCCCTCGGCGTCATCGCACGTGACGCTGATGGTGATATATGTGTCCATGGCAAAGAAGGAGACGCTTTTGGTCTCCTTCTTCGCGCAGCCCGTAAGGCTCACGCACAGCATCAGCGCCGCAAGAAAGGCGATGATACGCTTTGTCACTTTATTTCTCCACGGATCTGGAAAGTATTTTGGCGGAGCGCTTCAGGAACGCCACCATGCGGTCCGCCGTGAGGGGCTGGCGCGCCATCTCGCACAGGTCGTAGATCTGGCGGCACACCTCGTTTTTGTCATCTTCCGGGGCTTCGCCCTGCAGGAACCTGACCAGCGGATGACCCGCGTTCAGGGTCAGGCTGCGCTTTTCGGGAATGCCCATATCCCTGCCCCACTGGCGGGACATGTCGGAAAAGCGGCGGGACTGTTCTTCGACGCTGATCACGCCGGGCAGCTCCTCACTCTTGAGCTGCTTGAGCTTCACTTCCAGCTCCTTATCGTCCAGGGCGGCCCGGAACAGCTCCTGCAGTTTGCTTTCGGCATCCTGATCGCTTTCGCCCTGTTCGGTCAGCGCGTCGGTGCCCGCGTCCACGCGCATGAAGCGCAGTTTGTCGTCACGGGCGGCGTACTCCATGAAGGACATGAAGTTGTTGTCTATCAGAGTGTCCATCACCACCACGTCCATGTCCTGGGCGGTGAGCAGCTCGATCATCTGGGCCTGGCGCTTTTCGTCGGAGGTGTAGTAGACGGTGGTCTCCTCGCCCTCCTTGCCGTGTTTGTCCTTGTACTCCTTGAGCGTGAGGAACTCGCCGGAAGTGGTGCGGAAGATCAGCGCGTCCTTGACCCTTTCGTAGAACTTTTCATCCTTTATGCAGCCGTACTTCACGAAGGGATGGATGTCCTTCCAGTAGCCTTCGTAGTCCTTGCGGCGGGTGTTGAACTCGCTGATGAGCCTGTCCGCCACCTTGCGGGTGATATAGTCGGACATCTTTTTGACGTAGCCGTCATTCTGAAGGAAGCTGCGGCTCACGTTCAGGGGCAGGTCGGGGCAGTCTATGGCGCCCTTGAGCAGCATCAGGAACTCGGGTATGACTTCCTTTATGTTGTCCGCCACGAACACCTGGTTGTTGTACAGCTTTATCACGCCTTCGCTGGCGGAAAACTCGTTCTTAAGCTTGGGGAAATACAGTATGCCCTTGAGGTTGAAGGGGTACTCGGCGTTCAGGTGGATCCAGAACAGGGGCTCGTCGTAGTCGTTGAACACCTTGTGGTAGAACTCCTTGTACTCCTCGTCGGTGCAGTCGCTGGGCTTTTTCGTCCACAGGGGCGTCTCGTCGTTGATCTTCTCCGGCTCCTGAGGCTTGTCCTCCTCGCCTTCCTTGGGCTGTCTGACTTCGCTTAAGTAGATCGGCACAGGCATGAACGCGCAGTACTTTTCCAGCACTCCCCGGGCCGTCCATTTGTCCAGCAGCTCCTTGTCCTCGTCGTTAAGGTACAGTGTGACGGTGGTGCCGTTTTCGGTCCTCGCGCCTTCGGACAGCTCATATTCCATGCCGTCCTCGCTGCTCCAGTGGGCGGCTTTCTCGCCTTCACGGCAGGACAGGCTGTCTATCTCCACCTTTTTGCTCACCATGAACGCGGAGTAGAAGCCCAGGCCGAAGTGGCCGATTATGCCGCCGTTTTCGCCGTTTTCGGGCTTGTACTGCTTAAGGAACTCCTCCGCGCCGGAGAACGCCACCTGGCAGATATACTTTTTGATCTCTTCGGCAGTCATGCCCACGCCGTTGTCGCTTACGGACAGGGTGCCCTTTTCCTTGTCGACCGTCACGTCCACGCGGTAAGCGTCTTTCGCGGACACTTCGCCCTTGAGCGCCAGGAGCTTATACTTGCTTATGGCGTCGCAGGCGTTGGACACCAGTTCCCTCAGAAAGATATCCTTGTCGCTGTACAGCCACTTTTTGATCACGGGCATTATATTTTGCGCATGTATCGAAATGTTTCCTTTTTCGGACATATTCTCGCCTCCATTTTTATGTAACCGTATTATACACCCGCACGGGTCCCGCGTCAACCGTTTTTAGCACTCGTGCTGTTAGAGTGCTAACATTTAACGTAAATTCTCAGTTAATTCTACTGTTGGTTGCTTGCAACTGTTGGTTGAATTATATATAATCAGGCTGACAAAAGTCAGAGGAGGTAAAAGCAATGTCAATTAACAATAAAACCATCGGCGAGACCATCGCTCGCCTGCGTCTTGAAAGGAACATGACTCAGCAGCAGCTGTCCAGCGTGATCGGCGTGAGCCATCAGGCAGTCTCCAAGTGGGAAAACGGCGCCGCGCTGCCGGACCTGGAGTCGCTGCTCAAGCTTTCCCGCCTGTTCGGCGTGAGCGTCGAGGAGCTTACCGCCGGAGCGGAGACCGAGAGCGAAGATTCGCCTCTGCCCTCTTTCATCGACGAAAACATGGTGGAGGGCTTAAAGGAAGCCGCCCAGAACGCGGCGCAGACCGCCCGTGACATCGGCGCCAGCATATACGAAAAGCTTTCCTCTTTCGTTAACAGCGCCGCCGACGCCATCAAGGCGCAGACCGCCCAGGATGCCGTACCCGAGCAGGACGAGGAATTCGAAGAAGAGGCAGCCGACGCCCCCGCCCGCGGGGACATCGCCATCGAGCACCTTGTCGAGCTGGCGCCCTTCATGAGCCGCGAAAAGCTGAGCCAGATGGTCACCGAGCGCGAAGCGCCCCTGAGCCTCGCTCAGATTAAGGCGCTGGCTCCCTTCCTCACCCAGGACGCGCTGGCGCAGCTGCTCACCGACGGCTGCGAGGACGCGGTTGGGATCGACGAACTGGTGTCCTTCGCCCCCTTCCTCAAGAAGGAGCCCCTGTTCAGGCTGGTCATGGCCCGCAGCGAGCAGCTGGACCTGGCCAAACTGAAGGCGCTGGCTCCCTTCCTTAAAAAGGGAATGGTGGACATACTCGTGGACAGCTTAAACGGTATCAGGCGCCCCACCTCGGACGAGATGTTCCGCCAGTTTGCCGACGGCGTGCAGAAGGGCGCCCAGAGCGTGTATGAGAAAGTCAAATCCGCCGTAAAGCAGGCTCAGCAGGCCGCAAAAGACGCGTGCGCCGACACCGATGCCGCGGCTGAGAGCGCGCTGAACGCCCGCAACTGGACCTGGCTCTCACTGAACGCGGACAGTGTCAAAAACAGCGAGCTTCAGTTAAAGATCTGCCTGACCGCCACCCGGGAGCTCAGCGACAGGGAAGAGGTCAGCGGCATACTGCTCAAGACCGTGCCCTCCATGGACGAAATGAGCACCGCCGCCCTCATAAACGAACTGGCTCAGGCGGGCAAGTGGGAGCTGTGCGAGGACCTGTTCGGCTTTGCCGACACTTCCGCCGCGGACAGCCTGCTGCGACTGGCGGCGGGAAAGCCCGAAGCCAGGAACGCGGCTTTGATCTACTCCGCCAAAGCCAGCAGGGAAGCGATCGCCGCCTTCATGCAGAGCGAACTTGACAGAAATGCCTGACCCAATGACCTTGCAGCAGGGGCTGCCGCGGAAAAAACGCCGCGGCAGCCCTTTTTATCAGCATAAAACGACTTTGGTCTGTTTTATTCCGTCCTTACCCCGTGCCCTCCTTATGCGTGCCGGTCAAAAAAGTTTTCGGACGCGTGATATTTTGTCCGCCTCCCGCGTCTAATATAACGCAGGAGGTGATCATCACTTGAGCAGTGTTGCGGGCCCGGACACTGCTCCATGCCTCGAAAAGAAGTTTGAACAGCTTGTGGAAACGTACCGGAACCCCGTGCTCCGCATGTGCTGGCTCTGCCTGTACGACAGGACGCTGGCGGAGGACGCCCTGCAGGAGACTTTTCTCAAAGTCTACCGCAGGCTGGACACGTTCCGCGGCGAAAGCGGCGAAAAGACGTGGATAATGAAGATCGCCGTGAACACCTGCCGCGACCTAAACCGTTCCGGCTGGTTCCGCTTCGTCGACCGCCGCGTTACGCCCGACGCGCTGCCCGAACCGGCGGTACGGACAGACGAAAGCGATGAAGAGCTGACGACGGCTGTAATGAAACTTTCGATCAGGCTGCGTGAGGTTATCCTGCTGTACTATTATCAGAACATGAAAGTCAACGATATCGCCGACGCCCTGGGCATATCCCAGTCGGCCGTGTCCGCCCGCCTGAAGCGCGGGCGGGAGAAGCTGAAAAACTGCTGGAAGGGAGAGAGCTCGATGAATAATCGTATTTCACGCAATGAATTCTCCGGCGCGATAGACCGCGGGCTGTCCGGCCTCAGGGCCGATCCCTGGCTGGCCCGGCGCGTCGCCGCGACCGCAAAGGAGGAAGCTCCAATGGCAAGGAAATTTGCTGTATCGACCGTTTTTATCGTCATTCTCGTCTGCGCCCTGGTGACCGGAGCGCTCGCCGCCACGCTGGGAACGTGGGGCATCATCGATTTTGCGGGACGTCACGCCAACACCTACGTACCACCCGCATACGAGGAGAGCATCACCCGCGAAGACGTGACCTTTGAGAACGAAAGCGTAAGCTGCACCGTGCAGGAATCGTATTTTGACGGCAGGATACTTCGCGTAACCGCACGCGTCGTCTCCAAGACCGGCGCGCTGCTGTTGGCGCCGGACTTTTCGCCGGAAGACCCCGTGTCAGACCTGTTCCCAAACGCGTCCGAGACGGAAGGCGGCGAGATCACGGAAGAAACCATCGGCGCTTACGCCCTGAGAAATCATAACGGGCTCATGGCGGCGGTGGGCCTGGCCGTCGACCTGCCCTTGGAGGAAGCGGCGATGGATCTTGCGATGAACAACGACGGCTCGTGCACCGTCTATCTGGAGTGCCAGTATCCGTTTGAGCAGTCCCGGATCGAAGCGCCCATCACCCTCACCTGTCGCCCCATGACCGTCACCGTTCCCCAGGCGGAACAGGGTGAAATGCGTATAGACATGGGAGAACCGTCTGCCCTGTCCATAGCGATGACGTTCATATCCGTGGATACCAAGGTGTTCGCGTGCGATACGCCCCTGGAGTTCCCAAGCGCGGGCGTGCGGGTGATCAATGTCGAAATGACCGTGACGCCTTTGGAGATACGGTATTTCCTGGATTTTGAGGTCACCGACCCGGAGAAGTTCCGGGCGCAGGAGGGCGGGCTCTGGTTCGAGTTCATTGATCCAGACAACGAGACAAACGCCCCTTACGACCAGCGTGTATCAACCGGCCTCACCTCCGGCGGCAGCGTCAAACGCTTGGACGGGAATGACGCAGAGACGGCTGAAGTCGGCGCTGTCTACCGGCAGTGCGACGCCATAGGCCTGGACGCCTTGAGCGACAGCTACACCATAAGGGCGTTCAACGTGTGGGAAAAGGACAGGTACGAGACCGTCGCCTTCACCGTAAGGGAAGCAGAATAAACCGGTGCAGCGGGAAAGCGCCCTGACCGTCAGACGTCGGGGCGCTTCTCGTTTTAGCTTTCGCGGGCGGTCAGTCGACAAATCGCGCCGCATGTGTTACAATATAACCACAATGAAACGGGGAGGTCAGCGGTATGATAAAAAGACTTTGGTCTGTTTTGATAGTACTTGCGCTGCTTATTAGCATTCCGGCGCTGGGCGAGAACGCCGCGTCTAAAGAAGGCTGCTGGTACGAGATATTCGTGTACTCCTTCTCCGACAGCGACGGGGACGGCATAGGCGACCTGAACGGCTTAAGGAACAAGCTGGACTACCTGGAGTATCTGGGCGTGGACGGCATCTGGCTCATGCCCATAAACCCCTCCCCCAGTTACCACAAGTACGACGTGACGGATTACAAGGACATAGACCCCAAATACGGCACCCTGGACGACATGCGTGCGCTGGTCAACGAATGCCACGAAAAGGGCATCCGCGTGATCACCGACCTGGTGCTCAACCACACCTCCACCAAGCACCGCTGGTTCACCATGGCCTGCGGGGCGCTCAAAATGTCCAACCCCGCCAACAAATACGTAAGCTACTATAATTTCTACGAGTCCGCCGGTCCCAAACGCGTAAACCTGTTCGGCACCGAATGGTACTATGAGGAGCAGTTTTCCGGCGGCAGCATGCCGGACCTGAACCTTATGAATCCCCAGCTGAGGCAGGAGATACGCTCCATCATGGAATTCTGGCTGGACGACATAGGCATCGACGGCTTCCGCCTTGACGCGGTGACCAGCTACGGCAAGGATCTAAGCGAGAACGTCGAGATACTCAGATGGGTAAACGACACCGCCAAGGAGATCAAACCCTCCTGCTACATAGTGGGCGAAGCCTGGACCAGCCTGGACCAGATTGCCGGGTACTATGACAGCGGGATAGACTCCTTCTTCCTCTTCCCCGCCTCCCAGGCGGAGGGCTATATCGCTTCATCGCTCAGCGCCATGAAACCCGCCCGGTCCTACATGAAATACCTGCTCATGACCGAAAGCAAAATAGACGGCATCATCGCGCCTTTCCTCGGCAACCACGACACCGCCCGCATCCTGGGCATACTTAACGCCTCCTCAAATCCCGCGCTGCTCAAGTTCGCCCACGGCATCATCAACATGTATCCCGGCAGCGTGTTCACCTATTACGGGGACGAGATCGGCATGTCCGGCAGCGGCAACGACCCCAACAAGCGCATCGCCATGAACTGGAGCGAGGAAGAGCGCACTTCCAACCCGCCCGGAGTCACCCGCGCCGCGTATGCCTATCCCGGCGTGTACGCCGAGATGGAGGACGAATATAGCCCGCTGAACTACTATAAACAGGTAAACGCGCTCAAAGCCGAGTATCCCGTGATCATGACCGGACGCAGCAGCGAAGTGTACCTCGCGGACAAATGCTGCGTGATAGAGCGCGCGGACGGCGAGGAAAAGGTGTACATCGCCATCAATTTCGACTCCGCAAAGCCCGCAAAGATCGCCGTTGAAGGCGCCTGGACGCTGGGCGGAGCGCTTCTGGCGGACGGCGGCGAAGTGACGCTGGAAAACGGCGAAGTCACGCTGCCTCCCTACGGCATCGCGCTTCTGACCGAAAAATAAACTTTCCGACCGGAGAAAACCATGAAATACGATTATATCATCGTCGGCGCGGGGCTGTTCGGGGCGGTGTGCGCTCGTGAGCTCACCGACGCGGGCAAAAAAGTGCTGGTGCTGGACAGGCGCTCGCACATCGCAGGCAACGTGTACACCGAAAAGCTGTGCGGCATAAACGTGCACAGATACGGCGCCCACATCTTCCACACCAACAGCGCCGAAGCCTGGGCTTACGTGAACCGCTTCGCCTCCTTCAACCGCTACACCAACGCCCCCGTGGCGAATTACAAAGGCGAGATCTATTCCCTGCCCTTCAATATGTACACGTTCAACCGCCTGTGGGGCGCGGTCACGCCCGAAGAGGCAAAGCGGATCATAGACCTGCAGCGCTCGGAGGTCAAAGGCGAGCCCAAAAACCTGGAAGAGCAGGCAATCCGCCTTGTGGGCCGGGACATATACGAAAAACTGATACGGGATTACACCTTCAAGCAGTGGGGCCGCCCCTGCGACCGGCTGCCCGCCTTCATAATCCGGCGGCTGCCCGTGCGCCTCACTTACGACACCAACTACTTTGACGCCCTGTACCAGGGCATCCCCGTTGGCGGATATACCCGCATGGTCGAAAACATGCTGGAAGGCATCGAAGTAGTGACGGGCACGGATTACCTTAAAGACAAAGCGCGCTTCCGCGCCATGGCGGACAGGGTCATATTCACCGGCGCGATAGACGAATACTTCGGCTACGAATTGGCCGAGATGGAATACCGCCGGGTGGAGTTCGTGACCGAGGTTCTGGACACGGACAACTACCAGGGCAACGCCGTGGTCAATTACACGGACGCCGACACCCCGTTCACCCGCATTATCGAGCACAAGTGGTTCGAGTTCGGAAAGGACGAAAACGGGCAGCCCATCCCCCGCACCGTGATCTCCCGCGAGTACTCCCGCACATGGAAGCGGGGCGAGGAACCCTACTACCCGGTCAATGACGAAAAAAACGCGCAGCTGTACGCCCGCTACAAGGCGCTGGCGGAAGGCGAAAAGGGCGTGTATTTCGGCGGGCGCCTGGGCCAGTACCGCTACTTCGACATGGACGCCACCGTGCTCAGCGCCCTGGAGCTCGTAAGAAGCCTGTAACTCACGTAAAAAGCGCCGTCCGATCATTCGGACGGCGCTTTTCATACAAAAACAGCAGCGGAAAACCGCTGCTGTTTGTTGAGCACACTATTAGTCGCCCAGGATCTTGGTAACAACGCCGGAGCCTACGGTCCTGCCGCCTTCGCGGATAGCGAAACGCAGACCTTCTTCGCAGGCGATGGGGGTGATCAGGGTGATCTCCATGTCGATGTTGTCGCCGGGCATGACCAT
>JAIKYG010000095.1:0-3757 GCA_024683475.1 Clostridiales bacterium | reverse complement strand
GCATCCACCGTGAGAAATGGATATTCTCCCTCTAGTGGACGGGCACGGAACTCGGCTACCGCTTTGTCCAGATCCTTGCAGACTTCGGATACCGTGGACTTGGAGAATGACGTGCCACAGAGCGTTTCCATGACCTTAGATCTCGTCAATTTGCATTATATATTATTTCTACTGTTTTTATCAATACCTTCAAGGTAACTGCAATGAGGGTTGTGATACACTCTTTAAATAAAAACGCCTCCGCATGACGCGGAGGCGCGTTTTATATGCCGGTCTATTCCGCCTTCAGGCGTTTGACTGCATACAGATACGTCAGCATGGCGCTGGAGTACCAGCGGGAGCAGTCCGTGGGCACGCCCGTCACGGGGTCGAGCTCCTGGGTGAACAGGGCGGGGCCCTCCTGCGCCGCGATCACGTGCATCCACCTGTCCAGCAGGCGGTCGTAGTCGCTGCCGCGCCCGTAAAAGTCCATCCAGCGCTGGGCGCGCAGGGCGGTCAATGCCTGGGAATAGTAGCCCCAGCAGTTCTTGGGGGCGTGCTCCCTGTTTTTGGAGTCATTTAGCGCCATCGCGGGGAAAGGATAGGGCGTGCCGAACTCGTCGGGAGACAGCATGTGGCGTTCGTAGATGCGGTCGAACTCTTCCTGGGTGAGCAGCTTTTCGGTGAACACGTTTGAGATAGCGATGGTCTTGATCCTGCGCATCTGCCCCGCGCGGTCGATGTCGTAGAAAAAGTCGTCGTCCTTGTCGTAAAGCTGGCAGAACATGGCGTCGCGCACCTCGGCGGCCTTTTTTATCCACGCCTGTTTTTCCGCTTCCAGCCCCAGCGCCCCCGCCATGTCGCTCAGCGCCATGCGGTCCCCGAAGAACACGGCGTTCATGTCCGGGGACACGATGGGCAGGGCGGGCCGGTCCGCGTAAGTCTTGCCCTGGCGGTCGGGGCAGCCGTTGGGGATGTCGGCAAAGCGGGCGGAGTTGTCGTGGCCCGTGTCGTACACGCAGAAGGTCTCTATGAGCCCGCGCTTAAGCGTCATGCGGTTGTTTACCAGCCACTCGTCCCAGCCCTTCAGGGCGGCGTAGGCTTCCTTAAGGAACTCCTTGTTGCCCGTGAGCTGCCAGGTCTCGTAGCACAGGCGCCCGAAGGACACGCACTCCTGTATCTGCCCGTAGCCGTTGGGGGTGTCCTTCTGCCACTGGGGACCCGCGATGGACAGGTCTATGACCTTGTAGGGCAGGTGCCCGTCCTCCTGGCGGTTGATTATGAACAGCAGCATCTGGGCTTCGGCCACCTTTTTGGCTTCCTCGGTGCCCTGTATCTGCGCCCAGCACAGCGCGTCGAAGGCGTGCTCCATCCACACCCCGGGGTAGGCGGTGGAGATCAGAAACACGTTGCCGGGGCTGTTGCCTATGGGGCGCAGGTGCACGGAGGTGATCCTGTCCAGCGCGAGGGCGGTCTTTTCCTTTATCTGAGCAGAAGTTGCGCGGATGAATTCGCTCATGGTGTGCTCCTTTCGGAAAATTAGCTGTTAGCTTTTAGAGGCGGCAAAGCCGCCGTCATTGGTCATTGGTCATTGGTCATTAGTCGTCTGCGCTGACGCTTGACAAAGCTGCTCCGCTTGCGCAAACGGACTGTCAGGCATGCTTAACGCGGCTTTTTGCCGCGTCGATGGTCGGCGGTCAATGGTTAGTGCGTCATCGCGAGCGACCGTAGGGAGCGTGGCGATCCGTCTTTTTTATGATGGGGTTACGGATTGCCACGACCCACTGCGTGGGTCTCGCAATGACGCGTAAAGGACTGTTTTACACGTACTGCTCTTATCCGCAGGGGCGGCTGGGCTGCCCCGAGGAATGATTTTTACGAAGCAGAGTTTACTCTGCGGGAGGAAAAATCATTTCCTTGCGGGATTTCCGCCCGCGAGCAGTAGTGAATAACAGCCCAGTGGGCTGTTAGAGCCGCGAGCGCCACATGGGTCGGAAACCCCGCAGGAAAAACCGTTCCCTTCTGATCGAAATGCATCGCAGAGGCATTTCGATCAAAGCGTCAGCACGCTAACTTAAGTATCGCCAGGCAGTATATCTTCGCGGCGGTCATGAGCTTGTCCATGTCAATGAACTCGTCGGGCACGTGGCACAGGTCCTCCTCCCCGGGGAAGCAGGGGCCGAACGCGACGCAGCCGGGCATCATGCGGGAATAGGTGCCGCCGCCGATGGCGAAGGCGTAGCCCTTCTGTCCGGTGACCTCGGAGTAGGCGGCAAGCAGGCCCTGCACCTCGCGGCTTTCGGCGTCCACGTGGTAGACGGGGGAGTGGTGGAGCATGTTCACGGCCACGCCGCTGTGCTCGAAGGCCCTTACGCAGGCGGCGCAGATCCTGTCCACGTCCGCGGTCTCGGGCACGCGCATGTCGAGGGTGGCGGAGAGCACGCCGTTTTCGTATCTCAGGCAGCCGAAGTTGCAGGTGAGCTTTCCGCTCAGTTCGTCCTCGCACGCCGCGCCCAGGCTCTCGGCGTAGCCTTCCAGCCCCAGCTTGTCCGCGAGGGCGGCGACGGCGGGTCTGAGCTCACCGCCTATGCCCAGGAACTTGAACACCTGCATCAGCATGCCCGCGGCGTTTTTGCCCAGATGCGGCATGCTGGCGTGGGCGCCCTGGCCGATCACGGAGAGCTTGACGTTCTCGCCCGCGTCTTCCAGTTTTATATCGTAGCCGGTCTCGGTGCGGATCTTATCCACGTTTTCGGCGAAAGCGGCCTTGTCTTCCACTTTTAATACCGCTTCGGCGATGCCGGGCACCATGTTGGGGCGGTCGCCCGCGTAAATGCTGACCAGCTCTTTGCCGTCTCCCGCCGCCAGCAGGCGGAAGTTCACGTGGCCCTTTTCCAGGTTGATCACGGGGAACTCCGCGTCGGGGGAGAAGCCGTAGTCGGGCATCTGCTCGTGGGCGGCGTAGTACCTGAGGTCGCTCATGCCCGTCTCCTCGTCGCAGCCGAAGATCAGGTGCACGCCGTGCTTGAAGGGTATGCCCGCGTCCATTATGGCCTTTACCGCGTACAGGCACGCCACGGCGCTGCCCTTGTCGTCCACGCTGCCGCGCCCGTACAGGCGGCTGCCCACCAGGGTGCCGCCGTAGGGAGGATAGGTCCAGCCGTCGCCCTCGGGCACCACGTCCAGGTGGCAGAGTATGCCCATGGTCCTGTCGCCGCTGCCCGCCGCCGCGCGCATGGCGTATCCGTCCACGTCCTTTACCTCGAAGCCCAGGTCCTTCGCATCCTTAAGCGCCACGTCCAACATCTTCCTTACGTCCGGACCGAAGGGCGTGCCGGGCACGTCGCTTTTAGTGCCCACGCTCCTGGTCTGCACCCATCTCTGCAGGGTGGAGGTGATGGCGGGACGGTATGAATCAAGTATCTCAAAAACACGCTGCGTATCCATTTTTATATCCTCCTTTTGCGGGATATTGTACTCTCGGCGGGTAAAAAAGTCAATCCGGGAGGGGGCGCGGGGCGGCCCGCAGAGGCGCTCCGCGGGATGAGCATGCCGTACCCTGCGAGACCGTGATCAGGGCTTGAAAAAGGCGAAAAAGGGGGTCAAATGTTAACTGTGAGTAAAACGTGAAAAAAAAGGTTGACAAAGCTATAGGGGGAGTAGTAATATATGCAAGCTGTCCCGCTGAGCGAGCGCCCGAAAGGGTCTCAGGAGCGGGGAGCACGGACCTTGAAAACGATACAGAGAGATCAAAGACGGAAGTGCTGAGAGCGCGGAA
>JAIKYG010000028.1:0-18367 GCA_024683475.1 Clostridiales bacterium | reverse complement strand
GATCAACGCTCTGAATCGGATCCTGAAGAAATACGATCCCGACAGTATGCTGATAGGCGAAGCGCCCTGCACAAAAGATATGGTGGACGTTACGGATCACGATTTCCGGGTCGTGAGCCTGATCTCGATCATCGCGATATTTGTGATAATAATGCTGGTCGAAAAGAGCCTGTCCCTGCCGTTCATTCTGGTGGCGGTCATCGAATTGGCGATATTTATCAACCTTGGTATCCCGCACTATGCGGGACAGTCGCTGCCGTTCATCGCGCCTATCGTCATCAGCACGATCCAGCTGGGCGCGACGGTGGATTACGCCATACTGATGACCACGCGGTATAAAGAAGAGCGCGCGGCAGGCAGGGATAAGAAGACCGCCGTGACAGCGGCGCTTGCCGCGTCTACGCCTTCGATCATTGTCAGCGGCATGGGTCTGTTCGCTGCTACGTTCGGGGTGGCGGTATACTCCAAGATAGATATCGTCAGATCCATGTGTATGCTGCTTTCACGCGGCGCGCTGATCAGTATGGGGTGCGTGCTTCTGTTCCTGCCCGCACTGCTCATGCTGAGCGACTGCGTCGTAAGGCATACGACCCTGGGCATGAAAAAGAAACGTTGACGAGCTGTTGCCGGAAGGAGAAATCAAAATGAAAACCACAATAAAACTGAGCGTATGTATCCTGCTGACGATCGTTTTGAGCATGAACTGCCTGACGGTCATGGCTGAGGAGAATAAGGAAACGGTGTATGTGCTCACCGATGCCGAAGGGGAAACTCAGCAGGTGTTCGTCAGCCGGTCGGAAGACGGGATAAGCACAGAGGCGGTCCGGCAGGATGCGGACGCACGGCAGCTTCCCGTAAAGGTGAGCTTCCGATATGAACTGGACGGTAAGCAGGTCAAGCGCGATGAACTGGCAGGAAAAACCGGCCATCTCGAGATATTTATCGACTATGGGAGCTTAATTGCCGGAAACGCGGAAGTCAAGGGAGAAACAGTAGAAATGCCCGTTCCTTTTATTGCCGTGACGGTTCTGCCGATAAATGAAGACGTTTTTACGAATGTAAAAGTGACTAACGGGCGTGTGATCAAACTGGGCCGAGTAAGCGTCACGGCGTGTTTCGGACTGCCGGGGCTTGGCAGTATTATGGATATTGATGGCAGCGGGGATATCAGCGTCGATCTTGATATACCGACAGGCGCGGTGATCAGTGCTGATGTAAGAGATTTCGCAAGCGAAGGCGCCTATACGATAGTGACCGGCATGAACGCGAACATAACCGACGTCAAACTGCCTGTAGGTATAAAGTTCAAGGGGTTTAAAGTGAACACCGACTTCGCGGCAAACCTGCTTATGGGCAGCGTGAATAAAACGCTGACGGACGTGAGCGAGCTTGCAGTCGGCACGAGCGGACTGTCAAATGATATGAATGCCCTTAAAACCAACGCCGAAGAGCTCACAGGCGAACTGAGCGATGCGAAAGCAAAGGGGACCGTGCTAACGGACGGCGCCGATCAAATTACGGACATGGTCCTGGGAGCCGTTAACGGCAGAGTTGCCGCTTATGCGGATATGCTTTCAGCCTTGGGCATAAAGCTGAGCAGGATCACCCTGGACAACTATGCTGCGGAGGCGGAGCGCATCAAAACTGAGCTGGCCGCGTCAGCAGCTGCTGCGCAGGATGGGACTGTAAATGCGAACGGGAGCATAACCGAAGTATGTGAACTTCTCGAATCCGTCACCACTGACCTGGACAGCCTGAAAGCTTTCCGCAGCGACCTTGACAGTTACACTTCGGCCGTCGATAAGGCCGGCCAAACCGCCGGCACGATCTCAAATGATGCCGGGGAACTTGAGAAAAGCGCGAAAAGCATGTCGGCAAAGGCAGTCTCGCTGAATGACGCGGTGGATATGGTCAAGCGATTCTACGACGGCGATATAAAAGAGCTGATCGAGCGGGTAAACGCGCTCAAATGCGTGAGTTACGGCGGATACTCCGGAGATGACGTGAACACGACGATGTTCATTATACGAACGAGCGGGATCTGATACGCAGTAAACAATTGGCATTCTTAACGGTCATTGAAAAGGGGCCGATCACCGCCGTATGCGGATAACAGCCGCTTTTTAGGGAATGAGGGATATGCAAAAGCTCCGCTTCATAAAGCGGAGTTTTCTTTTGCGAACTGCTTTTCGCGGCGGCGAAACATATGTTAGATCGCCTTTTTGATCGTCAGCATGTTATGACCGTCCGCGTATTTGTATTCGATGCTGTCCATGCTCTTTTTTGCCATGTAGATACCCAGACCGCCTATCTGCCTTTCCTCGGCGGAAAGCGTGATGTCGGGATCCTTTTTTGCGAGGGGATCATAGGGAACACCGCTGTCGATAAACGTGATGGCGACACCTAGGGGTTCGGCTTGCTTTTCGACACGTATCGTAGCCATGCCTGTTCCATCCGGGTAGGCATAGCTGGCGATGTTCACATATAGTTCCTCGACGGCGACATCGATCTGCATTTGCGCCTTTGGAGAGCAATTAAGCTCCTCCAAAATAGTATCGACAAAAGCGAGCACGTCGTCCAGGTTTTCAACCTTGGCTTCAAGGGTCAATTCACTCACCGGAAGTACCCCCTTGCTCGTGATTAAGGTTATACGGCAGTTCTCACAAACTGCGGACCGCCGAACGGCAGGATCTGGTTTATAGTCCGATAGTATTATTCTTCGATGTTCAGGATGTCGACGAATCCGGTAAGCTCGAAAACTTCCATGACGTCAGGGTTCACGTTGCGGATGCACATGCTGCCCTGCTTGTTCATGGTCTTCTGGGACGCGAGCAGCACCCTGAGCCCTGCGGAAGAAATGTAGACCATGTCTTTGAGGTCGAAAATGAGTTCCTTGGCGCTGTCCATTTCGGGATGGAGCCCGCTTTCCAGTTGGGGAGCGGTGATGGTGTCCAGGCGGCCTTCCAGGGCTACAGTCAGGGTGTTTCCGTTTTTAGTCTTGGTAATAGTCATATCTAAATCTCCTTTTGGTCGGTGATCTGCTTAGTTACACGCTAATGCTACCATAAACAGCGCATTGACAAAACCGCATATCTGTTAATTTTTGCAGACTAAGAGTTCGTTGCCGTCAGTCTTTAGTCCGCGCTGCCGGGCTGAGTGTCCAATCTCTGACGCGCGACCAGCTCGGCGAATATGCCGTTCTTTGCGATCAGGTCCTCATAGGTGCCGTCTTCTGCGATCTTGCCGCCGTCGATGACCAGTATGCGGTCACAGTGCCGTATGGTGGACAGGCGGTGGGCGATGACGATACGGGTACACTTCATCTTGTCGAGCGCCTCGGAGACCTTTTTCTGGGTGATGTTGTCCAGTGCGGACGTCGCTTCATCGAATATCAGTATGCGGGGTTTGGGTGCGATGGCGCGCGCGATCATCAAGCGCTGACGCTGTCCGCCGGAGATGGTCCCCGCGCCGTCCTGCAAAAGGGTGTTCATGCCCATGGGCATATCGCGGATATCGTCGGCGATGCCGGCTATCTCGGCGGCATCCCAGGCGTCCTGCAGTTTAAGCGTGGGGGCGGAGATGACGATGTTGTCGAATATGCTGCCGGAGAACAGCCGTCCGTCCTGCATGACCACGCCGATCTGGCGCCTCAGCGAGCGCACATCCAGCTGCTGCAGGTCCTTTTTGTCATAGTTGATCACGCCGCGCCAGGGTTTTTCAAATCCCAGGAGCAGGCGCACCAGTGTGGACTTTCCGCAGCCGCTTTTGCCGACTATGGCCACATACTGCCTGGGCGGGATGGTGAGGCTGAAATCGTCGAACAGGGGCTTGCTTTCGGTATCGTATCCAAAGGTCACGTGAGAGATCTCGATAGCTCCGGAAAGGCGGGCAACGGTCTCCTTGGATTCGCTGGCTTCGGGGCATGCGGCGAGCAGGGGCTTGATAAGGCCGATCATAGGCTTTATGGAAGCTGCCGACAGCGCCATCGTGGTCAAAGCCGAAAAGGCGCTGGAGATATACGCGTACGCGGTATTGAACGCGTAGTAATCTGCCACACTGACTTTGCTCTTTACGGCGACATAGTACATTATGGCGGTACCGATCAGCGAGATGGCTGTGACGAACACGGAGGATAGGCGGATTATGTTCGGCGGGTTAAAGTTGAGCTCGGCGCTCTTTGAGAAAAGCTGCGACCATTTGGCGAACGCGCGGTTCTCCGAGCCGCTCAAGCGGATCTTCTGAATGCCCGAGATAAGAGAATACACGAAGCCGCGCTCCTTGGCGGTGTGCACCATCTTTTCGGCGTCGATGCGCATCTGCACCATGGCGGAGATCATGCTGATCCCCAAAGTAAGCAGGGTGACAATCAAGCTGGGCCACACGAGGCTCGGCGCGAAGGCGAAGATCTGAGTCAGGTACACCAGCGAGAAAACGCCCGTTATCGCCGTGGAGAACAGGGAATCCACTATGGTGGAGCACAGGGAATCCATGTAACTTATGTACTGGTTGAGCTCGCCAGCGGAATACTCCTTAAAGAAGGTCGCGGGCAGCGAAAGTATGCGCATCATGGTCGCGGCGCTGACGTTGACGTTGAGCTTCAGCCTGATACGGGAAAGCAGCATAGCGCGGATTATCATCAAAAGCGTACTGGCGATAGTCGCAAATAGCATGAACGACATCACTGCGTACAGCAGCTGCATGCTGGAGTTGTTTATCACGGTGCTCATCAGCACCTGATTGAGCTTTGGCATCAGCATGCCGACGAGAGTTATTGCCAGTGCGGCAAGCCCGAAACTGACCAGGTCGCGCATGGTCAGGCAGCTGAGCATGTACTTAAGCAGGTCTCTGAGCTTCAGTTCGCGCATCGGCAGGGGACGGTAGAAGCACAGCGCTTCATCGCTGATTTTCTTTTCTTCCAGACCGTTTACGCGTATGACCTTGCCTGTGCGAGGGTCGACATATTCATATCCGCCCATATCCGAAGGCAGGACAGTGATGACGGTGCCTTCCTCTTTGAGCGAGGTGATCATCGGACCCATTGCATCGGCGTGCCAGCCTTTGTTCAGTATGACTTCGCGGTATAGTATGCCGGTGGGGGAAAGCAGGTAATCCAACCTGTCCTGAAGACCGCGGATATTGGCGGGAACTTCCTTTTCCTTGAGCCCGAAATACTTTAGTAAGCCCGAAATGGCGTCGCTGACATCCTCCTGATCCTGCAGACCGCTGCGAAGCTTGCGGCCTGTTACGGAACGGGCGATGCCTTCGATGGAGTTCCTGAGAAGCTCCTGCTCGTGTTTTTTTCTGAATTCTATCTGATCGTCAAACCAACCCATATGTGTACCTCGTCAATCCGGCCGGTTGCGCTTATTCACTGGTGACCAGAGCGGTGTACGCGCCGCCCTTGGCGTATAGCTCGTCGTGCGTGCCGCTCTCGATTATCTTGCCCTTGTCCATGACTATGATCTTGTCGCAGCTGCGTATGGTGGACAGACGGTGGGCTATGATGATGCAGGTGATGCCTCGGTCGTTGATGGACTTGATGACTTCGTGCTCCGTTCTCGCGTCGAGAGCGGAAGTGGCTTCGTCCATTATGCAGATCGTGGGATCCTGGGACAGGGCGCGGGCAATCTCAAGACGTTGCCTCTGGCCGCCAGAAAGGTCGCGCCCGCCTTCAAGCAATTTGTGGGAGAAACCTCCGTCGCGCTGTACGATGTCGTCGTAGATGCCGGCGTCGCGCGCGGCAAGGGTGACTTCGAAATCTTCTATCGAATCGTCCCACATTTTGATGTTCTGGGAGATGGTGTCTTCAAACAGGGTAATGTCCTGGTCGATGACGCTGACGGAACCGGTGAACACGTTGCGGTCGATCTCTTCCAGCGGGATGCCGTCAAAGGTGATGGAGCCGCTCCAGGGGTGGTTAAGACCTGAGATCAATTTGGCAAGCGTGGATTTTCCGCAGCCGGTCCTGCCGACGAACGCTATCTTCTGCCCCGGTTTTACTTCCATTGAGAAATCGGTGATGAGCGGGTCGCCGAGCCTGGAATAGCCGAAAGTGACGTTTTTGAGCTCGATTGCGCCGGTGAGTTTCTGGTATTCCTGTTTTTTCTCGCGGGGAGCGAAGGCCTGGTCTTCCTTATAGCTCATGACGTCGTCCACGCGTTCCATCTGGGTGACCATTTCCTGCATGGACTGGCCGGCGTTTATAAGCGATGTGGCGGGAGTCATGAAAGACGACAGGAAGCTCTGGAAGGCCATGATCATACCGATGGTGAACTGCCCGCGGATGACCAGCATGACGCCCAGCCCCAGCACGACCAGATTCGCAACGGAAGAGATCAGTGACGGAAGGGAGCCGAGCAGGAGATTGAGCCTGGTATACTGCACGGATTGGGTATTTACGCTTGCCTGATAACCTGCCCAGCGTCCGAAAAAGCCGTTTTCGGTGCCGCTCGCCTTGATTGTCTCTATCATGCTGATGCCGGACATGGTGGTGGAGGACAGCTTGGCGGCGTCGCGCTGCTGCACGCGGGTGATGTTCACGCGCCTGGATGTGACGATGGACGACACGAGCAGGTTGAGCAGGATGGTGCCGACGCCTATCATCGACAGCAGCCAGCTGTAGCGGATCATCACGACCAGGTAGAACACCATCATGATCGCCTGGAGCGCCAGCGGCGCGAAAGTCTTGACCAGGGCGGAGGCTATGCTTGCATTCGTGGCCTGGCGGTCCGCGATATCAGCAGACATGCGCTGACTGAAAAACTGCATGGGCAGGCGCAGCACTTTCCAAAGATATGAAGCGCTGCCGTATGAAGCCAGTTTGCCCTCGATGCGCAGGGAATAGACTGCCGAGACCCAGCTGACCGTGACGCTGACGATGATCAACAGGAAGAACAGCAGCATGAACGGCGTGAGCCATCCTGGATTCGCGCCTGTCAGGAGCCGGTCCAGGAACGTGCGCGCGAAAGCGGGCTGGATTATGTTAAGAAGAGAGCCTATCGTGGTGGTTATTACCACGAAAATGACGGCGGTCTTTGCGCCTTTGAGCCGATCCTTGGCGTATGAGAATACGGACCTGGGTTTGCCGGAGGGGACAAAGTCTTCGCCGGGTTCGAAAGTCAGGCAAACGCCTGTGAACTCCCGGTCGAACTCTTCCCAGTCGACGAACACGCGTCCTCTGGCCGGGTCGTTGATCAGAGCGCGTTTGCCCTTGAACCCGCAAAGCACGACAAAGTGATTGAAGCCCCAGTGGATGATGCAGGGGTATGGACCTTCGTTTAGAAGGTCTTCGGGCTCGATGCGCCACGCCTGGGCTTTCATGCCGTAACTGTGCGCGGCGAGCATGATATTCTTGGCGTTGGCTCCGTTCATGGACACGCCGCAATCCACCCTTGTCTGCTCCAGCGGGATCCATTTGCGGTAATAGTGCATGATCATGGCAAGCGAAGCGGCGCCGCATTCCAACGCCTCCATCTGCATGACCACGGGCACCTTGACCGTGCCTTTCAGCACGGGCTTTGGGACTTTAGATTTACCAAACACGCCGAACCCTCCTCACTTACTGGAATAAGAGGGAGATGGGTTTCAGGTCTTCCGTGACTACTTCGCCCGAATAATAGCCTTCCGCAAGGTCGGTCATGACGGGAACTTCGGCGACCAGGTCGCCTTTATTCAGCTTTCCGAGAAGCAGCACGCGGGCGGGAGTCTCATCGGAAATAAACGTCAGGTCGAATTCGTCACCGACGATCGGGAAGTCTTCACCGGCGACGTTCACGACTCCGCGTTTGGAGACTTTGTCGATTATGTCCAGCGAAACGTAGCAGACGCTCTTTTCGGGGCTGATCTGCACCGCGACCTGAGCCGTGGTCCTGATATGACCGAAGATGCCCCAAAGTATCAACCCCACGAGCAGAGTTATGACCGCAGCCATCACGATCCATATGCCGGGCGAAGTGACGCGCAGATAGTCATTCAGCGACTCCGGTGATTCCACGGCTTCCAGACTTTTTTCACGGAACAGCTTAGTCTTTGTTTGTTCAGACATGGTGACGGTCTCCTCTCATTGGGTGAGGTTTTAGAAACAGGCAATGCCGAAATGTGCGTGTTAATGTGACAAAGAACATGGTCTGGCGGTTTTAAACGTTATGCGGGCAAATTGTATAATTATGCTCAAACACAATATATAATAGCATAATTCGATCTCAGATGCCACCATGCGGAGTAAATTTTACTCAAAATAACAATTGCGGAGGATGCCGGACTGTCAGAATGCGATAATGTGAACGCATTAAGTGTCCGGAGCGCATTATCTCAACTGTTTTTAAGTGATGGCCGGGTAAACAGCATGATAAATATTGTTTAGATATGAATCAATATATGGACTTTATGCAGTTTTGTGCGTATAATACAAAGGGTTATCACAACTATAATTATTTGTATCTTTATGGTGAAGTCATTATAGCTGGCATGCGGTTCCCGGTCTGTACTGTTTGCAACAGATGGCGATCATGCATAAACAACGATGAATGAATTCTATAATACGAAAGGATAATAAAGCAATGAAGATCGGATGCGTTAGGGAGATAAAGAATAACGAGTTCCGCGTGGGACTCACGCCGGACAACGTCAAGGCGTATGTTTCCGCCGGACACCATGTATACATCGAAAAGGGAGCGGGCATCGGATCCGGTTTCACGGACAACGAATATGTGGATGCCGGAGCTTCGCTTATAGACAATGCCGCCGATGTATGGCATTTGGTCGACATGATGGTGAAGGTCAAAGAACCGCTTGAGGAAGAGTATCCGCTTTTCCGGCCCGGTTTGATCCTGTTCACCTATCTGCATCTCGCTGCGGACAAGCAGCAGATGGATGCGCTGCTTGCCGGCAAAGTCAACGCAGTGGCCTATGAGACCATTCAGGAGAAAGACCGTTCTCTTCCGTGTCTTGCCCCGATGTCACAGATCGCGGGACGCCTTTCGATACAGGAAGGCGCCAAGTATCTGGAAAAGCGGTTCGGCGGGGAAGGGATACTGCTTGCCGGCGTACCGGGTACGCCCAAAGCCAAGGTCGTTATTCTTGGCGGCGGAACAGTCGGCATGAACGCCTGCAAGATCGCTGTCGGCATGGGTGCGAACGTGACGATCCTTGACGTAAATCTGAAGCGGCTGGAAGAACTGGACAATATGTTCGGAGCGCATATCCAAACGCTGTACAGCTCTGATTCAAACATCGAAAAATCCGTTATTGACGCGGATCTGGTGATCGGTTCCGTTCTGATCCCGGGCGGGAGCACTCCGAAGCTGTTCAAGAAAAAATACCTGCCGGAAATGAAAGACGGCGCGGTGTTTGTAGACGTGGCTATCGACCAGGGCGGATGCGGAGAGAGCAGCAAAGTGACTACGCACGATGATCCGGTCTTCATAGAGGAAGGCGTCGTCCACTACTGCGTCGGAAACATGCCGGGCGCTGTTCCGAGGACGAGCACTATCGCGCTGACGAATGCGACGCTCAAATACGGTTTGATGATAGCCGAAATGGGGCTTGAACAGGCGAGCATGAAAAACGAAGCTATAAAGATGGGCGTCAACTGCTACATGGGCAAGCTGACGAATCAAAACGTCGCAAAAGCGCATGGTTATGAGTATACGCTGCTGGACAGTTTGGTCAAGTGAGACAAAGATAGGTTAGAATGAGGAAATAGACTAATGCGAGAAGACCTGGCAAGAAAGATACAGCAGGTGGGTTTGAATTTCAAGCTTAACGACCCATTTTTCAGCTATGAAGAGATATGCAACGGGAACGTGAACCATACTTACCGCGCAGACTATATACGTGACGACGGCACCGGAATGGCTCGAATTAAGAGCTACCTTGTCCAACAGGTGAATACGTATGCTTTCAAGGACCCTGTTGCGCTTATGAACAATATCGACAAGGTCACAGAGTACATCCATGCCAGAAATCCGAAGCAGACCTGCCTGCACTATCATCATACCGCTGAACGCAAAACATATGTATTTGACGGCGATGAGTTCTGGCGCATATGCAATTATATCCCTTCCGTGACATATGACACCTGTGAGAACCTGGATATCGTACGTTCCGCGGCAGAAGCATTCGGCGACTTCCAGATCTCGCTTGCCGAGTTTGACGCGTCACAGCTGAGCTATACCATTCCGGATTTCCATAACACCAGGAAACGCTATGAAACTCTGATAAAAGATGCATACGAAGACAAACTCGGGCGGGTCAACAGCGTCCAGGAAGAGCTGGATTATCTTCTGAGCGTGCAGGATCTCGCATGCAAACTCACGGACATGGAAAATGCGGGGGAGCTGCCGATACGCGTTACGCATAACGACACGAAGATCAACAATGTGCTGTTTGACAAGCAAACGCAGAAAGCATTGGTTGTCATAGATCTTGATACGGTCATGCCCGGGCTTGTGGCGCATGATTTCGGCGATGCGGTGCGTTTCGCGGCGAACTTCACGGAGGAAGACAGCGAGGATACAAGCAAGACGGGCGTCGACCTTAATATATTCTGGGCGTTTGCGGACGGCTTTTTAAGCAAGACCGCAAAAATGCTTACCAAGAATGAAATCGACACTTTAGGGATCAGCGGCTTTGTGCTGGCGTGCGAGCTTGCTACGCGTTTTCTGGATGATTATATCACCGGAGACAAGTACTTCAAGGTGAAGAAAGATAACCATAACATTATTCGTACCCGCTGCCAGATCGCATTGGCGAAAGATATGTACAGGAAGCTGGACGCCATGGATGCCATAGTGCAGGGCAGCGCGGAGAAGTACAAATAAACAGATCTGTGAGTTCGCGGAGGTAGTCTTATAAAGCGGTAAGAATTGGCTGAGCGTTGATTGTTATCAGGGCACAGCGTGATTTGGAGAAATGTTGATGGAAAAAGTGCGTTTGGGAATTGCCGGACCGGGGCGGATCGTCCGCCGGGTCATGAAGGACCTGAGAAAAGCCGAACATATTGAGGTATCTGCCGTAGCTTCGCGAAATATCGAGCGCGCCAAAGCGGCAGCCGCAGAGTATGACATACCGTTGGCGTTTGGCAGCTATGAGGAAATGGCCGCCAGTAACGCGGTCGATTTTGTTTATGTGGCCGTACCTCACCCTTTCCACTGTCCGCTTAGCAAGCTGTTCCTTCAGGCCGGCAAGCACGTGATCGTCGAAAAGCCTTTTGCGCTGAACGCGAAAGAGGCACGGGAAATGATCGACTGTGCCAAAGCAAACGATCGATTCCTGATGGAAGCGATGTGGTCGCGCTTCTTTCCTGCGGCTCAGGCGCTTAAAGCGCTTGTTGATTCCGGTACTATCGGCGACATCAGGCGTATTGCCGCAGATTTTGCATTCCGGTCAGCATCGAATTACGAGGACCGCCTTTTCAATCGGGAGCTTGGCGGGGGATCGCTTCTTGACGTCGGTATATACCCGCTCTCGCTAATAAGCTTTTACAAAGGTGAACTGCCCAATAAGGTTCAGGTACTGTATGACAAAACAGAGACCAACGTGGATGCCTTGTGCAGCTTTCAGGTCCAATTTGCGGATGGAGCAGTCGGGCAGGGGTTCAGCAGCCTTGAAGTGACGACTGACCAGGGATTGAAGCTCTATGGGACCGAAGGATGGATCGAACTGCCGGAGTTCTGGCATCCGACCAAGTATATCGTACACAGACCCGATCAGGAACCAGAATTATATGAGTTTGCTCCTGAGAACGAGGGATTTCATCACGAGTTTGAGTTCGCAGCCAAAGCAATTCTCGCCGGGCAGACCGACCAGAGCGTGATTTCGCTTTCCGAAAGCCTGCGTATCATGGAGATCATGGACGGCATGCGCGAACAGATGGGAGTGGCTTACCCGGGAGAAGAATAGTCGCTGCGCAGTCTCATACTTCAAATGTCAGGGGTTCGAATCCCTTCGGGCACGGACAGGAAAAGGCCGGATTTGTAAAAACAAGTCCGGCCTTTTCTGTCCGGAACGATCCGCGGAATGGGAATAAAATCATTATTTCCGTTTTGTCGATGTCAGGCGAATCGAGTGTTGATGAGGTTTCGCAAAGGGGAACAAACTTGGGAAACGCCAACGCGTTTCTTTTTATTATTGGCAAAAAGAATAAAGTATATGGCTCTGATTTGTGCTTTTCGCTTGACAGATACTGACATTATGAGTAAAATGTTAGGCGATAGAGCTTCGGCTCGAAAAAAGAAAAAGGAGTGGAAATGATGAAAAGGCTTTTGACTCTCCTGCTTGCTCTTTGCATGTTGCTTTCCGTATCGGCGATAACTGCAGGCGCGGAAGACGACCCGTACTTCGGACGTTTTGAAGAGCCTGTGACCGTGCGCGTTGTCGTCAACGGCGCAGAAGGCGAAGACGGCTCATGGACCTGGGAAGATAACGAGTGGACCCGCGAGTGGCTGGAGCGGTTCAACATCAAGATCGAAGTGATGTGGAACGCCAACACCGATGAAGCCTACAACACCAAGTTCGCCATGGCTATGCTGACCGGCGAGCTGCCGGATCTGCTGGTGCTCAACCAGAAGCAGTTCAGAGAGCTGCAGGCCACCGGCAAGCTGGCTGACCTGACGGATTATTACGACAACAACATCTATCCCTACCTGAGGGAGAAAGTTCTGGAAGCGCAGCCCGAGGCGGCGCAGCAGGCCGCGTTCGTGGACGGACGCCGTTATGCACTGACGACTTCCGGCTTTGGCACAGTGAGCCGCTCCGTTTTCATCCGCCGCGACTACAGGGAAGCGGTAGGCGCTGAGCTGCCAACCACCATGGAAGAACTGATCGACCTGGGCAAGGCGTTCGTGGACCAGGGCCTGGCCAAGTACGCTTTCGTCCTCACTGACAAAGTGACCGGCAGCGGCTACACCGATATGCAGGCCGTCTGCAACGCCTACGGCGCGTATCCCGGCCTGTGGATCGAGGGCGAGGACGGCAAACTGGTTTACAGCCCCACGACCGAGAACATGCACACCGTACTCGACATATTCAAGGGCCTGTATAACGATGGCTATATTCAGCCCACCTTTGCTACTGAAGTCAGCGACAACGTGACCGCTTACATCAAAAACGGCGAAGTCGGCATACTCGGCAGCGATTTCTGGGTAGCAACCTGGCCGCTCCCCATCACCTATGAGGATGGCTCTGTGATCGAGTGGGATCTTATCTCCGTGCCTGCCAGCGAGACCAACGATGACTTCCATGTGCAGGGCACCGGTTCCGCTTCCTCCATTACCTACATCTGCGTGAACGCGGAGTGTGAGCATCCCGAAGCCGTGCTCAGGCTGTTTAACCACACCTGCTCCGTGAATACCGACCCCGACCTGCAGGAGACCGACCGCTTCCACACCGTGAAGCTGGATGACGGCACCGAGGTCAGCGTCCATATGCATAACCCCACCGTGCGCTACTGGAGCGTGCCGAACGTAAACACTCTGACCGGCTGGGCCGTCAAGGAAGCGCTGGACGGCAACACCCAGTATCTGGCAGAGCAGCCGCACTATCAGCAGCAGTATGACAACGTCCAGAAGTATCTGGCTGCTGTCGAGGCGGGCGACAAGGATGCCATCAGAGCTTCCTGGGGCAGCTACAAGCTCTTCGGCGGCGTAGGCAGCATCTTCTACAATTTCTACGAGCTGTATCACAACGACCTGTTCATCTTCGACGCTCTGACCGAGAAGAGCGAGGACTATGACCGTCTCTGGGGCGCCCTCACGCAGTATGAGAACACCTTCTACGTAAACTACATCTGCGGCACCGAGGAAACCACCTTCGACGAGTTCGTACAGGGCTGGATGGATATGGGCGGCGCGCTGCTGACCCAGCAGGTCAACGAAGGCCGCTGATGACCTAAAAGACAAAGCAACCTTAAGAAGGGGGCTGCCCGCCTGCAGCGGCGGGCAGCCCCTGATAATCTGCCGCAAGTTAGACGTTCTTACTTATTCATTTTCATTTCCGAACCGCGGGCGGACGATTCCTACCGCTAAAGGAGGCATAAGCTATGACTTCTGCCGGCTCCAGGACAGTTTTACCGATAAAACGCCATAAAAAGAGCGTGCGCACGGACTACATGCTCTGCGCCATGCTGATACCGAGTTTTATCTATCTCGGAATATTTGAATTCGCGCCATTGTTTGGCCTTGTGATCGGATTTCAGGATTTCAAGCTCTCCACCGGTGTTTTCAACAGCGGCTGGAAGGGGCTTGACAATTTCAGATATATATTCACGATGTATCCCGGATTCTGGAACATCGTCAAAAACACGGTGGAAATAGCGCTGCTCAAGCTTTGTTTCGGATTCACGGCGCCTATCCTCGTGAGCCTCATGCTGCATGAGGTCACAAATTCCACTTACAAGCGCACGATCCAGACACTTGTTTACATTCCGCACTTTGTCAGCTGGGTAATACTTGCGGGTATCCTCCGCAGCATGCTTGACCCGGACAACGGCCTGATAAACCATATAATAAAACTGTTTGGCGGCGCACCCGTGTATTTCCTGGGCAGCAATGCAACGTTCAGGGGCGTGCTGGTGGTATCGGATGTCTGGAAAGGCTTCGGCTGGGGCACGATCATATATATGGCCGCGCTCACGGGCATAGACCCCGCGCTGTATGAAGCGGCGACCATCGACGGCGCCAACCGTCTGCAGAGAGCCGTCCATATAACGCTGCCGGGGATCCTGCCCATAATCATGCTGAACCTGATACTGTCGATACCGGGCATCCTTAACGCCGGTTTTGACCAGATATTCAATCTGTATAACGAACGTGTGTACAAAACGGCGGACGTGCTCGACACGTTTATATACCGCCTGGGCATACTGGACAGCCAGTACGCGCTGTCTACGGCAATAGGCATGGTCAAGAGCGTGATCGGTTCCGTACTGCTGGTCAGCAGTTATAAAATAGCCGAGAAGGCTGTCGGCTATAAGGTTTTCTGAGGGGAGGGAGAAGAGCATGGCAGGCGAGACCGTTGTGGAAAAAGAAAAGAACCTGGTAATGACGAGAAACCGGCAGATACGTTCTTCCCCGGCAGAGAAACTGTTTACAATGCTTATCTACGGCATACTGGGCATACTCGGCGCCAGCTGCATCATACCGTTCATACACCTTATCGCGCTTTCGTTCTCGGGCTCGGATCCCATTAAAGCCGGCATCGTATCGCTCTGGCCGATAGAGTTCAACACGGATGCGTATAAGTACGCCTTGGATCACCCCGCGTTTATGCGCGCGTTCGGCATATCCGTGGCGAGGGTCATCGTCGGCGTTTCGTTCTCCCTGTCCATGCTGGTGATAACGGCCTATCCTTTGAGCAAATCGAAGGAAGCGTGTCCGCTGAACCCGCTTTTCAAGGCGCTGATGATCATCGCCATGCTGACCGGCGGCGGTCTGATCCCCATGTACCTGGTCATGAGCTGGATAGGCCTGACGAATACGTTCTGGGCGCTCGTAGTCCCCGGCATGCTGAGCCTGTGGAACTGCTTCATGGTGATGAATTTCTTCCGCAACGTACCGTCCGAACTTGAAGAAGCGGCTATAGTCGACGGCGCGAATTCGTTCCAAGTGATGGCAAAAGTGTATATACCGCTTTCCGTGCCCGTTATCGCCTCCATGGCGCTGTTTACGGGTGTGGGGCACTGGAACGACTGGTTCAGCGGCATGCTGTATATGGCAAGGTCGAGGGATTACCCGCTGCAGACATACCTGCGGCAGGTCGTTACCACGCCGAACTTTTCCACCTTGACCATTGAGGAGATGCAAAAGTACGCGCAGATAACTTCCAAAAATAACCAGGCCGCGCAGATAATCATCGCAACAGTGCCCATTATGTGCGTATACCCGTTCCTCCAGAAGTACTTTATGACCGGTCTTACTCTGGGAGGCGTAAAAGGATGAAGCATTATACGCTGTATGAGATTCTGACAGCGCTTAAGGCGGGGGAAAACATGCCATATGCCCTGTACGCGGATGCCCGTGAAAAAGCCGCGGACACCGCCAGGAACAACCCCGATTATGCCTGGGTGCTGCCGACGTTTGAAAAGTATACCGAAGACTATAGGAACACGCCGATCGAAGCGCCCACCTATCAGGCTCTGGCGGACTGGAAACGGCGCGGGCAGAGAGGCGACTATGACCGCCAGATGTACGCGATACGCACGCGTTTGAACCGCATGTGGCTTGCGGCGCTGCTGGATATCCCGGGCGCCAAAGCCGAGTGCGAGGACATTCTTTACGCCTATCTGCATCTCCACAGCTGGTCGCTTGCCGCGCACCATTTCGAAAACGTGCTGAGCGATTACTGGGATATACCGGTGGATCCGTACGACGAGACCGGACGCATACGCGGCATAGGCAGAAGCCGCAAGCAGTGCATAGACCTGTGCTCATGTTCAGGCGCGGCGATACTTGCGGAAATGGCGCAGACACTTGAAGGCATAGTCGACGCGAATCTGCTGCGCTGGGCGAGGCAGGAATGCGTGGAACGGGTGCTCAAGCCGTACATGAGCCTGTCTCCGTATCCGCATTTTGAAATAAACGGCAATAACTGGTCGGGCGTATGCTTAAGCTCGATCGGCATTGCCGCGATCTACCTTATCACCAATCCGGACACGCTTGCGCCTGTGCTTCTGAGAGTGCTGGAGGGCATAAGCGTCCATCAGAGCGGCTACAACGACGACGGCGCGAGCCCGGAGGGATTCGGCTACTGGCAGTACGGTTTTGAGTACACGCTTATGTTCCTGGAGCTGCTCAAGCGCAGGACAGCCGGCAGGATCGACCTGCTGGAAGACGAAAAATGGCACAGGGTGGCAGGGTTTGGCGCAGACTGCTGCTTCGGGCAGTCCATAAAACTGCCTTTCGGGGACTGCAACTGGCGCGGCGTTCTTGACGAAGCCGTGCGCAGATACACCGGGTGCATGGGAGTAAACGTGTGTCCGCAGGGAGACACGAAAACGTCGTTCGAGTCTGCATGGGAGCATGGAAACCTTATGCTCAGGCATCTGGTTTGGACGATGCAGCCCGACAATACGGCGCTGAGCTATCCGAGGAGCGCCGTGTATCCCGTGAGCGAACTGTTCATGGGCTTTTACCGCACGCCGCAGGATGCGCTGTATCTGCTGGTAAAAGGCGGCAACAACGGCGAGAGCCATAACCACAACGACGTTGGCACATTTGCGATCATACGCGGCGACACCATGCCGGTGGCGGATACTGCCGGAGGGAAATACGAAAAAGAGTACTTCGGAGAGAAGCGCTACACGTATTTTGCCACTCGCTCGGGCGGCCACAATTATCCTATCGTGGACGGCGTGGAGCAGGAAGGCCACGGCCGCTGCCGCTGCAAACAGTTCTCGGTGCAGCGCTCGGAGGATGAGGACACCGTATTCATGGACCTGACCGGGACCCTGAAAGCCGACAGCCTTGACAGCTTTACGCGGACTGTCAAGGGCAAACGCAGTGACGGCACGGTCACCGTGACCGACAGGTTTACTCTTAACCGCTCCGCGCGCATACAGGACCGTCTTATTATTCCGGGCGAGCCTGTTAAAACGGATCGTGGGGTATTGCTGCCGGGCGGCGTGCTGCTGATATACGACGATACACAACTGGATATAAGCATAACGCCGGTGGACCAGAAACTCGAAGGCAGGACGATCCACACCCTTGACCTGATACCCAAAGCGGACGGAGCAGGCGATGTAACGGTTAATATGCGGTTTGAGACCGTCTGAAACGGGCACCGGTAAAGCCGGTAAAATGAGACTGGCGATTTGAAAGAAAAACGACGTGGCAGGCTCTGATGAGTTCCGTGCCACGTCGGTTCATTCTTTGGCCGAATTACAGCGGTTTAAGGTGATATATAAGGGTCTTACGGGTCCCAGAACAACAGTTTTTCGCCGCGCAGTTTGTTTATTGCTTCGATGAAGTAATAGTCTGCGTATGTCATGGTCATATGGTGGCTGCCTGGTTCGTGATACAGGGCGGTGCACTTTGTGAATATGGCGGGATCGTTTTCCGTCCAGTCGGCGGCATCCTTTTCCTGCGCCCTGAGGATGTTAACAGCAGCCCCGAAGTAATACCGCCCCTCCGTTTCGGGAAGGCACTTCGTAAGCTCAAGCAGGCCGCAGGCGGCGATGTTGCCTGCGGAATCGTCCCTTATAACGGGCTCGGCAGGCTGGCGGAAGTCACACCTGGGCAGCCAGTCGTCACACACCTGGCTGATAAAGTAGTTGGCTATCCGCTTGGCGGTGTCCAGATACTCCTGCCTGCCTGTGTGTATGTAGCTCAGCGTGAAGCCGTACAGCGCCCACGCCTGCCCGCGGCTCCAG
>JAIKYG010000104.1:0-3077 GCA_024683475.1 Clostridiales bacterium | reverse complement strand
TCTTGTCATGTCCTGCCCCAAACGCCGGAAATATGAAACTCTTTTGCGCGCGCCTACCATAGTTTTCAGCTCCTGTCCCAAAAACGCCCGGCTGCCATATGCCTGGCAACCGAGCGCGCGGTATCATTTCAGTTTACTTTTCCATCCGGTCGTAGCAGTCCTGTATGATCGCTTCGAGCACGGGCACCTGCATGTCGAGCAGCTGCTTCTGGAAATCATCCCAGGAAGCTTCAAGGTCGTATTCGCCGGTCATGACTTTTGCCATGTACTGCGGGAAGGCCGTGTTCATGTCGATCATGATCGGCAGACCCACTGTCAGCTGCTCGCTCGTGAACGGCAGTTCGAACATCATAAGTCCAGCATGGTGCGAGGCAAGTCTGACCTGCTGGTCCTGATAAGCAGCTACAGGATCCGAACCCGCGTCATGGAACAGCTCAAAATCGGTCTGGAAGGAGGGGAAGTTGGGGCAGAGCACGTTCTTGATGTAGCTGATGCTTTGGTCTTCGCTTTCCAGCCAGTACCAGTTGCCGTTCTCATCCACGTCGTAGGTTTTTCCCTGTACGCCCATGCGGTTCAGGATGGAACCCTCTTCGCTGTAGAAGTAGTCCAGCCATTCGATGAGTTTCACAGGATCGGTGCACTTGTCGGTTATGCACATCGCTTCCCTGTATACGCCGTTGCTGACTTCGACGGAGTTGCACCAGGGTTCCACGACTGCCCAGTCCAGCGCCTGTTCGCGGCTGCACAGAGACGTGGGTTTGTAGGTGATCATCATGCCTACGCTGTCAGTCGTCTGCACGAGCGCCTGCGCGGATTCCGAAGTGAGGGTGAAACAGTCGTCGTTTATAAGCCCTTCCCGGTACAGCTTGGTCACGTATTCGATAAGGTCTTTGTACTCCTGCGTCATGGGCAGCATACGGCAGGTGCCGTCTTCGTCCACTATGGTCCTGAACTCATAGTTGAACATCCATTCGCAGTAATTGAAAAGCTCAATGTAGTTGGCACCGTTGCCGACCTGGTAACTCAGAAGCGGTATCTCGTCGTTCGCATCGCCGTTTCCGTTGGCGTCCTGCTCCTTAAAAGAGGTCAGAACTTCGTACAATTCCTCGAAGCTCTGCGGCATTTCAAGGTCCAGTCTTTCCAGCCAGGTCTTGTTGACCCAGAGCAAGCCGTCACGGGCGTACTGCTGGCCGATGCTCGGCAGTCCGTAGATGTGCCCATCGGTGCACCTTAAGTAATCCCAGGCGTTGATCTCGTCGATACGCGCTTTCAGGTTGGGCGCGTAATCATCGATCAGGTCGTCAAGAGGCAGAAGAATGCCTTCCTGGGCGCCGTACCATTCAACGTCGGTTCCGCAGAAGAACACTTCCGGATAGTCGCCGCTGCCCAGGAGCAGGTTCTGCTTGTCGGCGGCTACTGTCGAGGAAAAGAATTCGACGTCGAAATCGATGCCAAACTTTTCGCTCGTGATCTGGTATGCGA
Organism: Clostridiales bacterium; assembly: GCA_024683475.1. Taxonomy (GTDB): domain Bacteria; phylum Bacillota; class Clostridia; order Christensenellales; family Aristaeellaceae; genus RUG14130. The sequence goes on along the minus strand of JAIKYG010000104.1, from coordinate 1,595 downwards.
GGGAATCTTTGAACGTGTGATTTTCGTCGTCCTTGTAGATCGCGAAGCCCGTGTAGGTCACTTTGTCGCTGCCTTCGCCGATTGTCGGCAGCAGCATGAGGACCAGAACGAGGCTCAGCGCCAAACAGAAGAAACGTGACGCGGTTTTCATTGGTTGACTCCTCCTTGCCGATAATTGGGATGGTTTCATTATACGGTCCGCTTTACGCAAAAACAACGTACAGTTTTTCAATACCGGCTGAAAACCTGAAAAAACTGTATCTTTGGTCGTAAACTTCGGGTGTCGGAGCATGGACAAGTTTTGCTTGAACGGAACCCGCGCGCTGTGATAAAATATTGCCAGTAAATAAACACAGCGTCTGCGCGGAGCCCATAAATGAGCAAAAAGATCAACAGGACGGTAATCAAATACTTCCTTTCATATCTGCTGATATTCCTTATCACAGTTATCAGCCTGTTTATGGTGTACCGTTCTGAACTCATAGGCACGTTGACAAGGCAGTTTGAACAAAATGCGCTGTCCAGGCTCAACAACGCGGCATCCGGGATCGACGAGGACATAAAGCGGCTCCACACCCTGAACACCCTGATCACGGGAAATGTGGACATCTTGCTCGCCAAGTATTCCGACGTACCCGCCCGCGCCAGCAACGTGCGCGGCGAACTGCAAAAATACATCGCCGGCGACAACTATGTGCTGGGGGCAGTCTATATAGACAAGATCAAGGATCGCATGTACTCATACAACAAAGAGCACTATCTCACCTATGCCGACGGAACGATCACCATACACACGAAGCGCGGCCTGTTCCGTTTCGATCCCGGCGAGTACAACGACTCAAACGCGGACAGACTTGTGTACACCGAAGCTGACGGCCAGTACTGCCTGATCTATTATCCGGTCAATCATTCGTATTACAACTATACGTCCTTTTTCATTCTTGACAACCGCATGCTGACCGATGTGTGCGACAGTCTGGAGACCGAGGCTGTCTCAAGCTGCATAATCACGGACGGACAGCATATCTTCGGCTCCGTGGACGCATCTTTGCTGCTGAACGGCAGGGACACGGACGCAGCCGTGGTCATTGAGCAGGCGGATTATTCCGCATTGTGCGTGTCCGAGGAATTCGCGGGCGGGCTGCGCCTGTGCGCTTTGACTTCCGGGGAAGAGCTGAGCAAGGCGATATATGCAGCCTGGTTCGATAATCTGCCCATATTCCTGCTGATAATAGCGCTTGGTTTGATCATCGTGCTCGCACTGACGTATTTTTCCTACAATCCGCTCAGCAAATTAGCTCGGAAACTGAGGGATGCCGACGTTACCCACAAAGATCCGCTGCAGGCGCTGGACCAGACCTTGACAAAGCAGAAACTGCGCAGCAGCGACCTGGAGGAGAAGATAGAGTATTACCGAACCCTGATAAAAAAGTCAGTTTTGGATTCTCTGATAAATGCCTCGCTTTCTCCTGAAGACCGCGCGCCAAGCTTTGACTACCTGTTCGAGCCCAATTCGGATTGCTACCTGGCCGTGGCCGCATGCTCCGCCGTCGATGCCGATTCCGGCGCGGTTTTCTTAGCGGAGAACATGGACT
>JAIKYG010000060.1:0-4146 GCA_024683475.1 Clostridiales bacterium | reverse complement strand
GGTTGTCGTTTCTTCAGGCGAAGAGGCGGCGCTGATCCTTTCCGGCACGTCAGAGGTGATGGACGGCCAGCTGACGATCCATGCGCAGCTGTATAACAGGAGTTCGGCTGAGTTAAGCAATGTGACTTTGGTTGCCGGTGTATATGATGCCGACGGCAGAATGCTTGGACTTAAGATCGGTTCGGGAATGGATCTGGTCGAAACCGAGATCAGGGAACAGGACTTCGTCTTCGATGATCTTGATGTGGATAAGGCCTACGAGTGGAAACTCTTCACCGTAGGGGGAAATTCACCGTTGACAGATGCGGCAGCTGGCGGACTGATAGTTCCGGACGAAGAATAATCCGCGCCACACAGGATAGCCATAACAACGGATGCCGCAGCCTGACCGCATGCTATAGGGATGAGATAGAGTTGAAGCGAATACTCAGCGCGGGGAGGATCTGGTGAATAAGATATAAAGACAGGGGGGAGACAGACGTCTCCCCCTTTTGTTTGATACTAAGCTCAGACTATTAACCGGCCGCAGGCACAAAGCTGTATCGCGGCCGGCAGAGGATATAATTACGGGATGGTTACTTGACAGTAAACCAGACTTTCGCGAGGGCGACCGTCACCTCTTTCGTCTGGAGCGTATTGCGGTCGACGTAAGGTGCCTGCAGTGTCACGAACAACTGGACGTAGCCCTTGCCTTTAGGAAGCCGGCCGAACTTTAAATTTTTGTTTATCGCGCTGGGTTTGATTTCGAAGGATTTCTTGCCAACAGAGACGGTTGCCGTCTGCTTTTTGTTGTCGCTGCCGACAAGAACTCCGCTGATCGTCTTAATCGTCAGTGTTGAACTGATGGTGCCGAGAAGGTCGCACCCTTTGCCTTTCTTTGGCTGCATGCCCAGGGAGACGTTTCCCGAGATCGGAGCGGGCGAGGAAATGCCGCTGTAGTGAGCGCTCCCTGCGTAAATGTAACCCGTTTTGCCGTCACTGTCTGCCTTGACAAGGTACCAGTAATTACCCGCAGTGTTTTTGTAGATAGCTGTTGCCTTAAAGGTCTCGCCAGTCTTCATACGCCTGATCGCCTGCGACTCTTTCGAAGTGGAGCTGGCGCAGGGCATGGTCATGAGGTAATCGCGCGTATCCGCCGTCAGGATAATGGAAGTGACTGCAGCCTTAGTGCATTTGTCGAGATACGTCTTCGGGGCTGCCGGAGCCTTATGCACATAGGCCGGGCGGATGACAGCTGTCACAGAACTCGTAGACCAGGAGTGTTCCTTAACAGTGGCCTTGCGGTGGTTGTCGTTGCCCGTATTGCCGCCGATACTGGTGATTCGACCGTTGAAGACGGATTTGGTAACGATTTCCACATGACCATAATTATACCCGCAAGTGCGGTAGATGATGATGTCTCCGGGCTTGGCACTATTCACGGACACCAGCGGAATGCCTCCCGCCTTCTTTATTGCGTTGTAGATGCCTTTAACGTTGACATTATACGGAACGGCGGCGCTTTCCTGTACGGTCTGTGCGCAGCAGCTGACAAACGCGGCGCACCAAGCCCCTCCGCTGTCAACGTCTTTGCCGGTTTTTCCCACCATGGCCTTCGCACAGTCGACCATGCGCTCAGCACCCTTGTCGCTTTCCGCCTTGCCAAGGCGTGCGAGGTAAGCCTTATACTCTCTCGCGAACAGGGCCTTGTCCAGGGCGTGCGCCTCACAGGGAGGGACCATCAGAAAGACCATGACTGCCATGAGTACAATGGCCGTGAACCTTTTGAAATGCTTCTTATTGAACATCGCTTGCTCCTTTCTGCTGCTTCACGGAATCCCGCGGTTCTCTTGACCCTTTGCCGGCCGGCCGCCATGCCGATTTCGGCGTTGCTCCTGACTTTTGCACGGAGGTATCCTTGTGTTGCCGGGGTAAAGCGTCAGGGTCTTGGAGGCCTAGGCTTCCGATTAAGCTCGACTATATGATTTTACAGTTAGAATTATGCTGCGGATGACTGTGTTTTCGCTTAATACTGCGTTTTCCAGTGGGTAAGTCCAACTTATCCAAAGCATGCCTCTGACCATTTCTAGTCTATTTGTATCATAGGAGCATGCTTTGAGTTGTCGGGCGTTCATTTCCAGTGGGTTGACCGTTTATTCGCCACATGCCTCGGGCCGCTCCCTGGTATAGTTGTATCACAGGGGTATGCAGTATGATGTTTGGCATCTGCTCTCTGTGAGTTGCCCGTTTTGCTAAATACGGGATACATAATTCAAATAGTGCTTTAGCCTGCGGTTAAAGAACATAAATCAGGCTATAAGTCAGTGATGCGGCACAGAACCTGCCCATTGCCATGCCTGACGAATCGAGAAGAACTATGATATAATACAAACAAGGGCTCCTGTAGCCTTCAATGGAGGAATAATCATGCAAGGCAAATTGTCATACAACCAGGAAATACAGCGCTACGGCATCCGCGACGGATACGAATGGCTCAAACCCGGCCTGCATTGCGGAGATGTGCTTAGAGTCCTCATAAGCGGGGAGTGGATGCAATGCCGCATCGAAATGGCAGGGGACGCCTGGTATCTTGATGGGACGGATCTTAAGGGCACGGATCTGGAAGGGCTGCCAGCCGAGATGCGCGGGTAACCACCAGCGCCAAACCAGACAGGTCAAAAGGGCAAAGGCGGTTGAGACTATAAGCAAGGCAACAAAAAAATGATGGAGCCGAAAATCAAGAAAGCGGCAGGACTATAGAGAAATACTTGAACAAAGAGCGGTTATATGACAATCCGTTCTACTGTGCCGTCCGAAGCTGGAGGCAGGTTGTCTAATCTCTTCCCATCCTTTCGATCTAAAGCATTTAGCAACAAGTTCCCCGATCTCGCCATCATCCGAACTCATCGGGTAAAGGTCAAAGGAATCCTGGCCAGTCGCCTCGCAGACGAACAATTCGGTCGGGGCATCCATGTAGTAGAAGATCAGCATATTCGGCCCAAAGTATACTATCCTTCCCGGTCGCGGCTCTACCTCATCGTCCCACCAAGCGCTGTAAACGACCCAGCCCCATTCCAGATATACGTCCAATGTGAGATCGTAGTTCCAGTACGTCCCGTCCGTATCCTGATAATAGTCGAATGAGCCGTCCCAGTATTCTTTCAAGGTAACGTATTCATCCGCTCTGATTAGATCCATCTGGTCTGTGTCCAGACCGTTTCTTTGGCAATGGATCAGATTGTCGATGTCATCGATATATCCCGCATATCCATCCCCGCTGTTTTGTGCCCAGGAGATCTCATCCCCGTGCAAAGATATCTTGGCAATTTCAGTTTCTTCGCCTGCACCGGTCACGGTGATCGTTTTTGCGAACGGATTGATCGAATATGACCGGCCTTCAAGATACTCCATCCCCGGGTAGCCTCCCTCCGCTGTCGTCCGGCTGAAGGCGACGTATTCGCCGCTCCATCTTGCAAGTCTTGAATACAGGTAATGTCCGCACAGGATCGCTACGATCAGAACTGCGGCGACTGCGATGATGACATAGGGTCTCCGGTCGACTTTTACGACCTCCCTGACGACTTCCTTAACGAAAACAGCCTGTTTGGCTTCTTCCAGCGTATCCCACGCCTGGGGTTCACGGTATAGTTCTGAAGGCTTCGTGCGAAAAGCTTCCTGTGGGGTGATGCCAAACTGATCCACAAAACTGCGGTACAGGGAAGCGCCCGAAGAATAGCCGGTGATGTTCACCAGCGGGTTCTCGTCGTAGGTGTCCATCTCCAGGATCGTTTTCAGCACTCGCATCATGATCCGCTCGTCCAAGTACTGTTTGTAAGTTTTGTCGATCATGAACTTCAGGACGGCATTGCGGGCCCGTTCGTCCAAAGTGCCGTATCCAGCCGCGTTAAAAGCAGTTTCTGCGGCTTTCTTCTGATCGATGGGTTCCTCCCAGACCTCAGCAGATCGTTCGCTCACGAATCGTTCCGTGGTCTCGATTATTGCGTTGTAGCGTTCTTCGGGTGTCATTGTGAACGCCGGTGTAAAATGACCTAAAATCGCCAGTGAAAATTGACCTATCTTAGACGGCCATCTACCATAGATTCATGGGAGGTGGACCGGATGCTAAAGTATAGGACGATTCACATGATCAAGCAAAAAGCAGCACAA
>JAIKYG010000098.1:0-3688 GCA_024683475.1 Clostridiales bacterium | reverse complement strand
TGACCCGTCCGGTTTACGACGCGTGCCGCAGCGCCGGCGTCGAGGTGACCGAGGTGCCGTCCATGAAGGCTTTGGGCGAGGCCTGCTCGCTCAAGGTCGGAGCCGCAGCCGCCGCGGTCAGGCGATAGATCCGAACCGTTCAACCGTCTTATATGCCCCGAGGGTTGCGGGGTCGTATAGAAAGCCCCACTCCAATTCTCTTTGACTTTTCAGGAGGTGCCTGTATGCCCACGATCAACCAGTTGATCCATAAGGGTAGGGAAAAGAGGACGACAAAGTCCAATTCCCCCATTCTGCAGAAATGCCCGCAGAAGCGCGGCGTCTGCCTTCAGGTCAGGACGCTGACCCCCAAAAAGCCGAATTCTGCCCTTCGGAAAATCGCCCGTGTCCGTCTGACGAACATGACGGAAGGCACGTGCTATATCCCCGGCATCGGCCACAACCTGCAGGAGCACTCCGTCGTGCTGATTCGCGGCGGCAGAGTGCGCGATCTGCCCGGCGTTCGCTACCACATCATTCGCGGCGCGCTGGACACCGCAGGCGTATCCAAGCGTATGCAGGCGCGTTCCCTTTACGGGGCGAAGAGGCCTAAGAAGTAATTAAAGGCAAGCCGCTGTGCGTCCGAACCCGCCCGCCTTTGTTGGAACGCGAAGCCGGGAGCAATTAGGACGATTCAACGGGTCGTCAGGGCCGCGCCAAGGGCCCGAAACGGCATTTGCCCGTCACTGTTTAAGCTATCTGCCATATAAAGGGAGGATTATCATAATATGCCAAGACGTGGATTCATACCGAAGAGGGAAGTGCTTCCCGATCCGGTTTACGGCACGGTTATCGTGACCAAGCTTATAAATCAGATCATGTACGACGGCAAGCGCGGCGTCGCCCAGAGGGTGTGCTACGGCGCGTTTGAGAAAGTCGCCGAAAAGACCGGCAAGGACGCCAACGAGGTGTTCGCCCAGGCTATCGCCAACATCATGCCCGCCCTGGAAGTCAAGGCGCGCAGGGTCGGCGGTTCCACCTATCAGGTGCCTGTGGAGATCCGTCCCGAGCGCCGTCAGACTCTGGCTCTCAGGTGGCTGGTAATGTTCAGCCGCAAGAGGGGCGAGAGAGACATGGCCGACAGGCTCGCCGCCGAGATCATCGACGCATCCAACAATACCGGCAACGCAGTAAAGCGCCGTGAGGATATGCACAAGATGGCCGAGGCGAACAAGGCGTTTGCCCACTATCGCTGGTAAATCGATCGAAAACAGCAATTCATCACCAGGCATAACCGCGCGGCATAAGGACGTTAAGTGACGTCCCTGTTTCCTGCGCGGTTTTTAATGTATATCAGGAATTGGGGCACCGCCCCGGAAGGAATAATTCGTGGCAAGAACACAGGCGCTGGAAATGCTGCGCAACATAGGCATAATGGCCCACATCGACGCGGGCAAGACCACCACTACCGAGCGCATACTGTTTTACACAGGGCGCACCCACAGGATGGGCGAGGTGCACGAGGGTCTGGCCGTGATGGACTGGATGGAGCAGGAGCAGGAGAGAGGCATAACCATCACCTCCGCTGCCACAACCTGCTTTTGGCGCGGGCATCAGATCAATATAATCGACACTCCCGGCCACGTGGACTTTACCGTTGAGGTCGAGCGTTCACTGCGCGTGCTGGACGGCGCCGTGGCGGTATTCTGCGCAAAGGGCGGCGTTGAGCCCCAGAGCGAGACTGTGTGGCGGCAGGCCACCAAGTACGGCGTGCCCAGGCTTGCGTACGTGAACAAGATGGACATCATGGGCGCCAATTTTTACCGCGTCGTTAACATGATGAAGGAGAAACTGGGCTCCAACGCCGTGCCTATCCAGCTGCCTATCGGCCGTGAGGAAAGCTTCAAGGGCATAGTCGATCTTATCGCCATGAAAGCGGAGATATATACCGACGACCTGGGCACCGTGATGGAAGAAAGCGACATCCCCGCGGACATGCTTGACGAGGCGCAGCGCTACCGCGATGAAATGGTCGAGAAAGTCGCCGAGACCGACGATGACCTCACCGAGAAGTTCTTAAGCGGCGAAGACATCACTGTTGACGAGCTTAAGGCCGCCATCAGGAAGGCCACCATAGCCGGGGAGATTAATCCCGTGCTGTGCGGCACTTCCTACCGCAACAAGGGCGTACAGCCCCTGCTGGACGCGGTGGTCGACTACCTCCCCTCCCCTCTTGACGTGCCTTCCATAAAGGGCGTGCTCAAGAGCACCGGCGAGGAGATCGAACGCCATCCTTCCGACGATGAGCCCTTCTCCGCTCTGGCCTTCAAAGTAATGGTCGACCCCTTCGTTGGCAAGCTGGTATTCTTCCGCGTGTATTCCGGCGTGCTCAAGAGCGGCTCCTACGTGTACAACGCCACCAAGGGCAAGCGGGAGCGCATCGGGCGCATACTGCGCATGCACGCGAATCACCGCGAGGAGATCGAGGAAGTGGCCACCGGCGACATCGCCGCCGCCGTGGGCTTTAAGGATACCACTACCGGCGACACGCTGTGCGTGGAAAACAAGCCCATAATCCTTGAGAGCATGGAGTTCCCCGAGCCCGTCATCAGGGTGGCCATAGAGCCCAAGACCAAAGCAGGGCGCGACAAGATGGCTGACGCGCTCATGCGCCTTGGCATGGAAGACCCCACCTTCAAAACCTACACGGACGAGTCCACGGGCCAGACCATAATCGCCGGCATGGGCGAACTGCATCTGGAAATAATCGTTGACCGCCTGCTCAGGGAATTCAGGGTGGAAGCCACTGTGGGCAAGCCCCAGGTGGCCTACAAGGAATGCATCACCCGCGCCTCCAGGGCGGAGGGCCGTTTTGTGCGGCAGACCGGCGGCCATGGGCAGTACGGCCACTGCATTATCGAGATCTCTCCGCTTGAACCCGGCAGCGGTTACGAGTTTGAGGACAAGACCGTGGGCGGCGTGATCCCCAAGGAATTCATACAGCCCATTTCCGACGGCGTAAAAGAAGCGGCTCTAAGCGGCTCTCTGGGCGGCTACGAGGTGGTGGACTTCAAGTGCACGCTGCTGGACGGTTCCTACCACGAAGTCGACTCCAGTGAGATGGCCTTCCACATCGCCGGTTCCCTGGCGTTCAAGGAAGCGGTCAAAAAGGCCGAACCCGCGCTTATGGAACCCGTAATGAAAGTGGAGATCGTGGTGCCCGACGAGTATCTTGGCGCCGTGGTAGCCGATCTCAACTCCCGCCGCGGCAGGCTGACCGGCACCGACCAGAACGGCGAACTTCATGTAGTGGACGCTCTGGTGCCCTTAAGCGAGATGTTCGGCTACGCCACTGAACTGCGCAGCCGTTCCCAGGGGCGCGGCACTTTCACCATGCAGTTTGCGCAGTACGAAAGCGTCCCCAAGAACGTGGCTTCCAAGATCCTGGGCACAGCCAACTGGTACGCGTAAACAGCGGGATACGAGGTACTTTTCACATTCGGATGTCATTGCGAGCCTCCGCGCGGGGCGCTGCAATTTCACATATTGAATAAGCTATTAATTCATCGGAGGACTGATTACCATGGGAAAGGCAAAATTTGAGCGCACGAAGCCGCATGTAAACATCGGCACGATCGGACACGTTGACCACGGCAAGACGACTTTAACTGCGGCGATAACCATCGCGCTGTCACAGCAGGGCCAGGCT
>JAIKYG010000090.1:0-3538 GCA_024683475.1 Clostridiales bacterium | reverse complement strand
GGCCTTTCTTGACGGAACGGCTCATATTTCAGATTGCCTCCTTCGCTCTTACTTCTTGCCCGCGCGCTTGACGATCAGGCGGTTGGAATACTTCTTGTGCTTGCGGGTCTTGAAGCCCAGAGCGGGCTTGCCCCACGGGGTAACAGGTGCCGGCATACCGACAGGGCTCTTGCCCTCGCCGCCGCCGTGCGGATGGTCGCAGGGGTTCATGACCACGCCGCGGACTGTCGGGCGGATGCCCATGTGGCGGGTGCGGCCGGCCTTGCCGATGCGCACGTTCTCGTGATCAGTGTTGCCCACGGTACCGATGGTAGCATAGGCATTCATGGGAACCTTGCGGACCTCGCCGGAGGGCAGACGCACCTGAGCGTATTCACCCTCTTTTGCCATCAGCTGCGCATAGGCGCCGGCAGAACGGACCATCTGGCCGCCGCGGCCGGGCTTGAGCTCCACATTGTGGATCAGCGTACCGACGGGGATGTTCGCGATGGGCAGCGCGTTGCCGGGCTTAATGTCAGCTTCGGCGCTGGAGATCACGGTGTCGCCCACGTTCAGGCCCAGAGGCGCCAGGATGTAGCGCTTCTCGCCATCCGCGTAGTTAAGCAGCGCGATGAAAGCACTGCGGTTGGGATCGTACTCGATCGCCGCCACCTTGGCGGGGATATCACGCTTTTCGCGCTTGAAGTCGATGATGCGGTACTTGACCTTGTTGCCGCCGCCCTGATGACGAACGGTGATCTTTCCCTGGCTGTTGCGGCCCGCATTCTTCTTCAGATACTCAGTCAGGCTCTTCTCGGGGGTCTTCTTGGTGATCTCCTCGAAAGTCAGCACGGACATATGGCGGCGGGCGGCCGAAGTCGGCTTATAAACTCTAATTGCCATTTTGCTTCTCCTCCCTATTAAGCCATGCCTTCAAAGAACGCGATAGGCTTGCTGTCTTCGGTCAGCTTCACGTAGGCCTTTTTCACCTCAGCCGTACGGCCCTGGTGGATGCCCTGGCGCTTCATCTTACCGATGGTGCGCACGGTGTTGACCTTTTCTACCTTAATGCCTTCGAAGACGGATTCAAGCGCCTGCTTGATCTCAGTCTTGTTGGCATTGATGGCTACTTCGAATACGTAGCGCTTTTCCTCGATGCCGTCGTAGCCCTTTTCGGTCAGGACGGGGCGAAGGATGATATCATGAGCATTCTTCATCAGGCATACACCTCCTGAATGTTCTCCATCGCCGCGCGGGTAACGATCAGCTTGTCAGCGCGCAGGATATCGTACACATTGAGGGTGTTGACATAGCTGTCATCCAGCAGAGCCAGGTTCTTGGTGGCGCGGATGATGCTCTCATCGCGGCCTTCCAGGACCAGCAGGCTGCGCTTTTCGACCTTCAGGGCCTTGAGCAGCTGGGCGGCAAACTTCGTCTTGACTTCCTCGAACTTGATCTGGTCCACTACCAGGATGGCGCCATCGTTGAACTTCTCGGTCAGAGCGCTCTTCATGGCCAGGCGGCGGACTTTCTTAGGTACATTGATGACATAGTCACGGGGCTGGGGAGCGAACACCACGCCGCCGTGTGCGAACTGGGGAGCACGGTTGCCATGATGGCGTGCATTACCGGTGCCCTTCTGGCGATAGATCTTACGGCCGCCGCCGCGTACCATGCCGCGAGTCAGCGCGCTCTGGGTGCCCTGACGCTTGTTGGCAAGGATGGAGCGGACGACCAGATGCATGGCGGGTACGTTGGGCTCAACGGCGAAGATCTCGTCTTTGAGCTGCATTTCGCCAACGTTGGCGCCCTGCATGTTCAGCACTTGAATACTGGGCATAATCGTTTGTTCCTCCTTATCAGGCTTTGACGGCGTTGCGCACAAGCAGCAGACCGCCGTTGGGGCCGGGCACAGCACCGCGCACCAGCAGCAGATCGCGTTCCGCATCCACCTTGACCACCGTCAGGTTCTGGATGGTGATGCGCTCTACACCGTAGTGGCCGGCCATGTGCTTGTTCTTGAACACGCGGCTAGGATCGGAGTTAGCGCTCATGGAGCCGACGCCACGATGATACTTGGAGCCGTGCGCCATGGGGCCAGTGTGCTGGTTCCAGCGGTAGATGGGGCCGGTGTAGCCGTGACCCTTGCTGGTACCGGTAACGTCGATCTTGTCGCCTTCGGCGAATACGTCGACTTTGACAACCTGACCCACTTCGTAGGAAGCAGCGTCTTCCAGCCGGAACTCACGCAGATAGCGTGTCGGCGCGACGCCGGCTTTCTTGAAGTGACCCGTCTCGGGCTTGTTGACCAGCTTTTCAGCACGCTTTTCGGCATAGGTGTCGAAACCGAACTGAACCGCTTCGTAACCGTCAGTTTCGTTGGTCTTCTTCTGCACCACGGTGCAGGGGCCCGCCTGAATGACGGTAACCGGGACCAGACTGCCATCCGGCATAAAAATCTGGGTCATACCGAGCTTCTTGCCCAGAATAGCTTTCTTCATGTCGTTTGTCCTCCTGCCTTACAGCTTGATTTCGATCTCGACGCCGGCGGGAAGATCAAGCTTCATCATGGCGTCCACAGTGCGCTGGGTGGGATTGTGGATATCGATCAGACGCTTGTGAGTGCGGCGCTCGAACTGCTCACGGCTGTCCTTATACTTGTGGGGCGCACGCAGGATCGTAACGATCTCCTTCTCAGTGGGGAGCGGGATCGGGCCGGCAACCTGGGCTCCAGTGCGCTTTGCGGTCTCAACGATGCGCTCCGCGCTGCGGTCGATCAGGTTGTGCTCGTAAGCCTTGAGCTTAATACGGATTTTCTGGTTGGCCATCTTTTTTCCTCCTAATGATTTCGTACTCGCGGTCCGAGGGGGGAGTATCCATGGCGGATGGTCTTCCGCGCAGTCGGTAGGCCTTCTTCCGCCGGATCCCTCTTTCCATCCTTCCCTTTTCGCATGGTCGGCGCCGGGAAGTGTGAGTCCGTTGCCCGGTCATGCCGGGCTGGTCCGCCGCAATTACCCGCCAAGGCCGGGCGGCAACTTGCAGTTTCATCCCATAAACAGACAACGCTCTGATTATAAAGCATCTTTCAAGAGAATGCAATAGTCTTTTTTCATTTTTTCCCTCTTTTTTTGATCTTTTTTCCTGAAAAAACGGCTAAAAACCTCGTTTTTTTAGTACTCATTTTTCTTTATCGTGTCCACGCAAGCGTGCGTCTCATTTGTTCGGGTTTTCGGGGTATATCGCATCCAGAGGTATGAATTATGGCACGATTTGGGCAGAATTTGACGCTGTCTTTTTCATTATTTATAATTATCACGATCCTGCGCAGTGCGGGAAGTACATATTTAGAGAGGATGCTTTCAATGTTTGGTCATCGTGCAGACGGACATCTCATAAAGGAAATCGATCCCATCATCGCGCTTACCCCCTACCTCATGCCTATGCGCTGCGACGCGCAGGTCTTTTCGGATTACAAACTTGATTTCGAAAAGCTTGCCCGCTATATCGTTGCCAAGGCTGACGAAGGCTATAAGATCACATTCATGGAGATCATCATCGC
>JAIKYG010000071.1:0-72091 GCA_024683475.1 Clostridiales bacterium | reverse complement strand
GAGATGCGCTTGCCGGTCCCGTTCCAGCCGGTGTTGACCAGATAGGCCTTCGCGCCGCTCTGCTCCATGCGCTTCACCAGCTCCTCGGCGTACTTCGTGGGGTGCAGCTCCAGGAAGGCCGGGCCGAAGCGGGCGGAGGAGGGGGGGGTGGGCTCGGTGTTGCCGCGCTCGGTGCCCGCCAGCTTGGCGGTGAAGCCGGAGAGGAAGTAGTACTTGGTCTGCTCGGGGGTCAGGATGCTCACGGGAGGCAGCACGCCGAAGGCGTCCGCGCTCAGGAAGATCACGTTCTTGGCGGCGGGGCCGGAGGAGATGGGCCGCACGTTCCTGACGATCTTTTCGATGTGCTCGATCGGGTAGGACACGCGGGTGTTCTCGGTGACGGACTTGTCGGCGAAATCGATCTTGCCCTCGGCGTCCACAGTCACGTTCTCCAGCAGAGCGTTGCGCTTGATGGCGTTGTAGATGTCGGGCTCGGAATCCTTGTCCAGGTTGATGACCTTGGCATAGCAGCCGCCCTCAAAGTTGAACACGCCGTTGTCGTCCCAGCCGTGCTCGTCGTCGCCGATCAGCAGGCGCTTGGGGTCGGTGGACAGGGTGGTCTTGCCGGTGCCGGACAGGCCGAAGAACACGGCAGTGTTCTCGCCCTGCATGTCGGTGTTGGCGGAGCAGTGCATGGAAGCGATGCCCTTGAGCGGCAGGTAATAGTTCATCATGGAGAACATGCCCTTCTTCATCTCGCCGCCGTACCAGGTGTTCAGTATGACCTGCTCACGGGAGGTTACGTTGAAGGCCACGACGGTCTCGCTGTTCAGGCCCAATTCCTTGTAGTTCTCGCACTTGGCCTTGGAAGCGGTGTAGACCACGAAATCAGGCGTAAACTCAGCCAGTTCCTCATCGGTAGGCTTGATGAACATGTTGCGCACGAAATGAGCCTGCCAGGCAACTTCCATAATGAAGCGCACGGCCATGCGGGTGTCCTTGTTGGCGCCGCAGAACGCGTCCACTACGTACAGCTTCTTGCCACACAGCTGATTCTTGGCCAACTGCTTGACAACTTCCCAGGTCTGCTCGTTCATGGGATGGTTGTCGTTTTTATACTCATCGCTGGTCCACCATACGGTGTCCTTGGAGTTTTCATCCATTACGATGTACTTGTCTTTGGGGGAACGTCCGGTGTAGATACCGGTCATAACGTTGATGGCATTGAGCTCGGTCAGCGTGCCTACCTCATAGCCGGTAAGACCCTTCTGGGTCTCGTCCTCAAACAGCTTCTCGTAAGAGGGGTTGTACACGATTTCCGTGGTGCCGGTAATGCCGTACTTGGTCAGATCGATGTTGGCCATTTGAATTACCTCTTTCTTTAATAAGTGCGCGAATAGGTATGCGCCATTTTCCGAATAATATCATAGCACAACGGGAAATTATGTCAATATCATTCCTGTTAAATGGCATTTGCAAAATGGCGAAATTTTGTTCGGAGGCCGGATTCCGTCCTGCCAACGGGACACAAACTGTCCCCTTTTTCTTTGATTTAAGAAATATTAAGCCCGGTCACCTATTGCGTTTTAACCTTCAAGTGATATAATGCAAAATAGTGAGGCGGACATGAACAGAAGATTTTTGAAAATCACAGCTCTTGTTCTGGCGGCGTGCATCGTGCTGTCGCTTGTTCATGTGTGCCTTTGCCGCGAGGAGAGCTGCCCTGTGTGCGCAGTGCTTCGCATCGTACTGTTCCTTGCGCTGTTCACCATCGCCTCCATAACCGGCAGCGCGGCTTTGAAACGGCTCCGCAGGCGCTGCCTTATTTGCTCTGCCGTATCGCTTTTCAGCCTCAAGACCCTCCTGCTGTGTTGATTTTCACGTATCGGAATATCAACACAGAATAAAGGAGCATTTATGATACATTTGAATAATGTCAGTGTGCGTTTCGGAGCGTACACTCAAATCGATTATCAGCCGCTGTGTTTTGAATCCGGGGAAAGCGTTGCGATCCTCGGCGGCTCCGGCTGCGGCAAAAGCACTCTGTTAAACCTTATAGCGGGCATAATCTCTCCCTTAAGCGGCGAGATCTCCATTGATGGCACCTTTCTGTCTTCCCTTTCGCAAAAGCAGAAAGACGCTTTCAGGATCCGCAACATCGGCTTTGTGTTCCAGGATTTCAAACTCCTGGATAAAATGACCGTCGAGGACAATATAAACGTGCTGGCGCTTGAAGATATAGACGTCAGCAGCGCAAAACAGATATTCTCTGATCTGGGCATCGCACGAAAGCTGAAGGCAAAAGCCTCTACGCTTTCCGGCGGCGAAAAACAGCGCGTCGCGATCGCCCGTGCGCTGGTCAAAAAGCCGTCCATAGTCCTGGCAGATGAGCCCACCGGCAACCTGAACTATGCTATCGGTGAACAGGTGATACGGCAGCTGCTGGATGCCTGCCGCGGCAAAACGCTTTTGTGCGTCACTCACGATGAACGGCTGTGTCCCATGTTCGACCGCGTGCTCCGGCTTGAAGAGTATGCCACGGTGAAGGAGGCGGAAAACAATGCTTAAATTCGCCTTCAGGAACCTGCTCACCAAAAAAGCGCGGATGATACTTGTAGCGCTGTCTATCATAATATCCGCATCCGTAGCGCTCATGGCGTTCAACGTCTCCGCACAGGTGCAGGACGGCATACTCAACTCATTCATATACTACGATATGATCGTCGGTCCCTCCGGCTCAAGCACGCAGCTGGCCATGAATACGCTGTTTTTCACGGATTCCCCGCTGGGGACCATACCGAGCAGCATCGTGGAGGAGCTTGAAAACAGTCCGCTTGTCAACCGCGTCGTGCCCTTCACCATGGGAGACAGCTATAATTCCAGCAAAGTTGTCGGCACCTCTCCCCTGTTTCTGGAGGCCAAGGCGCTGAAAAATGGCGAACTGTTTTCACAGCCATTTGAAGCGGTAGTCGGTTCGTCCGTCGCCTCCGCGTACGGGTTGGACGTCGGCGACGAGATCGTCACCTCTCACGGGCTTTCCCAGGGCGGCGCCGAACACGGCGCAAACCCTCTGATAATAGTGGGCATACTCAAAACCACATATACCGCTTACGACGACACCGTATTCACGTCCGTAGATACCGTATGGGAAATGCATGAGCACGAGCACGAGGAAGAAGACGAGCATGACGAGCCGGCGCCGTCCGAATCCCCCGCAGGCGCAGTTTACGCACCGTCACATCAGGGCGGCAGCCGTGCAAACCCCGCAAACTCCGCAGGCGAACACGTTGAATCTCACACGGGCGAAGTGTGCGCAATACTGGTCAAGACTACCGGCTTTAACTCGTATACCCAGCTGTCGCAGCGGTATTCCGCCCAGGCAGGCCTGCTTGTTATCAACCCTTCCACCGTGCTGCGCGAGGTGCTGGAGCGGGTCGACCTGTCCGCAAAGATCGTGTACGCGCTGTCGGCAGTGATACTGCTTATGAATCTGATAGTGGTGTGCGTCATCACACTGCTCAACCTGATCTCTTCCAGAGATGAGATCAGCCTTATGCGGCTGATCGGCATTTCTTCAGCTCACGTCAGGCAGGTATACATCGTCCAGAACGCGCTTTTGGGCCTGGCAGCGACGATCTTGTCACTGATCACAAGCCACATCGCACTGGTGTTCGTGAACAATATCAGCCGCGCCTACGGTATAGTGCTTAATACGCTAAAGTTCTATCCGCTCGAACTGCTTATAGCCTGCGCTGTGATGCTGATAAGCGTGCTGCCTACCATCGGCTTTATCGGAGCGCTTTCCAGGCAGGACGCTTTGCGGAAATGAGGTGTTTATGAAAAGAATCGTTGCTGCGCTGCTGTGTCTTGCCCTGGCTGTATGCATATGCTCATGCGGCAGTTCGCAGGAAGTCAGCAGGCTCGGTTTTTCCGGTTCCACGAATCTCAATATGCTTAAGTCGCTTGACGGAAAACAGGTTGAGATCACCGGGTATATGGCCACCATGTCGCCTGTTAACGGGGAATTCATGTACCTTATGAATCTCCCCTACCAGTCCTGCCCTTTCTGCGTGCCGAACACCACTCAGCTGTCCAACACCATCGCCGTATACGCGAAAAAAGGCAGCCGGTTCGACTTTACCGACCGCGCAGTGAAAGTGACAGGAAAGCTGGAAATGGGCGACTGTGAAGATGAGTTCGGGTATAATTACTCCTACCGCATCGTCGACGCTAAAGCTGTAGTGCTGGAACTTAAGGATCTGAGCGGCGACTACGCGATCTGGACCCGTTTAAGTCAGGATGGCGTGGTAAGCGAGATATACTCCATGTTCGATTTCCTGCACTTCGTGTGCCAGTGGACCGACTATTACCTCAATATGCCTGACGAAAACGGGGAAATCGATCAGGTCCCGATGTGGCCCGGGGATGTCATTAACCTGCTTGGCGCGCCCGCGCCGAACGGTTATTCGGCGGAAAACGCGCCGGACTATTTCAGCCGCCTGATCGACCGCATCAATGCTATAGATCCTGAAAAACTCAGCGACCTGTCACAGCTGCTCACCCAGTGCGAACAGTTGAAAAACGAAGCGCTTTCGGAGATCCAGAACGAGAAATACAGCTTTAACGAATCGACCGAGAGTTTCAGGCAGGACAATTACGACGCACTGTATGAAAAATGGTTCAGCCTGTATGCGAAATACACGGTGGATTTCATACAGCGCTGGGAATTATAAGCTTTCTCAATAAAAGAAGGCGGGGTTTGACCCCGCCTTTTCTTACAGTATCGGAATGCGTTTCTTATACGTCTCGATCACCGACTTGTTGCTGCTGTCGCCCGTGTCTGTATTCGCGCTTTCGAATACCGGAGGTTTTACTCCCATTTCCACAAGGTATTTGGCCGTGCCGATGGAGATCAGATTCACTATGCTCACATCGATTATCGTCGAAGTCGGCGCGATAGGATGGGACAAGCCCTCGAAAAACACGGAAGCGTCGCCTACCACACCGCCGTTGTCTATCACGTAATCGCAGACCTCGAACAGGCGCTTGCCCCCCGAATGCCTGCTGGAAACGCTGCCGGAATGTGTAAGGCTGGTTATTGCCACGGTGGTCGCGCCCCGGCGCTTCGCCTCCAGCGCCACGTCGATTATCACCGCGTTGCGGCCCGAATTGGAAGCGAGGAAAATGATATCGCCTTCAGAAAGCGGCGTATTCGCAATTATATGCTGTCCCAGACCTTCCATGCGTTCATAAGCAGAAGATTTGCTGGCGCCCTCATGCAGCATCAGGTCCGTCTCGAAAATCGGATACACGCATGCCAGACCTCCGGCTCTGTAGAAAGGTTCCTCCGCGATCATGTGGGAATGACCCGTGCCGAAAAAGTACATAAGCCCGCCTTTGGCGACTTTCTCGGCGCAGATGCGGCTGACTCTGTCGATGGTTTCCGTTTGTGTGTTTTCCAGCTTATCCAGCAGGCGGCGAATGTTGTCAAGATACTGTATTCCCATTTATAAGCTCCTTTGCCATTTCAATGGCGTTTTGTTTTAGTATTTCCACTGCCTGAGGCGGATATGGAGACGCGATATCCTGATATCCGCTTTCGACAGTCAGAGGTCTGCCGCTGGGAAGATAGCCTTCGTAACCGCCCGTATAACACACCGCCCAGGCGCGCAGACCCGTAGCGTCCGTGATCAGCTTTTCCATGGCTTCCCCATCCGTGCTGCCCATCTCGAAAGGCAGCGTCAAAAGGAGCACGTCGCCCAGTTTCACGAGTCCTATTTCGACTTCTCTTTCTGCTGCAAGCTCTTTGGGAGGGCGGTCAAGCACCAGCAGGCAGGACTCTATCTCCCGCTTAGCCGCTTCGTCTGTAAGCTGTGACAGCCTTTTGGCGAAACCTTCTTTCAGCGTTTCCCGCTCTGCCGCGGTAAAATCCCGTCTTTGGGGAAGCCGAATCCTGCGCTTAAGCACAGCCGATTCGGCGGGTATTTCATGCAATCCTACGCAGCCGACAGCTTTTTTCAGCTTTGTTCCCAGCCGTTCAAGTTCGCTTTCTCCCTTGCCTTCCCGTGTATACCTGGTGGAAAGGTCCGCGCAGGCGCCGTTCAGCATCAGCGAAACATTGCCGCGCGATCTGCCCGGCAGATCCGCGCTCACGAGAAGGTTGGTCTCGTTAAGCACCGTGGGATGGCATGCGATAAGCTCTATGCCTGATATTTCTTTCCCGCCGCATACAAAGCGCAGAACGCGTACGGGCATATCGTACATTGAGGTCTCCCTTGTTTTATCCCTGTACGAGGCTATCCCTTCCGCTTTGCCTTCCCCTGTCATTATAATGGCATCTTCCAGGTTTTTCAGCGCTTTCTCCGTGGCAGTCTCGGCTGCCTGCGCAAGCGTTTCCGTATAAGTGCTGCCTTCCTGCCGCGCATCTCTGGGCGCAGCATGGGTATGTGTGGATGATAGCACTATGCAGTTTGACGGAATGCCGAGTCTTCCGCTGAGCCTTTCGCCGATCTTGCGGCACAGGTGCATGTCTACCCCAAGCAGATCAAACGCCAGCCAAAGAAGCCTGCTTTTGCCGCTTTCCAGCGCCAGAGCCCTGACTTCGAGCGGATCCATCACGCCTTCGGATCTCTGCTTCCGGGCGTCGAACCCCGCGAGCATAGTGGCATAGGCTGGCGTAATGTCCGCTTTTCCGTAACCCGCTCTCACGAGGCATCCTCCTTCAGCAGCTGCCCGGCTTCACTGTCCAGTCCGCACGCTTTAAGCGCAAGCGCGGCTGACACGACCGCCGTCGAATGCGCCGGATAAATGACATTTCCGATCCTGTTTTCGCCCGCCAGACGTTTTTCAAGGCATTCCGCTACCGGAGAGCCTTTTCTAAGCAAGCCTCCCCACAGCACCAGACAGAGGGTATCATTCTTATTATCGCGCCTGATCGCAGCCAGAACGGATGCCTCAAGTTTCTGCGCCGCCAGTTCCGTTAGGTTGATCGCTGTCCTGTTGCCGTTTACAGCCAGCTCGCATACCGGCCTTGCCGCGGAAGCGACCAGGCTCCTGTCCTGGTTTTTCCTTAAAATTCCTATCAGATCGGTCGCCCTTTGCGCATTCATTTTGTTCAGAATGCGGGCGCAGAACTCGTCATCCTGGGTCTGCCTGCCGTCATATATCCTGAGCGTAGTTTTAAGCGCCTCTAGCCCCAGCCAGTAACCGCTGCCTTCGTCTCCCAGCGTCGGCCCCCAGCCGTCCACTCTGATATATTCATCTTTGCGGAACAGGTACGTAATGGCGCCCGTACCGCTCACCTGAACTATCGCCGGCTTGTCGCCGCACGCCCCGTACCAGATCGGGTAGATATCCCCTTCCAGCACGAGATTTTCGCAGTCGATAAAGCCTCTGAAAAAGGGCTCGTGCTCCTTGCCGCAGTAAGTTTTTATCGCCGCGGAAGATACATATGCGCATTCCAGCCTTTGCGGAGCAAGCCCCGCATCTTCAAAAGCGCCGTAAAGCGCGTCTACCGTGGACTTTGCGGCGGTCTCACGGCCGCCGAACAGGAAATTGGACTCCCCGCCAAAACCGCGTCCCAGTACCTGCCCCTGTTCGTTTACCAGCACACACTCGGTTTTGGTGCCGCCGCCGTCGAATCCCGCGAACAGCTTCATAAACCGACGTCCTCAAACTCGTTTTCGCAGGGATTGCCCATGCAAAAGCGGGTCCTGCCTGTGGTCAGCTCAGTCAGGAAAGCGCATATCGTGCCGCCTGCCCTGGGCAGTTCTTCTTCCGGTGTGTCCGGGTGGGGATGCGCGCATATCGACGTGGGATAACCTTTGTGATCCCGCATGAAGGATTCAGCCTGTTCAAGCCTTATGTCACTGTTTTGGCTCAACTGCTGCCTTATCCTTTGGTAACGCATATATGTGCTGCCCAGCCCCGCATTGGCGTGGGTCGGCGCATGCTTTATGCCCACAAAGTGGTTGGTATGCGCGATAAACCCGTTTTCCGGCTGCAATACGTCCGCGCCTGCCGGGTCAAGCTCCAAGCACAGGGCAAGGCCGTCACGGCTCGTAATGGTAAGGCAGACTGACACCGGTATCTTTCCGGATACCGCAGCCACATACGCATCTGACAGATACTTTTTTTCCAGTGCCAGTCTCATCCGTGCATGAAGCGGCAGTCCTACGGCGGTATTCGACGTAGTCAGCGCGTTCAGCGTCAGACAGATACCGTCCCTGTTTACGCCCTTTCCTCCCAGCATTCCCGCTTCGAGGAATACAAGCATGTCGGATCTGCCATTGCCCTGACGATACCTTACTATCGCCGAGGCATCCTTCTGCCTTAAGGTAAAGTCCCAGCTCTGGCCGGCTATGACCTGCCCCCGGGCGGTCCTGGGAGGCAGTATGGCCAGGGCGGTGCATTCATCGGCCTCCTGCTTGAATGCGTTCACAAGGCCCGTATACAGTATTTCGCTCCTGAGGTTGATGGCCAGTATGTCCTCGAACGTTAGTCCCGCCCCGTCGGCAATACCGCGCATCTCCTCGATAAAGCGCTCGTTCTCGCCTTCAAAAGCGGGCAAAAAACGCAGGGAGAGACGCTTGGCGTCCTCCCATGAAAGCTGCCTTTGCCTGAGATAGCGTTCCCTGTATGTCTCCAGGCTTACCCATACCTGCGGCTTAAGCTCTTTTCCGTGCTTAAAGCCGATCTCGTACGGAGAACCGCTCAGAGTTATTTCCGGGATCTTCATTTGCGCAGCAAGTGCAGTGCGAAACCGCACACCTCCTGTTTGAGATACGCCGCCTTTACTTCGCCCTTGTCGTCCTTAAGCGGCGTGTCGATCTTGTATCCGCGGTCGCTCAGCTGACGAATGGCTCTGAGGATATTGTTTACGCCTATGGCTATATGACCGTATTTGCCCGGTTTCTTCTGCTTGCATACCTCGAACTCGCCGCCGACCATGATGGCATCGGCGCTCTCTTTAACCGGCAGATTCAGCAGCTGGGAGAGGAATTTGGCGCCCTGTACGGCGTCTTCCTCACCCTGGGTATTTATGCCGACGTGCATAAGCTCCATGCCCAGCACCTTGTTTACGGAAGCTTTGGCCGCGGCAGCTATGTCGTCCCAGTCCTTGCGCTTGATAAGGTCTGACGGCGCCATGAACGAACCGCCTATGGCCGCCACCTGCTTAAGCGACAGATAGGACATCATGTTTGCTTCGTTCACTCCGCCGGTAGGCACGAACTTGAGCTTGCCGTAAGGTCCGGAAAGCGCCTTTATGTATCCTACGCCTCCCAGCACTTCCGCCGGGAACAGCTTGACGCAGCTTATACCCATTTCAAGAGCCGCTTCTATGTCACCGGGAGTTGCCACGCCCGGAACCATGGGGATATTGTTTTCCATCGCGTAACTTACCACTTTGGGATTGAATCCGGGAGAAACTATGTATTTAGCGCCGGCGTCCACAGCTTTTTTGAGCTGATCCACGCTTAGGACCGTGCCCGCGCCGATCAGCGCATCCGGGAATTCCCTGGTAGCCAGTTCTATGCTCTTCGCGGCAGCTTCGGTACGGAATGTTATCTCCGCGACCGGGAGCCCTCCAGCTTTAAGCGCGCCCACCAGCGGCACCGCGTCGGCGGCGTCCTCGATTTTGATTACCGGCAGCAATCCGTACAGGGAGATCTCGTCAATTATGCTCACTGTTCTTCCTCCTTGGGGGCTTTGGGCAGAGTCACCAGGAACTCTGTGCCCTCGCCGTATTTTGAATTGACCTCAATATATCCGTTCATGGTATTCACTATGTGCTTGCATATGGCAAGGCCCAGGCCGGTGCCGCCCATCTCGCGGGAGCGGCCCTTGTCTACCCTGTAGAAGCGTTCGAACACGCGGTTCAGATGCTCTTCCTTGATGCCTATGCCCGTGTCGGCGATGATCAGGTGATAGCTGTCCGCATCCTCGATTACGGTAATGTCCACCTTGCCGCCGTTCTTGTTGTATTTGATGCCGTTTTCGACTATGTTCAGCACCAGCTGCTGCACCCGGTCCCTGTTGCCCATTACCCAGACCGGAGTATCCGGGTTGTGCACGGTCACCGTGACTTCCTTGTTTTCCGCCTGGGGTTTGAGCAGCGTGAGCGCCACGTATTTTATGATGTCCATCAGGTTCAGGCGCTGGATCTCCACGCTGTCCGTACCGCTTTCCAGTTTGGTTATGGAAAGAATGTCGTTTATCAGGCGGTTCAGCCTGTCGGCTTCCAGTTCCATTATGCCCAGGAAGCGCCGCGCGGTCTCGGGATTGTCTATCGCGCCCGCCTGCAGCGTCTCTATGAAGCCTTTTATGGAAGTGAGCGGCGTCTTCATCTCGTGGGAGACGTTGGCGGCGAAGTCGGTGCGTATCTGCTCCAGTTTGCGTATTTCGGTGATATCCTCCACTACGACCAGCGCGCCAGTGCATTTGCCTTCCGAGAAAAGGCTGGAAGTGTACAGGCGTATGGGCCTTATTCCTCCCTTTTCGGGATGGCTTTCGGTCTCCCCGGTATAGACCTGGCGGGAGTTTTCCTGTATGGCGCGGCTGATGAGCTCCTCAAGGTCTTCACAGTCGAACACGTCCTTAAGCGATCTGCCCTCGGCGTTTTTCACGTCCTTGCCGAACAGCCTGCCCGCGTTGGAATTGACGAAAGTCACATTCAGGTTCGTATCTACGGTGATAAGCCCGTTATGCATCTGGTTGAGCATCTGCCCCAGCACGCGGTTTCGGCGCACCTGGCGGAATACCCTGTCCTGCACACGGGCAAGCGTCGCGTTATACTTGGACGCTATCTTCGTGGAAAAGCCCTCCACGTTGGTTATCCTGCTGGAGAATCGTCCTTCGGTAAAGTCTTCCAATACGCCCATAAGCTCCGACATAAGCTTATCGGAGCGTCCCACATAGCGCATGATTATATAATACTGCACGGCAAGCGCCAGCAGCATTATCGGGAACATCCTTATTATGCCTCTGCCGAGGGTGGAAACCACGCCCGCGGAGTGTTTTCCGAACGCAAGCACCGACCCGTCGTCAAGCTTTTTGGTCACGATAATAAAACCGCCGGAAACTACTGCGGCTTCCGGCCGCTGACCCGCGGCGTCCCCCGAGCCGGCCAGTTTGCTTGCGTTCTGGGTCGGCTTTTCCGAATCAAAGGAAGAAAAGGCGACGGTGCCGTCTTCTTCTATGTAAGCGACATATATCTGCTCCATGCCCTCCGCGGTGTCGAGGGTGCGCAGATACTCTTCTTCATCCGTGACTGCCGTGCTGTCTTCGAGCACTTCGGCAGACAGGCGGCAGGCAACCGTAAGCTCCTCGCTTATAAGGTCATTCTGGGTGCTGCGGGCGCCGATAACGAAACTGACCAGCAGCACCAGGCACACCAGCAGATTAAGAAGGGTCGCAGTTAATGCGACCCTGAATCTCATAAGACTTTCTCCTGACGGTCGTTGAATTTGTAACCCACGCCGCGGATTGTTTCGATGTAGTGGGCATCATCGCCCAGTTTCTGGCGGATGTGGCGGATGTGTACGTCCACCGTCCTGGTCTCGCCGTAGAACTCGTAACCCCAGATCCTGTCAAGCAGGAAGTCTCTGGTAAGCACTTTGCCCCGGCTCATGACTAGCAGCTTCAGCAGCTCAAACTCTTTAAGCGTAAGAGAAAGCTTCTCGCCGTTGCGGAACGCCTCGTAGTTGCCCACATCTATTGTCAGGCCGCCCACATGCAGTATGCCTTCTTCTTCGTTCTGCGGGGTGGAACGGCGCAGCAGCGCCTTGACCCTCGCGATCAGTTCCCTGACGGAGAAGGGCTTGGTGATGTAATCGTCCGCGCCCAGTTCAAGGCCCAGGATCTTATCTACTTCGTCGCCTTTAGCGGTAAGCATTATTATAGGTATATCCGCAGTGGTCAACTGGCTCTTTAAACGGCGGCAGACTTCCATGCCGTCGATACCGGGCAGCATGATGTCAAGCAGCACGAGGCTGGGGCGCTCATGGGAGCAAACGACCAGCGCGTCTTCGCCGTTGGTGGCGGTCACTACTCTGTAGCCGGACGCCTCAAGATTGAATGATAATAAATCAAGAATATGAGCCTCGTCATCCACAGCAAGTATGAGTTCGTTATTTGCCATTACGTAATCCCCCTTATGGAAAGAATGTCAGTCAGGGTTGAGTAGTCTGTATAGACACAGACCTATGGTAATATTATACAACGATTATCCTTTTAACGCAAGCCCTTAAGTAAAAAATGTTAAGCCGTAAGCCAAAATAATGCATCAAAATGCATTTTTCAGCCGTCGATATCCTTAATTGAAATATTTTTGAAATATTTTTGTCAAATATATTGACTAAATGCCACATTTAGGTTATAATTTCCCTATGTAAGCCGTTTAGTGCGCAAGCAATTATGTTTGAAATGGGAGGATTCCTCATGAAGGCTCTTAGAATCATTAAGATCATCCTGCTTATAGCTACCATCGTGGCGCTCGCGGTCCCCGCTGCGGGCAGCGTGTTCATCCTGCGTGACAAATGCAAATATTCCGAACAGCTACTTACTGCCGATGAGATCAGCCAGAAGCTGGATGCGTACGAGTTCAAGCTCGGTTCCTTGTTCAGCGCCAAAGGCGAAGGCGAAGATGTTCCGCCCGCCGACGAACCCGCTGACGATATCGGCGACCCCGAAGACGAAGTAAACTGGGACGACAACGGAACGACCGGCGAAAACGTCACCGAGCCTTCCGGCGAACCCGCTGAAACCGATACCACCGGCGAGTGGAGCGACATTGCTCCCGACACTCCCGTGCTGCCCGCGGAATACTCCCTCGAGAGCCACAACAATATCGTGCTGGGTCTGATGAAGGCCGCCAACGCGAAGATCAACCTGTCTTTCCTGGACGATCTGTCCGTGAATATCGATAACACCGATTATGCCAACGAGAACGGCAAGTTCTTCGTAAACACCTGGGTGCTGGTCGGCGCCGGCTGCCTGTTCATCGCCTCCATTCTCCATTTCATCAGCAAGAAGATCGGCAAAAAAGGCAAGGGCAAGAAGACCTTCTGGGGCGTGGTGCTCATGATCATCGGTTTCATTCTGTTCTATGCCATTTTCGCTCTGGGCCAGGTGATCGCGAACTTCAATCCCCTCGCCTTCTTCGACAAAGCTGCCTTCAGGATCTATGCGGTGGCGGGCTTCACCTGTGCAGCCGCTGTCATCTACCTGGTATTTGACAGGCTGGGCGTCAGGGCCATGCAGGTCAAGAACTTAAAGCACAGGCTGGCCAAGAAAGAAAGATAGACCCAAAAAAGCATATTAGCGGGGATTAATTCCCCGCTTTTTCATTCCGGTATCATCGGAAAATCAACAGAAAGAATAAAGCGGATCACGGTAAAACCGTTTTGCTCTAAGAAGGGTCAATATGCCAAACCTCGAACCATATTCAAAAAAAGCCGACTACAGTTACTGCCTGGGGCTGTATCCCAGCCTCATGATCATGGAAGCGCGCCCCGAACTGGCGCTGAGGCTGCTCGTATCCCCAGCCGCATCCGGCGAAGGCGCCGAAAAGCTTAAGCAGGAATGCTCAGCTCGCGGCGTGCGCATCGAGGAGGCTTCCCGCGTATTAAAACGGGAAAGCGGCAAAGACAATTGTTTCGCCGGTCTCGTATTCCGAAAAGCTTTCCAGGCGCTCGACCCGTCTCTTCCCCACGCCGTACTGTGCCAGGTCTCTGACGAAGGCAATCTGGGCACCATCCTGCGCAGCGCGCTTGGCTTCGAGTACAGGGATATAGCGATCATCCGCCCCGCGGCAGACGTATTCAACCCCAGGGTCGTGAGAGCCACGATGGGCGCGATGTTCCGCCTGCGCATATGCGAATTCGAAAGCTTCAGCGATTACGAAGCCGCCTTCCCGGGCCGAAAAATGTATCCCTTCATGCTTGACGGCGCAGCAGAACTTAAAAACGTCGCGCCTTCCGCTCCGGTCGCCCACTCGCTGATATTCGGCAATGAAGCGCGCGGTCTCGATCCGAGTTTTCAGACCAAAGGCCAAAGCGTGCTCATTCCCCAGTCCCGGGAACTGGACTCCCTTAATCTTTCCGTAGCCGCTTCCATAGCGATGTACGCTTTCAGGCAAGCCCTGGACAGGAACAAACAAACGGACTGACGCCCCGGGCTCTCACTTGGGTCCAAAGATCAGGCATTTATTGATGGCTCCATAAAAGGGAGGATAAAATGAAAAAACTGTTCGTTATGCTGCTGGCGCTGCTGTGCGCTATATCCGCATTCGGAGAAGACACGCATCAGCACGTTTTCGACGCCTGGAGAATGGTCTCCGACACCGCGCATACCCGCGTATGCAAACTGTGCGGCTATGAAGAGACAGAAGCTCACGACCGTGTGATCGACAGGGCCGTGACCCAGGCCAGCAGCGAGAACCTGGGCAAACATTCCCTCACCTGCTCCCGCTGCGGTTACAGCTATACCAGACTGGTGAGCGTTTACGGTTCATACATTTCTCCCGAAGGCATCGACCTGCTGGGCAACGGCATGTCCTATGTAAAATACAACAGCGTTTCCGTGTCCAGGGGAAACACAAAAAAGCTGGCGCTGGCCGCAGGCACCGAGCTCGACCTTTACGCCTCTACCGACCTGTCCTACGACGTATATGCCAACACCAGGACAGGCGAGTTCAATGGAATAGAGATCACCCTGGGCGAAGGTGTGCTGACTGTGGGAGACGGACCTGCCGAGCTCGATTTCATACGTTTCCAGCACGGCACCGGCCTGAAGGTCCAGTTCAAGACCGAAGCCTCCGCTCTGTATGTTTCGTCCGCGCGCGGCGGTTTCGAGAGTTTTTCATCCCTGAAAAAAGGCGGCAAGGTGTATATAATAGAAGGCCATTCGCTGTCTGACGGCACGCATGTCAGCGGCGGCATGGGCGTATATCCTTCCAACGCAGGCAGCATCAATATGGTCGCCGAAGGCGCCACGCTGCCCGGCGACGCTCTGGCGAGCGTGGTTTGGGAATACGACGCTTCCACCTATCATCTTACCGCTAAATCTTCTCTCGGCACGCTCAAGCTGTTTTCCGCCTCCCGGGAGATCGCCCAGGGCAACATAGACCGGACGCTGGATCCGACCGATTTGCTCTGGGGCTGGTATCTGACGCTTGACGACGTTAAATCCGGGCTGAGCTACATCAGTCCCACTTATTCCATCGCCGGCGAGATCACTTCCGAAGGCAGCCAGACGTCGTTTGTCGAAGCGACACCTGTGCTGGCAGAGAATGCATCCGACGAGGATGAAACGCCCGAGATAAAGGTGCTGACTCCTTCAGACACTTTGTCCTACACCGCGTCCAAATCCCCCAAAGTTGAAGTCAGATACTTTTCCGGGAAATACGCCGTCAGGGTGAGCAAAGTTCCCAAAGGCCTCACATATGAGCGCATAGAGCTAGCAGTGTATTACGCTCACGGCGGGTTCAAGCTCATCAGCCAGTTTGGCACCGAAGCGATGTTTGAATTGAGCAGCGACATAAGCCGCTTCGTGGTCGACGCGATATTCACAAACGCAAAAGGCCAGACCGTACGCGTTCACGCGGGCGACTTCGAATACATAGCCGAATAAGATACATATTAACATGGAGGCGCGCGGTATATCCGCGCGCCTCCGTGTTTCACAGGCCAGTCCGTCAGTCTTCCGTTTCCGTATCAAAGGCCGCCACGAGGTCTAAGCCGCCATTAGAGATCAGGTACAGTTCCAGCCTGCCGCCGCTTTGAGCCGCAGCTATTCCCTCGGCATTAACGCTTATGCTGTCATAGACCGCCGGAAGCAGCTGAACAAAGTTTCCGTCCATAAGCCCGTATCTCATCGAGTCTTCCGTTTTGCTGCCGCACAGGTATATATCATATTCCGCAGCTACCCTGATCGTATCATAGACGTCAGAAACGTTTGACGTTTCGATATCCACGGCAGCACAGCGGCCGTCTCTTTCAAACACCAGCTCCGCCTGCAGCCCGGGATATATTACCGCGTCTCCTTCCGCGCTCAGCATCAGCGTTCCGTATGCGTCGTATATCTCTATCTCTCCCTCGGACCGCACCACATAATAATCTCCCGCCAGCTCGCCTTCCGCGCGTTCGAAGGCGGAGATCAGTATAAGCCCGTTCTCATCCCTGCGGTATACGTACAGAGCGCCCAGTTCGCGGCACATTACAAAGCTTTCATTCACCCTTACGTCCGTGAACAGCGGATGCAGCAGCCACTCGCCGTCTGTGTTTATTGCGCCCATACCGCTCAGCATGGACGCGGGAGCGATCCCGTCGACAAAGCTGCCGGCGGAGTATAAAGAAGGCGCTATCTTCCAAACCGCCTCGCCCC
Source organism: Clostridiales bacterium (assembly GCA_024683475.1). GTDB lineage: Bacteria > Bacillota > Clostridia > Christensenellales > Aristaeellaceae > RUG14130. The sequence goes on along the minus strand of JAIKYG010000071.1, from coordinate 55,729 downwards.
CGATATATCCCCACAGACCCGTGTCTCCGTCGCACGCGGGGATCAGACCTTCGGCTTCCTCACCGGTGAACATGAGCCTTATATCCCGGATGTATTCCGTTCCGTCAGCGTCCAGATAATACGCTCTGTCCGGTATGCTGTCCCAGCTCTGACCCTTCAGCGCCAGCGCACCGCTGCTTAACGGGACGATCAGCATATACTGCTTATTGTTTTTGGGAGCCAGTTCCCCGTCCAGAAGGCGGCATTTCTGGTCCTTCATAACGATTATGCCTGCGCTGCACGCGCTTATCTTCTGGTAAGTATCCCCTATGCGTTCACCGTATCGATCGATCAGCGTCCAGCCGCTGTCCGTTTTTGCCGCATGCATGTCATAATAGCCCAGGGGATATGCTTTTTCATATTCCCCCAGGCTTATGATATCGTATTTTTCATCCAGTATAAGCGCGCCGCCGGCTGTTTTCAGGCAGTGTATTTCCGCGTCCGCCCCCAGGCACGCCAGCACGAGCAGCGCCAGTATAAAGCGTTTCATATCACATATCGAAAAGGCTGACCTGGCTGGTCTCAGGCAGGTCGTCGAGGCAGCTCACCCTTGCCAGCATGTCTATCACGCTTTTGCTGACCTTCCTGCGGAGCATATCTTCTCTCGAGATGAATTTGCCTCCGCTTCTGGCCTCCACCAGGTTCTGCGCCGCGCTGACTCCCAGACCCGGCAGTGCAGAGATGGGCGGCAGGATGTGCTTATCGTCCACCACTATGAACTTTTCCGCATCCGAGGCGTACAGATCTATCGGCAGCAGGCTTATGCCTCTTAAGTTCATTTCCACCAGGGATTCCATAAGCGAGTATTTGTTGTCGTTGCGTTCCCGCTCGTTTTTCTCCATCTCCTCTATGTTCTTCATCATAGCTCTTAGCGTCTCCGCATCGGCGATCATCGTGCTGCCGTCAAACGCTTCGGCGTTGCGGTGCAGGAAACAGGCATAATACGCGGCAGGATAGTATATCTTGAAATACGCTATCCTGAGCGCCATCGTAACGTACGCCACCGCGTGGGCCTTCGGGAACATGTATTCTATCTTCCTGCACGCTTCTATGAACCAGTCTGGCGTCTTTGCCTTGACCATCGCCTCAAGCATGTCGGGCTTCAGGTCGCCGCCTTTGCCCTTGGACGCCTTGCCCTTGCGTACGAACTCCATTATGGTGAAAGCCATCTTGGGTTCGACACCGTAGTCCATGAGCTGGTTCATTATGTCGTCGCGGGTACAGATAGCGTGTTTAAGGTCCGTCTTGCCCGCCCTGAGTATGTCCTGTATATTGCCCACCCACACCGCAGTGCCGTGGCTTAAGCCTGATATTCTGACAAGCTCTTCCATGGAGGATGGACGTGTCTCGGTAAGCATGCCCCTGACGAACTGGGTGCCGAACTCGGGGATGCCCAGGGTGCCCGTTTCGCATCCCAGCTGCTTCGCGGTGAGCCCCAGCGCTTCCGGCGAAGAGAACAGGGATATGATCGCATCGAACACTTTTTTGTCGCTGAGCGGTACCTGCTGGGGTTTTATGCCCGTAAGATCCTGCAGGTTGCGCAGCATGGTGGGATCATCGTGGCCCAGTATGTCCAGCTTTACCAGCACGTCGTGCATGGACGAGAAGTCGAAGTGAGTAGTCACCGTGTCGCTGGTCAGGTCGTCGGCGGGATGCTGCACGGCGGTGAACTGATATATCTCGTAATCTTTCGGCAGCACTACCATGCCCGCGGGATGCTGTCCAGTAGTGCGTTTTACGCCGGTTATGCCCTTGGCGAGCCTCTCTTTTTCGGCCTGGGAGATGTTGAGATTCCGCTCTTCGGCATACTTTAGCACGTAGCCGAAGGCGGTCTTTTCCGCAACGGTTGATATGGTGCCCGCCCTGAACACGTTGTCCTCGCCAAACAGCTCCTTTACGTACTGGTGCGCGGTGGGCTGGTAAACGCCCGAGAAGTTCAGGTCTATATCGGGCACCTTGTCGCCTTTAAAGCCCAAGAATACCTCAAAGGGGATGTTGAAACCGTCCCTGAGCATGGTCTCGCCGCATTCGGGGCATTTTTTATCCGGCAAGTCCAGTCCACAGGTGTATTCTTTCGGAACGTCGAATTCCGAGTGTTTGCACTTGGGGCACACGTAATACGGCGGCAGCGCGTCAACCTCGGTTATACCCGCAAAGTGCGCCACAAGGCTCGAGCCAACGGAGCCTCTTGATCCGACTATATAGCCGTCTTTCAGCGACTTATCCACCAGTTTTACGGCTATCATGTACAGAGTCGAGAAACCGTAGCCGCAGATGGAATTGAGTTCCTTGTCCAGCCGTTTCCTGACTATATCCGGCAGAGGATCTCCGAATATCTCCTTTGCCCGATTCTCGCATATCCCCCTCAGGTTCTGTTCCGCGTCTTCCCAGAAGGGCTGGAAGGTGTCACCGCCGTCCGGGGCTTTCATAAACAGGTTTTCGATCCTCTCGACCCGTTCCGCTATCTGGTTGGGAGCGTCTATGACAACGTATTTCGCGTCTTCCTTGCCGAGATACTCGAATTCGGCGAGCATTTCCGCCGTAGTCCTGAAATACAGCGGCGGCTGATTGTCCGCGTCCGCATAGCCCTTAACGCTTTGAAGCACGGCGCGGTATATTGCGTCCTTTTCTTCAAGGAAATGCACGTCGCCCGTAGCTACAACGGGCTTGCCCATCCGCTTGCCCAGTTCCAGTATCCTGATGTTTATGTTCTTTAGCGTTTCCTCGCTGTCCACTATCCCCTGCCGCAGCATAAACGCGTTATTGCCCAGGGGCTGTATCTCGAAATAGTCGTAAAACTCCGCGATGCGTTCTATTTCCTGTTCGCTCTTGCCTTCCACGAAAGCGCGGTAGAGCTCGCCCGCCTCGCAGGCGCTGCCCACAAGCACGTCCTGCCTGAATTTGTTTATCAGCGATTTGGGCATACGGGGCGTGCGGTGAAAATATTCGAGATGCGCGTCGGACACCATGTGGTTCAGGTTCGTCATGCCCTGTCTGGAAGTGGCAAGCAGCGTGACATGATGACTGTCGCCGCCCTTATCCGCTTCAAATACGGCGTTCAGTTCATCCAGCGTCTTTAGCGGTCTTTCCGCACTGATGCGTTTGAGCGTCTCAAGCAGCACCAGCGAGGTGGCTCTGGCGTCATGCACGGCTCTGTGGGCATTGGTGAGGCTGATGCCCAGTTCCTTGCATATCTGCCCCAGCTTATGCGTTTTCATCGTGGTATAGAAGTTGCGGCACAGGGGCAGCGTGTCAATGACCGGATGATCAAAGGGCAGACCTGCGTCCCTGAATGCCCGGCCTATGAACATGGTATCGAAAGACGCATTGTGGGCGACCAGCACCGCGCCAGTGCAGAATTCGGCAAACTTGACTATGGCCTCGCCTATTTTGGGCTGGCCCATAAGCATCTGGTTGGTAATGCCCGTTAACCGCGTGACCTCCTCCGGCACGGGCACGCCCGGGTCGATGAGCATGGAAAAATCCCCCACCTCACGCCCGTTCTCGATCCTGACCGCACCTATCTCGGTGATCCTGTCTCGGTAGGTGTTAAGGCCCGTAGTCTCAACATCCAGCACGACGAAGGCTGCGCTGTCCAGCTTCCTGGCGTCGGGTCTGTCCACTATCCTGACCATGTCGTCGATAAGATAGCCTTCACAGCCCGGTATAAGCTTTATGCCCGCTTTTTTCGCCGCGTCGAACGCTTCCGGGAACGCCTGAACCACGCCGTGGTCGGTAATGGCTATGGCAGGATGCCCCCATTTGGCGGCTTGCTTTATAAGCTCCGTAGGCGTAGCAACCGCGTCCATTGTGGACATATTTGTGTGCAGGTGCAGTTCAACACGCTTTTCCCTGGCCGTATCCCGGCGCTCCGGCTTGGTCGCAGGCAGCGCGCTGTCTATCATGATCCTGTAGCAGCGGTCGTATTCATCGTAAGAGAAATCACCGATGAGTTTGATCCAGTTACCGGGCTTTATGAACTTGTTCACGTTATCCAGCTGCTGCTCAAAGGACAGCGATTTTTTCCCTCGCCGGGATTTGATAAACGCCTTGCAGGGCAGCGTAGAAGTGTAGTCCGTGAGCGTAAGCGACAGGATCTTGCAGTCTTCCTTCTTGGTATCCCTGACTTCGCTGGATATGATCTCTCCCAGCACTATAACCTTGCCCGCGTCCTGCGTAATGTCCCGCATGGGCGTTTCGTGGCCCGTGAACGGGTGCCCCAGTATCGCGTCATTGCTTACGCTGACCTCAGCCTGGGTGTCTTTTTCCCGGATTATTTCCTCTCTGATCCGCTCTTCTTCTTCCTGCCTGCGCCGGTTTATTTCGTTTATAAGCTTTTCCTCTTCGCCGTCATAGCTAATCTCGACGCCCGCTTTTATGTCAAACACGTCCAGGAGCAGTTCCCTTATGCGTCTGTCCATGCGCCTGAGTTTCAGAAACTCCTCGCCCTGCCGGGATGATACGCTTATCCTGAGCACGTCGCCGTTAAGGCTCCAAACAGAGCTTTCCCAGCCCAAAAACGCGGCGCTGCCCGGGCTTTCCTCCAGTATCCGGGCGATGAGCACGCTTTTATATGCGCTTATATCCTGGACCGCCTTGTCTTTCAGGGCGGGATAGTTGATCTTCAAAACGAAGTTTGAACCCGGAAGACCTTTCCTGAGCGCAGCCTCGACCATCTTTCTCTCGCGGACGCTCAAAAGCCTTGATGCGTTAAGCTTGACAAGCATGTCGCCCGTACTGCGGGACAGAGTGACCTCGCCCAAACTCAAAAGCGCGGCCAAATCCCTGTCCGCGCCCGAAACCAGATCTTTCCAGATTTCACTCATTTGGAAACAAGCTCCTGCCTTATGGCCTCTATCAGTATCTCCGCGAGGTCTCCCCTCACCGTTTCCGGCCTTTGACCCTTGCGGAACAGTATGCCTCCGTCCCGCCCGCCGGCTATGCCTATGTCCGCGTGGGAGCCTTCGCCCATGCCGTTCACTACGCAGCCCATCACCGCTACGGTGAGCGGCGCCGTTACGTTTTTGAACTCGACAGCCACTTTATCCGCTATCTCGCCCACAGGTATGCATGTGCGCCCGCAGGTGGGACAGGAGATGACGTCTATGCCCTCGTTTCTGAGCCCCACGGCTTTAAGTATGTCTTTTGCCGCATAGACCTCGCTGACCGGGTCTCCCGTAAGGGACACCCTCATCGTGTCGCCGATGCCGTCCAAAAGCAGGCTGCCGATGCCGATGGCGCTTTTGATGCCGCCCATATGCGCCGTGCCCGCTTCGGTCACTCCTATGTGAAGGGGATAATCGCATTTCACGGAGGCTATCCGGTTCGCTTTCACCGTGTCGGGAACGTTGGATGCTTTCATGGACAGCACTATGTCATAAAACCCGCACTTCTCAAGCAGCGCCGCGTGATTGAGCGCGCTTTCCACCAGCGCTTCCGGGCAGGGTCCGCCGTATTTTACGAGCAGATCCTTTTCCACCGAACCGCTGTTTACGCCTATGCGCACGGGCGCGGAATGCGCTTTGAGAGAATCCGCGACCTTGCGGACGTTCGCTTCGCTCCCGATATTACCGGGGTTGATCCTCAGCTTGCTTATGCCGTTTTCCAGGCTCCTTATGGCGAGCCTGTAATCAAAATGGATATCCGCCACCAGCGGCACCGGGCTGTTGTCCACCAGATAGCGCACGTTGTCCGCGCATGCGTCGTCGTATACGCTCACCCGCACTATTTCGCAGCCAGCGCCCGCCAGGAGCCGTATCTGCTTGAGCGTAGCTTCCCTGTCGCGGGTATCCGTGTTCGTCATGGACTGTATGCTGATCTTCGCTCCGCCGCCTATGGCAACGTTTCCCGCATAAACCCTGCGCGTCATCCCAGCCGGTGACCTCCCATGATAATGTTTCCAGCCTCGACATAGTTCAGGTCATAGCGTTTTACCAGCTCCATGCCCTTTTCGTACGAAACCGGGTCGTACACATCCTGCGCACGGTGCGCGTCGCTGCCTATGGTGACGGTGTTGCCGACATTGCCGGCTACCTCCCAAAAATCGGGATGGGGATATATCCTGCCCTCGCGGACGCCCAGCAAATTGATCTCCAGCGGTATATTATACTTTTTTGCCGCCTCGCACAGTATCAGCATTTCCCTTTGGTATATGTCCTTACTGCCCGTAAAGTACAGTACGTCGGGGTGCGCCACGCAGGCGAATCTGCCCGTGGACAGACCTTCCGCCACCTGCCGCACATATGTCATCAGCGTTTGGGCGTTGTCAGTAGCGCGGTAGGATGCGATCTTGTCCATCTCGTTGTTTATAAAATGCTGTCCCAGTATAAGATACTCAACGGGATAGTCCGCTATAAGCTTAAGGAATTTGTCGAAGAATTTCGGGTAATACTCCGCCTCAAATCCTATATAAATGTCTATTCTGTCCTTATACTCCTGCTTTAGCGCTTCCAGCGTTTCAAAGTAACCCTGCATCAGTTCGGGCCTCATGCGGAAGCCGGAATAGTAATCGTTCTCGAACACGTAAGGGGCGTGATCCGAGAAGCCGAGCTTCGTCATGCCGCCTTTTACGGCGCTCTCCACGTATTCCCTTTCCGTGTTTTCTGCGTGATTGCATCTCCATGTATGGTTATGGAACGATTCCTTAAGCATACGTTTCTCCTATTTTATCAGGTTCTTTATATCTGAAAAAGTCACAAAACCCATGAGCAGCAACAGCAGTCCCAGGCCCACCAGATTGATAATGCCTTCCACGCGCCGGTTCAGGTGTTTGCCTGTCACCATCTCGAACAGAAGCACTACCAGCCTGCCGCCGTCCAGCGCGGGCAGCGGCAAAAGGTTCATTATGCCCAGGCTCAGGGATATGGCCATGACGTAATATATTATCACGAATATGCCTACTCCCATACCCGCGCCGAAGCCTATGCTCATTTCATTCGACATGCCAGCGACTATGCCGACCACGCCCGTCACGCTGCCCTCAGGTATCTTTTCGCCGACGAATAGCTTATGCAGCAGGTCCACGAGCATACTGTATGTCGCCTTGACCGTGTTCCACATGAACGAAAAGCTCTCGGGTATGGCGCCCAGAACGCCGACATGGTATTCCTCGTAATAACTGTTAAGGCCCACGCCCAGCAATGTCACTCCTTCCTGTCTTTCGGGGACGAGCGTAAGACTTGCTTCTCCGTCTCCCCGTTTGACAGTTACGCTGACCTCCTGACCTTCGTCTATGGAAGCCAGATACGCTTTGAGCGCATTCGTGCCCGCCTGGTCGCACGTGATGACGTTTCCGTCTATGGAAACGATTATGTCTCCCGGCATGAAACCGGCCTTTTGGGCAGGCATGTCCTGCATCACGGAGCCGATCTCGGGAAGCACGTTGGTTTTGAATATATTGGGTATGGAGCCCGTGGCGATAAGCCCGACCGTGATAACGAACGCCAGCACAAAGTTCATTGCCGGGCCCGCAAACACCGTCAGAAAGCGTTTCCACGCGGGCATGTTGTTCATCGCCCTGGGGTCCTGGTTTGCCTCGTCCTCACCCAGGAACGCGCAGAATCCGCCCAGCGGCAGCGCCCGTACGGAATATCTTATGGTCTCGGTCTCGTCCGTGCCTTTGATTTTATGGGTCTTTTTCCAGCTAAACAGCTTGGGGCCCATGCCTATGGCGTATTCTACTATGCCTATCCCCAGCTTCCGTCCGACTATATAGTGCCCGAACTCGTGTATGGACACTATCAGCGTCAGCATCAGAAGCGCCACGATTATATATACTATACTCATTTATCCTCCAGATAGCGCCGCGCGGCTTCTCTTGCCGTTCTGTCCGCGTCAAGCACTTCTTCCGCGCTGTTTACGGGCGCGTCAGGGCAGGTATCCAGCGCGTGCCTGACCGTCTCGGCGATCTTTCCGAACGGTATCATGTTTTTCAGGAACGCGCTCACCGCTTCCTCATTTGCGCCGTTCAGGATGACCGGATATGCTCCGCCACGCCTTATCGCTTCCCTGGCGTATTCCAGGCAGGGAAACGTGTCTGTGTCCGGTTCAAAAAAGCTTAAGCGGCCAATCTGAGCGAAATCCAGCTCTTTCCCGCCGTATTCCAGCCTTTGCGGGTGCCCCAGCGCGTATGAAATGGGTCCGCGCATGTCCGGGCAGGCGAGCTGAGCCAGATACGCCCCGTCCGTGAACTCGATCATCGAGTGTATAACGCTTTCGGGGTGGATGACCACGTCTATCCTGTCCTCCGGCATACCGAACAGATAGCTCGCCTCGATTATCTCCAGCCCCTTATTCATAAGGCTGGCGCAGTCGGCCGTGATCTTGCCGCCCATCTTCCAGGTGGGATGCTTGAGTGCGTCCGAAGCTTTGGCGCCGTATATCGCCGCTTTGTCCCACGTTCTGAACGCCCCGCCCGAACATGTGAGTATCAGTTTCTTTACCGTATTGTTTTCTCTGGCCTTAAGGCACTGGAAAATGGCGGAATGCTCCGAATCCACCGGCAAAAGCTCCCGGTGCAGGCGCGCTGATTTGTCCATCACCAGCCTGCCGCCCGTGACCAGTGCTTCCTTGTTTGCCAGGAGCACCCTTTCGCACACGTCCAGCGCGGTAAGCACACTGTTTAAGCCCGCTATGCCCACCACGGCGCACAGGGCGTCGTCGGGCCTGGCGGCCAAAAGCATTTTCTCGTTGGCGTCCGCCCCGAAAAACCATTCGATGCCGCTAAGGTCTTCGGGAACAGCGGTCTCCCTTTGCAGCGCGCAGAAGCGGGGCCGGAACTTCCTGGCCAGGCCGAACAGCTTTTCCGCCGAAGTCGCCGCCGACAGGGCTTCCGCCCTGAACATTTCAGGATGCTTTTCTATTATGTCCAGCGTCTGGGTGCCTATGGAACCCGTCGCGCCCAGTACTGCGATCTTTCTCATTTCTTGACCTTGCCGAATCTCCGGTCGCGTGAGGCGTACTCGTTAAGATTCTTTATCAGCGTGTTCCTGTTGTAGTCCGGCCAGTAGGTCTTTTCAAATATCATTTCCGCGTACCAGCCCTGCCACAGCATAAAGTTGGACACCCTCTCGTCCCCGCCCGTGCGGATGAGCAGGTCGACGTCTCCCTGCCCGGCGGTGTACATCATTTCCGACAGGCGCTCGTCGTTGATCTGAGAGGGCTCGAGTTTCCCGTTCACGCAGTCTTCGGCCAGCAGCCTCGCCGCGCGCGTGATCTCCGCCCTCCCGCCGTAGTTGAGGGCTATGTTGAGTTTCAGACCTGTATTGGCTTTGGTTATCCGCATGGCGTTGACCAACGCCGTTTTCTGTTCCTCCGGAAAAGGATCCAGTTCGCCCATTATGGTTATCTTCACGTTTTTCTCGTTCAGCTCGTCTATCTCGCTTACGAAATAGCGGCTGATGAGTTTCATGAGCGCGCCTACTTCCTCCGGACTGCGCCCCCAGTTTTCGGTGGAAAACGCGTATATGCTCATGGACTTAATGCCTATGTCCGAGCAGGTACGGATGATCTCCCTTAAGGCTTCCGTGCCCGCCGCGTGACCCGCGCTTCTGGGCAGACCGCGCCTGGTGGCCCAGCGGCCGTTGCCGTCCATGATGAACGCGATATGCCGGGGCAGTTTCTCTTGCGGCGGCAGCTCGTGGGTGTTTATTGTTCTTTTTCTCAGCAGTGCAGCGGGGTTAAACTTCATTGTTCAAAAGCGCGTCGTCTCTGAACGCGCACACGGTCAGCTCGTTTTTGTCCGGTTGAAAGCGCACTACGCGCAAAGTGCCGCGGGGGTCTTTCTCCGCCCGCGGCGCCATATACTCCACTACCCTTACATCCGTGTTGCCCGCATCGGTCAGCAGTTTCAGGGCGTCTTCAAGTTTCAGGCCCAGGAGTTCCGTCATACGGACATTATCTCTTTTTCCTTCTCGGCAGCTACCTTGTCAACTTCCTTGATGAAATCATCCACAGCCTTCTGAAGCTGGGTCTCGGCGGTCTTCTGTTCGTCCTCGGTTATCTGGCTGTCTTTCTTCATCTTTTTGAAAGCTTCCATGGCGTCGCGCCTGATATTGCGGATGGCGACCTTGCTCTCCTCGGCAGCCTTCCTGACCTGCTTTGAAAGCTCCTTCCTGCGCTCCTCGTTGAGCTCCGGCACTATCAGCCTTATCACCCTGCCGTCATTGGAGGGATTGATTCCCAGATCGCTCTTTTGTATTTCCTTCTCGATGGGAGTGATCATCTTGGCTTCCCAGGGCGCTATGACCAGCATTCTGGGTTCGGGCACGGAGATGTTGGCTACACCGCTCAAGGGAGTGGGCGTGCCGTAGTAATCCACTGTGATCTTGTCCAGTATCTGGGGGTTCGCCCTGCCGGCTCTCAGAGTGGAGAAGTCCTTTCTGAGGGCTATGATGGTTTTATCCATGCGGGATTTGGCTTCTTCTATCTTCGCCTTATACATAATATTATAAACCTCCATGCTGATGATAGTATGGTGTTATTTTATGATATTTCCCGCCGCATGTCAAGACGCTTTGTGTAAACACACGCGCGGCGCCGATGCCGTTATATAAAGCAAAAGAGGCCGGTCACGGCCTCTTTATGCGCTGCGAAACGGTGTTCTTACACTACTCTGCTTGCGAACAGCACCAGTATCAGCAGCGAGCACACGTCCACCAATGTGGTTATGAGCGGGGCGGCCATGAGCGCCGGGTCCAGCTTGAGCTTCTTTGCCAGCAGCGGCAGCATGGCGCCTATGGTCTTGGCCAGTATCACGGTGCACAGCATGGCAGCGGAGATGGCTCCCGCTTCCAGCAGAGTCCGACCGAACACCAGCGTCTGTATGCCGAAGCACAGCACCGACAGCACCGCGCCGACTATTATGCTGACTCTGGCTTCCTTGAGCAGCACTTTTAATGCGTCCTTGGGGCTTATTTCGTTAAGCGCCAGGCCGCGTATCGCCAGTGTGGAAGACTGGCTGCCGCTGTTGCCGCCCGTGCCCATCAGCATGGGGATGCAGGCGGAAAACGCAATGGTCAGCGAAGCCGAGAATTTGTCGATGATCGTCTCTGTAAGTATGCTGGACACCATCATGAACAGCAGCCAGGGCAGACGGTTCATTGCCAGCTTGATGGGCCGCGTCTTGATATACTCGCTTTCGGAAGGCAGCAGAGCGTTCATCTTTTCGATGTCCTCCGTGGCTTCCTGACGTATAACGTCCAGTATGTCGTCCGCGGTGACTATGCCAACCATGCGGCCCTCGTTGTCCACGATTGGCACGGACAGCAGGTCGTACTTCCTGACCAACTCGGCCACGTATTCCCTGTCGTCCAGGGTCCTTGCGGACACGAAGCCCGTGGTCATTATCTTCTCTATCGGCGCCTCATCAGGCGCGATCAGCAGCCGCCTTAAAGGCATGGTGCCTATCAGGTGCCTCTCGGGATCCAGCACATAGAGCGTATATATTGTCTCTTTGTCCGGGGCATTCTTTTTTAATTCTTTAAGTGCGTCCTTAGCGGTGATGCCCTCGTGGAATTCGCAGAATTCCGCGGTCATTATGCTGCCGGCGCTGTTCTCCGGGTACTTCAGGAAGGCGTTGATATTCCTGCGCTGCTCTTCGTCCACGTTCTTCAGCAGGCGGCGGATAAGGTTCGCGGGCAGCTCCTCAAGAAAGTCGACCGCGTCGTCCACGTACATATCCCCTATCAGGCGGGAGGTCTCGGTCTCGCCTATCAGGCGCATCAGGCGCTGCTGCTGCTCCTCGGACAGATAGCTGAACACGTCCGCGGAAATATCCTTTGGCAGGATGCGGTACATTTTCAAAAGGTTTTCGCCTTCGAGGGTATCGACATAAGAAGCGATGTCGACCACGTTGAGCATCATCAGCGCGCCGCGCATCTCGCCCAGGCTGTCCTTCGCAAGCAGCGCGTCAAGGCGGTCTTTCAGCTGTTCAAAATCCATATTGACCTCCTTAGATCAGCACTGCGCTGGCGATGGCGAACAGTATCAGCAAAGAACACGTATCCGCCATTGTCGTGATAAGCGGTGAAGCGGTCAGCGCGGGGTCAAGACCCAGCGCCCTCGCGCCCAGCGGCAAAAGGCCGCCCAGCACCTTGGAAAACACTACTGCCAGGATCATCGAGCCCGAAATCACCAGCGTGACGTCCAGCGGCCTTTCGAAAAGCAGATACTGTATGCCGAAGCATACCGCCGCCAGCGCGACAGATACCAGAAGCGCAACCCGCAGTTCCTTCCAGAGCACCTTGAGCGCGTCCGCAGGCGCGATCTCCCCGGTCGCCAGAGAGCGGATTATAAGCGTCGAAGACTGCTGGCCGCAGTTGCCGCCCGTGTCCATCAGCATGGGGATGCACGCCGTGAGCGCGACGCCGAACACGGCAGCGCCGGATAAGATGTCCTCATAATGACTGATTATCAGGCCGGTGAATATGGACGCGACCAGCATTATCGCAAGCCAGGGCAGGCGGTTTTTGACCAGGTCCCATATGCCCGTGTTCAGGTATGTATCTTCCGAAGGCGTCAAGGCGCTCATCATTTCGATGTCTTCGGTGGTCTCTTCCTGTACGACGTCCATGATGTCGTCCAGGGTGATTATGCCCACCATACGGCCTTCCCTGTCGGTTACGGGCACCGCCAGCAGGTCGTATTTCTGCACCTCTGCGGCCACCAGTTCCCGGTCGTCCAGCGTATGCACGGACACGAAAGTCGTTTCCATAATGGAAGACAAAGGCGCGTCGCCCGAAGCGCAGATAAGCTTTCGAAGCGGCACGGTGCCCGTCAGCATCCCGTCTTCATCTACCACATACAGTGTATTTACCGTTTCCTTGTCGAGGCCCGTGCGCTTGATTTCGCCCATGGCTTCGTCCACCGTGAGGCGGCCCGGGAAAGCGCAGTATTCTACGGTCATTATGCTGCCCGCGCTGTTTTCCGGGTACTGAAGGAAGCGGTTTATCGTTTCCCGGGTGTCCGGAGAAACGTTCGCCAGCACGCGGGTGACCAGATCCTGGGGCATATCCTCAAGGAAGTCCACCGCGTCGTCTATGAACATGTCGTCTATCAGGCGGCTTATTTCCCTGTCGCCTATGGAGAAGATCAGCTTTTCACGCTGCTCGTCATCCATATAAGAGAATACGTCGGATGCGATAGACGACGGAAGAAGCCTGAACACCAGCAGCATTTTGTCGGTGTCAAGGCCGCTTAAATATTGCGCGACGTCGACTCTGTTGAGCATACGAAGCGCACCGCGCAGCTGCGCGGTTTTGCCCTCGGCCAACATTTGGTTCAGCCGGGAGGTAACGGTATCCCAATCCACGAAAAACACCGCCTTCCATTATAATAATTGGCGCAGATGCGCCGGGAAGGCGAACCGGAAGGTCAGATGTGAACGCGCGCACCCGCGGCGTTCAGACTACCTCGAGGTACGCCGTCATTAGACATACTTCTATCGCCGCATTCCATGCGCTCACACCTCCCTGCATACAGTCTACCAAAATACTGTAATATTTTACTCCCTCGGCAGCCTCTGCGTCAAGGGTATACACGTCACAAATTGTTTCATTCCGTTAATTATTTAGAGAGACAATTGAAAGATTATCGTTATCGTTCTGTTGCATTTTGTGGGTATAATTAGCCAAAGTTTGGAGGTAAGAACTATGACACCTATCAGCCTGTTCTACGGCATTATCATATACATGTACACCGATAAGTCCAGGGAGCTCAAGGTCCCCCATATTCACGCCGTGTACAAAGACGAAGAGATCATCGTCGCCCTTACCGGCGAAGTGCTGGACGGGCACATGCACGCTTCCCGCAGCGTGCTGGTCCAGGCATGGCTCACCATACATCAGGACGACCTTAATGCCAACTGGCATGTCATGATGGACGGAAACGACGTGTTCCGCATCGAGCCTTTGAGATAAGCTGAATGCATCCGAAGCAGGAGGTTCTTTTTGAGCCTCCTGCTTTTATGTCTTTTTGTCGTATCGCATGCAACATTTTCGTAATAAGTTCACGTAAAACAGACTGCGTTCGGAATCACGGATCCTTTGTTTTCGGATTTTTCCACAGGGCTGAACCCCGTGTTTTCCTGTTTTCTTCCCCGAAATGCACCGGCCTGTGTATAACTTTTCCACATCTGCACAGAATGATACGGGGAAAAGTCTGTTTATCCGTCCGGCTTAAATTGTTACAAAATTATGTCACTCGTCCTCCCAACCGCGTTCCCGGCGGCTTTCTTTGACTATTCTTTCTTTATTTTATTTTTGTGCTTGCAATTCTTTGGTATTCGTCGTAAAATACTTGCAGGAATATCCTTTATTTATGGAGGCAGCGCATGACAAAACGTTGTTATCTTGGCTTCGATTTCGGCGCGTCCAGCGGACGCGCGATACTCGGGCATCTGTCCGTCGACGGCAAAAAACTGTTGGAGATTGAGGAGATCCACCGTTTCATCAACGAGCCCGTGTTCAACGGCAAGCAGTACGTTTGGGAATATGAACGTCTGTGCGAAGAAATGAAGACCGCCATAAACAAAGCCGCTCAGGCCGGTCATCATATCGACGCCATAGGCGTGGACACCTGGGGCGTTGACTTCGGTATAATAGGCAAAAACGGCGAACTCGTGTTCTCCCCCGTCGCCTACCGCGACGCCCGCACGGACGGCATGATGGACGAAGCGTTCAAGATCATGCCCAAGGAAGAAATATTCAAACACACCGGCCTCGCGTTCATGCAGTTCAACACCCTGTATCAGCTTTTGGCCATGCTTAAGGATCCCGAGACCGCGCCGCTGATAAACGAGGATAATACGCTGCTGTTCATGCCCGACCTGTTCGAGTATTACCTCACCGGCAGCGTAGGCACCGAATACACCATCGCCTCCACCGGTCAGCTTATTGATCCCGTGAAGCGCGACTGGTCCGACGAAGTGCTAAACGCGTTCGGTATTCCCAAGGGCCTGTTCGCTCCCCTTGAGCAGCCCGGCACCGTGCGCGGCCTGCTCAAAAAAGAGATCTGCCCACTCATAGATTACGACGTGCCCGTTATCGCCGTGGCTTCCCACGACACCGCCAGCGCCGTAGCCGCCGTGCCCGCGAGACCCGGCGAAAGCTTCAGCTATATCTCTTCCGGCACCTGGTCGCTCATGGGCATAGAGACCACCTCTCCCGTGTGCGAGAACAGCGTAATGCAGGCGAACTTCACCAACGAGGGCGGCTTAAACGGCACCACCCGCATGCTTAAAAACATCATGGGGCTGTGGATCATCCAGGGCTGCCGCAAGCGTTTCAACGAGATACTTACCTCCCAAGGCCTGCCGGAATTGAGTTTCGCCGACATAGTCAAGCAGGTAGAGGCGCTCCCTGAGCCCACAAATGACGTAATCGACGTGGACGACGACATATTCTTCTCCCCCGGCGACATGCCTGCCCGCATCGAGGACTACGTGGTCAGGCACGGCGGCAAGATCGACCCGGACTGCATGATCGGCCAGATCTCCGACATCGTCTACCGTTCCCTGGCGCTCAAATACAACTGGGCAATCGGCTGCATTGAGGACATAATCCACGCTCCGATCGAAGTGCTTTACATAGTGGGCGGCGGCGGCAAAAACGAATTGCTCAACCGTTACACCGCTTCCGCGCTCAAGCGTACCGTAAGGATAGGCGCGGGCGAAGGCACCGTGATAGGCAACCTGCTGGTACAGGCCATGGGCCGCGGTGACGTAAAGGATCTGTGGGAACTCAGGCAGATCGTAAGGGATTCCTTCGGAGACAAGGAATACCTGCCCGAAGCATCGTCTTATGACTGGGACGCCGCCTATGCAAAGCTTCTGAAGCTTATGGAAGCCTGACATATGCCGGATATATCCTCAGAAGCGTTCCCCCACGGACAATTGCCCGGCAGCCTTGAGCTGGCGTTCGTCGGCGACGCCGTATACCACTTATACGTCCGCAGCAGGCTGATCATGTCCTCCGGCAAAGTCGACCGGCTCAACCGCGACGCTGCCAACCTGGTCAACGCCCACGCACAGAGCGAAAGTCTGGCAAAGATCGAGGCCATGCTCACCGAGACCGAAGCGCTTATAGTGCGTTCCGCCAAAAACACCCGCCAAACCGGGCCCAAGCACCAGACTCACAGGGATTACTGCCGCGCTACGGGCTTTGAAGCACTGCTCGGTTATCTTTACCTCACGAAACAATCCGAAAGACTTGATCAAATACTTTCCGCCGCAGTGTCCGGTGACGCTGCCCGCGAATAAAGGAGACAGAATGCCCCGGGACGACACACCCAGAATGCCTTACCACGGCAACCACAGCCAGAATGACTGGAGCGGCACCGCACAGCGCAATTACAAAGACCCCAAGTGCAGGTCTCCGTTCACCTCTTCCCCACGCAGCGAATCCGCAGACGAACTGCCCGAAAACCTGCTGACCGGCCGTAATCCCATAAGGGAAGCGCTGCGCGCGGGCAGGCCGTTTGAAAAACTGCTCTACCAGAGAGGCGACCTGTCCAGCGCGGCCCGGGAGATCATCTCCCTTGCGCGAGAGCAGGGCGTCGTGACTCAGGAAGTTGACAAGCGCCGCCTTGACGAGATCACCCCCAACCACCAGGGGCTGATCGCCTATGTGTCTCAGGCAGAGTATTCCAATGTTGACGACATATTCCGGCTGGCTGAAGAAAAAGGCGAAGCGCCTTTCATGGTGATCTTGGACGGGATTACCGATCCCCACAACCTGGGCGCTATAATCCGCTCAGCTCACTGTGCGGGCGCGCACGGAGTGATCATCCCCAAACGCGGCAGCGCAGGGCTTAATCCGGCCTGTGTGAAAGCCGCCGCGGGAGCCACGGAGTACACGCGGACCGCGCGGGTCACAAACCTTGCGCAGACGATAGAAGAGCTCAAGCAGAAAAACATATGGGTATACGCGGCGGATATGGGCGGACAGAGCATCTACGAAGCCGACCTTTCCGGACCCCTGGCGCTGGTCATCGGCTCCGAAGGCGAAGGCGTGTCCCGTTTGGTACGTGAGAAATGCGACGGCGCGCTGTCCATACCCATGAAAGGCAAAATAGACAGTCTTAACGCCTCCGTCGCGGCAGGCATAATGCTGTTTGAAGCCGCCAAACACAGGTGAAGCATGGATTACACTGTAAAAACCGACGAGGAACTGGCTCTGCTCGCACAGCAGGGCGACGACCAGGCTATGTACCTCATGCTCGACAGATATAAAAACTTCGTGCGCGCCAAGGCCCGCAGTTATTTTCTGGTCGGCGCGGACCACGAGGACATAGTGCAGGAAGGCATGATCGGGCTGTACAAAGCCATCCGTGACTGGCGGGAAGAAAAGAACGCCGCGTTCCGAGGCTTTGCTGACCTGTGCGTGACGCGCCAGATCATCACCGCCATAAAGACCGCCACCCGGCAAAAGCATATCCCTCTCAACACATACGTGTCATTGAACCGCCCGGTGTACGACGGCGAGGGTGACCGCACGCTGATCGAAGTGCTGAAGGAAGAGGAATACCTTTCCCCCGAAAGCGTGGTCATCTCGGGAGAAGACTTTTCAGCCATCAAAAGCAAGATCGGCAAGCTGCTCAGTCCACTGGAAATGGACGCGCTGGAGGGGTACATCGAAGGCAGGAGCTACCAGGAGATCAGCGCTGCCACCGGGCATCACGTGAAGAGCATAGACAACGCCCTGCAGCGGGTCAAGAAAAAGCTGGCAAAACTCCTTTCGGAAAGGTGAACACAAAAACGCAGCGCCGCACATCCGTGCGGCGCTGCATGTGTATATTCGGTTTTTATTCGCTTTCCAGGGCCTTCATTTTGTCCAGAGTCCTCACGAAACAGCCTGTTTTAAGGCAGATCTCGTAAAGCTCTGCGCTTCTTTCCTCCGTCAGGGTCGGGATCGCGATTATTATGTCCGTAACGTAATTCTTTTCTGCCAGGGCGGGGATATCCTCGCTGGTGCCCGACACCTTCACGTTGTTCACGATAAGCCCCTGCTTGGCGGGGTCGTCATCCACCAGGCACACCACCTGACCCATACCTTCCCTGCTTAACGAGAACATCTCGATTATGTGGCTGCCCGCGTCTCCCGCTCCGACCACCATCACTCTGCGCAGCTCGGGTATAAAGCCGCCTTCTCCCGTCTCGCGTTTGAACATCTTGAGACACAGCCTGAACGCGCCTATGCCTGTTATTACGAAAGAGCACAGGATTATAAGAAAATTCCCCGACAGCGGGCGGCTCTTGACTGCGTACTCCATCACCATATTTAGCACGAAGGTGATGCCGAAACCTACCACCACCGCCATGCTCTGCCTTACCAGCGCCAGCGCGTCCGAATAGCTCCAGATCACCTGATACATACGGAAAAACGCGAACGACAGGATATATATCAGAACTATGACCGGCAGATAGCGGCTCAGCGCCAGCAGTTCCTCTTTATCGATGTTGGGGGCAAACTTGGTTAAAAGCGCCGCGTACGCGCATATCACGATAATTAGCGCGTCCACCAGCATCAGCTTTATGACCCGCCACAGTCGTTTTTTCACGGCTTCGTTCAAGCATATCCCCCCTTTAAAACGATTATATCATTTTGTCGTCAAAAACGCAAGTGTACCCGGTATTCAGACGCAGATTTCAAAAAAAGAGTTCTGTTCTGGTGTGGAAATCTATGGAAATACGCGCTTCCATGTAGTATAATATTACATAATTCTCAGATCATTAAGGATAATAAATGAAAGAGCTTTTAGGCTGCATCCGCAGAGCCGATAAGGATTTCGGGCTGATCAATGACGGGGATACCGTTTGCGTCGGCGTGTCCGGAGGAAAGGATTCTTTGGCGCTTTTATACGCGCTAAATCTGTACAGGCGCTTTTCCCCCGCCAAATTCACGCTTATTGCCGCTACGCTGCACCTGGGGCGGGAACCTTTTGATACGGACGCCGTAAGGCGCCTGTGCGAAGAAATAGACGTACCCTACACCGTCAAGATGACCCAGATCTCCCAGGTGATCTTCGATGAAAGGAAAGAAGCCAATCCCTGCGCGCTGTGCGCAAAGATGCGCAGAGGCGCGCTGATCGACCTTTGCAAGGAGCTGGGCGCCAACAAACTGGCACTGGGACATCACCGTGACGACGCGATAGAAACGCTTATGCTCAGCCTGCTGTACGAGGGCAGGCTGCACACGTTTCATCCCCGCACCTTCCTGTCACGCAGCGGAGTGACCCAGATTCGCCCCATGGTGTACTGCCCGGAAAAACATATCATACACGTGGTAAGGCAGCTTAAACTGCCCGTCATCTCCTCCCCCTGCCCTGCCAACGGTTATACCAAGCGGGAGGAAATGAAGCAGATACTGGACGACATATGCAAAAAGATACCCAACGCGCGGGAGCTCATGCTGTCGGCGCTGCAGAATAAGGAACAGTACGGTCTGTGGGATTAGCCGCACTTGACAATATCTCACCGCGGAAGCTATAATTCATACATAAAGATATTTGGAGGAGCTCATGGCAAAAGCAGGCACTAAGAAACAGGAATCTGTAAAGCAGGTCACCGACGCTCAGGAACGCAAACAGGCGCTGGACGCCGTGCTCAGCAAGATCGAGAAGGATTTCGGCAAAGGCAGCGTTATGAAGCTGGGCGAAAACGCCAACATGAACGTTGACGTCATCTCCACCGGCTCCCTGCCGATCGACATGGCGCTGGGCGTAGGCGGTCTGCCCCGGGGAAGGATCGTCGAGATATACGGACCCGAGTCTTCCGGTAAGACGACCATCGCGCTGCATGTGGTCGCCGAAGCGCAGAAAGCGGGCGGCACGGCGGCGTTCATAGACGCTGAACACGCACTTGACCCCGTATACGCCAAGAAGCTGGGCGTAAACATTGACGAACTGTACGTTTCCCAGCCCGACAACGGCGAGCAGGCACTTGAGATCTGCGAAGCGCTGGTAAGAAGCGGCGCCATCGACGTAGTGGTCATCGACTCCGTCGCCGCCCTGGTGCCCCGCCAGGAGATTGAAGGCGAAATGGGCGACAGCCACGTGGGTCTTCAGGCCAGGCTTATGAGCCAGGCGCTCAGAAAACTGGCAGGCTTTATTTCAAAGACCAATTCCCTGGCCATATTCATCAACCAACTGCGCGAAAAGGTCGGCGTGGTGTACGGCAATCCCGAAGTTACCACCGGCGGCAAGGCGCTTAAATTCTACGCCACCGTGCGCATGGAGATCCGCAAAGGCGAACCCATCAAATCCGGCAGCAACAACATCGGCAACCGCGCCAAGGTCAAGATCGTCAAAAACAAGGTGGCGCCGCCTTTCCGCACCTGCACGGTGGACATGATATTCGGCGAAGGCATCTCCAAGGCGGGCAGCCTGCTTGACATCGCTGTGGAGCGCGACTTCGTCAAAAAGTCCGGCTCCTGGTTCTCCTATAACGGAGACCGCATAGGTCAGGGCCGCGACGCCGCGGTGCAGTATCTGAAGGACAATCCCGAAGTCTTTAACGACCTGGACGAAAAGATCCGGGAAGCCATGAGCGAAGGCCTCATTTCCGCTCCCCTCGACAGCGATGAGGACGAAGACGAAGAACCCGTGGACGAGGAATAATCCTTTCGTCCCTGCGCAAAGATGCGGCCACCGCCGCGTCTTTATGTTTACCATAGCGTCTGCCGTTTCCATCACCACGGCGTGACTTGTTCGGTAAAGAATGCTTTCAGATATTGACATACGTTTTTATCTAATGTAAAATGCAAGCAATTCAAGCTTATGAGAGGCTGTTATGGACATTATTTCTGCATCCCGCACCTATCTTGCGGACACATACAACCGCTTTGATATAGCGCTCGTCAAAGGAAAAGGGGCCCGCGCCTGGGACGAAAACGGCAAGGAGTACATTGACCTTGGCAGCGGGATAGCGGTAAACGTGTTCGGATACGGTGACGAAGAATGGAAAAAAGCCGTCGCATCCCAACTGGACATGATCCCTCACACCTCCAATCTCTACCACAGCGCCCCTGCTGCGAAGCTGGCTCAGCTGCTGTGCGAGAAGACAGGCATGAAAAAGGTGTTCTTCAGCAATTCCGGTGCGGAAGCCAACGAGTGCGCGGTCAAGCTCGCCCGCAAGCGCGCCTTCGACAAGTACGGCGACGAAAGCCATTCAACTGTCATTACGCTTAAAAACAGTTTCCACGGCCGCACCATGGCCATGCTGTCCGCAACGGGACAGGATCATTTCCATCAGTATTTCGGCCCTTTCACCCCGGGTTTCGCGTATGCGGAAGCAAACAATGTCAAAGACGTCAAGCGCATTATCGAAAGCACCGGCTGCTGCGCGGTGATGCTGGAGATGATACAGGGCGAAGGCGGCGTGATGCCCCTCACATACGGTTTCGTAAAGGGCGTAAGGCAGCTGTGCGACGAAAACGACATGCTGCTCATCGCAGACGAAGTGCAGACGGGCAACGGACGCAGCGGAAGACTGTACTCCTATATGAACTTTGAGCGTCCCGTGGACGTAGTCACGACCGCGAAAGGTCTGGGCGGCGGGCTGCCAATCGGTGCCTGCCTTATGGGCGAAAGAGCCGCCAGCGTGTTCGGTCACGGCGACCACGGTTCCACCTTCGGCGGCAATCCCGCCGTGTGCGCAGGCGCGGTAAGCATACTAAGCCGCATCGACGACAAGCTTCTGCAGGGCGTGCGCGGCAGAAGCGCGATCATCTTCGATATGCTCAACGGCGCGAAAGGACTGGAAGGCATAAGCGGGATGGGGCTCATGCTTGGTATCAAAGTGTACGGCAACGCCCGCGCCATCTGCGAAAAATGCGCAGAAAGGGGTGTGCTGGCGCTTACGGCGAAGGACAGAGTGCGCCTGCTGCCGCCGCTGAACATCGATACGGACGACCTCAGAACGGCCATTGGCATACTGAGGGAAGAGATCGAAAATGCCGCGGCAAAGTAAATCCGGGGTTTGACACGAACAAAACGAAGGGCGGGAGTTTTCCCGCCCTTCGTTTTATTCTATCGATCTACACTTTCTCTTTTCCACGAAATCTTTGTTTCCAGTATCCTCCGAACACTATCGCTTCACCGAGCAGGCACACCGGCAGCGCGGCAACCACATCCACGAAGGAATGCTGTTTAACAAAGCAGACTGCAAGACAGATCATTATGACCAGCAATGTGAGCAGCGTCTTCACGACCCATGAAATATCCCTGTTCTTCCCAAGGACCGAGATGATCGCTACCGAATAGGCAACATGAAGCGAGGGACACACGCCGGTTGGCGTGTCAAAACCGTATATAAAGCCCATTAACCACGTAAACACGTTGCTGCGTTCAAACGTCTCCGGCCGCAGGTCCTGCACGCTGGGATATACGATATAGCACAGCATGCCGACCAACTGTGTGATGATGATGTACCACTGCAGCTGCTTAAAGCGCTCCACGTCGTAAAACAGCGTATATGCCAGAGAGAAGAATACCAGCGCATACCAGCCCACGTAGAACACGGCGAAGTATTCGCAAAACGGGATAATATCGTCCAGACCGCAGTGGATGACGTGGCAGCTTTCCCGCGGGATCAGGTTTTCCGTAATGAAATACAGAGCGAAATAAACAAGCCAGCCCGCCAGCAGCCACAGATGCCTGAAGCGCTTTTCATTCAGCTTTTTCAGGGAAAACCCGCTGTAATCATATCTGAGTTTTTTCATCCGTGTATACCTCTACGGGAAGGCTCATTGGATAATGCCCGGCGGATACGTTCGGATACGGCACCACTTTGTGGCAGGGCAAGCCTGCCGCAAGGCTTGTGATCCCGTCCATAAGCGCGCGGCAGATCCTTTCCCGCTCCTGCCTGATATCGTTTTGGGGATCAAATCTGACCGGCGCGCCGTATACTCCCTTTTTGAGCTTGGGAGCAACGTAAAACGGCACAAACGAAACTGCCCTGCCGGTCTTTCTGCAGTACATCAGCGCCACGTCCACAAAGCCCCGCTGGAAATCGTATACGATATTGTTGTGCCTGTCATAGCACTCCGGGAAAACGACTATGCTCTCCCCCGCCTCCAGCGTTTTTACGGACTCACGGAAAGTGGAAAGCACTCGGGTATCGTGGTATACGGCAATGGTGCGGGCGTTATTGAAGATCAGTTCTGCCAAAGGCGCGATCAGGTGGGACAGGAGCCTAAAGAAAGGATGCGTCCAGCGCGGCTTATTTCCCCAGAAATCCTGAAACGCATAGGCCGCCACGCTCTTGCGTTCCATCATTTCCCCCGCGCACCAGGTCTTTCGCTTTACCGGGGAATAGAACTCGGCGAACACGGGCCCGTACATATGGCAGTGATTTCCCACCAGCACCAACGGCTCGTGCGGGATGTTTTCGGTGCCTTCCACTTTATATTTGGGTGAAAACAGCCAGACAAAAAAAGCCAAGATGCGGTATATGAACCGCCTGATCCTGTTTCGCATTTCAAATTTCGTCCGAAAGCTGCTTCAGCTGCAGCTTCGCTTTGTATATCTCGTTGCGCTTGAAACCCCGGGCTTTCAATTGCTCGGACGCCTCGGAAAAGCCTGCGCCGTCCGAAAGCAGCGCCGCCAGAGCCTCAAGACAGGTCCTGTTGTGTTCAGGCGCAGGCGTCTCGTCCTGCGGCACGGCGCTCAGGTCCAGCACCACGCAGTACTCGCCCTTTTCCACGTTATCCCTGTTTAGGAGCGTCTCGTATATCTCCCCGACCTGTCCCCTGTCAAGTTTCTCGAACTTCTTGGTCAGGTCGCAGCACACCAGCGCCCGCGCGTCGGGGAACATGAGACTTATACGCTTTAAGAGGTTCACTATCCTGTGAGGGCTTTCGTACAGCACCGCTATGGGAATACCGCTTTTATGTATCTGTCTGAGTTCCTCGTCAAGGCCGCCGTCCTCCCTGGACAGAAAGCCATAGAACGCAAAACGGGCGGTATTGAACCCGCTTAACGAAAGAGCGGCAGCGATGGCGCTGGGGCCCGGTATCGCTTCCACTCTTATCCCCGCTTCCCAGCAGGCGTTGACCAGTTCCTCTCCGGGGTCGGATATGCCCGGCGTGCCCGCGTCGCAGGTCAGCGCCACGGTCAGGTCTTCGGCCAGCATCTTTTCAACGATCCCGCCGCTTTTGTCCCTTTCGTTGTGCCTGTGGCAGGAAGTCATAGGTTTGCGGATGTCGTGGACGGAAGTGAGTTTTCCGGTGACCCGGGTGTCTTCCGCGGCGATCAGGTCGCAGCTTTTCAGCGCTTCAAGCGCCCGGGGAGACAAGTCGCCCAGGTTGCCTATTGGGGTAGCGACCACCTTCAGACAGGCCATCTATGCCTCCTTGTCAAGCGCTTTTGACAGCTGGTCCAGCACGTCTTCGCGGCCCATGCCGCTGAGGGCGGAAAAGCACACCATCTCCCACGGCTGTGCCTTGAGCGCACGCCCGATTACGGGAAGGTTCCTGCCTCTCTGCGCGCCGGAAAGCTTGTCCGCTTTTGTGCATACCACGGAAAACGGTATGCCGTAATGCCTTAAGTATTCCACCATCTCACGATCGCCCTGGGTGGGCTCGTGGCGTATATCCACCAGCAGCAGCGCGTATACGAGATTTTGCGATTCGCTGATATAGCCCTCTATCATGCCTTTCCAGCGGTTGATCTCCGTATCCGAAGCCTTCGCAAAGCCGTATCCCGGCAGATCTGCAAAGAAGAACTCGTCGTTCACCCCGTACAGGTTTATCAGACGTGTCTTCCCCGGCTGCTGAGACGTGCGCGCCAGGTTTTTATTGTTGCACAGCGCGTTGATCAGCGAACTCTTGCCCACGTTGGAGCGTCCCGCCAAGGCTATCTCGGGCTTTCCCCGGTCCGGAAAGGGTTTCAGTTTTTCAAGTGACGCGACGTAAGCCGCTTTTGTTATCTTCATTACGCCCGTTTCCCCGGCAGCACATATTTGAGCGCTTCGGTCGCCCTGGTTATGGGCATCACGTTCATTTTGCCGCGCACATCCAACGGTATATCTTCCAGGTCTTTCACATTCTCCCTGGGCAGAAGTATGTTGTTGATGCCCAGACGGTAAGCCGCCAGCAGCTTTTCCTTTACGCCGCCGATAGGCAAAGCATTGCCTCTTAGGGAGAGTTCGCCCGTCATGGCTACGTCCTGCCGCGCCTCAAGCCCCGTCATGGCGGAATATATCGCGCAGGCCATGGCTATGCCCGCGCTGGGGCCGTCCTTGGGGGTGGCACCCTCCGGCACGTGCACATGTATATCATGGGTCTTTCGGAATTCCTCGGTCACGCCGTCCTCGCCCATATGCTGGCGGACGAAGCTCATTGCGATATGCGCCGATTCCTTCATCACGCTGCCCAGGCTGCCGGTCAGCTCCAGCTGGCCGCTGCCGGGCATCACGCTGACCTCTATCGGCATCACTTCGCCCCCGACGCTGGTCCACGCCAGGCCGTTGACAGTGCCGACTTCCGGCTTTTTTGCAGCGTCCCGCTTAAGGAAGTCCGGAGCGCCCAGGTATTCCGGCAGATTGCCCGGTGTGAACGTGACGCCCTGCCAGTCTTCCCCGCGCTCCAGCTTTTCCACCACCGCTTTGCGGCACAGCCGCGCCAGGGCGCGTTCAAGATTGCGCACGCCCGCCTCGCGGGTGTATCCTTCGATGACCGCTTTGAGCGCCGGAACGGTTATTTTCAGTTCGTCCCTGTTAAGACCGTTTTCGTCAAGGCACTTTTTCCACAGATGCCTTTTCGCTATCTGTATCTTTTCTTCCAGCGTATAGCTGGGGACCTCGATCACTTCCATACGGTCGTAAAGAGGCTTGGGGATCGCCTCCGCCGAGTTCGCCGTAGTTATGAACAGCACCCTACTCAGGTCGAAAGGCGCCTCAAGATAATGGTCCCTGAAGCGTGCGTTCTGCTCCGGGTCCAGCACTTCCAGCATGGCAGACGCGGGATCTCCCCGCATATCGGACGCCATTTTATCTATCTCGTCAAACAGGAACACGGGATTCATGGTGCCCACCTGCTTTATGGCCGATATCACCCGACCCGGCATGGCAGCGACGTATGTGCGGCGATGGCCTCTGAGTTCGGCTTCGTCGTGCACGCCGCCCAAAGACACCTGGCAGAACTCACGCCCGAGCGCCCTGGCTATGCTGCGGGCGATGCTGGTCTTGCCAACTCCGGGCGCACCGACCAGGCAGAGTATGGGACTTTTGGGGTCGGCTTTTACGCTTCTGACCGCCAGGAATTCCAGCACCCGTTTCTTGACCTCGGTCAGCGCGTAGTGATCTTCGTCCAGCACGCGCCTGGCACGGGAAACGGAAAGCTTGTCCTTGGTATACTTGCCCCAGGGCAGCTCCAGCATGTACTCGATATAGTTTTCCATGACCGCGCCTTCGGGAGACTGGGGAGACACGCGCTTCAGGCGCTTTATCTCCTTCGCCGTGCGCTCTTTCGCTTCTTCGTTCATCGGCAGAGCTTCCAGCTTTTTCTCGTAGGAAGCAATATCGTCCTCGTCCTCGCCCAGTTCCTCGTCTATGAGCCGCTGCTGTTCCCTCAGGAAATACTCGCGGTTGTTTTTATCAAGCCGCTCATGAGTGCGCTTCTGAATCTCCTTGCGCATGCTTATATACTGCTGCGCTTCGTACATATAGCGGCACACGATCCCGGCCCTTTCTGCCACGTCCGTGCAGGCAAGCACCTGCTGCTGGCTCACGAAACTGTCCATTTCCGTGGCGGCAAAACGGTCGCAGAACTCGCCCAGATCGTTCATGCCCTGAAGCAGCTGGGCGTTTTCGCCGCCCGCTTCGCCTTTTTCTTCCTGATAGGCACGGTAAAGCTCTTTTGCCTGCGCAAGCACCGACTTCATCTCTCCGTCAGTCTTACGTTTATCCTTTACCCGCTTGACCTGAGCCACAAGCATGTCGCCCATGTCCGCCACGCCCTCTACCTTTGCGCGGCACAGGGGATTCACCAGCACCCTAAGCGTACCGTCGGGCAGCGGCATAACTTGTTTGACCTCGATCACGCAGCCCATGTCAAACAGGCTTTTGGAGTCGGGGTCATCTATGTCCGGGTCCTTCTGGCACACGGCAAGCATGGGCTCCTCGTTCGCCAGCGCGGCTTCAAGCGCGAATACAGAACGCGGTCTGCCCACGTCAAAATGCTGTGTCACCCCGGGAAACAGCACGACGCCCCTTAAGGCAATGGTCTTCATATTATCAGTTTGTTTCAGATTAACCGCCAATTGTATGTCCTCCGGACGCAAATGTCCATTATAGATAGTCTTGTATTATATCGCTGTCTGCTCGATTTGTCAAATCGCCTGCCGCACCGCGCGCTTGAACCGGTCAGCTCAGGTCTGGAACGTCGGTCAGCGTAAGCTCAGTCTCGCCGCAGCCTTCCAGTTCCAGCACCTGAAGCTTGTTTACTCCCTTTTTCATGAACGGACCGGGCAGATAGCAGGTCTTCTGCGGGCCGATCTCCCAGTAGCGGGACAGCGGTCTGCCGTTGATAAACACTACGCCCTTCTTGAAACCGTCAAGCCGCACGAATGTGTCGCACGGTTCGTCTCCGGCGTCGAACTCTCCCTCGAACAGTGCAGGCACAAAACCGGCTTCGGGCAGATCGGAACGCATCTGAGAAACGTCGTCCATGGGCAGAGGATAGGTCTCCCAGCCGAACAGGAACATCTGCCCCAGCCTGACCGCTTTCGCGCCTTTCGAGTCCTTCAGGAACACTCCGTAATTGGTCCTGCCCATGTTTTCCACCAGCAGGTCCACGCGCGCGCCTTCCTCCGGGATCTGAAAGCTGATGCCACTTTTGCCGTTGCGGTATATCACGCCTTTATAATGACCGTCCAGCATCACATACGCCCTGTCGCCCAACCCGTCGATCTCAAGCTTTAGTTCCTCCCTCGGTCCTTTTACAAATGCGCTGTAAAGGATGAATCCGGTCGACTGACCCGCTTCCTCCATCGAGATCGGATTCGATGACCGCAAAGGCACTATGTTTTTCCTTGCCCACGAGACCACGTCGCACACACGGCGCAGCCTGACGCGCCCGTAGGCGCGTTTTGCCTGAGGCTCGGGCTCGGTCTCGTTTACCTGCGCTCCATGGCGTTTGAGCGCGTCCCTGAACAGGCGGTACTTGGGAGTGATATCGCCCCACTCCGTCACCAGCGCGTCATCGTCGTAGCTGTTTATCGTGGGCTGATATTCGCCTTCCCTTGTGCAGTTGGCGCCGTTCATATAGCCAAAGTTGGTGCCTCCGTGGAACATGTACACGTTGACCGAGGTGCCCAGATCCAGTATCCGCTCAAACGCCCCGGCGGCATGTTCCGGTGAACGCGTATGATGTTCCTCTCCCCAGTGGTCGAACCAGCCCATCCAGAACTCGCCGCACATAAGCGGCCCGTCGGGATTGTACTTTCTGAGCGAGGTGAAATTTCTGTCCGGGTCCGAGCCGAAATTAACGGTCCTGAGCACGCCCGTGGAATTGCCGCCCGTGAGCATCCAGCGGCAGTCCCCGTCCGAGGTGAACAGCGGCACTTCGATCCCTCTTTTAAGCAGCGCATCCCGGATATAGTTCATATAGTTCAGGTCGTCGCCGTAGCTGCCGTACTCGTTTTCCACCTGCATCATTATGATATTGCCGCCCTGCGTCAGCTGCCTTGGCTTAAGTATGGGCATCAGCAGATCGAAATACTCGTCCACCGACTCAAGGAAGTCCTTATCCATGCAGCGCAGGTGGGTATCGCCTTTCATCAGCCACCAGGGCAGTCCGCCCGCTTCCCATTCGGAACAGATATACGGTCCCGGCCTGACTATTGCATACAGCCCCAGTTCCCGCGCCAGATCGAGAAACGCGCCCAGGTCAAGCATTCCCTCTGTGATAAACCGGCCTCTTCGTGGCATATGCGCGTTCCAGGCCACATAGGTCTCGACCGTATTGAAGCCGCAGTCCTTAAGCTTTATGAGCCTGTCACGCCAGTATTCCGCGGGCACGCGGAAATAGTTTATCGCGCCGGAATACACCTTGAACGGGCTGCCGTTTAACAGGAACTCGCCTTTTCCGATCTCAAATCTGTCCATACATACACTCTCTGAATGTATCGTCGTTATTCTGTCCTGCCGCCGGAACGGTACTGCAGGGGGCTTACGGAAGCGTACTGCTTGAATCTGCGCGTAAACGCGGACGCATCATGATAGCCGCACTGAGCCGCCACCTGCGCCACGCTTTCGTCGCTCTCTTTCAGCAGCAGTTTGGCCTTTTCCATTCTGAGCCTGGTCAGGTACTCGGTTGGCGTTATGCCTTTTTGCGCCTTGAATTCCACCGTCAGCCGCCACGGGCTGATGTTAAGGGATGCGGCAGCGTCGGCAAGCGAAAAGTCCTTTTGGGTATACATGCCGAGCATGATCGTTTCAAGCCTGTCGGCGACGCTCGCTTCGGTGTTTTCAGCTCTGCGCGCTTCTATCACCGCACGGCACGCGTTGTATATCAGTTCCTCAAGCCTGGACAGGCTTTTGCATGCGGACAGGCTCATCAGGCTGTACATTTCCACTTGCGGCAGACCATCCGGACCCGCCTGCGAAATGATCTCGGACATTATGTCATTATATGCCTGTCTGAAATCGTACAGGCTCATACCCTCGGATTTGGCATCCTCCCTGAACCGTGCCAGACACGCACTCACCGCTTCCAGGTCGTTGTTTTTAAGCGCCTGACGTATCTCCCCGGCAGCGTCCCGTTTCCTGCCTCCTGCGGCGGACAGCGGCAGCTGCTCAAAACGGATCACTCTGCCTTCTCCCATAAGAAAGCGGCTCTCGTAGGCGCTCGTGGCTTCCAGGAAGGCGTTGGGAGCGGCGGAAATGTCCGTATACATGCGGCTCATGCCCACTGCGGCTTCTTCATCCAGGTCCGCCAGCAGCTCGGAAGCAAAGCTCAAAAGCGTGGTCTCGTCGTCGCCGAAGCAGAGCACCGCGGACAATCCGCCTTCGCCGAGCGGCACTGTAAGGCAGGTCACATTTTCGTCTCCGGGTCCCTGAGCATCCGTACCGAGCGGAGCTACCAGCGCGGCGAACACAGCCCTGTCGATGTCCGCATCGGCGTTTTTGGCGGCTGTCCTGAGCGCCTGCGTGTCTTTGTACTGCCCGTTTATGAGGCCCCTGGCCAGATCGCTTTTGACCCTTGCCAGCGCGTCTTTTTCCATTTCCCGGGCCCTGCCCTGCAGCGATGCGACTTTGCTGGAAATCGTTTCCATATCTTCGCTGCCGCCAAGTTCCCGCGCCATACGCCTGATTGGTGCCAGGTTCTTTCGGGAGATGTACAGCATAAAGCCCATCACAGGCACGCTCAGCAGCAGCATAACGGCCAAAAAGCCCAGCCACACCCTGCCCGCACGGGAGTATATCCCGTCAAGGCTGGTGACGGACAGGTAGCTTATTCTTTCTGTCTGTGATGGTATCAGAGTGAACAGATAATCCCGGCCGGTTATCCTTTCTACGGTGCTTATTTCCTCGTCAGGGTAGCCGCCGTAGCGCAGCACGTTGACGTCGGGCATTTCGTAGCCTTTGAGCGTGGCGCAGATACGCCCGCCGTACACCATATAAAGGTTTCTCCTGTCGGAAGCTTCGGGCATGAATGCGCCGGGGCTGAAGTACCCCGCCAGGCTGGCGCCGCCGTCATTTAAAGCAAACAGCGCCGTAAGCGCGGTCTCTTCCCGGCCGTTTATTTCGACATTCTGCGCAGGAATCACGCGAAAGCCCGGCTGTGTATATATGCCCAGCGTTTCTTCGTCCGTCAGGTTCTCGTAACCCACAGCGGAGAGCTTGTATTCCCCGTCATACAGCCTGACCGTTCCCTGCTTTGGCAGGATGACCGCGGTGTTCTCGTCCCCGGGAACGTAATCGTCGGATATGAATCCGCTTATCGTGTCAAGCCGGCTCAGCAGGGCGTCACCGCCGGAGCGCAAAAGACGCGCGACTTCCCTTTCCTCGCTCACGGTGGTCTCATACACGCTTTTTCTGTAATACGCGTACATATACGCCGAAAGCGCTCCCAGCAGCAGCGCGGTGAGCAGCAGGTAGCTTAACATATATCTGACGTAGCCACGCCTTAAGTACGCCCTGATCCTCTTAAGCATCTTCCTGAAACCTCAACGTGGTCTGCTGTCCGTCGGCGCTTATCACGGTATTCGGAAAAATCGCCTTGACTTCATCCTCGAACTCCTCGGGATGGGGATTGGCGGGAGAATAATGGGTGAGCCACAGCTCACCCGCTCCTGCGCGCTTTGCGAGAAGGGCGGACTGATCCATCGTGGAATGGCGCGTATCGAGCGCGCGGGCATCTTTATCCGTGCCGCCGAACATGCCTTCCAGGATCATGAGATCCGCATCCCTGCCGATATCTTCCACGCAGTCAAGCGGCAGTGTGTCGGTAGCGTAAAGCAACTTAAGCCCGCGTCTGGGCTCTCCCAGCACCATGTCGGGCGTATAGCCCCCGCATTCTTCCCCCTGCTGCAGGCGGGACCACAGGCGCAGCGGCACACGGTTTTTGCGCGCTTTCTCGGCGTCAAAGCGGCCCGGGCGTTTTTTCGTCAGGCAGTAGCCCAGACAGGGCACGGAGTGATTGGCCTTAAAACACCTTACCGTAAGTTCGCCCGCGCCGAACGTCTCGTCCCCTTCCAGTTCGTGGCACACGACGTCGAAAGGAACTTCGGGCACGATCACTTTTATCGCCCCCATAAGGCGCTTTAAGCCGGGCGGGCCGCAAACGTCCAGAGGCTCCACCCTGTCCTCGTTACCCAGGGTGAGCAAAAGCCCGGGCAACCCGCTTATGTGATCCGCGTGATAGTGGGTCAAAAGCAGCGTGTCTATAGGCTTAAAACGCCTGCCCGCGGAGCGTATGGCGCTTTGCGTGCCCTCGCCGCAGTCGATAAGCAGGCAGTGCCCCTCGCACCTCACGTACAGGCTGGTAAGATATCTGTCCGGCAGGGGCATCATCCCTCCCGTGCCCAACAGGCATACGTCGATCATTTCGGTTTATTCTTTCTTTAAAGAGTTTTTTGGGCGATGGAGCTACCACGCCGTGCGGCGCAGACGGTAATAGTTGTCCGTATAGTAGCCTATGTCCGTCACCCATGCGTTTACGGTATTGATCGCCTTTTCGCTGCCGCCCTGCTGGATAAAGACGGCCTGGGTCTTGTTTTCATCCGCCCAGTACAGGAACATTACCACGTGGCTGGAGTGCTTTACCAGTATATCCCCCGGCCGCAGCTCATTCGGGTCCGAAAACGCCCTCAGCCGGTTGTCCGAATACAGAGTGCCCGTTTTTACGGCTTCACCGTTATAGGAAGTATACCCCCATATCGCCAGCGCCACGAAGGCGGAGCAGTCGTTGCCCGCATAGCCCGTGATATACTCTTTGGAGGAGCGGTTTAGTACGTAGTAATCCTCACCCTCCGCCTTTACGTACCTTTCCCGTTCCAGCGCTTTTTTTACGTCATACGAACGGTTGTAGTTTATACCGCTGGTATAGGGAAGCCCGTAGTAGATTATGCCCGGCAGGAAGTTCTTGGCGCCGTTTTCGGAATTTGCCTTTTCCCAGTAGTACACCTTTTTCTCCACGGTCCACGGGAAAGCGTACATCTCAAACGCGTTCTCGATGATCTTTTTTCGGGTCGCCGCCTCGGTGGAAAGTATCTTTCCCGCGTCCTGCAGCGCCCGGATCTCCTTGAGCGCGGACTGCTTAAGCCTGTCGATCCGCGCAAGGTTCTCGCCTATCGCCTGCTTGTCCGCCCTGTCAGTGCGCCTGAGCGGCATTTCCAGGCATAAGCTTTCGTCCGATACGCTCACGGTGATCTCGGTCTTGATGTCCGGAATATAAGCGCTTTGTATGGTAAGTACGCTCACGCCGCGGGATACTCCGCGGATGGTGTTCCCGTCAACGCTCAGTATATCTTCCCTAGATGAAGAAAGCGTGTAGTCCTGTATGGCGGCCGCGGGCAGGAAACTCGCCTGCACCTGTCTTTCCTCTCCTACCATCATGTCTGCGCCGCCGGAGATCTGATACTCTATGCTTTCGGGACGGTAGGAGTCGTTTACCGTGACCTTCAAACTCGCGTTTATGGACGGATCCCTGTAACTCTTTATGGTTATAACCGCCTTGCCCGCGCCCGTAGCCGTGACCAGCCCGTTTTCGTCCACAGTCGCCGCGCTCGGGTTGCTGCTCGAAAACACTATCGCTTTGCTTGCGTTTTGAGGAGTGACCGTCAGGGGCAGGCTGTAAGTCTGTCCCCTGTCAAGGCTGTATTCCACGATCGGCAGCGATATGTCGGTTATCCGCTCACCATATGCGCCTTTCACGCGCATCGTAGCCTTTATCCGGCTGTCGTACACGCTCGTCACCGTGACAGTGGTCTCGCCCGCGGCCATAACGGTCACCAGTCCGCTTGCGTCCACCTTCGCTATGTTCTCGTTCGCGCTTTTGAAAGTGAACGCTCCCGCAAGATCAAGCGGCACCGCGACCGTTTCAAGCCTGACGCTTTTTGAAGGTTCCAGCGTAACGCGGGACGGGTACACGATTATCCGCTGCGGAGCGCGGCTGTCGGTGACTTTCACCTTGCATGCAGCCTTTACCATGCCGTATCCGTGCACGGATACGTATACGCTGGCTTCTCCGGGCTTAAGCGCCTTGACTCTGCCGCCGTCAACGCTCAGTACAGACGAGTCCGAGACCGTCCACTTATAGAACTTTGAAGCGCCCTCAGGCGCTACCGTGGCGTTGAGCTCAAACGTGTTTTCTTTTGCCAGATCTATGGTCTTTTCCGTTATATCAAGTTTTATGCTCGTTGGCGCGATCGCCGCGAAACACTGCAGGGTAAACAGCAGCAAAAGCATGAGCGCGAGAAGCTTTTTCAAAGGGACATACCCCTCCATTTTTATCATACTTACTTGTTTAGTTTATCACACAGCCTCATAAAAATCAACCCACGGGATTTTAAGATTTTTACCTAATTTATTATGTATACATTGATTTCTCTTTAATTTATGTTTAATTATGGTTAATTTCAACGTATTGCGGCGGTTCTTCCTTGAAACTTAATATTCCACTGGTATTATATACGGCGTTGCAGAATTATAATCACGGAAGGTAGAAACATGAAGGTCATAAACATCAAGCTGAGTCTCCTGGAAAACGCAAAGCTGTTCGCCGACATCGCCAGCCGCTACCCCTTCGATGTGGATCTCCGCGTCGGCCGTTACGTTGTAGACGGCAAGAGCGTGCTGGGCGTATGCTCTCTGGATATGTCCAAACCCATCACAGTCGAGATTTATTCCGACGACTGCGATAAATTCCTGGAAGAGATCAGCATGTTCATACTCCGCTGATTTAATAACAGCCAGCGGCCAGCTTTCAGGCTGACCGCTGTTTTATTTTGTCCAATACCGTTTCATCCGCCGGACAGAAGGAATATTTGTCTATCTCCCCGGGCGTTATCCATTCGGCGGCGTTATGCTCCATCAGGCGGATCCCTTCGCTTTCAAGAGCAGCTTCGTAAACATACAGATCCACCGTCAGATCGGGATACTCGTGGGTTAGCCTGCAAAACAGGCTGCCCACGCTTATCTCCGCGTCCAGTTCTTCTTTTATCTCCCGCCGCAGAGCCCGGGCATGTGTCTCCCCCGCCTCGACCTTGCCGCCGGGGAACTCCCACAGCAGACCCCGCGCCTTGCGGGCAGGGCGCTGACAGATCAGAAAGCGCCCCTTGTCCCACACCAGCGCGGCGACCACATCCACGCGCTTCGTCATTTGCCGGATATGGTGACACCACCAAACGCCACGTAAGGCAATACGGAGGAGCCGTCGACGCTCGCTTCGCTGCTTATGCCTGCCAGGTCGTTCAGCATGTCCGCCACGTTGCCGTTTATCATAGTCTCCGTGAGCGGGCGGGTGATCCTGCCATTCTTGATAAGGAAGCTGTTCTTGGCGACACCGGAAAACTCTCCGCTGGGCGCAGGCTGGCCGCCGGAAAACCGCATCACGAAAATGCCCTTGTCTATGCCGGCGATCATCTCGTCCAGAGGCTTGTCGCCCGGCTTCATCACCACGCACATGGAATCGTTGGGCGCGGGTTTGTTGCCCGTCTTGTTGGCAGCGTAGCGGCTCAGGCAGAAGGAATTGAGCCTGCCGTCTTTTATGACATCGTAGTTCTCGGCCTTAAAGCCTTCGGATGTGTACCGTGCGCCCGAGACCATGGTCTCGTTCAGCGGTTCAAAGGACAAACTGATCCTCTCGTCAGCGACCTTTTCGCCCAGCTTATCCTTCCAGATGGAAGTGCCGTCTATCAGGCAGCCGTCGGAAAGGAAATTGAACAGCGCCGTGCTCAGCACGATCTCTCCCAGCGCGCCCGGGGCTAGTACCGCCGTGCCGACGAACTTGCCTTCCAGCGGGGAAGCATCCAGCTGCGCCTGTATCTGGGACAGTTCCTTGTCCAGCAGCGCCTCCTCTATGACCGGCTTGTCCAGGCTTTTCAGGCTGACGCCGCCACCGAAGAAGGAAGTGCCTTTATCTCCGTCGTGAGCCGAATACATGAGAGAAAAGTCATATTTGCCTTTACTGGTCTTGTAGCACACGCCGTTGGTATTCAGATATACGACCTTCGCCGCTGTATGGTCGGTTATCATCTGCTCCATGAGTATCTTGGGATAGCGTTCGCCTATGTTTTCAAGCAGTTCCCTGGTGCGCATAAAGAGTTTGTCGGTGTCACACTCGGGCGCGCCGTAAACGAATTCCTCTTCGCAAGGCTCTTTGCAGTATTCCCAGGCGTCGTCCGGCTGGCCGCTCAGGCACGCGTCCATGGCGTCTTTGGCCAGGTTCGCCGCCTCAGTGTCGCCAAAGCGGTTCATGCTCACGGAGCCCTTGCGCCTGTCTTTTAGCACAGTCAGGCTCACATCCCGGTTAAACAGGGTGCGCATGAGCGAAAAGCTGCCCCCGTCCACGTTGAATTCCCTTTTCTCGCTTTCGGAAACCGTCACCTGAGCGTAGTCCGCTCCCAGCTTTTTCGCCTCTTCCAGCACTTTGGCCGCGTAATTCTTAAGCTCCGTCATATCAGCGTCCCCCTATCATTACCTTGCATCTGAGCGCCGGGCCGCCCATGCCCACGGGCATAGGCTGCTTTTTGCCGCAGTAACCCGAAGACGACCACGTTACCGTATCGCCTACCATGTCAACGGTCTTGAGCATCTCGAAGGCCACGCCGCTGATGGTGGTGTCCAGCAGCGCGCGTCCCAGCTTGCCGTTTTTGATCTCGTATCCCATGGTCACGCCGAACATGAATTCCCCGGTGGTGTCCGCCTGGCCGTTGCCGCTGTCGATAAGGTAGTAGCCGTCGTCTATGGAGGCGATCATGTCCTCAAGCTTGCTGCTGCCGGGATGCACCGCGGTATTCCTCATGCGGATGAGCGGTTCATCGGAGAACTGCCACGCCCTGGCGTTTCCGGCAGGCGCCATGCCGAAATGATCGGCGCTCTGGCGGGAGTTCATGTAGCCCACCAGTATTCCGTCCTTGATTAGCGTCACGTCTTCGGCTTTCGTGCCTTCGTCGTCCACGAACACGGGCAGCGGCGCGCGCTTGCCGAACGCCTCATAGGCGAAGTCCGACAGCGTGACCAGCGGGCTGGCCACCTGTTTGCCCAGCATTTTGGCCGCCACGGAGCCGCCCAGCACCAGGTCCGCTTCCACGGTGTGTCCGACCGCCTCGTGGGAAAGCATGCCCGTCATGATGCCGTCCAGCACCACGGTCTTCACTCCCGCGTCAGCGTAAACGCCGTCCGCTTTCTTAAGGATGTTCTGATACAGCCTGTCAAGGTCGCCGTAAAGCTTTGCCGGGTCGGTAAAGTTCTTTTCAAACACGCCTTCGCCGCCAAACGCCTTGAACAGTTCCACCGGCTGGCCCGAAGGCGTTGCGGCGGTAAACATGGCATGCACATAGCTCCTGGGCAGCGCGGTGTGGGCATCCGTGCCGTCGGACACCTTAAGCAGCTTCTCGACGCTGTCCTCTACAGACATTATCCGCCTGCTGATGAGCTTGGGGCAGTGCTTTGCCACATAGTCGTCTATCTGGCGCGCAAAGTCTATATACATCTTCTGCGGCGCGTCGTTGATCGTTTCTTCGGTAACGTATTCGCCTCTGTCCAGCGGCCGTATGTCGGGCTTCCCGGCCGGCACGTGGCTGTCCATGAAAACGGCATTATCGTGAGCCGCCTTGAGCACACGTTTGGCTGCGTCCTCGCTGTATTCCGCTATGGAGGAGAACCCGTACACGCCTCCTTTGTACACCCTGGCGCTCACGCCGGAAACGTCCGTGCGCGCATTTCCTATAAGATTGCCGTTAAGCAGCGCGGCAGAGCGGGAACGGTTGACCTGTCCGCGCACCTCCGTGTGCAGGCCTTTTTCAAAAGAACCCGCGCAGGCCTTTAATTCATCTTTCAGCATACTGCTCCTTTCACCCCTGAGGGGCACAAAATATGTCTATTCTATCTCCAGGTCCAAAGGTTTGTCGATATCTTCCCCCACATATCCGCCCGTCTTTTTGCGCTGGCGCACGCATTCCGTGAGCAGATACTCGATCTGCCCGTTGACGGAACGGAAATCATCCTCCGCCCACTGGGCTATCTGGGCGTAAAGCTTGGCAGACAGGCGCAAAGGCACCTGTTTCTTTGCGTTATCGCTTTCCATCTTAGTACAGGCTGCCGGAATTCACTACCGGCTGAGCGTCATGATTGCCGCACAGTACCACCAGCAGATTGCTCACCATGGCGGCCTTGCGTTCGTCGTCCAGTTCCACTACATTGTTTTCGCTCAGCCTGTCCAGCGCCATCTCCACCATGCCTACCGCGCCGTCAACGATCATCTTTCGGGCGTCGATTATGGCGGACGCCTGCTGCCTCTGCAGCATCACCGCGGCAATCTCGGGCGCGTAAGCCAGGTAAGTTATCCTCGCCTCGATTATCTCTATGCCCGCTTGCGCCACCTTCTGCTGGATCTCGTCCTTGATGCGGCCCGCGACTATCTCGCTGGAGCCTCTCAGGGAACCGTCGTCCGCGATGCCGTCCCCGGTGGTGTCCACGTTGGGAGCCACGTCGTAGGGATACAGCCTTACCACGTTGCGCAGGGCGCTGTCGCACTGGAGGGAAAGGTATTCCTTATAGTTGTCCACGTCAAACACCGCCTTGGCAGTGTCCACCACCTTCCAGATGACCGCTATCCCGATCTCGATGGGATTGCCCAGGCAGTCGTTGATCTTCTGGCGGGAATTGTTGAGCGTCATGATTTTGAGCGAGATCTTTTTGTTCACCATCGGGTTCGTGACCTGTCCGTTTACCACGATGGGCTTGTTCTCGTCGCTGGACACGTCGCCCGACTGGTTCAAGCGGGTCTTCGCGGCAGGATTGACCGCCACGCAGAAGGGATTCACAAAATAGAAGCCTTCAGTCTTCAAAGTGCCCACATATTTGCCGAACAGCGTCAGCACCAGCGCCTCCTGGGGTTTTATGACTTTAAGCCCAAGCCACAGCACCCAGCCGAAGCACAGGTAAATGATGCTGATTATCGCCAGAACGTAAAGACCATTCGCGGCGCCGTATATGGTCAGGAGCGTAAAGGCCACATACAGAAGTATGCTGAGCCCCAGCACCAGAAAACCGTTCCTGCGGCGGGAAAGCACGATTTCTTTCATAAGCAAAACCTCCAATCATCTTGATATCAAAATAATATCAGGTGCCGGAGGTTTTGTCAAGCTTTTCCTGTTGATTTTTCGCTCGCTTTTCGGCGCGCCTGGCTTTATGCTTCTCGCGCATCTCGTGAAGCACAGCCAGAGTCTTCTGATCGTTGGGATGAAGCAGCTTAAGCAGCCCTATCGCTATCGCTACCGTGATTATCTTTTCCGGTGTAAACGGGAACCACAGCGCGGCAAGGTATGCGGTAGACACCGCGGTAAGCCACTTTACGCCTCCGTAGGTGCCCAACCCGAAGCAGATGTACGCCCAGCCGTTGGTTATCATCCAGCCGATGCCGAAGCAGATCAGGAAGTGCGGATTGATTATGAACCAGCCGATTTTTTTGAGCGTCGGTTTCCATCGCTCGTACAGGTTTTTGATTCTTTGCGTCATTTGCCGCCTTTCGCCAAGTCGTTAGTGTCTATGGACTTCCCGAACACCACGAACCGCTGATACAGGAACTCCGTGACGAAATTGATGAGCATATTGATGATCGTGGCAAGGGTGCCGTTTATGCCCCAGTTCTCGGTCATGACCTTTTCAAACCAGGTGCTCAGCGGAGTGAATACCGCGTAATACGCCGCTACCAGCAGCATCGCTTTGGGGATATTGTTCGCGCTTTTGAAGGTATAACGGCGGTTGATGGTAAAGTTCCATACTACGCTCAATATGAGCGCTATGAGGTAGCTTGCCCATTCCACGAGCCCCAGCACGTCGTGCAGCAGAGTGAAAGAGCCCAGCTCTATCAGTCCGGCGGACGCAGCCACCAGCGCGTATTTGACGGTCCTTAACAGTTCACGGTTCATTTTTGTTTTCCGGGCAGTTATGCCTGCTCTTCCTCGCCTCTAAGGTTCTTTTTAATGAATTCGTCGGTGTTCATGTTCTTTTCGCGTTTTTTGTGGGGGTAGCGGGGATGGTTATCCTTTGGAGCCTGTACTTCCGCTTCCGGTTCATTCTTTTCCTCGTTATCTTCCTGCGCGGGCTTGGCAGACCGTTCTCCCGGCTGCAGACGGCGCACTTCCTCCACGGAATACTCGCGTATCTCAAAGTCGTCGTCCACGCTCACCTTGACCTTGACTTTTTCCTGCAGCACGTTTATTTCCGTCACTAGGCCAACGCCGTCGGGGGTCATTATATCCTTCCCTACCCTGGGCAGCTTCTTTAATGTCTCCTCATAGAAGTCCTGCTCGTACTTGAGGCAGCACATGAGCCTGCCGCACTGACCGGAGATCTTGGTGGGGTTCAAAGACAGGTTCTGTTCCTTCGCCATTTTGATGGAAACGGGCGCAAAGTCGCTTAAAAACGCGCCGCAGCAGATCTTTCTTCCGCAGATGCCGAGGCCTCCCAGAAACCGGGCTTCGTCTCTTACGCCGATCTGCCTGAGCTCGATGCGGGTGTGGAATACGCCCGCCAGGTCCTTGACCAGGTCCCTGAAATCCACCCGTCCGTCGGACGTAAAGTAGAAGACCAGCTTGGAACCGTCGAACGCAGCTTCCACGTTGACCAGCTTCATGTCCAGCTTGTGCTCGAGTATCTTTTTTTCGCAGATGGGAAAAGCTTCCTTTTCCTTTATCCGGTTTTTCTTCTCGGTCTCCATATCCTGTTCCGTCGCCAGCCGAACCACGGGTTTGAGTTCGCCCACCACGCTGTCGTCGGATATGTCCCTGGCACCGGTCACGGTCTCGCCTATCTCAAGCCCTCTCACCGTCTCCACTATAACCTGGGAGCCCGCTTCGGGCCACACGTCTCCGGGTGAAAAATAGTACACTTTCCCGGTAGACGCAAATCTCACGCATACAACTTTAGCCATTCTTCCTCCAAATCAGGAATCATATATGTCAAACAGGTCAAACAAAAGAGTCTCCAGCACGTAATGCCCCGCCACATGGGCATTCCTCATGCGGCTCGCTTTGACCACCGCTTTCATAAGCCTTGCCCCATCTATGCCGCGGGCGTTCAGCGCGGACGCCAGCGGAGCCCTGCTTTCTCCCCTCATCAGTTCCCCCGCAGCCGCTTCCAGTATCTCAAGCACCTGGGCGCATTTGTCCCTTAACGGCAAAAGCGCCGCTGCCGCGCGGGGAATATCATTTTTGCTTTCCAGCAGTCTGAACGCCGAAAGCGCAGCGTCGTATGTCTTAAGGTATTCGGCGTCCCGGTTTATTTCCAGCGCGTGCCCTACGCTGCCGAAACTGAGGCTCGCGATAAGCTCCGCCTTGTCTGCCGCCGCGCCCGAGTTTTCCAGTTCGCGTTTAACCTCCTGCTCTCCCTGGGGAGGGAACCTTAACGTGACGCACCTTGAGCGTATCGTAGGCAAAAGCGCCTCCGGCAGCGGTGTGAGCAGGAAAAACACTGCGTAGGAAGGCGGTTCCTCCAGCGTCTTCAGCAGAGCGTTCTGGGCCGCCTCGGTCATTTTATCCGCCTGATCGATCACCACGCATCTCACGCCGTGATCCGGCTTAATGGATATATCCGAGATCATGTCCCTGATCTGACCGATCTTGATCGTCGCGCCGGTGGGCTCGATCACGCTTAGCATGGTGGAAACGTTATCCCAAAACGCCAGGCAGCTTTTGCAGGAACCGCAGGGTTTTTCGCCCGTGCCCTGGCAGTTCAGCGCCCGGGCGACCAGCTTTGCCGCTTCCATCTTGCCTGTGCCGTCCGGCCCGGCAAAAATCTGAGCATGGACAATGCGCCCGGTCTTCACCGGGCGCAGCAGCTGTGTCTGCAGGAAAGCGTTTGCCCTGGACTGCGGCATCAGAACTTCTTGAACTGCTCCACGTTAAGCTGGAATACCGTCGCGCCGCCCACTACGACCTCCACAGGGAAAGGCGTAAAGCTGGCCATGCCCGGAGACATCTGGGTAGGCTGGGTAGCGATCTGCTTGCGGCTTTTGCAAACCTTCTCTATCACGCTCATGGCGCCGTCCAGCTTGCAGTCGTCAACGCCTATCAGCAAAGTGGTATTGCCCGCCCTCAAAAAGCCGCCGGTGGTGGCCAGTTTGGTCACTCCGTAGCCTTCGTTCATAAGCGCGCTGACCAGGCGGGAAGCGTCCTCGTCCTGAACAATTGCAATTAAAAGCTTCATATGATCAGCTCCTTTTTATATGATTATAGTCCGCGTTTGTAAAACTTTCAAGCGTGCAAAAGCGATATATTGCACATTACCGGCAGGTGGTCGCTGGCCACGGAGTAATACGCTTTTGCTTCGTCCGCCTCTATCCCTTTGCTTACGAAAATGTAGTCTATGGTCTCTTCCAGCTTAAGCGTATGGCAGGTCAGCATGGGAATGGGCGCATGGGTGTCGGTCAGCTTTTCCCTAATCCGTCCGATGAGCGGATCGCCGGGCGTCATGTTCAGGTCCCCCAAAAACACGTGCGGAAGCGATTCTTTGCCGATCAGCTCCGTCAAAAGCCCGACCGCATATGCCCGTTCCGGGCGTGTCAGCCCGAAATGAGTGCCGTACACAGCCAGCTTGCCCTCGGGCGTTTCGACGACTCCCCTGTAAATGACTCTCGGTTCATAGTAACCGGGTTCACGCTCGTCAAGCGGCACCTCCGGCACCGGGAAGACCTTGAACTCGGTTATGGGAAAACGGGATAACAGGCCGATTCCGTACTTGCCCGTGCCTCCCATGGGGATCGCCTTTGCGAACCTGTGCTCCATGCCCGTCTTGTCGGCGATATACGCGGGCTGGTCCACGTTGCCGCTGTCCGCGCAGCCTCTCCTAAGCTCGTTCAGCCCCAGTATATCCGGATCCAGCCGTTTGATCATATCGCAGCAGCCGTCAAGCCTGAGCTGCCCCCAGGCATCCCGCCCCGACTGCACGTTATATGTCATCAGTCTCATGCTAAAACCGCTCCACCCCCCGCGGCGTCCTGTCGAAAAACTCGTTCATTTCCCTTAAGCTGTCCGTGTTCACATGGCTAAGCGCGTCCTTTTCCATGCGCCACTGCCAGTTGCGCCCGCCCACAGTGCCGGGGGTGTTCATGCGCGCCTCGCTGCCCAGCCCAAGCACATCCTGCATGGGCACTATCACCGTGTCCGCCACGCTGCCCAGGGCAGCCTCGATCATGCTCTGGCTTATCTTTTCCCTCTGCGGCAGGTATTTGAGTGCGAACTCCTTCGTGGATTCCCCGGCGCTTGCCCACCAGCCCTCACTGGTATCGTTATCGTGGGTGCCCGTATACAGCAGGCAGTTCTCGCTCACGTTCGGGAAGAAGTGCACGTTGGTCTCGTCGGAGTCGAATCCGAACTGCATGACCTTCATGCCGGGAAGCTCGGTATACCGGAGCAGCCGCTTGACCCTGCGGCTGACCACGCCCAGGTCTTCGGCTATAATGCTGAGTTTGGGCAAATGCCGCTTCACTGCCCTGAAGAAGCTGAATCCGGGAGCTTTTTCCCACTTGCCGTTTCTGGCGTTAAGCGCTCCGGCTTTGACCGCGTAATAGTTCGCAAAACCGATAAAGTGGTCTATCCTGACTATATCAAACAGCTCCGCCGCAGTCTTAAGCCTTTCGATCCACCACTTGTACCCCGTCTTCCTGAGATACCTCCAGTTATACAGAGGGTTTCCCCACAGCTGACCGTCTTTGGCGAAGTAATCCGGCGGCACGCCCGCCACTTTGGTGGGTCTTCTGTCCTGATCCAGCTGGAAAACCTCCGGATTTGCCCAGGCATCCGACGAATCCTCGGCAACATAGATGGGCAGATCGCCCAGAAACTGTATCCCAAGGCCGTTTACATATTCCTTTAACGCTTTCCACTGTTTGAAGAACAGATACTGCAGGAATTTGTAATACTCGATCTCGTCTTTCAGAACGCGCGAATAATGGTTCACTGCGGTCTCTTCGCGGAACCTGATGGACACGTCCGGCCAGTAAGTCCACATTTTTCCGCCGAAATAGTCTTTTACGGCCATGAACAGCGCATAGTCATTTATCGCCGGGTGCGTGCTCACGAACCCCTCGACTTCGGGCCTCAGTTTTTCATGGCTTTCGTAAAAACACTGTTTAAGCAAGCGTATCTTGCGGTTTCTGGCGGCATCCGTGGGTTCATGTTCCGGCGGCAGATGTTCAAGGATCGACTCCGACAGCAGACCGTCCCTTACCAGATCCCTCAGGTCTATCATGAACACATTGCCCGCATGCGTGCAGGGGCTCTGATACGGAGAGCTTCCGAAGCCCGTCGGTCCCACAGGCAGCACCTGCCACACGCTCATGCCCGCTTCTTTAAGCCAGGCGGCAAATTCCCGCGCCTCACTGCCCAAAGTGCCGATGCCTCCCGGTGAAGGCAGGGAGGTGATGTGCATAAGTACGCCGCTGCGTCTCATTCTAATCGCTCCAAGTCCTTTATAATTTCAATTCCTGTCCGGGTTCCACCATATAGGTGTTGTCCTCGGCCGCGAACCACATCCGGGTGCAGTTCGGGTTGAACACCCTGTCGCCCTCCGCGGAAAACCTAAGACGCCAGAACGCCTCAGTGTAATCGTGTATCTCTATGTTCGTGGCGTACCATACATCGGCGTGCCCGGATATCCTGTCGGCGAAAGCCTCTATCACCTGCCAGTTGTCGGCACCTTCGAATTCGTAGGAATGGCCCCACAGATAGAACAGCAGCGGAGTCCTGCCCCTGTCGTTGTTCAGGAAGCTGTCCGCGAGTTCCATAAGCGCCGGATCGTTGTGATGGCAGGTCGGATGCCATTCCAGCCACCTTTCGGGCAGATCGAACGCATGGGTGGATCGGGTGGTGCGGCAGTATTCTATACCGCAGGATTCCAGCGCGGCGATCGCCTGTTCATCGTACGTTCCGTATGGATATGCGG
This sequence comes from Clostridiales bacterium, assembly GCA_024683475.1. GTDB lineage: Bacteria > Bacillota > Clostridia > Christensenellales > Aristaeellaceae > RUG14130. The sequence goes on along the minus strand of JAIKYG010000071.1, from coordinate 11,082 downwards.
CGCCGCGGACCAGGCGGTCAAACACCTTTTCCAGCGCTTCCCTGTCGCGGATTATGTCCAGCGTCCTCAGCCCTTCCGGCAGCGCGTTCCAGAATCCGTGTACCGACCCGTGCACCGCCACCTCGCAGCCCGGATAAGAGGTATACGTCTTTACGCAGGCTGCCTGAGTCATCCGCCTGTGCACCTGCCCCTTGGGATACACGGTGCCTTCCTGCGCGAACTGGCCGGAGTTCAGGTTGAACGTGCCCTTCAGCGCGTGATAGCGCATTATGGATATGAGCTTCACATCCTGCTCCACGCCGTCGTCATAGCTCATGGTAAACGCTTTGACCCTGCCGCCCGGAAAACGCATCCTGATACTGTTCATAAACGCCTCATTTATCAGACTATATATGTCTCTATGTTATATTCTTAATCAATATTTTACTGCTATTGTAACAGTTTGTCAATATTCGCAGCCGCAAATGCTGTGATTTATTGACCGGCGCGGATTATTATGCTATCATCTGTGTGAGGTGATGATCATGGACGAGACGCTGTCCCGCGCGCTGGAGCTGCTTAAAGATATTACTCCCCTGAAACAGGACTGCGGCAGCCTGTGCGCTTCCGCCTGCTGCAAAGACGAAGGCGAAGCGGGCGCTCTGGTCTGGCTTATGCCGGGTGAGGAATCCGTTCCGATGACCTGGGGCAAAGTGTCCAAATCCGTCATGCCCGTCACGCGGACAGATGTCAGCGCCTTATACTGCGATGCACCGTGCGACAGGGAGCGCCGTCCCTTCATGTGCCGCATCTTCCCGCTTTCGCCCTATTATTCCGAAAAGCGCGGAGAATGGGACGTACGCCTGGACCGACGCGCGGCGCCCGTGTGTCCCCTGTTCAGATATGGAAAAGCCGGGCTCGACCCTGCCTTTGTGGATGCCGCCCGCCGGGCAGTGCGCCTGCTTGCCGAAGACCCCGAGTGGGAAAGCCAGCTCAAGCTCCTCGCTGCCGAGGAAGCCGCATACAGAATGACGCTGTGATGCATAAACAGCTTATATTTGCACACTTATTATGTATTTTCAGTTAATTTAGTTAAATGTTCTTTATCCGGGCAGAAATCCGCTTGCAATGAGTTGTCCTCTTGGTTATAATTATATTATTAAATTAATGCAGTTTAACAGAAATTAACATACAGTTTGCAAAATGTCGACAAACTGTACACCGAGGTAATGTATGCCGCTTACCGAAACCGAAAAAAGCCTGCTTCGGGATATGGCGAAGCGTCTGGGCGAGATCGCCGCAAAGCACGCATCCGAGGGCAAACGCACCCGCTGGGAACGTCACAACACCCTTCAGAGCGAACGCCCCATGTTCCTGGTGGATCAGCTGCCCTGGAACGAGCTGGATCCCGCCTGCGTCCACGGACACGAAACGATCAAAGACCGCTATTGGTCCCGCGTGGAGATTTGGATGCGGCGGGAACTGTGGAAGGCAGAGAACCTGAAGACCGACATGGTAGTCGATCCCTACGTAAAGCTCCCCCGCCCCTTCTTTAATTCCGGACGCGGTCTCGCCAGCAAGGTTACGGAACTCAAGCTGGACAAGACCGGCGACGTTGCCAGCCAGCACATGGAAGCGGTGCTGTGCGAGCCCGAGGATATCGAAAAAATAAAAGACCCCGTCATAACTCCCGACAGAGAGACCGAGGCGCGGGTCGTTGGGGAAGCCGACGCTCTGTTTGACGGGATAATTCCCTGGCGCTTTTGCGGTCCCGTGATGCACCTGGGCGCCTGGGATACCATCGCTTACTGGATGGGCGTCGAAAACCTGTACATAGAGCTTATGGACCGTCCCGAGATGATGCACGCCGTCATGGAGCGCATGCTCGGAACTTACATGGTCGAGATAGATCAGTACAACCGGCATAAAATATACGACACTGCCGAAAACTACTGCCACTGCTCCCAGACCTACATGCCCGGCGAAAGCCCCAACCGGGAAGCCACCACGTTCAACGGCTGGGCGTACGGTCTGGCGCAGCCCTTCACCTCCGTATCTCCCAAGGTCACTCAGGAATTCGAGTGTGAGTATATGAAAAGGGTCTTCCCCTATTTCAAGAACATATACTACGGCTGCTGCGACCGGCTGGACGACCGCATGGAGATCGTGTGCGCACTTCCCAACGTGCGCAAGCTCTCCTGCAGTCCCTGGAGCCACAGGGAAGCGTTCGCCGAGAAGCTGCCCAAGTCTATAATAATGAGCAACAAGCCCAACCCCGCGTTCCTTGCGACGGACGCTCTTGACGAGGCTGCGGTGCGCGCCGACATCCGCCGCACCATAAACGCCGCTGCGAAATACGGCAAAACGCTGGAAATGATCCTTAAGGACGTTTCCACCATAAAATACGACATCCCGCGGCTGCAGCGCTTCTGCGAGATCGCGATGGAAGAAGCGGGCGCGTAAGTATACGCCGCGCTGATACATTTTGAAAGGAGGGCACGTCATGACTAACGCTTTGAAACAGAAACGTCAGCTTCCGCCTGCCCTCAAGGAGTTCAAGGGCTACATAAAATACTGGGACCTGTGCCTGATGCTGCTGCCGGTGGTAGCATACTTTATCATATTCAAGTACATACCCATGGGCGGCATAGTCATTGCGTTCAAGGACTTTAAGCTCGGTCTCGGCGTGTCAGGCAGCGAATGGGTCGGTCTGGCCAATTTCGTGGACGCGTTCCGCACACGCCTGTTCATAAGGTCCGTACGCAATACGCTGGTGATCAGCCTGCTTAAGCTGTGCGTGGGCTTCCCTGCCCCGATAATCCTCGCCCTGCTGCTAAACGAAGTGCGCCACAACGCTTACAAACGCGTGGTGCAGACCATAAGCTACCTGCCCCACTTTTTAAGCTGGGTAATAATGGCGGGTATTCTCAGCCAGCTTTTGTCCCCCAACAACGGCGCCGTGAACGCTCTGCTCAAGACCCTGGGCCGCAAAGACCCGGTCCCCTTCCTGCTGGATAACGCATATTTCAGGGGCACTGTGGTCATTTCCGACGTCTGGAAGGGCGTCGGCTGGGGTTCCATCCTCTATTTGGCCACCATATCATCCATAGACCCCACGCTGTACGAAGCCGCCATATGCGACGGCGCCAACCGTCCCCAGCGAGTAAAATACATTACCCTCCCCAGCATAATGCCTACCATCACCATCATGCTGATTCTCAGCCTGGGCGGCATACTGGATGCCGGCTTCGACCAACTTTTGAACCTGTACTCTTCCGCCGTGTACGAAACGGGCGATATAATAGACACTTACGTCTACCGCGTAGGTTTGGTAGACTGGAACTACAAGCTCTCGACCGCCATAGGCCTATTCAAAAACATAATCGGTTTCGTGTTGGTCGCGGGCTCGAACGCTGTGGCTAAGGCCATCAGCGGCAACGGCATCTGGTAGGGAGGATCGTTATGCGCAAGGAAAGATTCACCCTCGGAGACGCGATAATCTACACGCTGCTGGCGCTGTTGTGCTTTACCATCGTGTTCGCTTTCATGCACCTGCTCAGCATTTCGCTGTCGCCCAACGCCGTCGCCACGAAGGGCGGGCTCATTTTCCTGCCCAAGCAGATCACATTCGACAACTATCAGCGCGTGTTCAACAACCGCTATATCTGGCTGGGCTATAAAAACACGCTGATCCGAACCGTCGCGGGCACTTCGTTGCAGCTGATTGTCACCGCCCTGGGTGCGTACGTACTCAGCAAAAAGTACTTCCCCCACCGCAGTTTCTGGACGCTGCTGATCGTGTTCACCATGTTCTTTTCCGGCGGTCTGATCCCTTCGTTCCTTTTGGTCAAAAGCCTGGGGCTCATCGATACCTACGCCTCAATGATACTGCCGGGGCTGGTCAGCGCCTACAACCTCACTATCATGCGCAATTACTTCCAGTCTCTTCCCGAAGAGATCGAAGAAAGCTGCATGATAGACGGCGCAGGGCGCATGCGCATATTCTGGCAGTTCATACTGCCCCTGTCCACGCCCATACTTGCCACCGTAGCGCTGTGGCTGGCGGTAGGACACTGGAACGCCTGGTTCGACGTGCTGATCTACATTTCCGACAAGGATAAGCGCACCCTGCAGGTGGTGCTCAGAAACATAATCGTCACCGGCACAAAAGAGCTGGATATAGACGCTTCCTCCAGCTCCGTGAACAACGAGCCCCAGACCTCCAGCGAAGGGCTCAAGGCTGCGAGCATCTACGTCGCCACCATACCCATCCTTTGCGTATATCCTTTCCTACAAAGGTACTTCGTGAAGGGCATCATGGTGGGCTCGCTCAAAGGTTAGGCGCAAGGCGCTTGACATAATTACAAAGGAGGAACAACACATGACACGCAAGCTTCTGAGTCTGCTTGTGGCGATCGTGATGGTCATGACTGCCATCCCCTTCGCTCTGGCTGAAGACGCGCCCATGAAGATCACCGTGGCAGGCTACATGTTCGGCCCCATCGATGACGCCAAGGACGTGGTAACTCCCGCGGTGGAGAAGATGCTGCTTGAGAAGCACGGCATCAACGTGGATATCGAAGTTGAGTACATCGAGTACAACAACTACTCCGAGATCCTGGCCCCCCGTCTCTCCGGCGGCACCGCCCCCGACGTGTTCCTGGCGCTGAGCAGCACCACCCTGGACACTTACTATGATCAGGGCGTTATCGCTTCCTGGGACGTCGACTTCTTCAAAGAGAATGCTCCCGACGTATGGGCCTTCGTTGAAGGCGGCGGCGTAAACGGCGACCTGGCCGACCAGTTCGATATGTGGCTGGAGTATGCCATGAAGGACGGCAAGATGGTAGTTCTGCCCTCCCTCAAGCCCGACGGCAACATGCCCTACAAGACCCTGATCTATCGCGGCGACTGGCTCGACAACCTAGGCGTATCCGAGGATGAGCTGCCCAAGACCGTGGACGAGTATGTTGACCTTATGACCCGCTTTGCCAAGGAAGACCCCGATCAGGACGGCGAAAACGACACCTTCGGTTTCTCCCTGACCGGTATGAAGACGCTCTTCGGCGCCTACGGTATGTATAACGGCTTCCTGGGCGGCACCTCCTACTGGTACGAGGAAGACGGCGAACTGATCAACCCCGACGTATCCCCCAAGAGCAAGATCGTCGTCGAACTGCTCAGAGACCTGTACGCCAACGGCGTTATCGATCCCGAGTTCGTTAAGGGCAAGGAATCCGCTGACGGCGCTTACTGGGCGGCTTCCGCCGGCCTGATCAACGGCCTGTACGGCGCTTCCGCCAACGCTTCCATCGACCACTTCCGTCTGAAGGAAGTCCTGGGCGACGATGGCGGCCCCGTTGCCAAGACCTATTGGGAAGTCAACGGCCCCGACGCCAAGTTCGTATACGCTCCCTGGCCAGCCGGCCCCGACGGCGACTACGGCTGGTCCGTCGGCTATGCTGTAGCCGTGGGCGAGAGCGCTGTGTACAACAAGGCTCTGGAAGAAGACCCCGACAAACTTGCCACCATCTTTAAGATCCTGAATGCCTTCGCCACCGATGACGAGCTTTACATGCTGGCCTCCTGGGGCATTGAAGGCGTGACCTACACCAACGAAAACGGCAAACTGTCCCGCCTGCTGGACAACGCCGGCCTGAATGAAGTTGGCGTATGGGGCTGCCGTTCTCTCTACGGCGCCGACCGTGCGTTCAGCGAGCTGGCCTACAACCTGGCGTTCTACAATGACGCCTCCATCGCCAACCGTCTCAACTACTTCAAGCTCGACCAGTACAACAGCTACATTCAGGATGCTGTGAGCGAGACTCTGCCTTCTCAGGGCAAGTACCTGAGCGACCTGCAGACCATCAGAGACGAAGCGTACACCAACTTCATCCGCGGCGACAGACCTCTGGACGAGTGGGATGCCTACGTCGAAGAGTACATGACTGCCGGCGGACAGATCCTCCACGACGAAGCCAACGAGTGGTTTGCCAACAAGTAATCCAAGGCAGCAACGCATAGACCCGTGCCCGGCGTATCACGCCGGGCACTTTATTGTGTTTGTCCGTTCCATCTCCGAAGGCTGTGTCTGTGTCTGAAAGCTTTAGGCGATATAACGCCATAGGTTGGAAATTGTGTTATGAACGGTCACTGAGCTTTGATGCCCGGAATACTTTCATGCTGAGGCAGGTATTCGGGTGATCGAACTCAGGCACTGCGGACTGGTTAACGCTTTCCGAGCTTTGGCTCCCGGAATACGTTCATACAGAGCAGGTATCAGGACGATCGGAGCCCGGCACTGCGGACTGGTTAATACATAAAACATGGGCGGCGGTGTTTTACCGTCGCCCATGTCGTTTTACGTCATTACGCTGTGACAGGTTTGTTTATCAGTCTTCACCCTGCCAGGCAGCCAGATCCGTGCCGCTCAGGTGGATCCAGCCGGTAGCGCCCCTCAGGCTTACGAGCAGCCACTCGCCCTCGTTCTTAAGAATGGGCAGGCATGTGTCGATCTCAAACAGCTGGGTGTTTTTCTCCAGCAGGGCCACTTTGGGGGCATTCAGATCGTTCCAGGCATACACAGGGGTTTTTCCTTCGGTGAGGTACCAGGAAGGATCGATAAAGATAAACTCGGAATTTACCCAACCGGCAAGCGCATCCTCGGAATCGCCCAGCACGCAGTACGCCCAGCCGTCTTTCTCTTCGGTCACGATGATGAGATCCCTGAATTTCAGGGTCTTGATGGCCTTGGCGGAGGAGCTGGGCTTCTCACGCAGAGTGAGTTCGTTGCACAGCACAGTAGCCTGCAGGCCGATCTGACCTATGCCGTAGGAAGGGATTATTTCCGCATAAGCGGTAGTGAGAATAGCGAATACGAGTACCATAACAGTGATAAGCGCCAGCAAACCAGTCTTTTTCATTTTAATCTTTCTCCTTGTTGTTTATTCTGTAATAGGACTGTGCCGCCGTCATGTTTGTTCCCTGCTTTGATACGGATATCAAATCTTTCTTTCGGGAGCCTTGACTTGGCACCGTTCTGTTTTGTCCCGGTATCTTGCCAGTTTCACTATATTATACGCGCGACATCCCCGGATGGCAACGTCAGGTTTGTAAATAAATAGAAAAATAGCATCGCATCACAAAACCTGCGCTTCCCCCTCACCACGCTGCTGCGGATTTGAGAACACCCAAGTCAGCATGACAAGTCCCTTCGATTTTCGGTGCGCATATTGCCTTTCGCTTTGTTTTTGGTATAATATGAATCGATCAGTATAACAGTGGCAGACAGGAGGCGTCTTATTCATGAACCAACCGTTTTACACGTCCGACTGGCATATCCATTCTGTTGCAAGCTACGACGCAAGTCTTCACGTAGCCGACCTTGTGAAGCAGGCAGATGCCCAGGGACTGACGGATTACGGGCTTACAGACCACGTTAACGTGCCCAGCTGGATCCATTTTCTGAAAGCTTCCCGCGAACTTGTAAGGCAGTACGCCAGGCCGGGTTTTCACTTTGGCGTGGAACTCACCACGATATCGGGCTGGCTTGAACAGTATGACCGAAAGCACGGCACCAAGGAAGGCTACGAAAAGCCGGACATCCCCGGCCCGGAGCCCGTGGCGTTCCCTCTTACCAAAGAGGAACTGGACGAGTGCGGTGTCGAGTACGTTATCGGCGCCGGCCACTGGATACTGGACGCGCCACGCACCCGCAGCGTGGTGGTAAAGGACATGCACCGTCAGAATCTGGTATGCGCGTGCTCGCCCCTGGTGGACATCGTCGGGCACCCCTACTGCTTCTTCGGCACCTATGAAGACGACGGCGGCCGCCAGGTGCCTTTTGATGATTTTTCCATCGTTCCCCGGTCCATGCACGAAGAGCTCTGGGCAGCCATACGGGAAAACGGCAAGGCCATGGAAGCCAATACCGGCTTTTTCTTCGGCCTGCATCCCGAGGCGTTCAGGCGCGCTTACGCGGAGTTCGTGCGCGGCGCTTTCGAAAGCGGAGTGCCTATCACCATCGGCACGGACTGCCACGGTCCGAAATATAACGACGCGAATGACACGGCAAGGGAATACCTGGGCAGCGTCGGCTTTAAGCCCGGCGATTTTGCTCATCCCCGCTTCCGCAGGCCGCGCACGGTCTGACCCCGCCAATATGCATTTAAACAGGAGGCAGTCTGCATGAATTTCCATCTGCTGACACAGTATCTGGATTCGCTTAATGAAGAATACGGCATTCCCGCCTTGGACGTGATAGTAACAAAGGAACACGAAACCGTTTACCGGCATATGGTGGGCTTTTCGGACACGGTAGGCACGCGTCCCGTGAGCGAAAAGGACTTTTACCTTATGTATTCCTGCACCAAGCTTGTCACCATGACCGCCATGATGCAGCTGATAGAAGCGGGCAAGGCAAGTTTGTACGACCCTGTCAGCCGTTTTTTGCCGGAATGGGAATACATGACCGTTATGAACGCGGACTACAACGCCAAGGGCGAAAGCTACAGCCCGGGTCTTAGGGAGCCTTCCCATTACGCGAAAAACCGCATCAGGATAATAGACCTCATGAGCATGACCGCCGGACTCACCTACGACCTGCATTCCGAAGGCATACGCGAACTGCTGGCCAAAAAGCCGGACGCGACCACCCGCGAAGTCGTGGCAGCCATAGCCCGCATGCCGCTTTTGTACGAGCCGGGCACCCGTTACCGTTACAGCCTGGGACACGATGTGATCGCCGCGGTGATAGAGGCGATAAGCGGGGAGCGTTTCAGCGAATACCTGAACAGACACGTGTTTGCTCCTCTTGGCATCACCGACCTTACCTGCCACATGACCGACGAACAGAAAGCCCGTTTAAGCGCGCTGTACCGCTTTGACCCAGATACGAAAAAGATGGTCTGCGCGGACGAAAAACTGCCGGGCTTCGCTATCTCCCCCAACTACGAAAGCGGCGGCGCGGCTCTGGCGGGCACCGCGGACGCGTACAGCGCCCTTACCGAAGCGCTGGCAAACGGCGGCGTGGGGCGAAACGGCGGCCGCATACTTAACGAATCCGGCGTCATGCTGTTCACCCATTCCGTGCTCACCGGTGACCTGCTTAAGGACTTCCGTAAGGGCCGCTTCCTTGAGTACTCCTACGGTCTGGGAGTCAGAGTGAAGACCGAGACGGCTTTAGGGCAGTCGCCCGCCGGAGAATTCGGCTGGGACGGCGCCGCGGGCGGCTACGCAGTGGTGGACCCGTTCAACCATATCAGCATATTCTACGTTGAACACATACATAATTTCTTCGAGGGCTACAGCGTGATCCATCCCCGCGTACGCGATCTGGTGTATAAGGGTCTGAACAGAAACTGACTTTACGGAGGCCTCTATGGCAAACGCCAATTTCCTGCCCAACGACGAGATCACATACATTCCCAACGCGCACGCAGCTAAGAATCCCTTCCTATCCCGGCAGACGGAAACAGGCTCGCTGCCCATATACGAAGGCAGCCGTCGGCTTTTGCCCAAACCGTTCTGGCAGGGTCACGATGACGTCATAGCGTGCCATGATAAAGTCTGGCGCCTCGCGTTTTCAAACCTGCGCATGCCTGTCAAAGAGAGCGGTTTCGTATCCGCATTTATCGATACTGCATTCAACGGCATGCTGTTTATGTGGGATTCGGCGTTCATACTCATGTTCGGACGCTACGGCAGCCGCGCATTCAACTTTCAGAAGACTCTGGACAATATGTATGCCCGCCAGCATCAGGACGGCTATATCTGCCGTCAGCTGCGGGAAGACATCGCTGGCGAACGCTTCACCCGCTTCGATCCCTGCTCCACAGGTCCCGAAGTAATGGCCTGGTGTGAATGGGAATACTACAAAACCACAACCGATAAGCAGCGTCTTGGCGACGTATACTACCCTCTGCTGGCGTACCATGAGTGGATGGCGGAGCACCGAACCTGGAGGGACGGTTCTTACTGGTCTTCCGGTTGGGGCTGCGGCATGGACAATCAGCCCCGCATGCAGCCCGGCCGCAATGTTTCCCACTCCAACGGCCATATGGTCTGGGTGGACTCAACGCTGCAGGCTGTGCTGGATGCCCGCTGCCTTGCAAACATGGCCGTTGAACTGGGACATGATGAAGATGTCCCCGCGCTGCAGAACGAAATAGAACTGCTTACCAAACTCTTCAACGACCGGCTGTGGTCCGAGAAGGACGCTTTCTACTTTGACGAATGGCGCAACGGACAGTTAAACGGCGTAAAATCCGTGGCTGCCTACTGGGCGCTGCTGGCCGGGATCGTCCCACCGGAACGCATGGAGCGTTTCATCGCGCATCTGGAAAACGAACAGGAATTCAAGCGTCCCAACCGGGTGCCCACGCTCTCGGCAGACAGTCCGGATTATTGCCCGGAAGGCGGTTACTGGCGCGGCGCGATCTGGGCACCCACCAATTACATGATACTGAGAGGGCTGGAGCAAAGCGGACGCGACGCATTGGCATACGATATCGCCCGCTCCTGCGTGGACTGCGCCACCCGTGTGTTTACCGATACCGGCACCGTGTGGGAAAACTATGCGCCCGAATCATTCGCTCCGGGCAAAGTGGACGGACATCTTGCCGCCAAAGATTTTGTGGGCTGGAGCGGTCTGTTTCATACGTCCATACTGTACGAGTATGTAATGGGCATAAAAAGCGACCCCGTGCACGGAAAATTGCGCTGGGATGTGCGTCTTACCGACGCTCACGGCATCTGCGATTATCCCTTCGGCGATGTGCCTGTCTCCCTGCGCTGTGAAGCCCGTGCCTCCGTGACAGATGAGCCTGTCATAACCATAGACGCTGACTGTCCCATAGAAGCCGAAATACGCTGGGAAGGCGGCATGAAGCGTATCCTGGCAGGTCGTGGCAAAACGGACATCCAACAGTAAAAACCTGTTTTGCAGCACATCTATAATATACTGAATGGCACAAAAAAACCACCGCATTGACGGTGGTTTACGCTCCTCAGGTAGGACTCGAACCTACAACCCTTCGGTTAACAGCCGAATGCTCTGCCATTGAGCTACTGAGGAATATCATATGCCGTGGCTCCGCTCGGTCC
>JAIKYG010000069.1:0-31527 GCA_024683475.1 Clostridiales bacterium | reverse complement strand
CATTTCCGTTACGAGGGGGACTGGCGGACGGTTCGCAGCGTCATTTACCTCAACAACATATTTGCCGTACTTGACCGGTTTTCGGGCGGTCGGGTATCTTTCCCCGGCATGGTGGCGGCGACAGCGTCGCGCAGGCACAGGTTTCCGCTGACGAAGGGATCGTTCCGGGTACGCTTTTCGCGGGAGAACCGCTTCGAGAAGGTGGACGCGGGGGTCGCGCGTCAGGCGGAGAAGCACGTGACGGACTTCAGCGGCCTTAGAATCGACCGCGTGAAGCCGACGACGGAGCTGTGGTACATCATCCGCTCGGAGGGAGTCGGTTTTTACGGCCAGCTGCTCTTCAAGCGCGAGGCGACGGAGAAAAACCTGAACCCGGGCGAACTCAGGCCGGAGTTTTGCCGCCTGATGATCGCCTGCGCGCCGCCGGAAAGGGGCGCGGTGGTCTGCGACCCGTTCTGCGGCTACGGTGCGATTCCCCGGCAGCTGCTGAGCGGATTCGAGGTCGGGCGCGTGATGGCCTCGGACATCGACCGCGGGAAGGTGGAGCGGCTGCGGCGCGAAGACTGGGCGAAGTCGCCCCGGCTCGACCTGCGGGCTGCCGACGCGCTGCGGCTGGAACACCTGCAGGACGGCGCGGCGGACGCTGTGATCACCGATCCGCCCTGGGGCTATTATGAGGACATCGGCGACATCGCGGAGTTTTATGAGCGGATGCTCCGGGAACTCCTGCGCGTGACGCGGCCGGGCAGCAGTCTCGTCGTGCTCTCGGCGCGGAAACAGGAATTCGCGGCGGCCTGTGATCAGCTGGGAATCGGTATTTTCCGGCAGGTCGACACGCTGGTCAATGGCAAGAAGGCCGCGGTGTTCGTCCTGAACCGGCAGCGGGAGGCGGAATGAGATCCGCAGAAACGCCCCGGTTCCTTCCGCGTGGAAGGAACCGGGGCTTGAGTGTGGGGAAAAACTCACCGCTCGTCGACGATTTCGGTCTTGCCCTTGAGAGTGACGATCTCCTTCGCGTCGGCGTAGGAGGCGGCGTCCACGAACAGGTTGAAGTCGTCGTGTGTCTTGAGCATGGTCGCAGGATATTTGGGCGTCAGCTCGTTCGCCAGCGTGTGCGCGACGGCCCAGGCCTTCTCCTCGTGCGGCACGGCGGAGACGATGCACTTGCACTGCATGATCTGCCACACGCTCATGCTGACAGCCTGGCGGGGCACATCCTCCATGGCCGCGAACCAGCCCTCCGCCACCTGCTGGTTCCGGCAGGCCGCGTCCAGGTTGACGATCAGATACGCGACGCGGGTGTCGAAATCGGCGGGCGGGTCGTTGAAGGCGATGTGGCTGTTGCGGCCTATGCCGATCAGTCCCACGTCGATGGGCGCTTCGCGGATCGCCTGCGTCAGCGCCGCGATGCCCTCCGGCGTGCCGTCCACGTAATGGGCGGCGGGAACGCCGGTGAGATCGACGAAGCGCTCCTTCAGGTATTTGCGGAAGCTGGCGGGATGGGTGATGGGCAGGTCCACGTACTCATCCAGGTGGAACATCTCCACCTTCTTCCAGTCGATGTCCTTTTCCACCAGGTACTTGAGCGTCTCAAACTGGCTGGCTCCGGTGGAAAGCACGATCCTCGCGCAGCCGTGATCGGCTATGGCGGCTTTGATAAGCTCCGCAGCCTTGTCCGCGGCGCGGCGGCCCAGATCGTCAGCGGTCTTCGAAATGACTATCCTCATAAAAACCTCCCGTATCCATTATGTGATACTATTATACTACTTTTTCAGTTCCGGGTAAAACCCTCCCAGAAACTCGCCCAGATCCACCGCCCGGTTCTCCCGCATGGAGATGTTGGCGGCGATGCCTATGCCTATGGACATGGCGCCCGCGCGGGTATCCGCCATCTGTCCCAGCGGATCCTCCGTATAGCCCCTGAACAGCTTTTCCCTCAGGGCCGGGTCGGAGCCGCCGTGCCCTCCCGGACGCACCTTTACGTTGGAACGGTCGAACACCACGCACTCCCCGTCCCTGTCATAAAAGCGTATGGTCTCCTTGCCGAAGGCGTTGTCGCATTCCAAGCGGCCTTTTTCGCCGTTCAGGACGATCTTCATGCATTCGTACGGGGAATGCGCCGTCAGGGAATAGCTTACCACCGTGCCTTTGGCGTAACGGATGTTCACCGACACGCTGTCCTCTATGTCTATCACGTTCGAGAACAGGCAGCGGTCGCGGATGTAGCCGTCCGCTTCCTCGCAGTCCTTGTACAGCATCTTGAGCCTGCCGCCGTCCTCATGGTCGATGTCCTGATAAAACTCACAGGTCTTTTTGTACTCGCAGGTCAGGCATCTTTCCCCGTGGGGACGCCGGTCGTCGCCGTAGAACCTGCGCGTGCCGAAAGCGTTGACCCTGAGCGGCTCATCGTCCAGGAACCAGTTGAGCAGGTCGAAGTGGTGGGTGCACTTGTGTATGAGCAGGGAGCCGGAGTTCGCGCGGATGGAGTGCCAGCGCCTGAAATAGTCCGCACCGTGGCTGGTGTCCAGCAGCCACTCGTAGTGCACCGACAGCACATTGCCTATCAGCCCGGAAGCCACCAGTTCCTTGATCTTCACGTAGAAGTCCATGAAGCGGCAGTTGAACGTGACCGTGACCTTGTGCCCCGTCCTTTTTTCGGTCTCAAGTATCCGGGCGCACATTTTCTCGTCCGTGGTGAGCGGTTTTTCGCTTATCACGTCGCAACCCGCTTCGAGGGCGCGGCAGATGTAGTCGGCGTGGGCGCAGTCCTTGGTAGTGACGATTACCACGTCGGGCCTGAGCTCTTTAAGCATCAGGTCAAAGTCCGTGTAGGCGGGGATATCGGTTTCAAGGTATTTGCTCACCAGCTGCGCCCGCAGGGGGTTTATGTCGCACACTCCCACCAGTTTCGCGACGTCCCCGAATCCTTTCACGATGGGTTCGCAGTAGGACCAGATGCCCCTGTATCCCGTACCTACCAGCGCGTAGGTTTTCATATGTTTCCGTTTCCTCCCGTTTGTTCGTTTCTACCGGGCGTGACCCGCCAGGTAGCCGCGATAGTCGTTAAAGAAGTTTTCCGCGTGTTTGGTCATGAACACCGTGAGCGTGTCGCCCTTGAACGTAAGCTGGATCCTGAAGGAGCCCAGGTAATCGTCCACGCTCATCACCTTTCCCACGACAGTATCCTCGCTGTCCCACACCGCGTGGGTGATGCAGCGGTAGTTCGTGTCCATGCGCGCGATGTTCCTGCCGGCGTATTTCTCCGGGAATATGAAGTCCAGCCACTTCCCCATCCCGAAATCGACGGTGAAACAGCCGTTGGGCTTTTCAAAGCTCAGGCGCAGTTTGTCTCCCTCAAAGTCCGCGCGCATCCACTTGAAGCCGAACAGGTTGTCTTCAAAGTCGTATGTTACCCCGGACACTTTGGCCGCGAGCGGGCTGTCCGTGCTGCCCGGATGCATGGGCATCTTTGTGACATACTGCCTTAAGCGCTTCAGTTCCTCCCCGTTTTCGGGCAGAGGCCCGTCCGCCATGGCGTCGAGCAGGTCGTAATACGCGTATTTGATCGCGTCCTCGGCGTTGTTTATGCCCTGCGTGTCGGCGGTGATCACCATGACCGTGTCGGTCTCCGGATCCATGAACGCGTACTGGCAGCCCATGCCGCAGCAGGCGAAGCCGCCGCGCCGCATCATCCAGAACTGGTAGCCGTAGCCGTCCCGGATGTAACTGGAATCGGCGGTGGTGATGTCTATCTGCTTGGTGGTCGCCTCGGTCATGTACTGCCTGTCCACCCACTGTTTGCCGTTCCATTCGCCTCTGTTCATGCAGAACTGCCCGAATGTCAGCAGGTCGCGGGGCGTGCAGAGTATGCCGCTGCCCGTCCAGGAGCGGCCTTCCGGCGTCTCGACGCACCAGATATCCTTCGATATGCCCAGCGCGTCAAACAGGGGGCGCATATACTCCAGTATCTTTTTGCCCGCCAGCTTTTCCACTATGGCCATAAGCACCGTGGTGCCCGCCGTGTCGTAGTGGAAGATGGTGCCGGGTTCGTGCTTGATGATTTTGTTGTCGAAAAACGTCCGGACAAAATCCGGGGAGTCCCAGTTGTACGAGCCCTCCTCGTTCGGGGTCGCCATGCGCAGCAGGTCGCGCACGGTCGCCCGCAGCGTGTAGGGCGACGGATCTTCGGGCAGGTATTCCGGGAAAAATGACGCCGCCGTGTCGTCAAGGCTTAAGCGGCCTTCGGTTATCAGCATACCTATGGCCACAGAAGTAAAGCTCTTGCTCACCGAATACATGCGGTGCTTGGTATCGGGCCCGAACGGCGCGGTATAGCCCTCCGCCGCGATCTTTCCGTGGCGCGTCACTATGTAGGAGTGGATCGGGAACCCGTACGTTTTCATCTTGTCCAGAAAACGTATCACGCTTACCGAGGGTATTCCGAGCGATTCGGGAGATACGGTCTCAAACAGTCTGTCCTGCATTGTATGATCCTCCAGCTTCACTTCTGCGGCCGCAGGCAAAGCGCCTGTCTCACTAAAAGGGCGGCTGCCCTTAGGGGGGAAGCCGCCCGCGTTGGAAAGGTTTGGTTACTTGTTTTCGGCTCTCCAGGCATCCAGCTGGGCCTGAGCTTCGGCCACGATGGCCTCGGCGCCGGAAGCGTTCAGCTTGGCAACGAACTCGTCGATCTGAGCGTCTACGTCAGCGGCGGCGATCCAGCCCCATTTGAGGGGAGTGGTGTACTCGTCGATAACGGCGCTGCAAGCGGCGATCTCGTTCTGCACGGGAGAAGGATCGAAGATGAAGCCGAGGTTGGTGTCGGAGATGGCGTTCTCGTTGGCAGCCTTGATCAGCTCCATGAAGTTGTTCGGATAGCCCTGGGGCACCTTGGAGTATACCAGAGCGCCGAAGTTGGCGCCGTACCAGTAGTAGTGGGCACGGTTGCCGGAATCTTCGTTCTTGGTGCCGGCGAAGGAGATCACGTTCTCCTCTTCGCTCTGTACCCAGTGTTCGCCTTCAAGGCCGAAGCGCAGCGCGGTGGCTACGAAGGGATCGGTGTTGATGAGCTCGAGCGCCTTCATGGCGACTTCGGGGTTCTCGCACTTGGCGCTGATGGAGTTGACGGCAGCCTGCAGGTAGTTGGTGGTGGCCAGGTTGTCCTCGAAGGGCACCATCGTGGTGATGTAGTTCGGGGAATCCTTATGCTCGTCCACGTAAACATAGCCGTTGCCGATGTCGGTCACCAGGTACGCGGAAGGATCCTGGTTGTAGATCCTGTCGGGATCCCAGTACCAGGGATTCTCATGCAGCACGCCTTCGCTTACCAGTTCGGCGACGGTGTTGCACAGATCGCGGTATTCCTGAGTGGCATAGATGTTGAACACGGTCTCGCCGGCGCCCATGCCCGCGAAGGCTTCGATGCCGGGTACGTTCACGGCCGCCAGACCGTTGATGGTCTCATAGGGAGCCCACTGGTCAAGGTCGGGGAAGGTACGGCTCATGGGGACGTACTCGGTCTCGCTGAGCTTGTACTCGGGATGCAGCTCGTTGCGCTTTTCGAAAGCTTCGCGCAGCAGCGGGATCATTTCCTGATAGTCCTTCACGGTCGCGGGGAGCTCAAGGCCGATCTCTTCGGCCAGGGTCTTGTTGACCATGACGGCGTACATCTTGACGGAATCCTTGTAGGAGGGGATGCCGTAGATGTGACCCTTGACCTTCATGGCGCTCCACAGTCCCTCGGGGATCATGGCGTAGGTCTCGGGCGCGTACTCGGGCAGCAGCTCCTCGATGGGGAGGAACGCGTCCTTCATCACGTAGTCCACATAGCCGATGCCGCTGTTGCAGTTGATGATGTCCATCTTCTGGCCGCTGAGGATCATGGGGCCGACCTTGGAAGAATACTCGGAAGAATCGATCCAGTGGAATTCGATCTTGGCGTTGATCTTCTCAAGCAGGTAGGCGTTGATCGCGTCAAACACGGTCTGGCTGTCCGGAGACACGTTTGTGGCTACATACCAGTCAAGCGTGACGGGTTCGTCTGCCATCGCGGGCGTGAGACCCAGCAGCATCACCAGAGCAAGCAGTACGCTGAGAATGCGGGTGAGCTTTTTCATTGAAATACCTCCTATATATTTACCGGATCATTCCGGTATGGATACATGTTAACCCTTCACGCTTCCGATGGTCATGCCGTGGATGAAGAAGCGCTGGAAGAAGGGATACGCGAACAGTATGGGCACGGTCGTAAGCACCAGTATGGCCATGCGCGTCTGCTCGGAGGGCATCTTCTTGAGCAGCGCCATGCCGTCGGGAGAAGACGCCAGGGACGAGTTGTTTTTTATGAAGTCGATCTGCTGCTGTATGCGCGTAAGCATGGTCTGCAGCGGCACGAGCTTGGGATTGTCGATGTAGAGCATGCCGGTGAACCACTCGTTCCATTTGCCCACCAGCACGAACAGTCCGATGGTGGCGAGCCCCGCCTTGGACAGCGGGATCACTATGCTGCCGAATATCCTGAATTCCGTGGCGCCGTCGATCTGCGCCGCGTCGAAGAGTTCTATGGGGATCGTGGTGGATATGAACGTCCTTAACACTATGATGTTGAAGGCGCTCACCATGCCGCTTAACACCAGTATCCAGAAAGTATCGTACAGGTGCAGCACGTTCACGTTTATGATGTATGAGGGCACCAGACCGCCGGAAAACAGCATCGTGAAAAACACCATGAACGTGTAGAGCTTTTTGGCGCCGAAGCGCTGCTGAGCCAGCACGTAGGCGTACATGGTCATTATCAGCACGCTTATGAACGTGTGCAGTACCGTGACGGCTATGGTCACCATATAGCTGTCCACCAGCTGGGAGCCGGTCTTGAACAGGCTGTTATAGGCCACAAAACTGGTGCTGAGCGGGAAAAAGCTGAAGCCGCGGAAAGTGAGGCTTTCGGACGAGGTGATGGAGATGATGAACACCAGCACCACCGGCACCACGGTCAGCACTGCGACGACGCTCATGAACACAGTGAAAAACGCGTTCGTCGCAGGCTTGATACGGTTGATCTTCAGGAAGGAGTTGTCTTCTTTTTGCTTGCTCATTTACCGTCCCCTCCTTTCCTCAGAACAGCGCCGATTCTTCGTCCACGTGCCGAACGATCTTGTTGGATATGATGATCAGCACGAATCCGACCACCGACTGATACAGACCGGCGGCGGTGGACATGCCCGTATTGCCCAGGGTCTTGAGCGCCCTGTACACGTAGCTGTCTATGACGTCCACCACTTCGTACAGCGCGCCGCTGTTCATGGTCACATTGTAGGAAAGGCCGATATCGCCCTTGAACATGCCGCCCATGTTGAGGATGAGCATTATGACGATTATGTGCTTTAAGTGCGGCAGAGTGACATATCTTGCCTGCTGCAGCTTGCTGGCGCCGTCCAGCACCGCCGCTTCGTAGTATTCCTGCGAAATGCCGGAAATGGACGCCACGTACACTATGGCGGTGTAGCCCACGCCCTTCCAGGCGCTTATGAACACCAGCAGAAACGGCCACAGGGGCTTATAGATATACCAGTTCGTGCCGCTGCGGCCCATGGATTTGATTATGGAGTTCACCACGCCGTTGGCGCCGATGAACGCGTAGACTATGATGGCCACTACCGACATGGACAGGAAGTAGGGCATGATCATCATGGTCTGTATGACTTTGGAAAGCTTGCGCATGTACATTTCGTTCAGCACCAGCGCAAGCAGCACCGAGAGCGAGGTGTTCACGGTGATGAAGGCGATGTTGTAGAGCACCGTGTTGCGGGTGATGCGCCAGGCGTCCAGCGTGTGGAAAAGGAACTCGAAGTTCCTGAGCCCCAGCCATTCGCTGCCGAAAAAGCCCTTTGCCACGGAGTAATTCTCAAAGCCCAGTATCACGCCGAACATGGGCGCGTAGCTGAATATGAGCAAATAAACCAACACCGGCAGCGCAAGGACATGCAGCCGCCAGTGCTTCCTGAAACTCGCGAATATTCCCTTTCCGTATTTGTGCGTTTTACTAACGCCCGTATTCACCCTAAAGCCCTCCGAATGCCACAAGCTTACATGGTGTTAATATTGTAATTCAAACATCGTCAGATTGCAAGTGGTTCGCCGTGAAAATTTGCGTATTTCCGAAAATGTTATGTCTTCATAAACAAATCGCCGGCATCGTCTTGAAAGCGCAGCCGCAGTGTACTATAATAATATCCATCATAAAACTATACGTCGGAAAGGCATTTATCCTATGAAAACTGTGATCCGCGGCGCGCACGTCATACTTCCCTCGGCAGTCAGGGACACGCAGGTGATCGTCCTGGACGGGGCCGTGCTTGACATAACAGATCACTATGATCCCCGGCCCGGCGACAGACTGATCGATGCCGAAGGCTTATACCTGTGCCCCGGTTTCGTGGACATACACGTGCACGGCGGCGGCGGGTATTCCCTCAACAGCGGTTCCCAAGACGCGGCCATCAATATGGCGCTGGCCCACGCGAAAAAAGGGACCACTTCCCTTCTGCCCACCACCCTGGCCGCGCCGATGCCCCAGCTGCTCGGAGCCATATCAGCCGCAAAAGCGGCTTCACGGAAGAAAACCGGCCCCACGGTGCTTGGCGTGCATCTTGAAGGCCCCTGCCTTAATCCCCTGCAGAGCGGCGCCCAGGCGCCCGGCAGCCTGCTTATACCCCGTGAGACGGATCTCTCTCCCCTGTTTGAGGCGTGGCCCGAGGGCCTGAAGATGATGGGCGCCGCCCCGGAACTGGACGGGGGCATGGAACTGGGGGACGAACTGGTCAGGCGGGGAATCACCGCCTCCATCGCCCACTCCAACGCCACATATTACGAGGTCCAGGAAGCCGTAAAGCACGGCTACTGCGACGTCACCCACCTGTATTCCAGCTGTTCTGGGCTCATCCGCGTGAACAGCTACCGCATCCCCGGACTTATCGAAGCGGGGCTCAACCTGGACGAGCTCACGGTGCAGGTCATAGCGGACGGAAAGCATCTGCCGCTGGAACTGCTTAAGCTCATCTACCGCTGCAAGGGCGCGGAAAAAATAGAGCTCATAACCGACGGACTGGAGTTTTCCGCCAGCGAGCTTAAGGAAGGCACGGTCTACCGCCAGGAGAACGGCGTCGAGACGGTGTACGAGGACGGCGTCATGAAGCTTTTGAGCCGCCAGGCGTTCGCGGGCAGCGTGGCTACGCTTCACCGATGCGTGGGCAACATGGTAAAGGCGGGCGTGCCCCTTCCCGAGGCGGTGCGCATGGCCAGCGAAAACCCCGCCCGCCGCATAGGCGCCGACAGGAAAGGGCGCATCGCCCTTGGCTGCGACGCCGACCTGGTGCTGCTTGACAAGGAGCTCGCGCCCGTTTGGGTGATGGCGCGGGGAAAGGTCATTACCGACGACCTGACAGAGGCGGCCAAATGAAGGCGAGACTGAACGAAGGCGAGAGTCTAAAGCCGTCCGCGCGCACGCTGTGGGAGATCCGGGCGCTGGCGCTGCGTCCGCCCGTTGAGACCGCAACGAACCTGTATATCAATATCAGGGACAAGGCGGCAGGATATATCGAAATGTCCCGCAAGGCGCGGGAAGGCATAACCGACGCCGAAAGCTTAAAAGCGCGCCGGGAAGCGGTAAAAAACGCTTTTTTGCGCTCGATAGGCGGCCTGCCCTGCGAGCCGTCGTTCGTGAGCGCCGAGGTCACTTCCCGTGCGGAACGTGACGGTTTCAACGTTGAAAACATAGTGCTTGAGACCCGTCCCGGGTATTTCGCCACCTGCACGGTCTACACTCCCCGCGCGGGAAAAGCGCCGTATCCCGCGGTGCTGCTCGTGATAGGCCACACCGACGCGGGCAAAGCCGACCCCGAGTATCAGTACGCCGCCCAGCTGTTCGCAAGCACCGGCTTCGCGGTGCTGGCTCTGGACCCGTTCGGAGAGGGCGAGCGCTTCGAGCATTACGATGCCGAAAACGATCTTCAGCCCATACAGGGCTGCTCCGGCGAGCACGACCTTATGGACTGGAAGTTCAAGCTCATGGGCGTCAGCCTGGCAAGATACTTCGTTTCCGACGCGCTCTCCGCGCTCAAGTACCTTAAAAGCCGTCCTGACGTGGATCCGGACCGCGTCGCACTGACAGGGCACTCGGGCGGAGGCACGCAGACCTCGATGCTGATGCTTGCCGTCGCCGATGAGTTCGCCTGCGCCGCGCCCTGCGCGTACATAAGCGACAACCGGGCGATGATAGATGAGGGCGTGGACCCGGACAACGAAATGATCTGGCCGGGCAGCATCGCTTCAGGCATAGATTACGCGGACATACTTGTAGCCATGGCTCCCAAGCCCGTGGCCGTGCTTTCAAACAAACACGATTTCTTCCCCCGCGAAGGCACGCTGCGCGCCTGCGAAGAGGCAAAACGCGTGTGGGACCGGCTCGGAAAGCCCGGTTTCCCCGAACTCGTTTGCGCCGAGTCCCAGCACGCCTATGGCAAGACCCTGGCATTTGCAGCCCTCGGCTTTTTTACTCGCAGTTTGCTTGGTACGGACGTTAGCACACAGCTTAAGGACCGCTTCCGTTTCGAGCCGCTCAAGCGCGAAGAACTGTTCGCGGCGGGCGGCTGCATACTTAAGTCAAAGCCCGGCATGCGCACGCTGCAGCGGGAAGCGGAAGACATGCTTGCCCGGATCGTGTCGGCGCCGCCCGTAAGCGGCAAGGCGCTTTGTGACAGCGTCTGCGCGCTCATAGGCAAGGATAAGGTCCGCCCCGGGGAGATACGCGTGTACCGCGAGGGCATCTGCCCTCCTTACGCATACAATTGCGTCATATTCCGCAGCGAACCCGGCATCTGGCTGAATGGAGTGCTCCTGCGGGACATGCGCGCGCCGGACGGACCTCTGCCCACGGAAATGATGCTGTGGCCGGGCGGCGTTAACCGTATCGCGGAGCACTCGAACCTCCTGCACCGCGCGGTCGTGGAAGGAAAGCAGGTGCTGGTGCTCGATCTGCCCGGCGAAGGCGCGCTGCTGCCCGCCAAACTGGGCGGCACGGACATGTATATCAGCTGGAGCACCATGTACAAACTGAACGCTTACCTGATCCAGCTGGGCGACAGTCTGGCCGCGCTGCGCACCCGGGCAGCGATCGCCGCCTGCGAGGCGCTTAAGGCTTCCGGCATGGCTTCGGAAGACATTTGCCTGTATTCGGAAGGCGATATGGACAGATATGCCATGCTAGCCGCGCTCATATGCGGTCTTGGTGTAAAGCTGAGCGGCGGATGCCAGAGCTATGAGGAGATAGTATCCTGCGAATTCCACGACCAGACCCACACCCATGCCTGGGCGCTGCCGGGCGCACTCAACGCGTTCAGGACCGAAGATGTTTTAAACGAGCTTAAAAAGCGCGGACTTTTGCAATAATACAGCATAAACGGAGGCAAAACTATGAAACTCAAGATCGCCATGATCGGCGGCGGATCCTATTCCTGGACTTACGGTCTGTACAGCACGTTTCTGGATAACCCGTTTTACGATAAGGAGACCGAGCTGTGCCTGTACGACATAAACGAAAAAGCGCTTAACGACACTTTCGCCTTCTGCTCGTACTACAACGATATGTATCCCGAAAAGGCGATAACCCTGACCAAGACCATGGACGAGGACAAAGCGCTGGAAGGCGCGGACTTCGTGACCGTCGCCATTTCCCACGGCGGGCTGGCTGCGGAGCTGGAAGACCATTACATCGCCCGCAGGCACGGGTTTTACAACGTGAAGGGCAGCGAGTCCGGCATAGCGGGCGCCAGCCGCACCGTCCGCCACGTGCCCGAGTTCGTGCGCATCGCCAAAAAAATGAAGCGCCTATGCCCGAACGCCATCATGCTCAACGTCACCAACCCCCTGACCGCCCTGACCCGCGCGGTGCAGAAGTACGCGGATGTGCACGCGGTGGGCTTCTGCCACGGTATCAGGAACCATCTGGAGATACTGCTCCCCTACTTCGGCGCCGACAGCTTCGAGCACGTCAGCTTCTCCGTGTCCGGCGTGGATCACTGTTCTTTCCTGACCGACATCAAATTCCACGGCGAAGACGCCCTGGAGATAATGCGCAATAAGCGCATGATAGAAGCCGCTTGGGCGGGAAAGAGCAACATCACCTTCGATGATCCCTTTGCCGGGCGCGAGAACGAGCGCATCCGTTTCATACTCTGGGACATACTGGGCTGCATGCCGGGTCTGAGCGACGAGCACTGCGCCGAGTTCTACTATCAGACCACGGGCACCCAGGCCAACCGCGACCTGTTCGGCATGCATTACGACAGGATCAAAGACCGCTGCGAGAGCGTGGAAAAGCTGCGCAACAACATAGTTATCCCCCTGGAGACCGGCAAGATGCCGCCCCTCAGGATCAGCCAGGAACACCCCGACCGCGTCATAGAAGCGCTGAAGGGCGGGCGCCAGTTCTACGACGTCATGAACTACCGCAATTACGGCCAGACCCGGGAGCTTCCCCTGGACACCGTGGTCGAGACCTTCGTGACCTTCGACGCCACCGGCGTGCACCCCGCCATAGCCAATCCCCTGCCCGGCGCGGCGCGCCTCGTGGTGCAGGCTACCGCGCTCAGGGAGGAGATGTTCATGGAAGCCGCCATGGAATGGGACGAGAACAAGCTCACCTCCGCCCTGTGCCAGGATCCCCTGGTGCAGGACTTTACCCGCATAAGGGACGTTTCCAGGGAGATCATGGACTATAACCGCCAGTTCATCAAAAAATAGGAAAGGCTGTGACTGCCATGGGATTGAGCGTAGGATTCGCGAGAACTGACATAACGCCCCCGCTGGGGATACCGATAGGCGGTTACTACCAGCTGAGGCTTGCGCAGCAGGTGCTTGACCCGCTGGAAGTCTGCGCGCTGGCGGTGTCGGACGGAAGCACGACCGTGCTCGTGTACAGCGTCGATCTGCTCGAACTGAAAAACGAGTTCTGCCAGCCGATAATAAACTTCATATCAGAAGAGCTTGGTCTTGGCAGGGAGCGGATCTTCATAGCCTGCACGCACACCCACACCGGTCCGCAGCTGGACGGTGACGCCGCGCCGGAACTCAGGCAGGAGTATTTCACATTCCTCAGGCGCAGGCTGGCGGACGCGGGGCGCATGGCGCTTGACGATATGAAGCCCGCCCGTCTCGGCTTCGGAACGGCGCACGCGCCGAACATCGCCTTCATACGCCGCTACCGGATGAAAGACGGCGACATACACACGAATCCCGGCATAAACAATCCCGACGTGGTGTGCCCCGTGGGCGAAGTCGACGACACGGTAAGCGTGGTGCGTTTTGACCGGACAGGCGCGGACAGCGTCGTCATCGCGCATTTTGCGGTGCATCCCGACACGATAGGCGGCTGCGTGATCTCCGCGGACTGGCCGGGCTTCGCCAGGCGCACGCTCGAAAAAACGCTGGACGGCGTCAAGTGCATGGTATTGAACGGCGCCATAGGAGACGTGAACCACGTGAACACCCGCCCTGAGGGCGGCGCGCTCAACGACCTTAAAATGGACTTTGACGACTGCATGCGGGGCTACGGCCACTCCCGCCACATGGGCAGGGTGATCGCCGGGGCGGTCTTGCAAATCTTCGACAAAGTCGAATACAGCGAATGCGCGGACGTTGGGGCTGCCGGGGACGTCGTCTTCTGTCCCTCCAACCGGCCCGCGCCCGAAGAGCTCCCGGAAGCGAGACGCATCTGCCGGCTCCACGCTTCGGGTCGGGATTCCGAGCTGCCGTTTGCCGGCATGCAGCTCACCACCGTCGTGGCGGAAGCCGAACGCATGCTGGAGCTGGAAAACGGGCCGGACGGCTTCGAACTGCTTATCAGCGCCGTCAGGTTCGGGCCCGTAGCGCTGGCGGGGATACCCGGCGAACCCTTTGCGCAGACCGGGCGGGAGATCAAAGCCGCCGCCAGACGCGGCCTTGTCCTCCCCTGCTGCTGCGTGAACGGGTATTCCAACTATTTCCCCCTCGCCAAGGACTACCTTGAAGGCGGTTACGAGGCGCGCTCCAGTCTGTTCAGGGCGGGAGTCGCCGAAACGATCAGAGACAAGACCCTTGAGCTGCTCAGGACGATAGGAATCGAGGATTGATAAAATGAACGAAACTCAGCTTAACGAAATGCTGTCCCGCCCATCCGAGGCGCTCAAAAAGGATCTGCTGAGCCTCCGCGGCGACGTGATGATCATAGGCGCGGGCGGCAAAATGGGGCCCACCCTCTCCGTAATGGCGAAGCGGGCGCTGGGAAACAGCGCGAACGTGATCGCCGTGTCCCGCTTTTCCGACCCCGAAGCGCGCAGGCTGCTTGCCGACGCGGGCGTCCAAATGCTGTCCTGCGAGCTCACTGACCCGGACGAGGTCTCAAAGCTGCCTGAGTGCGAAAACATAGTGTTCATGGCGGGGCGCAAGTTCGGCACTTCCCGGGGCGCGTGCGAGACCTGGGAGATGAACACGGTGGTGCCCGCCATAGTCACAAAGCACTTCGGTCCAACGAGCTACACGGTGTTCTCCACCAGCAACGTATACCCGTTTTCCGGGCCCGAAGACGGCGGCTGCACCGAGGACGTCACCCCGGCTCCCGTGGGCGAATACGCGTCCAGCTGCCTGGGGCGCGAGCGCGTGTTCGAATACGCCGCCGCGCACTACGGCGCAAAGGTACTTAAGTTCCGCTTAAGCTATGCCATAGACCTCAGATACGGTATACTCAACGACCTGTGCCAGTGGATCCTGGCGTCAAAGCCCGTCCCCTTGGGCGTGCCCGCGTTCAACTGCGTGTGGCAGCGCTATGCCAATGAGGCGGCGTTAAGAGCCCTGCTGCTCGCGGACGAAAGCTGCCCCGCGCTGAACGTGACGGGCCCCGAAACGGTCAGCGTAAAGCAGGCCGCAAAAAAGCTGGCCGGACTGCTGGGCAGGGAAGTCACGTTCGCCGAGGAGACCGGCGACAAAGGCATACTGTGCAATTCCCAGAAATGCATGGGCGCCTTCGGCTACCCGGACGTGTCCCTGGACGAACTGATGCGCATGCAGGCCGATTGGATACTGGATGGCGGGCGCAACCTGAACAAGCCCACCCACTTTGAGGAGCAGAAAGGAAACTTCTGATGGATACCACCGCGTACGAGCTTTTGATGAAGGGCGCGTTCATACCCGCCATGCCCCTGGTGCTGAATAAAGACAGGCAGTTCGACGAGGCGAAACAGCGCCGGCTGGTCCGCTACTATATGGAAAGCGGCGCGGACGGGCTGGCCGTGGGCGTGCATACCACCCAGTTCGCTATCAGGAAGCCCGAGATCGGGCTGTTCGAAAAGGTGCTGCAGGTCTCGATAGACGAAATGCGCGCCTACAGCGCCGAAAAAGGAAGACCCGTTCTCGCCGTCGCGGGTGTGTGCGGCGAAACGCCACAGGCGCTTAGCGAAGCCAAAACGGCGAAACGTCTGGGCTACGATATAGCGCTGTTAAGTCCCGGCGGGCTCAGCCATCTAAGCGAAGCAGAAATGGTCGTGCGCACCCGCGCCGTGGCCGAGATCATGGACGTGATGGGCTTTTATCTGCAGGTAGCCGTGGGCGGAAGGGCGTTTTCATACGACTACTGGCGGCAGGTCTGCACTATCGAGGGCGTGAAGGCCATCAAGTGCGCCGCCTTCGACAGGTACCGCACCGTGGACGTGGCAAGGGCCATAGCTTTCGCGGATCACGAGATCGCACTGTATACCGGCAACGACGACAACATAGTCATCGATCTGATCACCCGCTACCGCTTCGGTTACGGCGAAAACGAAAAGACCGTCACCACCCGGGGCGGGCTGCTGGGCCACTGGTGCGCCTGGACGCACACGGCCGTACAGCTTTTCAGGCAGATCAAGGCGCTGCCGGAAGATCAGGCGGTGCCCTGGGAACTGCTGGAGCTCGCCGCGGCGGTAACGGACGTGAACGGCGCGTTTTTCGACGCGCACAACCGTTTCGGCGGCTGTATCGCCGGAATGCACGAAGTGCTCAGGCGGCAGGGGCTCATGGACGGCGTCTGGTGCCTCGATCCCGCCGAAGGTCTGGGCGAAGGCCAGGCGGATGAGATAACGCGTGTATACGAGATGTACCCCCGACTAAACGACGACGCGTTCGTGAAGCGTTTCCTCGAAAACTACTCCGCATAACGACAAACAAACCGCGTTTGGGAGGTAAAGCATGGCTCTGACCATATTCGATCCCCGTGAAGAGATGCTCAGGCGCATGAGCGAAAACACATTTGCCGGCCGCATACGGCCCGGCGAGGACGTAAACGTCTGGCAGGCTGCCGCCCGGCGCAAGCTGGAAAAGCTGCTGGGTCTGCCGTTCGAGCAGGTCGATCCCCGTCCGGAGATCTGCTGGACGCGGGAAAGGGAATACTGCACCGAGACCCGTATCATCCTATATTCCGAAAAGGACGTGCGCGTGCCCTGCCACCTGCTCCTTCCCAAAAACGAAGGCCGCAGCCTGCCGCTCATGGTGTGCCTGCAGGGCCATTCCACCGGCATGCACATATCTCTGGGCGTGCCGCGGTTCCCCGGCGACCAGGAGGATATAGACGGCGACCGGGACTTCGCCGTCCAGGCCGTAAAGCGGGGCTACGCGGCGCTGGCCGTGGAGCAAAGGGGCTTCGGTGAGAGCGGCGGCACCGAGAAGGGGCCGGACTGCTTCCAGCCCGCCGTACAGGCGCTCATGCTGGGGCGGACGCTGATAGGCGAAAGGTGCTGGGACATCCAGTGCGCGCTGGAGACCGTGTTTGACTTATTCCCCGTTATAGACAGCTCAAGGGTCGCCCTGATGGGCAATTCCGGCGGCGGCACCACCACCTTCTACGCGGCGGCGCTGTATCCGTTTATCGGCGCTGCCATGCCTTCCTGCGCGTTCTCCGGCTATCTGCCCTCCATCGGCGCCCAGAAGCACTGCATCTGCAACTATATACCGGGCATAATGAAGGAATTCGACATGGCGGAACTGGCGGGACTTATCGCTCCCCACCCGCTGGTTATAGTGAGCGGCCAGCACGACGGCATATTCCCCGTCGACTCCGCGAAGGAACAGTTTTCCATCGCCCGCTCAGGTTACTACGCTCCCCTCGGCGCGGGCGACCGCATACGCCACGTGATAGGCGCCCAGGGCCACCGCTTCTATGCCAAGGAAGCCTGGCCGGTATTCGAAGAACTGGCCGGGTGGGACAAAGCGTAACATGACGCCTTCCGAGCGCGTCAGGGCAGTGTATCACCGCGAATCCCCGGATTACGTGCCCTTCACCATATACGAGACCAAGGTCGCGGGCCGTCCGTATGAGCGGGAGTTGATGGACCTTGGCATATGCTGCATCAGGCGGTTGGAATCCTTCCGTATAGTGCAGGAAGGCGAGGTCACAGTTGAGAAGACCCGGACCGACCTGCCGGGCGGCCATTACATCCTGCGCAGCGTCACCCACACCCCTTTCGGAGACCTTAGCAAGACCGAGGAGTACGACGCCATCACCGCCTGGACGAGCGAGTATCCGTTCAAGGACGAAAGCGATTACGAAAAGCTGTGTTACCTCTTTGACAACCAAAGGGCCGTGCCGCGCTATGACGCGCTGACCGCCGACTGCGAAGAGGACACTAAAAAAGGCAGCGTGCTGGTGCGCACGCACCTTCCGCACGAACCGGTCTCGGACCTGCTCGGCTATATCATGGGTCCGGAGACCTGGTGCTACGAGTGGATGGACAACCGGGACAAGCTGCTTGAGCTGACAGAGCATATGCGCCGGGCGTACGCCCAGACGTATCCGATCACCGCGAACGATCCGTTTGAGATAGTGAACCAGGGCGGCAATCCCACCCCCGAGATCATAGGGCGCGCAGGCTACAGGACCTTCTACATGCGGGAATACGAGGACGCCTACCGCTTTATCCACCCCGCCGGCAAACTGCTGGGCACCCACCTGGACGCCTGCAACGGCCCGATAATGGACCTGATTGCCGAAGCAAAGCTGGATTATATCGAAGCCTACGACCCTGTCATGAGCCCGGGCGTATACGAGGCGACGCGGATATTCGGCGACAAGCTGCTTTCGCTGCACTTTCCCTCCGCCTGGCAGCTCCACGACGAAAAGCAGATTGCGAAGGACACCATCGGCTTGATAGAAGCCGCAAAGGATCCCCGCAGGCTCATAATCGGCATAACCGAGGACGCGCCCATGGACCGCTATGTGCCGATAGTGCGGGGCATAATGGCCGGGATCAGGGAATTCGGTCCCCTTAAATAAACACTGCCGGGAGGTCACGATATGGCCGAGCTCAGCCCGTTTTTGAAAGACTGCGCGGCTTTCGCAAAAGAAAAAGCACCAAGCGTCATCCGCGTTTCCGAAGCATACGGAAACGGTGAAGTCGTTACCGCCGAACTTCTGCCCGTAAGCCCCTGCCAGAACGTGTACTCCGTGGCCAAGACCTTCACCATGACGGGGATCGGCCTGCTGTACGACAAGGGGCTGCTTAAGCTTGACGAGAAGGTATGCGACATTCTTTCGGACGAGCTGCCCGAAAGCGGCATGGACGAAAGGTGGCGCTCTTCCACCGTGGAAATGGCGCTCACCCACCGTCTCGGGCTGCCGGGCGGCTTTCTGGACATAGACGTCAAGCCCTCCTGGGAGTTCACGGACGACTTTTTAAGGTATCTGTTTACTTATCCACTGGCGTATGAGCCGGGCAAAGAGGACCGCTACTCCGACGGGGCGTACTACCTGCTGTCCCGCATAGCGGAAAAGAAAGCCGGCATGAAGCTGGACGACTTCCTCTGGAAGGAAATGCTCACAAAGCTGGGGGTCCGGGAGCTCGCCTGGAGCCATTGCCCGCAGGGGCATCCGATCGGCGCCACCGGGCTGTACGTCCATTCGTCCGACATGGCCAAACTCGGCCTTGTATACTTGAACAAGGGGCTTTACAAGGGCAAACGGATACTGTCCGAAGAATGGACCGCCCTGGCGGTATCCCGCGAATTCGCCCTTAACCGTTACGGGCGGAAAGGCACTTACGGAAAAGGCGGCATGTACGGGCAGGAGCTGCTGGTCGTGCCTTATCAGGACAGGGTCATCGCGATCCAGTCCTTCAGCGAAACATCCGAAGAATTCAACGCTTTTGTGGGGAGGAGCTTATGAATACCGAGATCACCAGAGACAACATAATCGCCCTGGCGCGCCGCGCCTGCGACACGCTTATGGCGAAATTCGACGCGCCGAAGCTGCCTCCCGTGGGTCAGTTCCACTACCATCAGGGCGTGTTCCTGTCCGGCATGTGCCAGGTGTGGAAGCTGACCGGGGACGATAAGTACTTTGACTATATACGCAACTGGGTGGACTCCTGCGTGAGTCCGGACGGGAACATCGTGGGCTTCAACCCCGGGCAGCTGGACGACCTGCAGCCCGGCGTGCTGCTGTTCCCCCTGTATGACCGCACCAAAGACGCGCGCTACCTCCCGGCAATGGACACGGTGGCGTACTACATGTCCCATACCGCCACCAATCCCGAGGGCGGCTTCTGGCACAAGGCCTGGTACCGCAACCAGATGTGGCTGGACGGCCTGTATATGGCTGGTCCGTTCATGACCGAATACGCGGTGCGCTACGGCCGGCCAGATATGATAGACCAGGTAGTTTTCCAGGCGAAAATGATGCGGGAAAAGACCCGTGACGACAAGACCGGGCTGTGGTACCACGCCTGGGATTACGAAAAACGCCAGCCCTGGGCCGACCCGGTCACCGGCAGGTCCCCGGAGTTCTGGGGCCGTTCCATAGGCTGGGTGCCCGTAGCGCTGCTAACGGACTGCGAGCTGCTGCCCGAAGGCGAAGCGAAAAAGGCCCTCTCCTCCCTGGCTGTGGAGCTGCTGCGCGCCCTGCTGCCCTGGCAGGACAGCGCCTCCGGCCTGTGGTACCAGGTCGTCAACAAGGGCGATCAGCCCGAAGACTGGCTTGAGTCCTCCTGCACCTGCCTGTACGCCGCCGCCCTGTGCATGGCCGTAAGGCAAGGGTTCATGGAAAAAGACGCGCTAAGGCCCGCCCTCAAGGCGGTAAAAGGCATTTTCGAGCGCCTGGGCGAGGATGAAAACGGCCTTTTGATAGGCAACGTATGCGTGGGCACCGGCGTGGGCGACTATCCCTTCTACTGCGCCCGCCCCACCAGCACCAACGACCTGCACGGCGTGGGCGCCTTCCTGCTCATGTGCGCGGAGGCCGCGAAAGTACTGTAAACCGAATATCCTGATTATCGCGGCAGACGGCTCTCGCACCGTCTGCCGTTTTTTGCGCCCGCCGCCGCGCGGGCGGCTTGACTTTACATTGTCTTAATGCTATACTTTAACCGATATTATAAATATACAGGGGGACGATTTATGAAACGGTTTTTTGCGCTCGTGCTTTCGCTGCTCATGCTGTGCTCCGCCATGTTCGCGGCCGGAGCCGAAGGCGTACAGGATGCCCTTGAAGCGGCCAGCAAAATGACCGACGAGGAACTCTACGCCAAGGCGAAGGAAGAGATCGCCGGCGGCGCTCAGCTCAACTTCTATTCCACCACCTCCTTTGCCGAGAAGGCTGCCGACAACTTTATGAAGGCGTATCCCGAGCTGGCAGGCAAAGTGATCTACGCCGAGATCGACGACGGCGAGACCTACACCAAGCTGACCAACCAGATCGGTTCCGGCGTCAAGGATTCTCCCGACATGGCTCTGGTCCAGAACGGTCCCGACCTCAAGGTCAACCTGCTCGAGGATGAACTGAGCTACAACTACTTCCCCGAAGCCTTCAAGGACGTGGTGCCCGAACAGTACCAGCAGCCCACCGTCGTGACCTTCATCAACTCCCTTATGATCTACAACAACAAAGAAGGTTCCGTGGGCGTCACCAACGTATGGCAGCTGGTTGAGGAACCCTGGAAGGGCCGCGTGTTCTTCAAGGATCCCACCAACGAGACCGTGAACCTCAACTTCCTTATCATGCTCACCAACTCCGAGTGGACCGAGAAACTCACCAAGGCATACGAGGCGTATTACGGCAAGGCCTGGGAAAGCAAGGAATTCGCCAGCGCTTCCTATCAGTGGATCGACGGCTTCCTCAAGAACGTGAACTACACCTTCACTTCCGCCTCCAAGATCGCCACCGGCATCGCCTCCGGCGCGGCGGGCAACATGGGCGTGTTCGTGTTCTCCAAGCTGCGCAAGGTCGCGGACGAAGACCGTCCCAACCTGACAGTGCTGCAGTTTGAGAACGACGTGGACTGCTTCTCCGGCTTCATGTACAACATTTACGCCACCGTGTGTTCCGACAGCGACTGTCCCTACACCTGCGCGCTGTTCATCAACTGGCTGCTGAGCGAGGGCGGCTTTGCCGGCGAAAAGAGCTGGAACTCCAGCCAGGGCTACTACAGCCCCAACACCACCATCGAGAAGCCCGAAGACCTCGAGGACGAAAGCTACATGTACTGGGCTGACAAACTCGTGTTCGAGGATCTGGACTACATCGACAGCCTGGGCGCGGCCTATGCCGATATCTACCGCTTCATCAACGTGCGCGTAAGCAAATAAGCATCGCTTCCGGCGGGGGTCACGTGCCCCCGCCGTTATTATTTTACCGCCGCCGTCTGTTTTTCGGCGGCCCGGGAGGGTAAACTTATGAAAGAGATCCGGCAGGATCTGAGGCGTGAGCCCCTGTATTTCAGGGCGAAAGCGTTCTTCTCCAAGCCCGCCAACCTGATACTGCTGTTCTTCCTGGCGGTGCTGGCGGCGCTTTCGCTGGCGCCCATGGTGACCATGCTCACCAACATGTTCAAGGTGCACGCGGGCACGGAGAGAAAGCTGCTGCGCCTCAAGGTGGGCAGCCTCACGCTCAACCACTTCGAGATGCTTTTCAGGGATTACGAATGGGGCAGGGCCAATTTCTGGGTCCCCCTGTTCAATTCCCTGATAGTCGCCTGCGGCGCGGGACTGCTGGGCATACTTATAGGCGGCACGGTAGCCTGGTTCGTGACCCGCTCCGACCTTAAGTGCAAAAAGTTCATTTCCGCCGTGTTCGTGTTCCCCTACATGATGCCCGCCTGGACGCTGGCGCTGTTTTGGACCAACATGTTCCAGAACAGCAAAGTGGGCGGCGGCGTGGTAGGCATGGTGGAATCGCTGTTCGGGATATGCATGCCCGAATGGTTCGTGTTCGGCCTGTTCCCGATGATCGTGGTGATCGGCCTGCACTACTCCCCCTTCGCCTACCTGCTCATCGGCGGCATACTCAAGAACATGGACGCCACCCTTGAAGAGAGCGCCACGATACTCAAAGCCGGCAGGTTCACCATAATCCGCCGGGTGACGGTGCCCATAATCATGCCCGCGGTGCTGTCCACCTTCCTGCTCATCTTCTCCTCCGGCTTTGCCAGCTACACCGTGCCCGTGTTCCTGGGTTCGGCCACCCGCACCTTCACCCTCTCCACCAAGATGCGCGCCCTCATACAGGCGGGCTACGAAGGGCAGGGCTACATCATCGCCTTTATCTCCATACTGCTGGGCACGCTCATACTGGGCGTGAACCAGTACTTTACCGGCAAGCGAAAGAGCTTCACCACCGTTACCGGCAAAAGCGGCCAGGTCTCCCTGGTCAAGCTCAAAAAAGCCAACTGGCCTATTTCGGCGCTGCTGATATTCCTTACGCTGTTTTTCGCCATCATGCCTCTGGTGTCCTTCGCGCTGGAGAGCGTGATACGCCAGCCCGGCAATTACTCCCTGTCCAACATGACCCTCAACTTCTGGATCGGCACGGAAGCCTCCCAGTTTGAAACGGGCATGCCCAGCGGCATACTCATCAACTCCACCATGTGGGCGGGTCTCGCCCGGCAGGTGGGTCTGGCGCTGGCGGTCAGCATGGTGGTAGGCACCTGCGGAATGCTGATAGGCTACGCCTGCGTGCGCAGAAGGGGCAGCTTCCTGTCAAGGGCGGTGGAAAACCTGGCGTTCTTCCCTTACCTGATGCCCGCCATGGCTTTCGGCACCATCTACCTCGCGGTAGCTACCAGCGGCGGCTTCAAGTGGATGTACGGCTCCTTCTTCCTGCTGGGGCTGGTGGCGGGCGTCAAGTTTCTGCCCTTCGCCTCCCGTTCCGGCGTGAACTCGATGATGCAGATCTCCCCGGAGATCGAGGAAGCCGCCACCATTTTCGGCGTGCCCTGGGTCACCCGCATGGCGCGCATACTGTTCCCCATACAGAAGAGCGCCATCATTTCCGGCTATCTGCTGCCCGTTATTAACGTGATGCGCGAAGTGGCGCTATTCACCCTGCTGGTGCCCTATCCGCGCTATCTGCTCACCACCATGCTGTTCTCATTCAACGAGACGGGCTACTCCCAGTACGGCAGCGCGGTGACGCTTTTGATCATACTGATAATCATCGGCATCAACTCGCTGGTAAACAAACTGACCGGCGCGTCATTCGACAAGGGAATCGGAGGTTAAGCACATGCCGCAGATCATACTTGAACACATAAACAAACGCTTCGACAAGTTCGTCGCCGTGGACGACCTGAACCTGGTCATAGAGGACCGTGGTTTCGTGACGCTCCTGGGTCCCTCCGGCTGCGGCAAGACCACCACGCTTAGGATGATCGCGGGGCTCGAGACCCCCACCTCCGGCCGCATACTCATTGACGGAAAGCCGGTGTACGACTCGGAGAAGGGCATCAACCTGCCTCCCAACAAGCGCGACATAGGCTTCCTGTTCCAGAACTACGCGCTGTGGCCCCACATGACGGTGTACCAGAACATCGCCTTCGGCCTGGAAATGCTCAAGTGGGACAAAAAGCGCATACAGGACCGGGTGCAGGAGATGCTCCGTCTGCTCAAGATCGATCAGTTCGTTAAGCGCTACCCCGCCGAGCTCGCCGGCTGCCAGCAGCATAGGGTGGCCATCGCCCGCACGCTGGCGCCCAGCCCGCGCGTACTGTTCATGGACGAGCCCCTTTCGAACCTGGACGCCAAACTGAGGGGCGAGATGCGCACGGAATTAAAGCGCCTGCATACGGACACCAACTCCACCTTCGTTTACGTGACCCACGACCAGCTGGAGGCCATGACCCTGTCCACCCGGGTCTGCCTTATGGAGACCGGTGTGCTGCAGCAGTACGCGCCGCCCCTTGAGATCTACAACCGCCCGGCCAACACCTTCGTGGCGGGCTTCGTGGGAAACCCCACCATGAACTTCATCCCCGCCAGGGTGCTAGGCCGCCTGCAAAACGGCCTTAAGCTGAGTTTTCTCGGCCGGGAGGCGCTGTTTGAGACCGCGGACGCGGGCGAAGTGGGCGAAGACGCCATACTGGGCGTACGGCCCGAATTCCTGCCCATAAGCGCAGGCGGCGCGCTGGAGGCGAATATCTACTCCACCCTGCCCGCCGGCATGGAGACCACCGTAAAAGCCAGCTGCGGCGACACCATGCTCACCAGCGTGGTGTTCGGCTCCGTGGACTACGAGGTCGATTCCAAAGTGCGCATGGACATAGTGGGCAGCGACATAATGCTCTTCGACCAATCGACCCAGAAAGCCGTGGGCTCCGGAAAGATAGTTTTCCCCGGTAAGTAAAGTTGCACGCAAAAACGCTGCCGCATCCGCCATAAGGATGCGGCAGCGCCGTTATCGCTTCGTTTGAGGACATGCTATGGATCGACACGCATTTTCAGGATCCGAGACCCCGTTCGGCAGCCCCGTCTTCTGGGTCTTTTTCGACATCGGCTCGACACTGGTGGACGAAGAGGCAGCTTATGCCCACAGGATAAGGGACATGATCCGCGGCACGGCTGTGACGTTTGAGCAGTTCGCCGAGAAACGGATGGAATTTGCCAAAGCCGGGTACGACGGGGACAGAAAGGCGATCGAGTATTTCGGTCTTATCAAAACGCCCTGGCACAGCGAAGACGAAGTGCCGTTTGAGGACTGCGGACCCACCCTGTCGGCGCTGGAACGCAGGGGTTACAGGCTCGGCGTGATCGCCAACCAGGTCCCCGGCACGAAAGCGCGGCTCGACGCCTGGGGGATTGGAAAGCATTTTGAGGTGATCGCCGCCTCCGCCGAAGCGGGAATCGCCAAGCCCGATCCGGGGATA
The DNA here is from genome assembly GCA_024683475.1 of Clostridiales bacterium. GTDB lineage: Bacteria > Bacillota > Clostridia > Christensenellales > Aristaeellaceae > RUG14130. Next base: position 6,340 of record JAIKYG010000069.1, on the reverse strand, counting down.
TTCCTGCATGCGCTTAAACTGGCGGACTGCCGGCCTGAAAACGCCGTGATGGTAGGCGACCGGCTGGACAACGACATCCGCCCCGCTAAGCGGCTGGGCATGCGCACCATACGCATAAGAAAAGGGATCGCCGCTTTTCAGGCACCGTCCTGCGAAGCGGAGACCCCGGACCATACCGTGGAGACCCTGAGCGAAATACTCAGGTATCTGTAAACGGAGAAACAAGCTTATGATAACGGATCCGTTCGGCGACGGATCGCCCTCGCGCCGGCTGGGTACTCGGCGAACATGTGATGCCGGCCCGGTATACAGGTCTATCCCCGTTTCCCCGCTTCCCAGAACGCTATTGCCGCCGCGGCAGCCACGTTTAAGGAGTCCACTCCCCGGCGCATGGGTATGCGCACCGTCATATCGCAGCAGGCTACGGCCTCACGGCTGAGCCCTTCCCCTTCGTTGCCCAGCACGACGACGGGTCTGGATGTCCGTCTTAGCGCGTCCGGCTCCTCAGATCGGTCGGTCAAAGCCAGCGCGCACAGCGTGAAGCCCAGGCGTTTGAGCGCTTCCGCGCCGCCTTCACTCAAAGCGGGCAGGCGCGCCCAGGGCAGGCGGAACACCGCCCCCGTGCTCACCCGGGCGGCCCGGCGGCTTAGCGGATCCGAGCAGCCTCCGCAGAGCATCACCGCGTCCATTCCCAGCGCCGCCGCGCTGCGGAAGATCGCGCCTAAGTTGGTCTCGTCCCTGACGTCCTCCATCACCGCGCAGGCGCGCGCGCCCGCCAAAGCCTGCTCGGGGGTCATCGCCTGCGGGCGTTCCATCTCACACAGCACTCCCCTGGACAGTTCGTAACCCGTAAGCTTCTTTATTTCGTCGTCGGACGGCGCATATACCGGCACATCCCCCAGGCGCTTTATAAGCCCGGCGGCTTTTCCCTCCGCGTGACGCCTTTCGCACATCAGGCTCACGGGTCTTATGCCCGCGTCCAGCGCGCTTTGTATCACGTTCACGCTCTCGGCTATGAATACACCTTCGCCCAGCGCCTGTTTTTGCGTGAGCCCGCAGTAAGCTTTAAGCTCCGGAGCCGATATGTCTATGTCGCTTATGATCATGTTTCCATCCCGTTTTCGACTGTGTTCGGATAGATTATACGCTTTTTGCCGCTTTCGGGCAAGTCCGCACAATATCTTTCGGAACGCTTGACACGTTCCTGCTCCGGCGTTATCATTATCTTTTGGAAAAAACTGCCGAGGTGATGGTTATGGAATCAAATTACAACGACCGTTTATGGTACCGTCAGGAAGCCTGCACCTGGAACGAGGCACTGCCGCTGGGCAACGGGCGGCTGGGCGCGATGGTGTACGGCGGAGCGCGGCTTGAGCGGCTGAGCCTTAACGAAGACAGCCTGTGGAGCGGCAACCCCAGCTTTTACGCGCAGAAAGACGCCCCCAAATACTGGGCCGAGGCGCGGGAGCTGGCCGCAAAAGGCGAATATCTGAAAGCTCAGGACGTCATTGAGCAGCACTGCACGGGGCTGTGGTCCCAGCTGTATCTGGCGCTGGGCGAAGCGGACATAGCGTTTTCCCACGCGGGCGAGATAAGCGACTACGCCCGCACGCTGGATATGTCCCGGGGCGTGCATACGGTCAGCTACACGGCTGACGGCGTGCGTTACACGCGGGAAGCCTTCGTGAGCTGTCCCGACCAAGCGATCGTGTACCGCGTCAAAGCGGACAAGCCGGGCAAGATAAGCGCGGATATATCCCTAAGAAGCGCTCTGGACGCCGTAACTCACGTGCGCGAAGACCATATCGACTTTGAAGGCTCCTGTCCCGGTGTTCAATGGGTCTACGGCGACGGCCAGCGCAATGACGCCCGAATGGAGTATTCCGCCTCGCCCGACTATCAGAGCATGCGGTTTTACTGCCGTCTTGCCGTAAAGCGCGCGGGCGGGCGAACGGAAGCCGCCGGTGCGGGAATACGCATAATAAACGCGGACGAGCTTACCGTAATAATCGGCGCGCGCACGTCCTTCAACGGCTGGAACAGGCATCCCGTCACTCAGGGCAGGCCCTATATCGCCCCCTGCGTGGAAGACGTGGAAAATGCGCTGAATACGGAGTACGACGAGCTGCTCCGCCGCCACGAAGAAGATTTTGCCGCTCTTTACGAGCGCTGCAGGCTGGATCTGGGTGAAGGTCCGCTGACTCAGAAGCCCACCGACGAAAGGCTCTACGCCCATGAAAACGGCGTAAAGGACAATTCCATATACACCCTTTACTTCAATTTCGGGCGCTATCTCACCATCTCCGGTTCCCGTCCCGGCACCCAGCCCATGAACCTGCAGGGCATCTGGAACTCCAGCGTGCGCCCGCCGTGGAACAGCAATTACACCATAAACATCAACACGGAGATGAACTACTGGCCCACCCTGGCGGTCAACCTGACCGAGTGCCTGGAGCCCATGGAACGCCTTATAAAAGAGGTCTGCGAAAGCGGCAAGCGCACCGCCAGGGTCTACTACGATCTGGAGGGCAGCTGCGCCCACCACAATACGGACGTCTGGAGGCTTACCACTCCCGTAGGCGCGAAGTGCTTCGGCTGCGCCTCGTTCGCCTGCTGGCCCATGGGGGAAGCCTGGCTGCTGCGCGCGATATGGGAGAAATACGAGTATCTTGACGACACGGAGTATTTGAAAAACGAAGTCTACCCGGTCATCCGGGAAAACGCCCGTTTTCTGAGCGGCATGGCCACCCTTGACGAGGACGGCAAGTGGATCATCTCCCCCTCGACCTCTCCCGAAAACGTTTTCCGCCTGGATGGCGTGATGGCGTATGCCGCCAAATGGACCACGATGACCCAGGAGATCGCCTGGGACGTGTTCAATATGTTCCTGAAAGCCAGTAAGCTGCTGGGAACGGACGCCGAGCTGGCCGATGAGATACGCTCCAAATTCGAAAACCTGCGCCTGCCTGACACCGGCAAATTCGGCGAGCTTAAGGAGTGGAACGAGAATTTCGAGGAGTGGGACGTGCACCACCGCCACATGTCTCATATGTACGGGCTGCACCCCGGTCAGAGGATAAGCCCCGAAAAGACCCCGGAGCTGGCCAAAGCCTGCCGCATCTCCATCGAACGCAGAGGCGACGAGAGCACCGGCTGGGCCATGGGCTGGCGCATCAATATGTGGGCGCGGCTCAGGGACGGCAACCACGCGCTCAAGCTGCTGGACAACCAGCTCATGACCGCCGACGGCCGCAACCCGGAAGTGAGCTACGCCTCGGGCACCCGCTCCGGCGGCACGTACCTTAACCTCTTCGACGCCCATCCACCCTTCCAGATCGACGGCAATTTCGGCGCGCTATCCGGCATCTGCGAAATGCTGGTGACCACCGGCGACGACGGCACGGTCATCCCCCTGCCCGCCCTTCCGGATAATTGGAAAAAAGGTTCGGTACGCGGCCTGCGCGTAAGAGGCGGCCGCACCGTGGACATCGAGTGGGACCGGGACCGCGATATCGTTCTCACCGTTCACGGCAAAGACGGCAGCGTGACGGTCACCCGGAAAGAATTCTGACGCAGAAAGCAAAAAACCACCCGGTCCCCGGGTGGTTTTATTTATGCTTCTGAGCTTGCGTCATCTGCTGCGTTCGGCAAGCACCACTGCCATCTCCCAGCTCTTCATGCCCCCGATGTGCACAGCGCTGTACTCCCCGCCGTTCACGGGACGGGTATCGAGCTGTATGTCGTCCCGGTTCAGGCTCAGGCTCACGGCGCTTGATACTTTCCCGCGCAGGCACAGGTCAAAGGGCCGCGCAGGAGACGTCTCGGCGTTTATCAGCAGCACTGCGGCGCGGTTTTCGTCCTCCCTGGCAAACACCGCGACCCGGGGCACATCGTATTCGTCTTCAGGTTCCAGCCAGATGTCCGCGCCCAGCGTTTTGAACAGTTCCCTGATCAGGCGCATACGGCCCGGCGTGCCCGTGAACCGGTAGGGGTTATACCCCAGCGTGACTGTCTGACCGCATTTTACGGCGCAGATCTCGTCTTTCTGCCCGTATGGCCGGGCAGTGTAGGCGAGCGCCTCCGCTTCCGGCGAAGTGAGCTCCAGGTCGTAGGCATTGCCGAATATGGCGCTCCTTGCCGCGCCCGCGAACTTGCCCGCCCAGGGCGTAGCGGCCAGCTTTTCCACGCCGCCGGTGCGCGCGGTTTTCACGCGTGCCCCCGCGCGCTCGCCGTATCCCCGCTCCCAAAGCGCCTCCAGAGCCTGACCGTCCAGCATGACCGGTTTCTCGAAGATGCGCCCGATCTCCTCATCCGAAAACGCATCAAGCGTCCTTCCCTGGATCAGGCTTCCCCACGCGCCTTTGGGGTCGGCGGTCACGGGGATGCCGAACACCGGCCACTCATGCACGAAACGGCTGGCATAGTAGTCGCTGTCATGCTCGTTAAACCACCCCTCGCTGCCCACTTTCATGGCGCTCATCATCCATTTGCTGTACGAGCCCCACAGCCCCGACTGGGGCAGATCCCGGGCGAAACTCAGATACCGGTCGTAAAAAGCGCGGTTTTCACGAAGCAGCTTCAGTTCGTACTCCAAATGGCCGAAGGGCCTGTCTCCGCCCGCGTAATACATGTGATTCATCGCGACCCCGGTGCAGCCGCCCCAGATCGATATCGCCATCTCCATCATTCTGGTCTCCGGCGTTTTGTTGAGCGGGGTCCTGGGATGGCTCTCTTCCTCGTACTGCACGTCGTCCAGCGCCTCAGCCGGGATGTCCGCCACCTGACGCGACATCTCGTACGCCTTGTCAAACATCTCCATGGGCGTCTCATCCCAGTAAAAGCCGTGACCGGGGCGGGCGCTTTTGGCCCTGAGCGCCTTCATGCAGCGCTCTATATAGTTGCCCGCGTATGTGGTGTGCCCGTAACCTACGCTCATGAACGGCGTCTCTATGGACGGATCCACTTCGTCCACCGCCTCGCGCACGGTACGGCAGTATGCCGCGAGCCGTTCCGCTCCGTAAGCGGACCATTTTCTTCTGAGTTCGGTGTTTTCCGGCGTGTTCAGCGCCCTGACCAGCGTTTCCCTGTCCCCGAAACGTCCGCCCTCAAAGCCCTTTACGCAGCTTGGACAGAAGCAGGGATACTCTGCGCCGCCCAGGTGTGTAAAGCGGCAGTCGTCATCCACCCACACGAAGTCACATCCGGTGCGGGCATACAGCTTATATCTTTTTCGCGTGTACTCCAGAAACTCCGGCGAAACGGGGCAGGCAATGCGTGACGATACGCTGCCGTCATAGCCAACCATGCCCTGATACGGCAGTTCCGGCTGCCCCTGACCGTTTTGGTAGCTTTCTCCCGCGCCGAAAGTCGGCCAGGGATTGATGCCCACCCTTATGCCTTTGGCGCGCGCCCGGGACGCATATCGTTTATACAGTTCACACTTCCGGGCGATCTCCTCCAGCGGTTCATACCCGCTGGATGTAGGCTCGGCTATGAATATCCACAGTTCATCCGCCGTCTGCCCTTCGTCGTTCATCATCTGAAGCAGCTGTTCAAACTCGCCGGGGTCCGCCATTTCTTCCACGCCCATGCGCCAGGAAAGCTTGTACCTCATGTCACTACCTCCGTTTTTTCAAAACAGAAACTGCGGTTTTGCGCGTTTATTCTTCGTTTTCCTTAACGGACGCCATCGCCGCTTCTATCGCGGCACAGAACTCCGGCAGTTCGCGTTTCATCCGCACAAACCCGCCCTCCTTCTTCAGAAAAACGTGCTCCGAGCGCGCCTTGCATACGATCTCATCCTTTTCGCCGAGCATTTCGTATCCTATGGTGAGTATCACGCCGTTGAAGCCTTCCACTGTGACCTTAATCTTGATCGTGTCTCCAAACACGCAGGGACGCTTGTACTCGCACGAGACTGATCTTACGGGAGACACTACACCTTCTTCCTCCATTTTTCTGTACGAGAAGCCCAGCTTATCCATGAAGTCGATGCGCGCCTCTTCCATCCAGCGTATGTAATTGGAGTGATGCACCATTCCCATCATGTCCGTCTCGTAATACTGGACTTTGTGAATGTAAAACCTGTCCCTGTCCATATTGCCTCCCTGAATCCGGCAGATCATTACCGTATTCGCTTTGCAGACATTATATCACATCATTCGATTTAACGGCAACGTCATTGCTTATGCCATCTCCCGAATGGCACAAAAAAACCACCGCATTGACGGTGGTTTACGCTCCTCAGGTAGGACTCGAACCTACAACCCTTCGGTTAACAGCCGAATGCTCTGCCATTGAGCTACTGAGGAATATCATATGCCGTGGCTCCGCTCGGTCC
>JAIKYG010000102.1:0-12188 GCA_024683475.1 Clostridiales bacterium | reverse complement strand
CCCGGCACCATGAGTCCCTACCAGCACGGCGAAGTCTACGTCACCGAGGACGGCGCCGAGACGGACCTAGACCTGGGGCATTACGAGCGCTTCATAGACGAGGACCTGAACAAGTATTCCAACCTGACCACCGGCAAGGTGTTCGCCAACGTGCTCCACAAGGAGCGCCAGGGCGGCTATCTGGGCTCCACGGTGCAGATAATCCCCCACATCACCGACGAGATCAAGCGCTTTATATACCGTGTGGGCGAAAAGACCGACGCGGACGTGGTCATCACCGAGATCGGCGGCACCATCGGCGACATCGAAAGCCAGCCGTTCATAGAGGCCATCCGCCAGATAGGGCTGGAAGTCGGGCGGGAAAACACCCTGTACGTGCACGTCACGCTGGTGCCCTACCTTAAAGCCAGCCAGGAGCACAAGACCAAACCCACCCAGCACTCCGTGAAGGAAATGCAGGGCATGGGCATCACGCCCAACATTATCGTGCTGCGGGTGGACGAGCCCATCACCGACCGGGGTGTGTTTGCCAAGATCGCCCACTTCTGCAACGTCAAGCCGGATTGCGTCATCGAGAACATGACGCTGCCCAACCTGTACGAAGCGCCTCTGATGCTGGAAAAGGCGAACCTGTCCTCCATCGTCTGCCGGGAGCTGTCCATAGACGCCCCGGAGCCTGACCTGACCGAGTGGCGCGAACTGGTTGAAAGGATCCACAGCCGCTCAAAAAAGGTGAAGATCGGCCTGGTCGGCAAGTACGTGCAGCTGCACGACGCCTACCTTTCCGTAGCCGAGGCGCTCAGGCACGCGGGCTACCGGCTGGACGCCGAAGTGGAGATAGACTGGATAGATTCCGAAGAGCTCGACCGGGACAGCATAGCCCGGCGTCTGGACGGCGTGCAGGGCATAATCGTGCCGGGCGGCTTCGGTCCCCGTGGCATAGAGGGCATGATACTGACCGCGAAATACGCCCGCGAGCGCCACGTGCCGTATTTCGGCATCTGCCTGGGCATGCAGATCGCGGTGATCGAGTACGCCCGCAACGCGGCGGGGCTCGAAAACGCCAACTCCCACGAATTCGACGAAAACAGTCCCCATCAGGTCATCCACTTCATGCCCGACCAGAACGACGAGATCGACAAGGGCGGTACACTGCGGCTGGGCAAGTATCCCTGCGTGCTTGCTCCCGACACCGTCATTGCCCGCTGCTACGGCATAACGGAGATCAGCGAGCGCCACCGCCACCGCTACGAGGTGAACAACCTGTACCGCGCCGCGCTGCAAAACGCGGGCATGCGCCTTTCCGGTCTCTCCCCCGACGGTAGGCTGGTGGAGACCGTGGAGCTGCCCGGAGAGGAATTCTTCGTGGGCGTGCAGTTCCATCCCGAGTTCAAGAGCCGCCCCAACAAGCCGCATCCCCTGTTCCTGGGCTTTTTGAGCGCAGTGCTCAAGAACGCGCGCTCCTGAAAAGCCTTTCATAATGTCCGTATACCGTGCCCCATGCCTCGCTTTTGCGGCATGGGGCGTTTGTATATCGATCCGCTTTATACAATGTTTATTGCGCCCATTCCCGCCCGTGTGGTATAATCTGTGCATACTGCGCACAAACAGGCGCCGCTAATACGCAGGGAGGGCAACATGAGAGAAAAGATAAACGTTTTCGACTATTCCGAGCATATCATAAAGGCGCTGGGCAGGGGCGTGCTGCTCAACACCAACGGCGACAAGTTCAACTCGATGGTCATCGGCTGGGGACACCTGGGCGTGATCTGGGGGCAGCCCACCTTCGCCGTATACGTGCGCGAGCACCGCTACACCAAGCCCCAGCTGGACAAGACCCGGGAATTCACCGTGAGCATCCCCCTGGACGCGCCTGACCCGGAGATCAACCGGGTCTGTGGCATGGAATCCGGGCGCAATATCGACAAGGCGGAAAAGGCGGGGCTCACCCTGGTGCCCGCGCAGACCATCGGTACGCCCGCCGTAAAGCAGTATCCCCTGACGCTGGAGTGCCGGGTGCTGTACGCCCAGAAACAGGACCTGGACCTGCTACCTGACGACATCCGCCGCCGCGCCTATCCTTCCGACGTGGGCGGAGACGCACCCCTTGCCAACATGGACGCCCATACCGCCTACATAGGGCAGATAGTGGACGCATACATCATTAAGGAAGACTGACGCCGGAATCTGTGAGGTATTAGTGCCGATGGACTGCGAGATCATACGGATAAACGAAGACACCTGGCGGATAGAGGACGGCGGAGTGCGCCTGTTCCTGCTGACGGGCAGCGAAAGAGCGCTTCTGATCGATTCAGGCATGAAGCTTGAGACCGCCCGCGACGTAGCTTCCGGTCTCACAAAGCTGCCCCTTTCCCTGCTAAACACCCACGCGGACCGGGACCATACAGGCAGCAACGAACAGTTCGGATCCTTCTACATGCATCCCGCCGACGAACCCCTGTACCGCCGTTCGGGGAAAGCGGGCACCGTGATACCCGTAAACGAAGGCGACGTGATCGACCTGGGCGGCAGGGAGCTCAGGATCATCCACCTGCCCGGGCACACCCCCGGCAGCATCGCGGTACTGGACGTGAAAAACCGCGTGCTCATAAGCGGCGACCCCATACAGGCCCACGGGCACATATTCATGATGGGCGAGCACCGCAACATGAAGGACTACATTTCGAGCCTCGAACATCTAAAGTCATATATGCCCCTGTTTGACGAGATCTGGCCGTCCCACGGGGACATTCCCGTCTCCCCCGACCTCATCGAAAAGCTGCGTGCCGGCGCGCAGGCGGTCATGGACGGCTCGATAAAAGGCAAACAGGTCGACGTGTTCGGCAGGAGCGTGACCGACTGCGACCTGGGTTTCACCGTGCTTCTCACCGATAACGCGTAGATACGCTCAAAGAAATGATAAACAGGATCCTAAACAATCAACGGCTCGGCACGCTCAGCCTGAACCGCACCCCCGGCGCCATACTCGCGAACATGCTCCTGGCCGCCGTCAGCCTGTTCGTGAACGGCTTCGGCGTTTACATGACCATACAGGCAAACATAGGCGCCGCGCCCTGGGATATACTGAACCTGGGCATATCAAAGTCCCTGGGCATACTTTACGGCACCGCTTCGGTCGCCGTGTCGCTCACCATACTTTTCATCGACATACTGCTCAGGGAGCCCATAGGCATCGCCATGTTCATAGACGCGGTGGTGGTGGGCAAGGCTGTGGACTTTTTCAACTGGATCGGCGCGGTGCCGAAGTGCGCCTCTCTCCTCACCGGCATCCCGGTGATGGTGGTCGGGCTGTTCATAATCGCCTACACCCAGTTCACATACATGAAAGCGGCGCTGGGCTGCGGTCCCCGGGACACGCTGCTGGTGGGCGTCGCCAAAAGGCTCAAAAAGCTGCCCATAGGCGCTGTGAGCATCGCCATACTCTCCGCCGCCACACTTATCGGCTGGCTGCTGGGCGGACCCGCGGGCGTGGGCACGCTGATCTGCGCCTTCGCCACGGGGCCGATAATGCAGTTTTCCTTCAAGACCGTGCGCTTTGACGCCACGAAGATAAAGCACCAGAGGCTCAGCGATTCGATAAAAGTGTTCCTGGGCAGGTCACCGCGAAAGAAAGGAGTATGAGCATGCCGCTTTTCCGCTTCGCCGTAATGGGCGCGGGCAAGATCGCCCGCAAGTTCTGCGACGCCGTCGCGCTTACCGAAGGCTGCACCGTGTGCGCCGTGGCCAGTAAGTCCATGGACAGAGCCAAAGCGCTCGCTTCCGAAAAAAACATCCCCGCCGCTTACGACAGCTACGAACAGCTGCTCAAGCAGGAAAAGCCGGACTGCGTGTACATTTCCGCCACCTGCGACGCGCACTTCGACCTGGCCATGCTCTGCGCAAGATACGGCGTGAACGTACTGTGCGAAAAGGCCATGTTCACCTGCCTTTCCGAGGCGGAAAGCTTTTTCCGCTTAGCGGACGAAAAGGTGATATTCTCGATGGAAGCGCTGTGGAGCCGCTTTCTGCCCGCCAACCTTCAGGCGCGAAAGTGGATCGCCGAAGGCAGGATCGGCACGCCCGTTGCGGCTGAGATGGGCATAGGCTTTGCTGCCGCGCACGACCCGGAAAACCGGTATTTCAGCCCCAAACTCGGCGGCGGTGCGGCCAACGACCTGACCGTGTACGGCCTGCAGCTCCTGACCTGGGTGCTGGACCGGCCCATAACCCGGGCGCGCGCGGAAGCCGTTCCCGCGTTTACGGGCGTGGACGCCACTTCAATGGTGCTTCTGCGGCTGGGCGACGACGTGCCCGCGCTGGTAAGAAGCAGCCTTATGGCGCCCGTGGACCAGCAGCTCGTTGTATACGGCACCCTGGGCAAGCTTCTTATTCCCCGCCCCCACTTCGGCGCAGAAGTGTTCCTGACCGGACAGGACGAAACGCAGAACCTGCACTTTAAGGACGAAACCACCGTCAACGGCTTCACCTATGAGGTGGAGGAAGTCATGCGCTGCGTGAAAGCCGGGCTCAAAGAGAGCCCTGTGGTCCCCCACTCGTCCACCCTCGCCTGCTGCAGGGTGTTCGACCTGATCCGCGAAGAACTGCCCAAAGCGTAAGGAGGCGGTCAGGTGAAGTACAGATTTATCGACGGGATAGACAAGCCGCTGTCCTTCCTCACATACGGCACGCCCCGCACCGCCACCGACAGCCGCACCCGTAAGGAGGCGTTCGAAAGCTACGACCTGGCGTGGGAGGCGGGGTTCCGCACTTTCGACACCGCCCACTCCTACGGCGAGGGCGAGGAAACGCTGGGTTTGTGGCTCCGCGACCGGGGGCACAGAGACGAAGCCGTGATACTGGACAAGGGCTGCAACCCCGGCCAGCACGGCAGCCCCGACGTGATGAGCGCCGCCCTCATACGCCAGCAGATAGAGCAGTCGCTGCTCAGGCTCAAAACCGACCGGGTGGAACTGTACGTGCTGCACCGGGACGACCCCTCCGTGCCCGCGGACGGGATAATCGATGAGCTCAACCGGCTCAAGCGGGAAGGCAAGCTCATCCGCTTCGGCGCGTCCAACTGGACGCTGGAAAGGATAAGCGCCGCGAATAATTACGCTTCGGCGCACGGACTGGACGGGTTCAGCGCCGTAAGCCCCGCGTATTCCCTGGCGGAATACATACACGATCCATGGGGCGGCAGCGTCGCCCTGTCCGGCGAACAGCAGGCGGAATACCGAAACTGGCTTATGCGGGAGCGCATCCCCGTATTCTGCTATTCCGCCCTGGGGCGCGGCTATCTGTCCGGCAAGTTCAGGACCGACGGCGGCGCGCCGATAGAAGACTGCATCGGCAAAGGCTCCATAATGGAGTACGACGCGCCCGTCAACCGCGCGCGCCTCGCAAGGGCCGAAAAGCTGGCGGCTGAAAAAGGCGCCGGCGTGGCGCAGGTGTGCCTCGCCTGGCTGCTTAAACAGCCCTTTGATATATTCCCGATAGTGGCGCCGTCAGGCTCGGAGCACATAGCCGAGATCGCCGCCGCGCTCGATATCGAACTGACACAGGACGAATGCGAATGGCTGCTTAAAGGAGGACAGGATGGACCGTAAAACTCTTGGCCGCACCGGCATACAGGTCTCCACAGTTTCTTACGGCGGCATCGTGTCCGCCGGGTACTATTCCCGTGTCAATTACCCCGAACTGGACCAGGCGGCTTCGGACCGTTTTGTCGCCTACGCGATAGAGCACGGGGTCTGTTACTTCGACGTGGCGCCCTACTACGGCAACGCCGAGGAACAGCTGGGCTACTCCCTTATTCCGTACAGAAACGGCATTTCCCTGGCCTGCAAGACCGCGAACCGCGACCGCGCGGGCGGGGAAAAGGACCTTATGAATTCCCTTAAACTGCTGCACACCGACCATTTCGACGTGTACCAGCTGCACGGCGTGTCCTCCATGAGCGACGTGGAAAGAGCCTTCGCGCCCGGGGGCATGATGGAGCTCATGCGGGACGTAAAGGAAAAGGGCATCGCTTCCCATATAGGCTTTACCGCCCACAGCGAGGACGCGGCGCTCAAAATGCTGGAACTGTACGACTTCGACACGGTGCTGTTCCCCTTCAACTGGTTCATGCATATGGAGCACTCCATGGGCGCGCGGCTCATAAAGGCGGCCAAGGCGCGGAACATGGGCATGCTCTGCATGAAGGCGTTCATAGAGCGCAGGTGGGACAGCGACGCCGAGCGCGCGGCGTAAAAGTATCCCAAATCCTGGTGCAAGCCCATCGACACGGCGGACGAAGCGTTCGGTCTGGCAGCCATGCGCTACGCGCTTAACCTGGGCGTGGACACGCTGATCCCGCCCGGCAACTTCGACAGCTTCAGTTTCGCGGTGGAGCACGCGGACGAATGCCTGGCGCGTCCGTACATCGATCCTGACAAAGCCCTGCTGGAAGCAAAGCTGCCCCTCGTCAGGGGCAGGGAATTCTTCTGACCGGTAACCGGGCACGAAATACGGAGGAAAAGCATGAAACAAGCGTTTTTGAAAGCCCCCCTGGCTGGTCGAGATACGCGACACGGAGCCCCCGATTATCGGCGACGACGAGGCGCTGATAGACGTTAAGGCCTGCGGCATATGCGGTTCCGACCTCAATTCCGCACAGACGGCGGAGGAGTTCAAGCCGTTCGGCCACGAGTTTTCCGGCATAGTCGCAAAAGTCGGCTCCGCAGTCAAGACCGTACGCGTCGGCGACAAGGTGGCGGTGGAGTCCTCCAGCTTCTGCGGCAAGTGCGACATGTGCCGCAACGGGCATCCCGAACTGTGCCGGGACAGGTACATTTTCGCGCCCCGCTACAACGGCTTTTCCGAACAGGTGGCCGCAAAAGCCGGCGCCCTGGTGGTATTTGACGGCATCTACTTCGAGGAAGCCGCGATCGTGGAGCCCATGGGCGTAGCGATGGACATGGTCGAAGTCGCGGACATACGTTTGAACGACAGCGTGGCGGTGTACGGCGCGGGCCCCATCGACCTGCTGGCAGTAAGGCTGGCAAAGCTGAGAGGCGCAGGCAAAGTCACCGTGCTTGCCCATTCCCATTCAAAGGCGCGCGTGCGCCTGGCCGGGTTTTACGGCGCGGACCGTATCGTCTATACGGACAAGCAGGATCCCGCCGAAGCCCTGAAAGACGAACGGATCGACCGCGTGCTGGTGACCACTCCCCCGTCCACCCTTTCTGACGCGGTGCGCTTCGCTTCCTTCGGCGCAGTCATAAGCATGATAGGCATAGCCAAGACCAAAGAGGAGAGCCAGGTCGCTTTCGACATCAACCGCATGCACTTTAAGCGCCTGCAGCTGCGCTTTTCCTACGCGTCTCCTGCGCTGTTTTTCCCGCTGTGCATCGACATGATCAAAAACGGGCTCGTGGACGTGAAGCCGCTCATCAGCCACCGTTTCCCCCTGGAGCAGATGGACGAGGCCATAAGGACCTGCCGCGACGACAAGGAAAACGCGGTCAAGGTGATGATGGTCAGATAACAAATACAAAAGAAACCCCCGCCGGCAAACGGCGGGGGCTTTTGCTGTCTTCAGCTATGACAATCTGCGTGTCTCCGGCTCATTCCTCCGGCAGGCAGGGCAGATGAAAGCGCATTACGCCCTTTTCGGTGCGCCACAGGTCCGGGCAGGTCGTGTCCAGCCAGGACAGGGGTTCTGCCGGCTCCCCGACGGCGCAGGCGGTCCTGAACGCCTCCGCTACGTCCCGCTTCTGCTGTGCCGTTACTGTGTCCGGGTCGACGGATACGAACATGGGCGTCCCGCTTTCCGCGAGCAGCCTCAGCCACTCCCGGTTCAGTTCCCAGTCTATGTGCTCGGTCACTCCCGCGCAGTCCGCGTCGCACAGATAGAACGCGCCGTGCTGCGGCATGCGCAGCGCCAGGGTATTGACGCCCATCCTGCGGGTCCGCTCCCACTGCCTCCCGCTTGTGTCGTCGCCCGTGCGCTGAAGTTCGAACAGGCCCGCGCTTAAGTGGGATAGGGTGTTGCAGCCGATTATCACCGTGTCTTCTCCCGCCCCGAGGCGTATGGCGCGATACATGTCCAGTATTATCTCCGCTGTGGTCCTGCTCTGGTCGTAAAACCGCCAGCCCTCGTCCGTAAGCGAAGACTCCATATACGGCCCCCAGCACCCGAATATGTCGCAGGTGGTGAAGTCGTGCTTGAGCAGCTCGTATCCCCACTTTGTCAGCGTTCGTGTCATGTCTTCTATCTTGTTAAGGACTTCCGGGTGGCTGGGGTCGAGCACGGCAAAGCGCGCGTCGTTTATGCGCCTAAGCCGCATATCTTCCGGCACCTTTTCGACGGTCACCAAAGGCCGGTACCACAGCCCGGGGCGAAGGCCCTGTTTTTTTATCTCGGCCGCCAACCCTTCCATGTCCGGGAAATCGGCGTTGCCGCAGTGCCACGGCCCGCCGTTATAGGAAGCAGTGTGGCTCACCTGCCAGCCGTCGTCTATCACCAGATACGGGCGGACGGGTATGTCCCCAGCCAGCTCCTTAAGCAGCGCCGCGTCCTTAAGCACCTGGCTGCGTGAACTGCGCCCGTAGGCGTAATACCAGTTGTTGCTGCCGCAGACATAGCCTTTGGGCAGTCTGGGGCTATCGCACATTTTAAGGCAGAACTCCTTTGCCGCCGTAAACGCGCTCTTTTCCGCGCCGGCGCACATGAACACGAGCTTTGCCGCTTTAAGCGTCCTGCCGCCCAGGATAACGCCCATGGAGCCGTTCCTAACGTCTATGCACAGCGTGACCGAGTATCCGTCGAGTTTCCACCAGCACATGGCGTTCGCCCCGGTCTTTACGCCGAAGCCGTACGTGCCGCCCGCGTGATGTATCAGCGTATACCAGGGCATCACCCTTTCGGGCACGACTCCCCGCCATTCCAGGTCGCCGTATCCCCTCTCCCAGGCGTCGGAATACACTTTGGCTCCCTTCGGCACGGGAAACTCCCACGTCAGGAAAACGCGCTTTACGGGCGTTTCGTCCGCGGTCAGACTTACTTCCGGCCCGTATTCTCCCTGTGACAGTGCGAGGCGGACGTCCTTATACGCGCATTGCCCGTTTTCCGGGCGCAGCTCTACGCGCCCGCCGTCCGTCTCAAGCAGCACTTTGGGGCAGGTGTCCAAAACAGCGTTCATAGGCTCTCCCTTTCATATAAGTATATTTGCTTATCCTTGTCAATGATACCTTTTTGATTCCGGGGTGTCAACCGCTTGCGCCTCAAGTCCGCTGCGGCGTTAACGCAGGAAACTCCATCCGGTCCAGTTCCCTGCTCAGGTTCCGGAAAAACGCGGAGATGTGGATGCCGTCCACCAGGGCATGGTTCGCCAGCACGGTCACCGGAATGGTCGTCTTCTCCTTTTCCGCAAGCCGGCCGTCGATAATGACCGGGTAATTCTCCGTATGGTATTTTCCCCAAAGCAGGCTCGGGATCGAAAACTCCCTGTTCGGAAAAGGCATCGTGACCCCGCTGTAGCTTATCCACGGCACGCAGGACACGAATATCTGGCTGAGCACGTCCCCTTCTTCCGTAAGGTGCTCGTCTTTCAGCGCCGCCTCCTGCTTTGCCTTTGCCTCGGTAAGATAGTCTTCAAGCGTTTGGTCCGCGTTCGCCGTGCAGTACCTGTATGTGCCGTCGGGCAGCGCCACCGTCCAGGACGGGCTGCAGCGGTCGTACATGACTATTCCCCCGTCCGCTATGCGCTGACGGAATTCCGGCACGCTGTTCGCCGCCTGCACCGCCGCGTACTGAAAGCACAGAAAAAACGGATATCCCGCCGCTTTCAGCCGCCTGAGCCACACGGTCACGTCCACCTGTACGGTCAGGCTCACGAACGGGTTCTCCATGGCCAGAAAATGCTCAAAATGCTCTTTCCTGGGATAGACCGACATATCGATGTTCACTCGTCCCATACTTTTCTCCGTGTCATGCGTGTTTTCCGATACTTTATATCCACATTGTACCATATCATCGCCTCCCGGTAAATCGTCCGGAGCAAAACTCTTGCGCGATCCGCCGTTTTAGTATACAATTTCCGGTAAGCGAAAACACTTTTCCCCACTTTTGTTTTCAGGAGGACAAGTATGCTCAGGTCAGACGAGATCAACATCCGCGACCCCTTCGTGCTGCTCGACAACGGCACATACTACCTGTACGGCACCCGCGGCGCCACCTGCTGGGGGCCTGCCTGCGGCTTTGACGTGTACACCAGCGCGGACCTGGAAAACTGGGAAGGCCCGTTCGTGTGCTTTGAGAACGACGGCAGTTTCTGGGCGGACCGCAACTACTGGGCTCCCGAAGTGCACGTCTGGCAGGGTGCGTACTACATGTTCGCCAGTTTCAAAAACGAGACCCGCTGCCGGGGAACCGCGATACTCAAGGCGTCCTCTCCCCTGGGTCCCTTCGTGCCCTGGTCGGACGGGCCCGTCACCCCGGCGGGCTGGGAATGCCTGGACGGCACGTTCTACGTTGACAAAGCCGGAAAGCCTTACATGGTGTTCTGCCACGAGTGGGTGCAGATAGGCGACGGCGAAGTGCGCGCGATGCCGCTTAAAGACGATCTGTCGGCCCCGGACGGAGAACCCAGGCTGCTGTTCAACGCCTCACAGGCCGCCTGGGCAAGGCAGGTGCACCATTCCTCCGGCATGGTCGGATACGTGACGGACGGGCCGTTCATGTGGCGAGACAGGGAAGGCAGGCTGCTGTGCCTGTGGTCCTCCCTATCGCAAAGCGGCTACACCCAGGGGCTGGCAGTCTCGGACAACGGTGAGATAGACGGCAAATTCACCCAGCTGGAACCCCTGTTCACCGCGGACGGCGGCCACGGCATGCTGTTTGTCACCGCCTGCGGCAAGACCCTGCTCACGCTGCATTCCCCCAACGCGCACCTTCAGGAACGGCCGCGTTTCCTTTCCGTACCGGATTTTCTGTAGATCCGTTACATTGACAAAAAAACCGTTTGGTAGTATACTTATATTGTCTTATTTCGCGCCTGTGCGTGAACGGGCGCGATGGAGAAAATCAAATAGGAGGTTTCTTTCGATGAAGAAATTCATGACCTACCTGCTGCTGGCAGCCATGCTGCTGTGCTCAGTGGCCATTCCCGCCCTGGCCGAAGACAAGGCTGAAGGCTGGAACAACGTGAACGCCGAAGGTTACGTTTTCCCCGACTACAGCGGCGAGACCCTGTCCTTCATGTGGTGGGGCTCCAACACCCGCGCTGAGATCACCGAAAAGGTCGTTCATCTGTGGGAAGAGCACACCGGCGCCAAGGTCGAGTTCGAGTGGTATGACGGCGGCACTTACTGGACCCAGTTCCAGGCCAAGATGGCTGCAGGCACCCTCACCGACGTATTCCAGATGGGCAACAACTGGCTGACCTATTACAACACCATCGAGCCCCTGAACGAGTACATCGACGAAGGCATCATCGACACCACGGCCATCGGCCCCGCGATGATCGCCACCACCGTCAATCAGGCCAACGGCGACGTGACCGGCATGTCCAACGGCACCAACGCCCGCTGCTTCGCCTACAATCCCGCCCTGTTCGATCAGGCCGGCGTAGCGTATCCCACCGCCACCTGGACGTGGGAGGACTTCGCGGACGCAGCCCGCGCCATTCACGAAGTGACCGGCAAGCCCGCCGTCACCACCCTCGAGTACAACTCTCTGGCCTACTCCGTATTCACCCAGTGGAAGGAAGGCTACAACTTCTACTCCATGGACGGCACCGGCTTCGCTTTTGAAGGCGACACCGAGCCTCTGGCCTACCTGTTCGACCTGCTCACCACCCTGCAGCAGGAGGGCGCCATCGCCGACTACGGCATTCAGAACGAGATCGGCAGCAACATCGAAGCTGACTGGATCGCCTACGGCGACGCCGCGATGGTCATGCTGTCCTCCAACCAGTTCCAGGCGCTCAGCAACGTAGCCGCCGAGAACGGCATCACCCTCGAGCTCGCCACCATCCCGCGCGTAAGCGAGGACGGACAGAGCGGCATGGTAGTACGTTCCAGCCAGCAGATGAGCATGTACAACGGCTCCCAGAAGAAGGAAATGGCCGCCAACTTCATCAACTACTTCATCAACAGCGTCGAAGCCAACAAGATCCTCAACTGCGAGCGCGGCGTTTCCATCA
>JAIKYG010000089.1:0-41319 GCA_024683475.1 Clostridiales bacterium | reverse complement strand
TCCGTTTCCCTTCAGTCATCGGGCCGGGTTTAAAGTATTCCTTCTTCTTGTCAGCCATGCTAAAGCCTCCTGTGTTTTATTATCTTACCACAGAAGGCCTTATTGTTTCACCTATTTACAGAGTTTTTTTCACAGGCTCCCTTGGTTTTCAAGGGCTTTCTTCTTTTTACCATCCGGGTGTTCAGGACACCCGTCATATTTGTGCTTTTCTTAAGACCGCCTCGCCTGTGTGCTGCTTCATATCGATCCGGAAATGTGCGGTGATGCCGATAACCTCTTCCATCAGCTTTATCCTTGTACGTAAACATGCATGCAGCACCCGTGTTCAACTGCGATCGTACGAGCTTTGATCGGTATCCCTTATCTTCCCATATATTCATCTACCGCCGCATGCGCCGCCTGCTGCAGCAGCGTTATCCGGTCCTCGTCAAGCGCGTATTTGGCAGGTCTCCAGGTGTTGCCTACGCAGCTTTTGCCCGTTATAAACTCGAACCGCACGCAGGCGTTCAGCTACTGTCCGCCCGTCACCGTGCCGTCGTGGGAGCCGTCGTGCGAAAGGTCGCCCGATCCGTTTGCGCGCGCGATCTGGAAAGCCGTACCGGTCGGCGCCACATATGCGCCGTTTTCGGCAGCCACTTCATCCCCTATCTCGCGGATCATGCGGTACATATAGTCCTGATCCGCATGAGTCTTTACGGAATACCGGTCACGGTGCCAGCCGACTTCAAGCGCCCAGGTCCGGTTCCACACCAATGCTGCCTGCGGGCAGCGCGAGCGTATGTATCCGTACATTTCAGAAGCAAGCGCTTTTGTGGTGCTGCGAAGCTCGGCTTCGTCGCACTCCTCATCTACCAGCGCAAAAAAACGCCTCTTGGATAGAGATCACGTCCCGGTTTGTTCTGGAAAGGCAGTATTCCAGGTCGACCGGGTATTTATTCAAGGGGTTGGCGGAGTTTCTGTAACTGCGAAAGCGGTATTCTTTGTCGCCGTTTTGCGCCCATTCGCAGTGCTGACAGCGAACTGCCCGGATGGATCGCAGCGGAGAAGATGACCCTGGTGCCTGCTGCAGGAAGCATCCCAAGCCGCTCATCCTACCAGCCGGTGCAAAAGCTGTTGCCTATGACGAGCACGTCGATGATGTTATTGTCTCCGGTCGAAAAGGTGGCTCTGTCCGTTTTCGTTTCCTGCAGGGCGGGAGCCACGATCAGCATCAGCAAAAGCAGGATGCATGCGAAACGTCTCGTATAGGCTTATCCTGTGTTTTTTCTGTCGCATTCCGAATTATACCATCTTTGCCGCGCTCATAGATCCGCCCGGCGCGAGCGAACGATCTTTAGCTTTGCTTAATTGATTCTCGGAACCCTGCAAGCTGCTTCCCGCTGTCTTCTAAGTCTCCATAAGCGAATTAAGGTATACACCGCAGCCATGCAAAACGCGGATAAAAGAAGCGCCCGCTTGCTCGGGAAGGCGGTTGGCGTTAACCTCGAAATTCAAACTGTCACGATAACCGACATCGATAAGCGCCCGGACGACCTCGCTCCAGTCGATCAGTCCCTGATAAGGAGCCAGATGGATATCATCTTCCGCATAGTTGTCGTTTAAATGAACTTCGAGCAGACGCGAACCGATTTTCAGTATGGATTCATATTGTTTTTGTCCGGAGATGTTGCCGTGACCGGTATCCCAACAGATACCGATACCAAGCGTATCCGCCAGATCGATAATGCCGTCCACTTCCGTTCCGTAACGGACGAGCGGCTTGGCGGGATGCATACCTGCGCCGCGCATATTCTCAAGCGCCAGTTTCACATTTTCCCTTTGCGCCTTTTCCACGATCGGATCCATGAATGCCAGCACGCGCTTGCGCTCGGAATCGTGATCGTATAAAGGTACCATGAAAGTGCAGGGGTGGATGGCCGCAGCCGCAACTCCGAAGTCGCGGCAGAGCTCAATGCCGCGCAGTGTGCAGCGCAGAAAATCGTCCCAGGCAGCGGAGTCGTTTGATCTGGGATAATCGTATGGAAGATGAGCGAAGTGAAACGAGATGCCTGAATCAGAGGCAAGTTTCAAATGCTCTTCGGACAGCCGTCTCCAATCGTCCTGCCCCAGGACCTTGCAGTTCATGCCGTAATCCATCTGGGTAAAACCCGCTTCGGCTGCCCACTTTACCGACTCGGAGAACGGTACGGGCTTTTTGTCCAAAGTAAGGGAGTGCGCCTTTGAGGTTATGCAGAGATCCACGCTTTCCAGCTCCTTTCTCAGCCCTTGATCGATCCGATCATGATGCCTTTTACAAAGTATTTCTGCACAAAAGGATATACGCAAAGGATCGGGACGGTAGCAAAAACAATTAAGGAATACTTCATTAAGTCAGCCATGCCCTGAAGGGCAAGCGCATCATCGGGATCCATAAGATCATCCGCACTGATCTGGCTTAACAGCAGCACTTTGCGCAGCACCAGCTGCAGGGGATGCAGCTTATCGTTTGTAAGGTAGAGCAATGCGTTAAAGTAGGAATTCCAGATCGCTATGGCGACCTGGAGGCTCAATACCGCGATAACTGCCTTGGACAGCGGGAGAACAAATTGGAAGAAGTAACGCAAATCGGAACATCCGTCCACCTGCGTCGCCTCCAGCAGGCTTTCGGGTATGGAGTTCTGGATGAATGTCCGGGCCACCACCATGTTATAGGCGCTGAAGGCGCCGGGGATCAGCATCGCCCATACGGTGTTCATGATGCCCAGGTCCCGTATCAGAAGATAAGATGGGATCATGCCTCCGTTAAACAGCATAGTGAACGAAAAGAACAGCATGAATATTTTCTTGTGAGGCAGACCGCGGCGCGCAAGCGGGTATGCCGCTATCATCACAAGACAAATGTGCAGCACCGTCCCGCCTGTCGTATACATGATCGTATTTGCATAGGAACGCCATACCATCGGGTACATGACCACCCGCTTATAGCCGTCAAGCGTAAAGTCGACAGGCCATAACAGCACCTTTCCCGTACTTACTGCGATCCCCGAGGAAAATGAGCAGGATACCACATATATAAGCGGAAGCAGCACGATGACCGCCAGCAAAACCGTGACGGAATAGCAGAAGATGAAGAAGATCCGATCACCCGAGGAGTCTTTGATACGAGCAGGCTTTACGGCAGATATGTATCTTGCGTTCATTTGTCACACCTCCTCTACCACAGACTGGTTTCGCTGACCTTGCGGGATATCGTATTCGACACCGTTACAAGCAGAAGGTTTACGACGGAGTTGAACAGGTCGACAGCGGTCGAGTATGAATAATCGTTTGATACGCCGGATGCCAAGCCCTTCTTATAAACATAAGTGGAAATGACTTCGCTCGTTTCAAGATTTAACGTGTTTTGCATCAGATACACTTTCTGGAAGCCTATGGTCATCACCGTAGACATGCGTAAGATCAGCATTATGGTGATCGTCGGCAGGATAGCCGGAACATCCACATGCAGCACGCGGCGGAACCGGCTGGCACCGTCTACTTTTGCCGCCTCATGGAGTTCGGGATCGACGCTGCTCAATGCCGCAAAATAAATAATAGAGTTGTAGCCGAAGTTCTGCCAGACACTGGACCATACGTAGATGTGCGGAAACGCGGAAGGGATCCCCATCAAGTCTTCCGGCATCCGCCCGGTGACTGCTTTGAATAAAACGCCGTATATGCCGGTCATGGGGTGCAGCACCTGGTTCACTATGCTGACCAATACTACGACGGAAATAAAGTGAGGTATATATGTAATGGTCTGAATCGTTTTTTTATAACGGTTCTTCTCAATCGCATTCAATGTCAGAGCAAACAGGATCGGAAAAGGAAAGGCAGCTAAAACGGAATACACGGACAGTACGACCGTGTTGAGCAGGATATCCAGGAACTGATACGACCCCAGAAATCTCTGGAAGTTCTCCAGTCCGATCCAGGGAGCGTTCCATATCGTGTTGGTGATCTTCAGTTTTTTAAAGGAGATCTGAACACCAACCATGGGTATATAATTGAATATGAGAACATATGCAACAGGAATCAGCAGGAAAAGATACAGCTGCCAATAACGTTTGTATTTCTTGCTCAGTTTTTCCATGGTCGGCAACTCCTTTATGGCAAGGTGGTACTGCTGAACAACTTTGGAAGGGAGGAGCGGAAAGCTCCTCCCTCTTTCTGAGTCAGGAATTATTTACGGACAAGCGGCAACCTGTCATTAATGCATGCGGTCCCAGCAGGACTGTACGGCTGCAAGATACTCATTCATGCCCATATTCTCAAGCTCAGCCACGAATGCATCGAAATCGGTGTCGATGTCCATCTTTCCGGTCACGAACTTAGTGAAGGACTCCTCGATATAGCTTTCGATCGCGCTCTGATACTCGGCTATGATCTCCTGCTCCTCCGCGGTGAAGATCAGTCCGAACATGGAGTTTTCCTTGTTCGCGAAACGGACCTCATTGATGATGTTGGCGCCGATAGCAGCGGTGTGGCTGTACTTTCCGGTGCCGGTCTTGAAAAGAAGGCGCGATCCGAAGTCGGAGCCGTCCTTGACGGTGCAGCCGGTCTCGGCCCAGTTGATGTTCTGAGGATTGCCCCAGACGTCGTTGATCATGTTGAAGTCGCCCGTGTAGCCCAGGGAACTGTATTCGCTTTCGCCGACCTCATCGCCCGTGAGGCGCACCCAGTTGACATTCTCCATGCCGTAACGGTTCCAAATGCTCATATCGCGGCTCGACAGCAGGTCGCCCAGCTTGATGGCAAGTTCGACATCCTCACACTTGGAAGTCACGATATAGCGGGCGCCGGGAATATTGGGGGTCTGGGCGCACTGGCGAAGCCCAGTGGGTCCTTCCAGAGCACCGAGGGGGAAGTATCCGGCGCGGCGGGGATCGGAGGACGGGAATATGGAAGAAGAATAGTTGCCGAGCACGCCGACGGTAGTGGGTTCGGCAGTGCAGATCGCTTTAAACTGCGTCTGGTCCTGAGTGATGGACAGAGTGGGGATCAGTCCTTCATCAAACAGGGATTTGATGAACTTGACGCCCTCAACGAAGCCATCGGTAGTAACGGACAGGATAACGGTTCCGTCATCGTTGTAGAAATAGTGCTCCTGAGAGAATACGAACGGATTCATCAGCTGACGATACAGACACTTCATGAAGTAGTCTTTGTAGCTCAGCATGGGGATCTCATCGGTGGCGTCGCCGTTTCCGTTCATATCATTATCGCGGAAATAGATGAGCATATCCTTGAATTGTTCGATAGTGGTAAGCTCATCAAGGCCGGCATACTCTAGGTAAGCATCGCGCCATTCGCCGTATACGACGCTTCGGCCTTCGGAAACAGAGTTATTCACGCTGGTACCTGCCTGTCCCATGGCGTAGATCTTTCCGTCGGGAGAGGTCAGATAGGCGATATATTCCTCTTTGGAAAGAGGATTGGCGTTCAGATCGGCGAGGTTGGCATCCAGCTGGGGAGTGGACTCCTTGACGTAATCGGTGATGTCAACCACGTATCCCGCCTCCGCGTAGAGCTGCAGCTGAACCAGGCTCAGGCTGAAGTTGGTCATGATGATATCCGGAAGATCCTCTCCGCCGCCAAACATCGCGAGATCTATCTTCGATTGATACTCTTTGGAATCATTGGGCATCTTAACGAATTCAAGATCGACGCCGAGCGCTTCTTCGATATACTTGGTCTGTTCATTGTCTTTCCAGTCGCTGACATTCGGGTTGTCGGGGACCCACAGGGTCAGAGTCGGCACTTCTTCCGCCACGGAAGCGGGAAGACAGAGGGCCAGCATCAGCGATGCCAACAGCACACAGAGCAAGCGTTTCATACGGATACCTCCTTGTTTTTTTGCATCACACCGAAATGCGAAGCTGTTGATAATATATTAACTCAAAATAAACATTAATGCAAGGCCGATTTGCGCGGCAGGCACGGCAAAGCATAAACAAATGGGGGCATTGCTTTCAGGCAGCACCCCCATTTGTTTTATTGCCGTATAATAAACTCGGATATATCTCTTTCGGCTATTCGGCAGAACGCCGGATTACTTACATACATCGGCCACGACGGCATTGATCAGCTTGCCGTCAGCCTTGCCCTTGAGCGCGGGCATAACGACTTTCATGATCTGTCCCTTGTTCTTTGTCTCTATGATCTCCGAAAAGTTTTCGCTTAAAAACCGTCGGATCTCATCCTCGGACATCATTTTGGGAGCGTATTCGCTGATCACGTCATAGTTGTATTGATACTCCGCCTTAAGTTCGGCTCTCTCGGAAGGGCAGGTGTCCAGTTGTTCCTTGGCTGTCTTGAGCGATTTCAGTATCACCTGATCCACCAGTTCCTCGCTTATGTCGTCACGCGTGCCCGCGTCGATGGCGGCCTTTTTGACGTCGGCGATCAGCGTGGAGATCACCGCTTTCCTTTCCCTGTCATGCGCTTTCATTGCAGCGACCATATCGCTGTGTAAAGTTTCAAACTTCATATAGCTTATCCCCTCCCAGCGTTTTTTATGATTATACCATCAAAGCCCGGGCAGAGCAAGGATGTTTTCATTTCCAATCTGCTCAAATAGGCTTTTCGTCAGCCCGGCAGCCTGCGTCGCACATGACGGACAAGTCGCCGCAAACTTCGCCAGGCACAGAAAGAAATGTCCGGTTTATTCGTGCAGAAGCCTTTCTTTTTCCAGCGCTTCCTTTTTCCCATGGATCCTGCCCAGCCCATACATGAGGAGCGTAGCGCAAAGAAGATTGATCCATCCTATGCGGACGGGATTGAACGTGTTTGCGAGGCCGATGAGCAGATTGCCGCCGCCGATCCAGGCGAGCATTTTGCCGATCTTGTCCAGATGCCGGATCTTGGAATCAATATCGGAGAAGAGGTCGAAAGCCCCGTCTGCTGTCTTCTTTCGGAAGTATATCCACATCGCCATCCGTCCCACGTATTCCGCGCCGGTTTCCTCCATAAAAGACAGATAGGCTTCGTCATATGGATGCATTTCCAGCCGGACGCTGTACTCGCCGGGCTCGCAGCGCACAAAGTGATAGGTGCAGAAACTGACTCCGTCCAGCAGCCAGCCGTTCATCGCCATTTCGTTCAGCCATTCTTCTTCCTTTTCAAAAGACCAAACCCAGAACCATTTCCGGATCGTTTTCCTGTTTTCCATTGCTTATTCCTCCCCAAGTATACTTTCCCCATTGTCCGCCAGTTCCCTGAGCCTTTCCACTTCCGCGCGAAGCACCAGCCGCCCTTTTTCGGTCAGACAGTATTCCTTGCGGCGGCTTTCATCCTCGCACGGGAGCGGAATTATCCACCCTTTCGCCGTCAGGGCGCTCAGTGCGCCGTACAGCGTACCCGCCGCCAGATGCACCCGCCCCCCGGACAATTCCTCGGTCATTTGCATGATGCCGTAGCCGTGCCGGGTCTTGACCAGTGACAGTAAAATATAATATGTGGCTTCTGTCAGTGCGATGCTTTCCACCATATAATCGCCTCCATCGCTTTACGTTATATCGCCTCTCGATACATCGTGATGCTATTATATCGCCAGACGATATATCTGTCAAGCGGCAAATATGTTAATTTATGAAAAGGATGGCTCACCATCCCTCGCCGCGCGGGCTCCGTCCTTCCCTGTATTCCGGCGTCAAGGCGTTCAAGGCGGAAATGTCCTTTACATAAAAACCGGGAACAGGCGGTGACGTCTGTTCCCGGCAAAGCAGGCAATATCAGTTTTTCGGCGATCTGTCAGGATGTAGCCGAGGTCGCAGCGCTCACTGCCGTGGTCGAAGCGATGACCGCACACGTTGCCATCTGCTGCGCTATGATCATAGCGATCGTTCCCGTGAGCGCGGCTGTATCGACTGCGTCACGCGACATGTATTCATCCGATACGATCATTGCGGCATGCATAAGGCGGGTCTTCCTGTCGATCCCGAAGAATCCGTATCCTTTCTGCCCGGATAAAAACGCGTCGACATCGATCATGTCCCGCGCCAGGCCGGCAGGGTCTGCGTCTGTCATCGCCAACGCGGCCAGAGTCGCCATCTGATGGTGTTTCCCATACTTTACGCCCTGCTGAGCGAGCATGTCATAAAGCGTAAAGACCTTCCCGCACTTGGCGTCGGCGTTCCCGTTCTCCATGGCAAGGATATGTGTCATCGTCTGGACGCAATCGCCGTCGTGAAACCGTTCTTTCAGCACATGATAGCAGTTTTCCATATCCGCGATAAGCGCTTCATCAGACTGCTCGGACCAGGCGAGCATCACCGCGTAAATACTGTCTTCCGAAGATGTCAGGAACGGATGCTCATCTTTCATGAGACGGTATATCCGTTTGCCGCGGGAGATCCGTTCTTCCGTGCAATCATATCCCGTCAGCATGAACGCGGCCAGCGCCAGATAATCCGAACCGAAGAAATGCTCCTTTAGCTGCTTATAGATATTCAGCGCCCTGTCGAATTTCCCGGCCGGATCGTCTTCCATGGAAAGCATGCACGCCAAAGGAGTGCGTATATTCCCCCGGAAGGATGAAAATATCCCAGTGTTCTGCTTTATAAGATCCCGGCAGTAAAGCAGCTTGTCCGCGTCCGGTACGCGGCCTTTGGTGCAGAACAGATTCGCACAGACCGGCGGTATATTGGTGTCATCCCATTTGAACGCTTTCCGGATAATATCCCTGGCCTCAATAAACTGACCGCATAGCTGCCGCAATGAGTCTCTCATTTAAAACGGTCTCCTTCCTGCTTCCGGTTTTGTCTCCGGCAAAAGTATCAAAGCTGACCATGTTGCCAAAGAGCCAAGTATAATTATACTCCGGATCGCAATGTTCCGCAACAAATAGCTTCCCGGCTGCGGCTGTCCGAAGCTAAAGCTTCCGTTAAACGGCAGACATGGCGGGGCTTGCAGACATAAAGCCGCACCTGAACATGTCTACGCTTTCGCTTCGAGTGCGACAGTAAAGCCGTGATCATCCGAGGACAGTATCGTGTACGCGATCCCGTTCGCCAGTTTTTCAATATCATGGACGGTATACGGGTGGAACACCATTCCGTTCCATTTGCCGTCATGGAATAAATAGTCCCCCTCGTCATTCGCTGTATGCGGTTCCGATTCGTATCCGCTGTCCGTCGTGTCCAATGTCAGCAGTACACAGCCTCCGGGCCGAACGATGCGCAGCAGTTCTTTCACCGCTTCCATCCCCTGCCTGATCGGCATATGATCGATCACATCTCTGGCTATGACCGCATCAAAGCAGCCGTCCGCATATCCGGTGGAAAGAACGCCTGCCTTCCTGAATGTCTCTGACGGATACCCGTTCTGAGATATGAGTGCTTTGGTCAGCGAAACAGCGTTTTCCGCGATGTCGAAGCCGGACACGATAAATCCGAATCGCGACAGCTTAAGCGAATAGATACCGCAGCCGCAGCCGGCGTCGCAAACCCGTTTGGCATGCCTCATTTTCAGGAAGCGGATCATATCATCCTCGGACATATCTAAAGCCGATACGTACGTTGATATACGGTCAGGCGAGACAGACTCCCAGGATCGATCCCAAAATGCTTCCCGATCTTTGAAAAGGCATTCTGAGCAGAAAGTGTGATCATCTGTATATGAATGTATCCGCTTGCTTGTCATTTTGTCCCCCGCAGTATCCCGACCTGTCACTCTTGTTCTGATCGGATTATACCACCAAACCGCTCCGCAATCAAATTAACAGAGGTTCGCAGCATGTCCGTCAGGCACGCAGTCAATGTTTCTGCCATAGCCTGTTCTTGCGTTTGGCGGCAGCATGGGTTATAATATCATATATTTCTGCCCGGAGGAAATACGATGCCGCTTTATCAATACCGTTGTTCAAAATGCGGACACGAATTCGAACTGCTTACGACAATCGACAAGCGCAATGAAGCCTGCTGCCCCAAGTGCGGAGAAAAAGCCGAACGCGGCTGGATGGGAAAAGGCGCGTTCGGACCGATGAAGTATACGGATAAAAACCGCAAGTGCGAAGACTGCCCGCATCAATGCCCGATGCACGGATAAAGGCCCTGCGGATGACGCCGGGTTTCGGAAACCCGACGCCTGTCCTGTGCAGTTCTTCTCACAGTTATTTCGTTGACAGTGCGCATCTTTCGCATAGATAGAATCACTTGTCCAAGTCCTGCTGTGAACATCACGCAGGAAACCCCTGATCCGACTGTATGAACATCGGCACGGACTCTCAAGAAAGAGCCGACTTTATGATAAAATGATTACAGACCGCCGTTTTCGGCAAAAACGCACCGAGGGAGAAAAGAAATGAATAGCGCGCATGAATGGTTTAAAGAAGCCAAGTACGGAATGATGGTCCACTGGGGGCTCTATTCCTTGCTGGGAGGCGAATACAAAGGGCAGAAGGTCCGCTCCTACGCAGAATGGGCGCAGTCGTACTTCCGAATCCCCAACGCCGAGTATGAGCTTCTGGCAAAAGCTTTCAACCCCGTATACTTCAGCGCCGAGGAATGGGTGCGCTTTGCGGTCGAATGCGGCATGAAATATCTCGTCGTGACCAGCAAGCATCACGATGGGTTCGCGCTGTTCAGGTCGCGTGTCGACAAGTACAATTTAGCCGACGCGACGCCGTTCGGCCGCGACGTCATGGCGGAACTCGCCGAAGCCTGCTATAAACACGGCCTGAAGCTGGGACTGTATTATTCCCAGGATCTCGACTGGCACGAACCGAACGGCGGCGGCTACCTGTCCAATCAATGGAAGAACGCGGGTACGACCTGGGACAACAGCTGGGATTTTCCCGACGAAGAGAAAAAGGACTTCTCCGTATGCTTCGAGAACAAGATCATGCCGCAGATCGAAGAGATACTGACCGGTTACGGCGAATTATGCCTGATTTGGTTCGACGTGCCCTTTACGATCAGCAACGATCAAAGCCGGCGCATTTATGAAGCGGTGAAAAAGTATCAGCCAAACTGCCTCGTCAATTCACGCTTGGGCAACGGCGCGTACGATTATGTTTCTCTGGGCGATAACGAGATACCCGACAGCATCGAGGATGTGGCGGGCAGGACGGCGGATATGAATTCGATAGGCGGTTTGAAACCCTCCGTCTACGGCCTGTACGAGACCGCCGCGACACTTAATGACACCTGGGGCTTCTCCTATCACGACCACAACTGGAAGAGCGTGGATAAGATATACTCCATCAAGCGCAAGCTGAACGGTATGGGGATCAACTACCTGATAAATGTCGGTCCCGACCCGCTGGGGCGGATAACGACTGATGCGCAGCGCATACTGCGCGGCGTGGCGGAGAGGCTGTGAAGCGTTACTGATGATGCATGCCGAAAAACAGGCATGCATATGAACTGCCCGCATGGGCTAAAAAACGGCGGATACGTGCCGCCAAACGCAATTGAAAGGGACGACGGGAAATGACTAAAGGACGGCTGGAAGCTTTCAGCGACGGGGTTATTGCCATCATCATCACGATCACAGTCCTGCTGATCGATCTGCCTGAAGGAAATGAATGGTCGGATCTGGTGGCCATAATGCCGCTGATCGCCTGCTATCTGATCAGCTTTATCCTCGTCGGAACGAACTGGGTCAACCACCATCATTTGCTTCAGGTCACCCGGGAGATCGACGGCAAAGTGCTGTGGTCAAATCTGCTGTTTTTATTCCTTTTGTCCTTCATTCCCGTTTCCACCGGCTGGGTCGGAAAGTCACACTTCGCCATGATGCCGGTAAGAGTATATGTGGCGCTAAATCTGGCATGCGCACTCAGCTACCTGCTGCTTGAGAAGACGATCGTCAGATCCAGCGGCTGCGACGTATTAAAAGCAGCGGTCAACGAGAGCCGCAAGGAAATGTGGTCTATCGGCATAGAACTGATAGCTCTGGCATTAACCTTCATTTCCGGCGCGCACTACGCATCCTGTCCTCTGCTGGTCCTGGCGTTTGCTCCGTGGATCATACCCGATCTGAGAATGAAGCGCGTATTTGAGGAAGCCCAGAGAACGACCGACCGGTAGAAAAGATACAGCCAAAGGAATCCGCTGCATTCACTGCCTGCTCAGCTCAGCGCCCATTTTGAAGCACTCTTCCATATCTGCCGGGAACTGCTCGCCGCGATGCCTGCGCTTTTCCTCTTCGCTGAAATACGCCATGTCGTATTTGGAGTAGTCTTTCACCTGCAGCGTGTCGCAGGACGCGCAGCTGCAGGTATTGCCGTGAAGCGCCATCCTGAACAGCCCCTCTATCCTCGTAAGATACGGCAGGTATTCCGTTTCATAATACGCTTTCGGCGCGTTCATCGTGTATATGAACCCCGCGTTCACACGACCGCTGAAATAACTGCCCTGCTGGTAAGGCATCGTACAGAGCACAAGCCTCTCCATCAGCGCGCGGAACTGCGCGGTGGGCTCGCCGTAGTAGATCGGAGTTCCTATGATAAGCGCGTCGGCGGCAAGTATGCGCGCGATCAAAGGCGAAAGCTCGTCTTTCCACGCGCAGCCGGGATGCGCAAAATCCTTCAGTTTGCATGCCAGGCAGCTTCGGCAGCCGGTGAATTTCAGGTCGTACAGATCCACATATTCCGCTTCCGCGCCGACTGACTCAGCCCCTCGCTGGGCTTCCTTCAGCAGCTGCGCCGTGTTCCAGTTTTTTCTCGGGCTCGCGTTGATGATCACCGTTTTCATTTCATTCACCCATTCTGCATTCCCGTCGTGTCCGCGCGGAAACTTACGCTCTGATTTCAATGCCTTCGCTCTAATTTATTGAGCTATCTGTCATTGAAAACATTGCACTGCTCCGGGTCTTCTTCCCCTGCGGGGCTGCCGTCCTTATTTCTCGGAGCAACGATATCCCACCAGAAAGCCGCCCACATAAGTTCGTCCTCAGTTTCGTTCACCACGCTGTGAAGCGCATCCGGCGGAATATACGCCACGTCTCCCGGTCCGACAGCATAGCGCGTTCCGTCAACGACGACATATCCACTCCCCTTTGTGAATATGTATACTTCTTCCTTGTGGTGCCTATGCTCCTCCATCGCTCCGGGACCGCTCAGGTATCCCCAAGCGTGATCGAACGGGGAAAGGAGGCCCTCCGGGAGCACGGGACCTGCCAGTATGGTGTCGCCGTGCGCTTTCTGCGCGTTGACCGGATCAAATCTGCTGATGATGTCCATTTTGCCGTCCTTTCTGATTTAGCTTATGCTTATCGATCTTCGAGTCTCGTGCCACCGTGTTGCACTTTTGCGCCATGGTTTTCCGTCCGGATAATGACCATCGCTTCGCGTAACGCCCGGAAATTGCGCTGTATTCTTTCAATCCCCGGCGCAGCGGGATCGGTTTATTCGAAATACTTCCTAAGAGGCAGCGCATCCCTGAATTCAAACTTCTTTTCCAGCCAAGCGCTGAACCGTCCGATCATCCATCCGTTGACCAGCGCGCAGATCACCGTGCCGATGTTTACGCCCTCAAACCGCCCGAATCCGAAAAACAGGAATGACAGGATTATTCCTATCACACAGCTCGCGCAGTCATATATGGTCTTGACCTTGCTCGTTGCGGCGCCCGTCTTCTCGGACAATTCCTTCACGAAAAGCTCATATACTTCCGGCGCTATGTAGGTATGGAATACCAGCGCTACACCCACCGCGCAGATCACGAGCCCCGCTGTATAATATACGATCCTGCCCGCGATGCCGCCCAGGTGAAAGGGCGCTATCAGCGCGATAAACCCGTCCAGCAGCAGTCCGTAAAACACTGCCGTCACGAACGAGAATATATACCCCTTTTTGAAACGGCGCATTACCATACAGAGCGCGACCAGCAGCACGCCCTGCAGCAGGTATTCCGATACGCCGAAAGAATACCACTTCCAAATCTGAGACAGTTTGAGATGCAGGATATAGGCCGGCGCCACCACCATGGACATGCCGAAATTAGCCCGCTGCATGAGTGCCGCCGACAGTGCGATCATCGCGATGCCAAGTAAATACGCAAGTTCAGTGGAAAACTTCTTCCTCATTCCGTTCATAGTCATGCCCCGATCCGTTGTTTTTTTGATCATGAAGGCGCCCTTACCGACGTTTATCCGTCCGGCGCCCGTTGCTAAGTACGTCTTTTTTTATCTCATCCCATATCAGCTTAGCGGCGAAATCCGATCCGGCGTCAGAGGCGTGGGCTCCGTCTGCGGCGTACATCTCCAGGTCCGGGCAGCTTTTCATATAGCCCCACCATTCCCTGCCGACAGGGGCTAGCAGCGCGCCCGTCTCCAATGCGAGCCTTTCGTGCACCTCGTTCATATAAGCCTGCTTCTCCGGCTCATCCTTTTTCGCCCAGCATTCGTATATGACCGGTATGCTCCCCGCTCTTCTGATCATGGCGTTCAACGCTAACACAGCTTCGCGGAATTTGTCCTCCGGTCCAAACGGATGGGCGTGCTCCTGGAGCACGACGTAATCATAGTTTCCGTACAGGATGTTGAACCGCGCTTCCGGTTCGGCGGCATGCTGCGCCAGAAACCAGCCGGGATGCGCGAGCATGGTCACGCGACAGTCATACCCTTCTTCGATCGCTCTGCACCGCACCTTCACAGGCATATCGTTGAAATACGTATGGCTGTTGCCGATGAAGAGTATGTTTAGTTTGGGAGTTGATTCTGCCATTATTGATGCTCCTCCGCGTTCGTATTCAGTCATCTTCCAGCTTATCGACCAGGATCTTGAATCTGGCGCTCGACTGCCTCACTTTTTCGACCACTTTTTTCTTCCCGTATCTCCCGCCGTTGTAATACACCAGAAAAGTGAACTCGTTATCGGAATGGACCTGCTCGGAACTCATGGCGCCGATCAGCGCCCCGACATCGCCCGCGACCATATGCCCGAGAATGGCGTTCCCGACGATCCCCTTATGGGTGGTGTACTGTATGCCATTTACCGCAAGCAACCGTGTTTTTTTAATGTATTTGTCCTGAGATCTGGAGCCTGACCTGTCTGTCGGGAAAAAGATGAGAAACAGAATTCCCATAAAGGCGATCAGGCCAAGTGACTTGAGCAGGAGCGGACCTATGTCGCTCGATGTCAACGGTTTTGACACGCCGCTGACTTTTGTGTCTTTCCAGCCACCGTTCGCACTGACCTCAATAGTCAGGTCGCATTCCTTGTGGTTGAGTACGAAGCTGCGCTCGCTGAGGCTCATGGCTTCATATTGGGCATGGTCGACATACAGAACGACAGGCAGAAAGCTGCCGGCTTCTGTTTTGATCTCCCACTGCCACCGGGTTTTACTGGTATGATATCCGCCTGATAATCCTGTGGGTTCCTTTGTCCTTGCCACGACATGAACGGCCGCCGGGCCTTCGATCTGCCATAACTCTTCCAGTGTCAGATACTCGATGGCAGCGCAGGCGGACAGGGCCGTGAATAGGATCACCGAGCAGATCAGTATGAGAAACAGACGTTTCATAGGTTTTGTTTCCACTAATGTCCTCTGATTGTGCTAATTCCATCCGTATGTATTATACCTGAAAAAACGCCGCTCTTCAACCTGTACGCAGCAGGTTAAAGGCGGCTTTTGTACATATTGGAACAGTTATCAGGTTTCGGTTCATTCTCCGTTTATGCTGACGGCAGATTACGGCAAACAGGCTCTCTTTTTTCGTTTCAGCCTTATAAGCATTGACGGCATCCTCGATCTTCTCATTCCCGTCCGGAAACGGATCGCGGAATTCTTATTTCGCTGCTGCTCTCCGCTCGTCAAACCTGTCGAGCACAACCAGCATGTCCTTGGGCAGCCTTTTCCTGCACTCTGCTTTCAGCTCATCCGGAACACCGTAAAACGCTTCCGCGATACTTCCCGCGATGCAGGTCAGTGTATCGCAGTCTCCGCCCAGTGATACGGCTGTCCTTATCACATCCTCGAAATCGTTCCCTTCCAGAAAAGCGGTGATCGCTTCGGGGACGGTCTGCTGGCAACTCTCAACATGCCGGTAATCCGGACGTTTCTCGTCGCAGGTCCTTGAAAGATCGTAGCCGAATTCTCTGATGATGTAGTCTTTGATATCCGCCTTGCTTGCTCCGGTCCTGGCAAGATAGATCGCGCTTGCGGTGGCTTCCGCGCCCTTGATCCCCTCGGGATGGTTATGCGTGACCTCCGCGGTCAGTTTCGCAATATGCCTGGTCTGTTCCAGCGTATCGTACAGCCAGCCGGCGGATGCGACGCGCATCGCGGAACCGTTGCCGTAACTGCCGTAGGGCTTCGGATCCTTTGACCGGAGCCACGCATAGAATCTCTGTCCGTACCCCGCATTCGGATATTCATTGCCCCATTTGCGCATGGAGGCAACGAGCGCAGCCCTGATCTCATCGTCGCTTTTGTCAACGGAATCCATCAGCGCTTCCGCCACCGCGACAGTCATGACCGTGTCGTCGGTAAACTGTGAGCTGCGGCCGAAAAGCGGGAAAACCTTTGATTTGTTCCCCATGTCAAACTCATACGGGGCTCCTATCATGTCCCCGAGTATCGCTCCGTACATTTTTGTGTTCCTCCTGTTTCTTCATTACGCCGTAAGTATAACATGGGGCGGCTTTATTCAGGTCGCATGCCGGACGACATTTATCTTTTCCTGCGTTGGAGCTTGTCCTTGTACTTTTTTTCTATCGACCTTTTCAGTTTTTCGATATCCATAGGATGAGGCTGTTCCCCGCGAGTCCAGCAGTATTCATGATTACTGCCTCTGAGATGCCGGAACGGGTGATCGGCAAATTCCCCGGGACCAAGCAAAGTATTCAGCAGGTCAGCTTCCTCCTCTGACCAAACGGGGATAATATCTTCATAATAACCGTCGGGATCGTCAGACATCGAGAAATAGCTGGACACCTGACAGAGCAGCAGAACCCCGCAGCTTTTGCAGCGCAGAAGCACGCGATATCCTTCATCGCATTCATAATTATCGTGCAGCAGAGTGCCGTCTTCAAGTTTAGTCTCGTCGCCGTAACCTTTCACGAATTCAACTTCCAGCTGTTTATAGGCTTCCTTGGCATCCTCGATCCCGTATATGTGACACAGGTCTAACTTGTTGGATTCATTATCGGTCGGCATCAATTACTACCTCCTTTCAAACCGTAGAATACAAGCATGGCGCTATTATTCGCGATGCTCAGTCCAGGAAGCCGAAGGATTGCACGCATCTCACGCCTTCGATCTTTCTGAGGTCGGAATCGATCCCGCCTCCGTACTTCTCCTCTACCCAGGGACCGTCCTGAAGGCGTTCACCCAGGTCCTGGGGAATGCCGAATGTATCCGGTGTTATAGAGTATCTGATGCCTTTGTAAGAAAACCTCGTCTCTACCAGTTTCGCCGTCCACTCAAGTTCGTATATCTTCATCTCTTCATCGGCTATGCCCTGCCACTTTTCCAGTAAGATTACAATCGGCTCGGGAAGGTCCTGGCAGCGCCATTCCGAAGTTATATCGACCTCTTTCTTCATACTGAACCCCTGCCTTTCAAATCCAAATTCACAGCAGCCTCTTGAACGTCTCCAGCAGCGCGGTGATCTGATAGCTCAGCAGCCAGGCGGCATCGTTCCATTCGGGCACGGCTTTTACCACATCCAGCAGCGGGATCACGTATTTCTCCGTCTGTACCACATACGTCGCCATCTTTTCGCGCGTAAAGCCGTCCGCCATGCAGCTTAAGTTGTTGCAGCGGTCTATGCACTTCACGAGCGACGCCAGCGGATTCTTCTTTATGTTTCCGTAGTACTCCGGTTTGATCTTCTCTTTATCGCCCTTGTATGTGTTGTAAGACACGAGACACACCACTTCTCGAACACGCGCATTCACGGGCAGTTCCCCGGGCTTGGTGTCGGTGTCCTCTATCACGTCGTGCAGCAGCAGCGCGGCGATCACGTCGTCGTCGACTATGCCCATCGCCATGGCATGGCAGGCCAGCGTGAGCGGATGCGTAATATACGGCGCATGGTCGACCATTCCCTTGCGCACCTGCCCTTTGTGCTTCTCACGTATCAGCGGCAGCGCTTTCAGCGTCTGATCCAGCTTTTCGCTCTGAGCTTTTGCTTTGATGTACGTGTACATGTGCTCCGGATCGGAATGCGGCGCTTTCAGCGTCCATTCGTGCCTGTTTTCGCTAAACAACGAATCAAGCGATGTATTGAGCGCTTTGGCCAGCGGCATCAGCCGCGCTGTGTCGGGCAGGTTCTCGTCCCTTTCCCAGCTGCTCACCGCCTGAAAGCTCACGCCCACCAGCTCCGCCAGCTTCTCCTGCGTAAGACCTCTCAGTTTCCTCGCTTCAGTAATGTTGCTTCCCAGACTCATTACCGCCACCTCCTTCTCACGGTGTAATTGTAGCATAGCCTTCGGGTCTATTCTAACATCCCGGGTTTGAAGTCTCAATTTCTTTTTCAAGCCCGGCTTGAATTTATTTGTCATCTTCGTCCATCTGATCAAATCTGGCCAGCCATTTCCTGAAGAACGCTTTTTCCATACCGCCAACGGCGTATTCTGCGAGATACTCGACCTCAGGCTTGGACAGATGCGTATCCTCGTTTTCTTCAGCTACATAAGTCGGATCGCCCCAGGCGCGCCGGAAATGGCGCTTCAGTTTCTCGGTGGGCGCGTTTTCGTACATCTCCCTGTAATACGGATTGCGCATGAAAAGATCGAATTGCCCGCTCATGTTTTATTCCCCCTTTTTTGATAGCTCTTCTATTCGTTTTAGCCAGTGAAGCCGACCGGGATCGTTCCCGCTGTACTTAAATTCGTGCCTGCAGTCATCGAGGCTGTAATGCTTTTCAATTTCCTTCGCCTCCGCCATTGCCTCGTCGACCTTGCTTTCGTTAGTTTCGACGCTCCAATAGAACGCCAGCTCCGCCCTGCGTTTTGAGTATTCCGATGGCGCGGTTTCGTAATACTCCCGCCAGTACGGATTCTGTAAAAATAGTTCTACTGTTTCCCTGGCTTTTTCTTCAATTATCACGTTCTCTCTCCTCCGTTTTCATGAATAAAGTGCAACAAAAAACAGTCCCATCGTTACCGACAGGACTGCCCGTATCTCCTCCTATCGGTCAAGCTTTGGCACCTTACCGTTCCCGGCTGGTTGTCGTGCGGTCAGCGAGCTTGTCTCTCGCGCACTCTTCATAGGAAAACAGTTATTGAATTGTATGCGGCTCTTACGCCGACAGGTTTAGTATATCAGATGATTTTAGAAACTGCAATAAAGCCGGGGTTGAACTTCTCCCACGGCATTCCTGTTTCTGACAGACGCATATGGAAAACGGCATCGCACTTGACACCGAACTGAATGAAGCTTATTATGGAAATACGCTTCCGAACGCCGGGCGGGCGGAAGCGCCGCGTCCGCAAGCGCGGCACCCGTATGGGTTTACCGGAAATCTTACCTATACGGGAGCGATCCGTCGCAATTATATACAGCCTTGCGGCACGGCAAAAGCGGGATCGCGACACGTGCGCACGCACAAAATGCCTTCATGATCCCAAGCAGGAGGAAATATGCGCTTTAAGCATGAGCACCCCGTATTCTCGACCTTCAACAGCAACTACACGTCCCTGACTTTCGACTCCGCGAAAGGCAGGTTAATGTTCTTTGGCGTGGAATCGGGCGGCCGCGACTGGGACAGGCACGGCACTTACAGCGTCCTGATGCCTTCTTACGGAGCGATATGCCCGGCGTTCGAGAAGCAGCCGCCGCTCAAGGAAAAGACCGTAAGGCGGGAGAACACGCTGGTCTTTGAAAACGCCGCGGGCGCGAGGCAGGCATTTACGATGGAAGACGACAGGCGTTTTTCATTCACGTTTGAAAACACGTCAGGGCCCCTGATGAAGATCTGCTTTTCCATCAGGCGCGCTCCGCTTACGATATGGGCGGACGAGCACAAAAAGAAAAACAGCCGCAATAAAAACTGCCTGTTCGCAACGCAGTATTCGCTCCCGCTCATCATCCACTTCCCGGATTTCGGGCTGGTCAGGATAAGCGCCGACGAAGGCGTGACCTGCGAAGAAGAACTGATAACTTCCCGGGAATACACCGGTCTGGATCTGGGCGCCGAGAATTACGGATATCACAATCAGATGCATGCCCTACACTACGGCTGTTCCAGGCTCACGTTCAGGTCCGCCGCCTCAGGCGCTTCCGGCATTCACTTCGAGATCATGGAAGAAGTTTACCCGGACCTCGATTTTGAGGGAGGCGGCGACGAGGCTTGGAACGGGCTGCGCCGTCAGTGGATGAACTCGTTTGCGCTCAACAGAGAATACTTCGATATGGGCGACAACATCATGCTGCACGGCAGAGGGCATTTGGCGGTCCACATGAAGAGCGACCTAATGCAGCTCATGAGCGGCGAAAACCCGCTTTTCAAGCTGGTGAGGGAGACCTTCAAACGGCAGATCCTGAATGGGTTTCTGTATGCGCAGGCCGATGACGGCGAAGTGAATTTCTCGTATATAAATCGCCCCAAAGGCAGGGAACCGATGTGCGGGTTTATCGATTCCACGCCGGCGAGCATCATCGCGACCTGCGGCATTGCGCACTGGGACAGGGAATTCGCCGAAAAGCTGCTGCCCTACGCGCTCAGAACGGCTGATTTCATCCTGACCCTCGATAAAGACGATGACGGCATCTTCGAAGTCCCATTCTCCGGCAATTCCATGGACGAAAAAGTTGAATACGGGGACAGGCAGCGAAACTGGTGGGACAATTTCGCCTTCGGGCATAAAGATATCTATTTCAATTACCTGTGCCACAGGGCGCTGCGCGAGCTGCGTGATCTCCTCATTGAATCAGGCAGGAAAGATGCGGCCGAAAAATACGCCGAACAGCTTGCCTTATTCGACGCTCATTTCTTTGACACGTTCTATGACCCCGAAACAGGCGTGATGGCGGGATGGATCAGCGCTGACGGCCGCATGCATGATTACATGTTCACTTTTGCCGTATCGATGGGGATCGACGAAGGACTGATCCCGCCCGACAAGGGAAGGGACATGCTTAAGATACTGCTTGCAAAAATGCAGGCGGATGGATACGGAGACCTGCGTTACGGCATCCCCGGGAACCTGATCCCGGTCGCCGATCCGGACACGATCCACTGGCCCTGCATGAGCGACTGGGGCCGCTATGAAAACGGCGGATTGTGCGGCATGAACGGCTTCCATTTCCTTACGTCGATGTATCGGGTCGGTATGCGCGAGGAAGCGGACCGCATCCTGAAGGCAATACTGAATACCTATGAAAAAGAATTAACACACTCAGGACTGATGCCCGGCTATGTGCAGAGCGTGGACTGGCGCACCAGGGAAGGCAATCCGTGCGGGTACAATTACCTCGCGGACAACTACTACTTCCTCCTGGCCGTATACACCGGGCATGCGGGGATCAGGCATCCGGCAGTCGCGGCAGAGTGAACAGACTGATCGGAAGCTTCGCCTCAGTAGCTCAGCCGCCTGCCCTCGTAATCAATATACAAAGGCCTGTCCTCGCGGGGCAGCTCGCCGTCCAGAAGCGTTTTGAGTATGTATCTGGCGCTCTCTTCGCTCGTCAGCTTTCCCGTCTCGTCCAGATGCCCGCGCATGTAGCTGCGCACATGTCCCGGGTGCATCTGCACGACCTGCCCGCCTATCTTCCTGAGCAGGTTGTGCACCAGCGCTCCCTGCATGTTGTTTGCGGCCTTGCTCATACAGTACCCAAACCAGCCCTCGCGCCAGCACTCGCTCACCGATCCCGCCTCGGAAGAGATGTTTACGACCGTTTTCCCTTCTCCCTTTTCGATCAGCGGATACAGCGCGTTCGTGAGCATGAGCGTGCCGATCGCGTTTACCTCTATCACGCGCCGGATATCGTCCCTGTCGAGCCTGTCGCGTATGGTCGATCGCATGTCGCCCAGTATGCCCGCGTTGTTGATCAGCAGATCCACGTTTTGCGCAAGTTCCCCCGCGCGCGCCGCAAAACGCTCGATCGAGCCCTGATCGCTCAGATCCAGCGGCAAAAATACGGTCTGCCCGTCCGCTGTCTCTTTTTCCAAACACAGCCTGCCCGCGATCACCCTGTAGCCCCTGTAAACCAATTCCGTGACGAGACTGGCGCCAAGCCCGTGATCCGTGCCGCTGACGATCGCCGTTTTTTGCATACGCTGACCTCCGTTTACGAATAATTTCAGGATACATGCGAAACGTGCCTTTGGACTTTTCCTGCACTTTTATATTATCACATCCTGAATTATACCATCCCGGAAGACGGTTGGCAATCGACAGCCGAAATTTGCGCCGCACGTCTTTGCCGCAGAGAAATAACGATCCATGTATAAGGAAATTGCTTTATAAAGAGAAAAGGCCCGCCGGCGTGTTTGCCGACAGGCCTTTTGCCCGGTTTCCGAGGATCATTCAAATGCGAAACGGCTGCTGTTTCGGAGAAAAGTCAGCTTTCGTGGCAACTGAAACTGATGGAACCGACAAGCTTTATGACAGTTTTTGATAGTTACCGTCCGCATCCATGACATAGCCTCCGCCGCATTTGACCTGAAAATCGAAATAACCGCCGCGCGGTCTGGCATATTCTTCCATGATCGCCATGACCGTCCCGCCTCGTTTTCTATCTCTTCCGTAAGAAGGAAAACAGGCCTTTCTTTTCGGCGGTCTCGGTGCTTGCGGACACGAAGGTATACCCGGCGGCGTTCACCGTTTCCCTGAGCTTTTCGATGTCCGGCGGCAGTTCGGACAGGATCACCGTCTCGCCTTTCGAGCTGGACGAACTCACCTTCCTGACCCTGAAAGCCCTGCGGATTGCGTCATTTATGTGCGCTTCGCACATGCCGCACATCATGCCGTCTATCTTCAGTGTGGTTTTGATCATGATTTATTCTCCCTTATTCCTCCGTCTTGAGCGCCGCCACCATGTCTATGCGGCGGTTCTTGCGCGCGACCATGAGACCCACTGCCAGGGATACTCCGAATGTGAGCAGCACGCTGACCAGCCAAGTAGGCAGCCCCAGCACCAGTTTAAGCTCATATTCGGACGCCAGCGCCTCCAGCAGGTATTTGAGCACGCCCACGCCCGCGGGCACGCCTATGATTATGCCCAGCACGGTCAGCCACAGGTTCTGACTGATCAGCAGCCGCCCTATCTTTCCGTCCTTAAAACCCACCACTTTCAGCGTTGCCATTTCCCGATAGCGCTCGGTGTAGCTCATCACGCCAAGGTTGTACAGCACCACTATGCCCAGAATCACCGCCGCCAGCACCAGCAGCAGTATCATCTTGTTCATCAGGTCCATAAAGGTGTCGAAAGAGTCCATTACGGACTGCTTGCTCTGCTTGTTGAGTATGCGCGCGTCTTCGGGTATCTCGGTCTCATCCGTGAATATCGAGGACACGGTGTACGGGATGCAGATAATGTCCGCAAAGACGTCGGTCATGAATATGCCCTCGGTCATGGAGTCCAGCACTCCCGCCACGGTGACAGTGTAATGCTCGTCGCTGTCGTACGGGGAGAAGGAAAGCGTGTCGCCTGCCTTCAGCTTCCGGTCGCGGGCGATGCGGGAACAGATGTATACGCCGTCGTCGGTCAGCGGCACTATGTTCATGTCCGTATCGGCGAAGCGCACTTTATCCCGGGTCACGGAATAGACCTCCATGGAATAGCCCTTGTCCCCGATCTGTATCGCGCGGGAAGCTGCCCAGTCTCCGTCAAGCTGCTCTGCCAGAGCTTTCCCTTCTTCGAGAGTGATGTTCTCGCTGTCCAGGTTCACGCGGGTGGTGTAGTTAATCGCCTTCTCATAGAACACGTCCAGGAAGGCGTCCATGGTGTCCTTCATGCCCATGCCGCCCACCAGAAGCACCATGCAGCCCACTATGCCGAACAGCGTCATCGCGCTGCGGGCTTTGTGGCGCACGCAGTCCCTCAGGTTCCACTTGGTGCCGAAGCCCAGCGCCTTGAAGCGCCCGGTCTCCTCAAAGCGCAGGTGCTTCATGCGTTTGGGAGCGTAGGGCCTTAACGCGTCCGCGGCGGTGCCGGCAAGCATCCTGCGCACGGACAAAAACCCGATCAGCGTCAGAAACGCGTTTATGCCTGCCAGCACGAACCAGGTGAAGCCGGGCGCGTGCAGCGACCAGGAAGGCATGTCTATGTAAGTCGCCATCG
Source organism: Clostridiales bacterium (assembly GCA_024683475.1). GTDB lineage: Bacteria > Bacillota > Clostridia > Christensenellales > Aristaeellaceae > RUG14130. The sequence continues at coordinate 17,122 of JAIKYG010000089.1, read as the reverse complement.
CGCCGTCCGGATTCATTATGAACCAGCCCAGCCAATAGCCCACGCCTATGCCGACAGCCGTGCCGATCAGGCCGATTATCAGCGCATAGGCGGAATAATGCGCGAGTATGCGGCGGTCTTTGAAGCCCAGTGCCTTGAATGTGCCGATCTGGGTCTTCTCGCTGGCGGTGATGCGGTGCATGGTGGTCACCATGGTGAGTATGGCGATGGCCAGGAACAGCACCGGCAGTATGCTCGCCATGGTCTTTCCCTCATTCACCTCTCCCTGCGCCTCTGCCCAGGACACGGTCTCTGCCTTTGAAAGTACCAGCCGGGTAGTGCCAAGTGCCCTGTCCGCCAGTTCCACGAAAGCAGCCTTGTCCAGCGAAGACTTCACGTTTATCTGGTGGTATACTGAGCCGATGAACGCCCTGTACAGCGCGGGCACCGCCTTGTCCAGCATGGCCGGCGATATGTACACATAGCCGTAGGAAGTGTAGTCCGGCATCATCTGCGTGGTGTCGGGCAGGCAGATCAGGTATTCGCCGGATTTGACCAGGCCTTTGACCGTACCTTCCACGTTTACGCTCTGGTAGGTCAGCGTCATCGCGTCGCCGAGACCTATCCCGTTGGCGGCTGCGTAGGAATCCGACAGCCAGAAGCCTTCCGTGTCGGTTGCGTCGTAGGGTTCGCCGGACATGAGCAGGATGCCCGACACGTTCATGTTTTCGCTGACCGTAAGCGCCAGAGTGTCCGTGTCATCCTTTACCGCCACATTCACCGAAAGGAAGCGCGTCGCGTCATCCACGCCCGGGACAGCCTTTACTGCCTCAAGATCCTTTTCGCTGAAACCTTTGTCGCTATAGATCCGGAAGTCCGCGAATCCCGTGGCGTCGTATATCTGTTTGGTGTTTACTTCCAGCGAATACCATTCCACGTTGAAGCCCAGGAACACACCTGTTCCCAGGGCCACCATTATCACCATGGAAATGAACTGCGCCTTGTACCTCCAAAGAGTGCGAAACAGTTTTTTCAGCAGCATTACCAGTCCACCTCTTCCGCGGACAGGGGCTGCGCCTGATCGATGCGGTCCTCTATCCTGCCGTTCTTTACCCGGATCACGGTATCCGCCATCTTCGCGATGTTCTGGTTATGGGTCACTATGATTATCGTTTTGCCCATGTCCCGCGCCATGGAGAGCAGGAGCTTAAGCACCACAACGCCGGTCTGCGAGTCCAGGGCGCCGGTGGGTTCGTCGCACAGCAGTATGTGCGGGTTTTTTGCCAGCGCCCTGGCTATGGAGACCCTCTGCTGCTCGCCGCCGGAAAGCTCGGAGGGGAACTGGTGGATATGGTCGGCCAGGCCCACAGCTCTGAGCATGTCGTGGCTGGAGAGCGGATGTGGCGCGATCTCCTTTACCAGCGCCACGTTCTCTATCACCGTCAGCGTGGGGATCAGGTTGTAACTCTGGAATATGAAGCCCACATACGCAGCCCGGTATTCGGCCAGTTCGTTGGGCGAAAGCGTCGAAATATCCTTGCCGTTTACCGTTATGGTCCCTTCCGTGGGACTGTCCAGACCGCCCAACAGGTTGAGCAGCGTGCTTTTCCCGGCGCCGCTGGGCCCCAGCACCACTATGAATTTGCCTTCTTCCAGGCTCAGATCCACATGATCCAGCGCCCGCTGCTCATGCTCACCGTTTTTGTACACTCTTGACACGTCCCTGAATTCCACTATCGCCATATCGTTTTCACTCCTGCTCTGCTATATATTTTGTTTATACCGATGACTCTCCCGCATCGATGCTTTCCGCGCATGCCTGTCAGCTTTGATCACACATGCTCAGATTGTTAGTCTCAGCTAACATATGATATTATAAATTAGCCGCGGCTAACAAGTCAAGGGCTGTCGGGCAGAAATATGATTTTAACTTATATTTATATGGATCCTGCCCTTCCGGACCGCCGGGCGGCGAGTTCCGGCTGCAGGAAGAACGCGCCGTACTTGACAGCGGACCCGAGGAAGCATATCATGGTAGTGTGGCGCGCATATGTGCGGCGCCGTGAGTAATAAACAGGCAGTGCCCCGTTTCGGGAACGATCCGGGGATTTGGTGAAATCAGTCTATGAGCATGTATACATATCCTTCGTACGGCAAAGGCAGGCGGAAGATCAGCACGATAAGCATGCTGCACTATGTGCGGCTGGCGTACAGGTCTGTGCTGTTCATTCTGCTTTTGATCAGTTATATCCGGTTCCGGATCAAAAGCAGCAGCGAAATACTGAGCGGGCTGGTAGCTCATCCTGCCATCCTGGCAGTCACCTGGATCGTTTTCGCATTTGAAATGCTGCTGCGTTTCTTCCCGTCCAGATATGAAAGCCCCGGAAGTCAGAAACAGTTTGCCCGCAACTACATAAAGTCGGGAAATACCGACATAAGCATACCGGACAACAATGCGACGCTTCTGGTCGCCCTGGTCTGGATCATCTTTAACGGCGTCTTCGGAGCGCTCCACATGCTGGGTATACTGGACGACGGGATCATGCTGCTGCTGTGCGGCTTCTACTCGGTATGCGACATGATATGCATACTGTTCTTCTGCCCATTCCAGTCGTGGCTGCTTAAAAACAAATGCTGCAGTTCCTGCCGCATATACAACTGGGACTACGCGATGATGTTCACGCCGCTGTTCTTCGTGCGGCGCGGCTATTACTGGAGCCTGCTCGTTCTGTCCGTCGTGCTGCTGCTGCGCTGGGAGATCACCTTTTTCCGGCATCCGGAGCGCTTTTCCGAAAAGACCAACGAATACCTGAAATGCATGAACTGCACGGAAAAACTCTGTTCGCACAAAAAGCAGCTCAAGACGCTCTGGCGGCAGATAGAGCGCAGCGCGCAGGAAAGGCTCAGCCGCTTAAGAAAGCCGTGACGGCGTACGCTCCCCCGCAGTGCACAGGCGGCAAGGCTTTATCAGAAGGCAGACAGGAAAAAAGGGACGAAAAATGACGATTCGCGAAGGAAAAGAGTTTGACGTCATAGTCGCCGGCGCGGGCTGCGCGGGCTTCTGCGCGGCCGTGCAAGCCGGACGGAGCGGACTGAATACCGCGCTGTTCGAGCATTTTGCCATGCCGGGCGGCGCGCTGACTGTCCTGGGCAGCAATTCCATAGACCAGTTCAACAATCCGCACAGACCGGCGGGCGACAGGCAGGTCATCGCGGGGATCGGCTGGGAGTTCGTCCGGGAGCTTGAGCGCCGGGGTTTTGCCGAGATCCCCGACATGGACGCGCCGTATCGCGTGCACTGGCAGTACGGCGTGAAGGTGAACCCCATCGCCGCAGCCCAGTGCATGGACGACTTTCTGCTGGAAGCGGGCGTGCATCTGTTTTACCGGCAGGGCATCGTGGCCGTGGAGACCACGGACACGCCGTCGGGCATTCGCGTGGACGCGGTGATCGTTACGACGAAGGACGGCCCGGTCCGGCACAGGGCACGGTTCTTCATCGACTGTACCGGAGACGGCGATTTGTGCGCCTGGGCCGGCGCGAAATACGAGATCGGAGGATCTCTCCAGCCGGGAACTATCCGTCTGTATCCGTGCGGAGACGCTTCCCAGTCGGATCTTGCGAAGGCCGACCGGATCTGGCAGGAACAGGTCGCAAAATCCCCCGAGCTCTCCGATATGCTGTGCTCGGGCCGCTTTGAGGATTTCCTACGCTCAGGCGGCGACAACACCAACCACGTCTGCGGTCTTAACACCGCCGACAGCGATGACCGCACGCTTGCCGAGATCCGTTCGCGGCGCGATCAGGTGCGACTGCTGTCCGCGCTCAAACAGAGCGGAGCGCCCGTGCACGTGCTGGCCAGTGCCCCGGAGTCTGCGGCGCGGGAAAGCCGCAGGATACTGGGCGACGCGTATATGACGGGCGAAGATTACCTCGCCAAACGCGTATATGAAGACGCCGTCTGCTATACCTACTGGTTCATAGACATCCACCGCGAAAACCGCGCGTCCGAGATCGTCTATCTGCAAGATGAAAACACGCCGACCGTCCCTTTGGGCGCGCTGCGTCCCCGCGGGCTCGCAAACGTCTATATCGCGGGCCGCTGCGTGTCTTCGGACCGTCCCGCAAATTCGGCTATCCGCGTCAAGGCGTCCTGCATGGCAATGGGTCAGGCAGCAGGCGCGGCGGTCGTTCAGACTGTGCGGCGCGGGGACGCGGATACCCGCTCGATAAACATAAACGAACTTCGCGCTTACCTGACCGGGCAGGGAGCCATAGTTCCCCAATAAAGCGCCTGCCCGGCGCCTTTCAAAATGGCAGACAGCTACCTGTAAATACGATGTGCGGTATGCCCGCAGATAAGCCGCTTTCGCTGAGCTGACTCCAGTCCCGTTTTGACAGCAAAACCCCTCGGAAGCTTTGAGCTTTCGAGGGGTTTTTATTTGCTTGCTGCCCCGCGATGATGAAGCGCTCTGTGGCGTAAAATGTGGGTCTGTCCGTCCGGGAGCATTATGCCCTCGATGCTTTTGCGGTTTGTCCCCCGGGTCCGCGCCGGAATAAGGCGGGATATCGTTTTTCTAATCCGCCAGCAGCTTTTTCCAGTGCCCGGTCCGGAAGCGGAGCCCCATCAGCACGCACCGGGCGGCGTTGTCAAGGCACATGCACACTACCGCATGGGGCAGCCCCAGACCGAAGACCCTGATCAGCAGATAAACTCCCAGCGTCCGTATGCCCCAGTTGCACGCCGCGGTTATGTAGAAAGGCCATTTCGTGTCGCCCGCCCCCCTCAGCGCGCCCGCGAATATCCAGGCAGATGTCTGGATGGGCTGAATAAAGGCGACGATGCGCAGACAGACTTTTGCCAGCGCGATCGCTTTTTCGTCGGGCGTGATTATGCGCACCAGCGGGTCGGCGAAAACATACAGCATTACCCCGGCGAACACCATGACCGAGGCGCCGATGCCGATGGTGTAATGCGCGTAGCGTACGGCAAGATCGGGTTTTTTCGCGCCGAGGGACTGCCCCACCAGCGTCGTCACCGCCGTGGCGAACGCGAAGGCGGGCATGAAGGAAATCGATTCGCAGGTGGAGTAAACCGAGTTCGCCGCGAAAACCACCGTGCCCAGGGATGCGACGCAGCGCGTCACAACGATCCCGGAAAACGACATGCAGAAGCGTTCCAGCATGGCGGGAACGGACAGCTTGACTACCCTGTTGATCACGTTGAAATCAGGTTTGAAGGAATCGTGAAGCGATATGCGGCACTGCCCGTTTTTGATAAACAGCAGTATAAGCAGCGTAAGTCCGCCGATCAGCCAGCTGACACCCGTGGATACAGCTGCGCCCACCACGCCCCAGCCCGCGCCCGGCACAGAGAGCTCAAGCCCGAACAGGCTCACTGTATGTGGGTCGTTGATCAGAAGATAGTTGCCCACGATGTTGAAAACGTTCACGAATATGTTGACCCTGAGCGGCGTTCTGGTGTCGCCCAGACCCCGGAACACGGAACCCAGCACCATGATCGCCATGGTGAATATCCTAAACGCCGATGTGATCAGCAGATACGCGGAGGCCTTATCCATGATTTTATCCTCCGCGCCCATCCAGCGGGGAATGTGGCGGTGGAGCGCGCAGGTAAGCAGCGCGATGGGCAGACCGACGCTGAAAAGCAGGATAATTGCGTGCCGGATGTAGGCTTTTGCGGCTTCATAGTCTTTTGCGCCTACGCTGCGCGCGACATATGCCGTCAGGCCCGTGCCCAGCGCCATTATCACGCCGTTGAACAGAAATACAAAGGAATTGCTTATGGATATGGAAGCCGTCGCCTCAACGCCCAGCGCGCCCACCATTGCCGTATCGGCAAACGAGACCAAAGTGGATAGTATCTGCTCAAGGAAAAGAGGCCATGAAAGCAGAAAGATTATTTTGAACGGAGAGATGCTGTCGTCTGTCAGATCGATTTTTCTGTGTGCCATACAACCCCTCCCCATCACATGCTTATTTATTTACTATAAACGAAATCCGCCGTAAATGCAAGATATAGTTTTCAATAATACCGGATAGGCATGAAACAGTCTTCCCTCAAATATATTCCGTCCCCCGGCAGGAGAAAGCGCAGCATGTATAGAATAATATATGTTTGGACTGCTGCCTGTCCGGGCGGTGCCCGGATAAAGCCATATAAAAGGAGCCGTGAATTATGATACTGTTTCCCCAGCCGCGAAACCTCACCCTGCTCGAAGGCGAATATCAACTCGACCCGACCTGCGCCTGCGGCGGACTTAAAGCGTTTTATGACCGGGTCAGGTCCGGCGTGCCCGGCATACGCGTCACGCGTTCGGCGCTGCTCGAAAAAGAAGAATATCGTCTGGACATAAACGCAGACGGCGCACAACTCAGCGCCTCCTGCGACGAAGGCCTGTTCAGGGCGGTCACATCCCTGTGGCAGATGGTGTGCCGCACCGGAGGAAAGCTCAGGTATATGTCGATACAGGACAAGCCAGAACTTAAGCGCCGCGGATACATGCTGGACATCAGCCGCGGCAGGAAGCCGAAAGTGGAGACCATAAAAACCATGATCGACTTTCTGGCCTCCCTCAAATACAACGAACTGCAGCTGTACATGGAGGGAGAGTGCTTCAAGTATGAAGCGTATCCCGAAGTGACCGTGGATTTCGACTGCCTGACGCCCGAGGATATTCGGGACCTGGACGCATACTGCCGCGACAGGTTCATAGACCTGGTGCCCAACCAGAATTCCTTCGGCCATATGTACACCTGGCTCAGGAAGCCTGCGTTCCATCATCTCGGCCTGTTCGAGGGAGACGAAGTCCCCTCCACTCTCAACCCGCTGCTGCCCGAGAGCTTTGACTTTATGTGCAAGCTTTACGCTTCGCTGCTGCCCAATTTCTCCAGCGAATATGTGAACATCGGCCTGGACGAGGCGTACGGGCTGGGCAAGTACCAGATCGAGGAATACTGCCGCGAAAAGGGCAGGGATGTGGTGTTCATGGAATGGCTGAACAAGTTAAACAGCCATATACGGGAGACCTACGGCAAAAAGGTGATGTTCTGGGCGGATATGATATACAACTATCCCCAGAGCTATCATATGGTCCCCAAAGACGCGGTGGCGCTGGAATGGGGCTACGAACTGATCCAGTCCCAAAGGATGACCGCCCACTGCATCGCCTACCGGGACGCGGGCGTCAGGTACTATGTGTGCCCGTCCACCAACACCCACGGCTGCTTTACGGGGCGCATGGACGTGACCACATTCAACATCCGCACCTGCGCGGAACTGGCCACGGAATACGGTGCGGAAGGCATCCTGCTTACGGACTGGGGCGACGGCGGCCACCCGCAAAGCTGGATCTGGAGCGTGAATCCCATAGCTCTGTGCGGACAGTACGGATGGAACACGGGCGCAAAACAGGACGGCGAGACCTTCAAGGCGGACTTTATCCGCAACGCGGAAAAGTATGCGGACGAGTACTTCTTCGGCAATGCGCCCCTGTCCCGCCTTATGTACCGCATGGCCAACTACTACCTGCTGGAGCCCGAGCGCGTGCACGTATGTACTATGAGCTTTAAGGAGCTTACCCTGCCCCTGAACGTGACACGCTACGCCCATTTGTTCGACATGAAGGACAGCGGCGACGATTTCTATTTTGACAACGTGATCAGCTATGTCCGCAGGGTGATGGCAGACATAGAAAAGCTGTCTTTCGACGAAAACTGGAAGCGCGAGATCCGCCTGACGGCGCGCTTTGTCGAGCTGGGCGCCGAGATCTGCAAGCTCAAGCTGCACCCGGAAGCCTCTAAAGGCAGGGCGCGGGAACTAGCCGGCACTATAGACGAGCTGATACCCGAGTACACCCGGCTGTGGAACCTGCGCAACTACGAAAGGGGCGTCGAAAAGTTCCTGGCGCATCTCACCGCCCGCAGGGACGAACTGCTCGCGCTGGCTGGGCAGTGAGCCGGGTCATGGCGGCTTTTGTCCGGTCCCGCCAAAACACGCAGGCACATTCTTAAGTGCCTGCGTGTTTGCCTTATCCCCGCTTTGGCAAGCACCCTCCTGCCCATACGCTCTGGGCGCATCGGATCAAATAGTACGGAGGCAGCAGCATATGAACGATACGGACATTTTCGCCCACCGCAGATCAGCCGCACGGGTGCGTATACTGGATCCGGATGGATCGCCCGCAGCCTTTCAAAAAGTCAGGATAGACCAGACCTCGCACCGGTTTCTGTTCGGCTGCGGCGCCTTCGATACCGTTAGGCTGATGCAGACGCAGGACGAGAAGGAACAGGCCTTCCTGCGCGAAAGAATGAAAAAGTGGCTCGCCCTGTTCAATTACGGCACTTTGCCGTTCTATTGGGGCAGGTACGAACCTGTCGAAGGCCGGCCCGCGTTCAGGGAGACGATGGCGGCGGCCAAATGGCTGCAGCAAAGGGGCGTCCGGGTCAAAGGGCACCCGCTGTGCTGGCACACCGTCTGCGCGCCGTGGCTGCTAAAATATTGCAACGACGAGATAATGCTTAAGCAGCTTGAGCGCATCCGGCGCGAGGTAACGGCATACCGGGGCGTGATCGACATGTGGGACGTCATAAACGAAGTGGTCATAATGCCCGTTTTCGACAGGTATGACAACGCCGTCACGCGCATCTGCAGGGACAAGGGCCGCATAGGTCTGGTCAAAGCGGTGTTTGACGCCGCCCGGGAAAGCAATCCGGGCGCCACTCTGCTCATAAACGATTTCAACACCGGAGAAATGTACGCGGACCTTATAAGCGAGCTGCTCGATGCGGGAGTCGGCATAAGCGCCATCGGCATACAAAGCCACCAGCATCAGGGCTACTGGGGCGTTGAAAAGCTTGCCGGCGTGCTGGACCGCTTCTCCGTGTTCGGCCTCCCCATCCATTTTACCGAAAACACCCTGGTGTCCGGCGACATCATGCCCGCCCACATAGTCGACCTCAACGACTGGCAGGTGGATTCCTGGCCCAGCACTCCCGAAGGAGAGGCGCGGCAGGCGCGGGAGATAACGGAAATGTACTCTGTGCTGTTCGCTCATCCGCTGGTGGAGGCCATAACCACCTGGGATTTCAACGACGGGTGCTGGCTGAAAGCGCCTTCCGGCTTCGTTCATGAAGACAACAGCGAAAAACCTTCCTGGTACGCGCTGAAAAAGCTTATCCGCGAAGACTGGGAGACCCATCTGTGCCTGACGGCGGATGCAGACGGCTGCATATCGTTTACCGGTTTCAAAGGTGATTATCTGCTGCAAACGGACAGAGGTTCGGCTGCGTTAAGTCTCGATCTTGACTTTGATGGGCAGCTGCCTCTTAGACCGTGATCCGCTTTTTCCGCGCACGGATGACCGAAAAAAGAGCCCGGAGGCAAAAACCTCCGGACTCTTTTTCTTATGCGCCTGCTGCTACCTGTCGCTTCCGGGTCCGATATCGAACACGTCGCTCTCGTTTCCGTCGAAAATGTTGCCTATCGGCAGGATCGGAGAAGACACGCCCGCCAGGTCGCCGTTATTGTCGAGCCTGTGCCTTTCAAACGGCAGGGCAGGTATGCTCTCCCCCGCCCTTTCGCCCTTCTCGTCATAGTGCACGGCGTTGTCAAACAAACCCGGGACGCTGTATCCCACATTGTTCCCGTTCTCGTCGTAGTGCTCCGCGCCGCCGAAAATGCCCGGCGTGCTGTAGCCTATCTGCCGCCCGTTCTCGTCGTAATAGTTCGTGCCGCCGAATATGCCGGGAACGCTCGTGATCTTTTTCTGTTTCATGGCATGACCTCCGGGTAAGGAAATAATACCGCTTCAGTACCGCTGATCCGATCGCATCCTAACACCGAACTTGCGATTTGTCAATATCCCGTTGTATTCAGTCTTTTACAAAACTGTGTATTATTTGGGGCATTGTTCCCTATTTTGCTGTGAATGCGGTCCGCCCCGCCTTCCTTTCGGAGATATCCCGCGGACGATCCCGTGCGCAGGCTCAGCGGCCGCTTTCGTTCATGCAGAAACCGGACATGCGGATGTCGAAAACAATGACTGTTCCGGCCGCACGGCTGCATGCGCAAAACCGCAGCCGAATACGAATCGTTCCGGATGGAGGCAAAGGCAGTGAAGGAAAAGCGCATTTACATAGATCCCGGCAAAACCCTCGGTCCCATAAAACCGTTGCACGGAGTGGGCGGCGGTCCGGTCACGTCCAACTTCAGCCTGGATGCGAGCGAGCAGTTCCGCGCCGCCGGCATACCTTTCGGACGGACGCACGACATCGAATACCCCTTCGGTTCAGGCGAATTCGTAGACGTCCACTGCATTTTCCCCTGTTTTGACGCGGACGTGAGCGACCCCGCGTCCTACAATTTCGCGCTCACGGACGAATACCTGCGCTTCATGCTGGAAGCCGGCACCGAGCCGTTTTACCGGCTGGGCGCGTCGATAGAGCACCAGCCGATCAAGCGCCACATCCTCCCGCCGCGGGACTTTCAGAAGTTCGCCGACATCTGCTCGCACATCGTGGCGCACTTTAATGACGGCTGGGCAAACGGATACAGATGGAATATACGCTACTGGGAGTTCTGGAACGAACCGGACATCCCCCAGTGCTGGACAGGCACCGACGAGGAGATGTTTGAACTGTACCGCACGGTCTCGACCACCCTCAAGCGCGAGCATCCCGAGATCAGGATCGGCGGTCTCGCGCTCACAAGCCCCTGGTCCCGCATGTTCGGACCGTTTCTGCGCTACGTCCGGGAAAGCAACTGTCCTCTCGACTTCGTGTCCTGGCACGGATACTGCCATACTCCCCAAAAGGCACTGGAAGCTTCCGAAAAAGCCGCCGAGCTGATGGCTGAATACGGGTTTTCCAAAGTCGAAAGCATATTCAACGAATGGAATTACGTGGTGGACTGGCAAAACATCCAGCCAAGTCTCGACTTGCACCGGACCGCTTTCTGCGCCGCTTTCATGGCCGCGGTCATCAGCGCCGTACAGTCCACGCGGACAGACAAACTCATGTTTTACGACGCGCAGGCTCACCTTACCAGCTGGAACAACCTGTTCGTGCCAAGGCCGATGGCTGAGCATGCGGGGGCGGCGGAAGGTTGATACACTGAAAGGGTATTGGGCGCTTTACGGCTGGAACGAGCTTTTCCGCGCCGGCACTCAGGTGTATGCCGAAGCAGACAGCGATATCTGGTGCACGGCAGCCAAAGCCGAAAACGGCGATATACTTGTATATATCTCTTATTTCAACGACGACGCGGGGCTGAACACATGTCCGCCCGAAAACGCCCGCGCAGTCATAGAACTGCCGGGCGTAAAAAGCATAAAACTCAACGTCGTGGACGACACGCACGACTATGACGAAGTTACAGTATGCGGCAACAGCTTTGAGATGAAAGGCAACAGTTTCGCGGTGGCGTGCATGGAGATCTGAGGGACCTGAACTGTATTAAAGGCCGGCGGTCAGTTGACGAACTTCTCCCCGAACCTCCGGTAATACCTGTACAGCCCGACCGCCCAGCAGGCGAGTATGAACGCGGTGCCGATCAGCGACCGTTCGTAATCGTCCCCGGCTATGCCTTCCACCCAGTAATTCGCGAGGCATAGCATCGCCCCTGCGGCGCAGGCGCCCACCAGTTCCACGGGTGCCTTCGCGCGATAGGCAGCCAGGTCGAACCTGGCTTTGACGGTAAAAAGCCCCAGCGCTATCATCAGACCGTTCACGGCTATAAGCATTGCCAGCGGGAAGCCGTCATACCCGTTCATCTGCCCGAAATATATGTATCTGATGCCAAACAGTATCGCCATGGCAGCGCACGCCCACAGGAAAAAGTATATCAAAAACCCGTGAAACGCCTGTGAGTATACGGTTTTCCCGTCATTCATTATTTTACCTCCCGAAGCGGTTTATTGGTATCCAAACATGTAAACTGTCAGAAAAAGGCAGGGGAATGCCCCGCATCTTCCCCTGCCCTTTGTTCAGTATAAGATCTCCGCGCCCTGATACAGCGTCACTTCCGGCAGTGTGAATTCCACAGCGCCGCCCTTTTCGGAAAAAGCTATCTCTCTGCCCTCCGGGATCAGGCGCACGCATTTGACCGTTTCGGGGATGCTTACCCGGACAGGTATGTCTTTTAGCGTCAGCACATCCTCTATGACCGACGTGTTGCCCCTCTGAATTGGGCTTGCGTACGCCGCATGGAATACATAGCGCCCTTTCTCCTCCTGTTTGGTCAGGCGGGTGCGCCCGGCAGACGGCAGACCCATGGTGTATCTCGGGCTGTAAACGAGTTTAAGCGCCCTTATGACCACCTCGCGGAACAGCTGCGCGCCATTGTTCTTATACAGGCGGCACATGGGATGCGCAATATAGACCACGTTTCCGTTTTTTACCGCCGCAGGATACTCTGACGACTCATCCCTGTAAGGGGTGTAGCTGTGGGAGCAGTATGTCGCATATGTGCGCTCGAACCAGGGTTCATATACCTGCGCCAACACGGCAGCGCCGGTCGGTTTTACCCTGACCGCGCTTTCATAGCACAAGAACGGCGCGTTCGCGTAGTGCATACGCAGCTCATTCCCGGGACAGAAATAGTCCTTCCTGTAATTGCCGGGACCTATGTACTCCGCCCCGGTATCGATCTGGAAGCGTCCGTCTTTGACCGCGCTTGAACCCGTCAGCACGACAGCGCCTCCCCCGGCGATAAACGCGTTTATCCTTTCGGCTTCGCTGTCCGAAAGCGCGACGCTGTCAGGCAGCATCAAGGCGCTAAAAGGCGTAAGGTCGTCTCCCGGCAGCACCACTTCGAAATCTATATGGCTTTCCAGCAGCATGCCGTGCAGACCTTCGTCCGACGCTCTGTTTCTGGACAGATAGACTCCCAGCGTCGCCGTGGGCTTTGCGGGATACGCCCAGGGTTCGATCTTTTCCAGCGCCCTGTAGGCGTGACCGATCAGCCTGTAGGTCTCCATGTCCATTATCCCGCAGGGGCGCATTTGGTCACCCACGGAGCACTTCGCGCCGTACATGGCCATGGTGAGCACTTCGAATCTCAGCGCGTCCGGGTTTTTATACCCTCCGAACTCGCCCCAGCCGGTGTGGAACTTGCCCGTCATGCCCAGGTATTCCTTGCCGTACCTGCTCATCACGCTCGCCCGGGGCGGCATCTTGTTGTAGCCGCCCCAGGCGGTCGGCAGGTCCTCCATCTCAAAATGCGTCTGACCCGCGTGGTATTCCGGCCGATAGATATCCGCGCCGCCGGAGTTGAAAAAGACCGTGGCCTCCGGGTGCTTTTCATGCAGGATGTCCGTGCAGTTTTTCATGAATTCAAGATGCGAGCTGCGATAGTACGCCCGCGCGTCGTCGACGCTGCCTGGATTGAGCCTTGCCTTTTTCATCCCGGCCAGGCAGTTGGGGCAGTAGCAGGCATTGCCCAGATAGACGATATCGTAGAACAGGCCGTCCACCTTTTTATACCGGTTCACGATTTCGCGCGTGAGCGCGTACACGCTTTGGGCGTATTCCCCGCTCGGGCACAGGCAGTACCAGGAGCAGTCCGGCCGCGCGTCGTCCGGCTTCGCGTTCGGATCGATATTGCTGGCGCGCCTTTGGCCGTTTTCATCGACCATGCACCACTCCGGATGCCTTTCGGCGTCCAGCGCGGACCAGCCCACGGTGATGTAGATGGGCGCGTCGGCGCCCACTTCGTGCGCGGCGTCGATCATCGCGCCCGTAAGATCAAAGCCGGGCTGCATCGTCGGGTGCTGCGTGCCGACCTTTGTCGGGTAGTAGCAGTAGCCGTGGTGGCACTTGGCAAAGACGGTGATGGAGTTCACGTTTCCCTCGATCAGCGCTGCCTGGAACTGCTTTTTGTCAAAGCGCGCGCCCACGCCGGGAATCAGCGGCGAGGTGTGAAAATCGAGGTGTACCTGTCTGCTGGGCAGCTTTCTCATTCTCTTGTCCTCCCTGTATGCGGTATCAGCTGTTTTCCAGGATAAACTTGAGCGCGCTTTCCATGTCGGCCGGCCCGTGGGGATGGTGGTTCGTTTCCGGCTTGCTCTGGGCGAGGAAGGGGATGCCCGTATCCCGGTACGCCTGCAATACGTATTTTCCGTTTTCCTCAAAGGGCACGATGGTATCCTCTTCTCCCCACACCAGCAGCGCGGGAACGCGGTGCCTGATCAGCTCCGGCAGCCTGTCGAGCGGATGGTCGCGGTAGGCGATCATGCCGGACATATCCAGCCCGAGCGCGTCCAGCGCTTCCTGTCTGGCGCCGGGGTCGATCTGTGTTCCGCAGGCGCCCAGCCCGAACGGACAGCTCAGCAGGTTCACGACCGGCGCGTCCAGATAGATAAGCGCCGCCATTTCCGGCCATCTTGCCGCCTGCTTGATCGCGTGCAGGCCTCCGCAGCTCATGCCGATCAATACGCCCCTGGCATTCAGGCCGTATTTGCCGGCCATCGCTTCCGAAAAGCGTTTTTTTGCGTCGAGATCGTCGTCCGTGCCCCAGCGGTTGCGGTTTTTCAGGTACAGAAGGTGAAAACCCTGTTCCACCAGCTTTTCTTCCAGGTCCTGGAAGGCTGAAAAGTATTCCGTCTTCAGCGCCCAGCGCCCTTTTTTGTCCCGCTTTTCCGGGAACACGATCAGCGCTTCCCTGTCTTCGAAAAGGAAACGCTCCATACGATACCTGTCACGCCATTTTTCCATGCGTCAATCCTCCTGCTCATCCTCTCCAAGCTCGCCGAAATAGCGCATGGCCGTATAATCCGCCTGCGCTTCCTGCGCGGACTTTTTTCTTCGCCAGGCGTCGATCTCGGCGCAGATCGCCAGCATCTCGTCCACAAGCATCTCCTCCGAACGTGGATGCGCCTGATCAATGTAGGCGGTCATGCGGTCGATCGCTTTGGGGCTGCCCAGCTGCCGCGCCATCAGCTCGCCCAACTCCGGACGGAAACCCAGCGCCGCCACTGCCGCCACCAGACGTTCTTTTGCCCGCGCCCATAGCCTGCGGGTGTCGTTGATACGCATCAGAAATGATGATTTGTCGAGATCTCGTCGATCGTGCCCCAGAATTCGTCGGCAGCCCGGAGCTTATAGTTCACATCGTCCACCCTGAGCCACTCCCAGTCGAAGTTCAGCTCGTAAACGCTGCCGTCGGACAGTTTCATTTGCAGCGACGGATACCAGTCGGTCCTGTATTCGTACACGCGGTGGGCGATCCTGATCAGCTTGATCGCGCGAAGGATCGCGTCGATCTCAGCCGGGTCGCAGGTCGTGAAATCGTTGTTTTCCGGTCCGTAAGCGTTGTCGCTGTAACTCGCGCTCACCACCCTTTCGCCCGCGTCGATGCGGCCGAACATCTCTCCCAGCCCGGTCAGGCTCATAAAGTCCGTTTCCGCCCTGCCCGAACGCAGCAGCAGGACCAACAGCAGAAGGATATAGCACAGCGCCGATTTCATTTTGAATCCTCTCCTTTGCGCTTTTTGCGCCCAGTATCTCGGTATTTCAGATCGATCCCGCTTTCCGCGCGACCGGCTTTTGACGCGCCTGTGCGCTTCCCGGATCCCGGTTTCAACCGATTTGCAGATCGATCCCGCTGCCGGAAACAAGCTTTGCGCTTTCAGATCTCAGCCTGACATCCCTTGCCCGGACTTCCACGTTCCCATAGCCGGAGAACGCGTCCGTTCCGGCCGGATGGGTGGTCAGGCCGTCAAAAAAGATGCTGCGCGCCACGCTGCCCCAAAAGAGCACCGCCGCGGGCTTTTCATAGCCGTAATTGCCGTCCCGGGGTCTTTTGTCCACGTCCGGCAGGATCGCGCCTCGCGCAAAGCCGATCCCCGAAAAACGCAGGTTTTCGAATTCGCCTTTTCCGAAGTACACGGCGCACGCGGCATCGCCGAACATCTGCACGTTTTCAAACGACGAATCGCACAGCGCCCTGGCAAGACTCACGCCGATCTGGCTTCGGGCCTGTACGTTGCGCACGGCGATGTTGAACATATCCCCGAGCTTCGCGCCGCTGTCCGGGTCGTTTGGGTCGTTGTAGCCGTTTTCGCCGATGCGCACGCACACATGCGCGCGGGCTCCCTTTTTGTCGAAGGATTCCCAGTAATAGGGCGTCCTTGCAGGGCGGACTTCCTCAGCATCTGGCAGGCGGTAGGGGAAATCCGGCGCCTGATCGAGCGCGGGATCGATCTCCACGCTGGACTGGACGTTTTCGATGACCACATTGAACAGCTTGTGTCCGTAATGATTGAGCAGGCGGACGTTCGCGCAGCGCGAAGCTGTGCAGATGTTCCGGATGATGACGCCATGGATGGACGGATCGACTCCCTTCACCCGGGCGATGCTGTCATCCAGGCAGGTGAGCGCGACCGTGTCGTCCTGCGTATAGCCGGTGATGTTTTCGATGATGAAATCGTGGCAGCCAATGCGAAGGTCGATCCCGTCCTGGTTCGGGCAGCCGCCCATCGTCATAAAGTGAATGTTGGAAACGCGCCCGAACGTACAGAAGTGAAAAGTCATGCCCCAGTATCTTGCGTTGACGACGCGCAGGTTTTCGACCGATAACCGCTGGACGTTGTGCATGTGGATCAGCGTATTTACCAGCGCCGGATACGGATACTTCGGCAGCACGTCAGGATAAAGCGCGGTATTTTCAGCGTTCCGCTCCACCAGGCCGTTGTGATTTCCACCGTCCAGTATGGCGTTTCCGGAGCCTATGACGTGGATGTCATACTGGCGGTTTTCATATTCCCCCGCCTCTTCCGTCCGCGCAAAATCGTTTTTGAAGATGCCGTCAAAAGCCTCGTCCGCGAGGCGCAGATGCGCGTTGTCGAGGATGACCGTGCTGCCGCTGTGCAGCTTGACGGCCCGGGGAAGCATCCACACCTCTTTGCCCGTGCGCGCGTTGTGCCTCGGGATCACCACGCTTTCGCCCGTGGCGGCGGCCGCGTCCACGGCCAACTGCAGCATTTCGGCGTCGTCTGCCGCGTTCAAGTATGCGTTTGGATTGACTGCCATCTTTTCCTCCCGAAATCATCGCTTCCCGGCAGTGCGGGCCAACGTCGCGGCCGGCGTTTCGCGATCCGTTTCGCCGGGCCGGAACTTTGGGCAG
>JAIKYG010000088.1:0-17601 GCA_024683475.1 Clostridiales bacterium | reverse complement strand
TCGTGCGATCTGATATATACTAAACAGCACAATCATATACGCAGTTCAGGTGTCCGGGGGCGCATGCAGCCCGGGTGAAAAGGGAAGCCGGTGCAAGTCCGGCGCAACAGCCATTACTGTGATTGGCTAAGGTCTACGCATACGCCATTGAGCCATGCTTGAGAAGGCGCGCGGGCCGCGGGTAAAGCCGAGCCATAAGCCAGGAGACCTGCCGGAACTGTCAGAGGCATTGATTTCTTGGGCAGGGGAGAAGGACAGCCGCAGAGCCGGGGCTCATTCAAGAGCCCGTATTGCGCTTTGTTTGCGTCCCATTCCGTACGGAATTGGGATTTTTCTTTAGCTTGCCCGGAAAAATAAACTTCATAACGGAGGCATTCCCGATGAAACGTTTCCCGGCGGCACTTATCCTCATCATCGCGCTCATCCTTACCTGTCTGCCCGTATCGGCGGAGACTGCGGGTCTCACCGTCACCGGGTCCCTGGAACTTGAATACGCCAACCAGTTCAGCGTGGACTTCTGCGAGGGCGGCTACAGCCTTATCACCATAAGCGACGGCGCGCGCTTTCTGACCGTTCCTGAAGGCGCCGAGGTACCCGAAGGTCTGCCCGAGGATATAGTCACCCTGCGGCTGCCGCTTGACAACCTGCTCATTTCTTCCACGCCCACCGTGTCGCTCATAAACGCCATCGGCGCGCTGGACACCGTCGCCACCACTACCCAGGAATACGACGGCTGGTACATCGACGAAGTGAAGGCGGCCATGGATGCGGGCAAGCTCGCCTACATCGGCAGCTACAAAGCCCCCGATTTTGAGGCGCTCACTGCCAACAAGCCCCCGTTTGCCGTGTTCTCCACCATGCTGGACAGCGTGCCCGAGGTGGCCGACAAGCTCAAGGAGATCGGCATCCCCTACATGCGCGACTGCTCCACTTACGAAAACCATCCCCTGGGCCGCATGGAGTGGATCAAGCTCTACGGTGTACTTTTGGGCAGGGAAGAGGAAGCTCAGGCGCATTTTGACGCCCAGAAGGCGCTGATCGACGCCATACCCGAGGGCTCCACCGGCAAGACCGTGGCCATGTTCTACATCACTTCCAAGGGAGACCTGTACACCCGCCGCGCCGGCGACTACATGGTCAAGATGCTCGAAATGGCGGGCGGCGAGTACGTGCTTCCCGACCTGGCTCCCGAAAAGAGCGGCACACAGAAGATAGAGGCCGAGGAATTCTACATCGGTGCAGGCGAAGCCGACTATATCGTTTACATCTGGTCCATGGGCGGCAAACCCGCTACAATGGAGGAGTTCCTTGCCCGCAGTTCCATCCTCGCGGACTTCAAGGCCGTAAAGGAAGGCAACGTGTGGTTCACCACCCCCGATTACTTCCAGATCTCCCACACTCTGGGTTCCATGATCGCGGACTTCAACAGGATGCTCCTTAACGACGATCCCTCCGTGACCGAGTTCACCTACCTGTTCAAGCTTCCATGACAAAACAGCTGACGGCGTTCAGGGCTGCAATTGTGTTCGCGCTGCTGGGTGTCGCTTTCGCGGTGATACTCGTGCTCAACGTGAACACCGGCAGCGTGTCCATAGCGCCCGGAGAAATACTCAGAATAGTTTTGAACGGCAAGTCCGACGGGTCTTCCATAGGCAACGTGATATGGAAGATCCGTCTTCCGCGGCTTTTGGCCGCAGCGGTGCTGGGCGGCGCGCTGTCCGTGTCCGGCTTTCTGCTGCAGACGTTTTTCCGTAACCCGATAGCCGGGCCGTACGTGCTGGGCATATCCTCGGGTGCCAAGCTGTTCGTGGGCATAATGATGATATATGTGCTCAAGTACGTGTCCAGCGTGCCCTTCTGGGCGGTGATGGCCGCGGCGTTCGGCGGCTCGATGCTGGTGACGCTGTTCGTGCTTTTGTTCGCACGGCGGGTCAGGAGCATGGCGGCGCTGCTGGTGATCGGCATCATGATAGGCAGCATCTGCACGGCGATAACGGATTTCTTTATCACCTTTGCGGACGAAGCCAATGTGGCGAACCTGCACTACTGGTCCATGGGCAGCTTTTCAGCGGTAGCCTGGCCCAACCTGCATGTGATATCCGCCGTAGTGTTTGCCGCACTCGCGCTTAGTTTTCTTTTGTCGAAGCCCATTTCCGCCTACCGGCTGGGGGAAAACTATGCCCGCAGCATGGGCGTGAACGTCAAGCTTTTCCGCGTGGCGCTAATCGGTCTGAGCAGCGTGCTGTCCGCCTGTGTGACGGCGCTGTCCGGGCCGATCTCCTTTGTGGGAGTCGCGGTGCCTCATATGACCAAGCTGCTGTTCGGCACGTCCAAGCCCTCGCTCATAATCCCCGGCTCGTTTCTGCTGGGCGGCGTGTTCTGTATGGGCTGTGACCTGATCGCCCGCACTGCCTTCGCGCCGTCGGAACTGGCCATAAGCACCGTCACGGCGGTGTTTGGCGCGCCGGTGGTGATCGCGCTTATGATAAGCAGGCAGAGGAGGCGCACAGATGGCTGACACTGCCGTGTTCGAGACCCGCAGGCTCGGTGTGGGCTACCGTGGCAAGGCGATAATAAACGACATAGACATATGCCTGGACCGGGGTCAGATACTGGCGCTGATCGGTCCGAACGGCGCGGGCAAGTCCACCATACTCAAAACGGTGACGGGACAGCTGCCCGCCATTTCCGGAAAAACGCTCATAGAGGGCCGGGAGCTGGAAAAGTGGCCCCGGGGCGAGCTGGCCAAAAAGCTGGCGGTGGTGCTTACCGAGCGGGTGCAGCCCGAAATGATGAGCTGTTTCGAGGTGGCGGCCATGGGGCGCTATCCGTACACGGGGCGGTTCGGCGCTCTGACCGCGGAAGACAAGGCCATCGTGCGGGACACGCTAAAGCGAGTCAGGGCGGACGACATTGCCGAGCGGGACTTTTCCCAGATTAGCGACGGGCAGAGGCAGCGGGTGCTTTTGGCCCGGGCGCTGTGCCAGCAGCCGGAGGTACTGGTGCTGGACGAGCCTACGTCCTTCCTGGACATACGCAACAAGATCGAACTGCTGGATATACTGCTTGAGACCGCGAGGGAAAACCGGACGACGGTCATCCTTTCCCTGCACGAGATTGATCTGGCCGAAAAGGTGTCGGAACTGGTCATGTGCGTCAGGGGAGACCATGCCGAGGCGCCCGACATTCCCGAAAGGGTGTTCACCGACGCCCACATAAAAGAACTGTACGGGCTGACCCGGGGCAGTTATCTGGTGAGCCGAGGCAGCGTGGAACTGGTGAAAGCCGAAGGCGCGCCCAGGGTGTTCGTGCTGGGCGGCGGAGGCAAAGGCTTAAATCACTACCGCGAGCTCCAGAAAAGGCGCATACCTTTTGCGGCGGGCCTGCTGTATGAGAACGACATGGAGTATGAGGTCGCCGCGGCGCTGGCCCAGACGGTGGTGAGCTGTCCCGGGTTCGGAGCCGTGCCCGGGGAAGCCGTCAAGCGGGCTGAAGAGGTAATGCTTTCCTGTGAAGCCGTACTGGCCGCATCCGCAGCCGGCGAAGCGAACCGGGGACTTATGGAGTACGCCAGACAGCATAACATGAAGATAGTGCTCTCCGCGGGAGAACTGCAATAGAAAAAGACACAGACAGAAAACCGTGAAAACTGCCGGTGTTCGCGCTGCTGGGCTGCGCGCGGCTTGACCGAAAGCCAGCTTCGCAGGCCTGTTAAAGCAGGGCTAATGCGTTTTCCCTTGACGTGCATAAGCGGCAAAAAGCTTATCGCGCCTCGGGGTCACCGACAGGAAGAGGAGAAAGAAGCATGAGCAGGCTGTACGTGATCGGCGCGGGTCCGGGCAGTAAAACAATGCTGACCGGCGAAGCCGAAAGCGCGATAAACGAGTCCGAACTGGTGTGGTGCGCCAAACGCAACTGCGAACTGGTCCCCGAAGCGAAAAGGCGGTCCCTCACCACATTCGGTGCCGCCATGGACGAGATAGAGCTGGCGCTTAAGCAGGGCAGACGGGTCTCGGCGCTGCTGTCGGGAGACACGGGGCTTTACAGTCTGCTGCCGTTGCTCAACAAACGGTTCGGACCGGAAAACATACGGGTGATCTGCGGCGTGAGCAGCGTGCAGGCGCTGTGCGCGCGGCTGGGGATGAGCTGGCAGGACGCGAAGATAGTATCCGCCCACGGACGCGCGCTGTCCAAAGGCGCTCTGATTTATCATGCCCGCGTAAATCCGGCGACCATAGTGCTGCTGGACGGCGAAAACAATCCCAAATGGGTGCACGACACGCTCTTGGAGGGCGGCTTAGGCGGAATTAAACTGTATATAGGCGAAAAACTGAGTTACGAAGACGAATCTGTCGGGCCGTACGCGGACAGGGAATACGACCCGCTCTCGGTGGCGCTGATAGCAAACGACGCGCCGAAGAGCGATCTGAGACCGTCCGGCATTGACGACGGGGAATTCATCCGCGGCAAGACGCCCATGACCAAAAGCGAGATACGCGCCCAGGTCATGTCGAAACTGCGCCTGAAGCCGGACAGCGTGGTGTGGGACGTGGGCGCGGGCACGGGCAGCGTGTCCGTGGAATGCGCGCTCAACTGTCCTCTGGGCGAAGTATACGCCGTGGAGCGGGACGAAGAGGCGCTGACGCTGATCGGGCAGAACAGGGACAGATTCGGTGCGCTGAATATAAATATCGTACCGGGCAGCGCTCCCGAGGCGCTGGATGGGCTTCACGCGCCTACCCATGTGTTCCTGGGCGGTACC
The DNA here is from genome assembly GCA_024683475.1 of Clostridiales bacterium. Taxonomy (GTDB): domain Bacteria; phylum Bacillota; class Clostridia; order Christensenellales; family Aristaeellaceae; genus RUG14130. The sequence continues at coordinate 12,839 of JAIKYG010000088.1, read as the reverse complement.
GGGGGCGAGACGGAAGAAATACTCAAAAAGCTGGAAGGATTTGAAAGCGCGATACGCGTCTGCGCCACCGCGGTCACGATGGAGAGCGCGGATCTATACATGAAGCTGCTCTCAGGTTATTCGGATTTCTCGGCCGCGCAGGTAGCGGTGTCCCGGCTGGAAAAACTGGGGCGGTACAACATGTTCAGGGCACAGAATCCAGTGTTCGTGTTTGCGGCGACGATGGAGGGGAAAATATGATATACTTTATAGGCGCGGGTCCAGGCGCGGCGGATCTGATCACCGTGAGGGGAATGGAACTGCTTAAGCGCGCCGACCTGGTAGTATACGCGGGGTCGCTGGTGAACCCGGAACTGCTTGGTTACTGCAGGGAGGACTGCGAAAAGCTTAACAGCGCCTCAATGGCACTGGAAGAGGTCATCTCGGCGATGACTTCATACCCCGCGGGCAGCACTGTGGTGCGCCTGCACACGGGGGACCCTTCCATCTACGGCGCTATCCGGGAACAGATGGACGAACTGGACCGCCTGGGGAATGATTACGAGGTCGTGCCGGGAGTGAGCTCCATGAACGCCGCGGCGGCGGTGCTTAAAGCGGAGTACACGCTGCCCGGAGTGAGCCAGACGCTGATAGTGAGCCGCATGGCGGGAAAGACACCCGTGCCGGAAAAAGAGAATATCCGTTCTCTGGCCGCCCATCGGGCGAGCATGGCGCTGTTTCTGAGCGTAAGCATGCTTAAAAAACTGTGCGAAGAGCTTATAGCGGGCGGATACGCGCCCGAAACGCCCGCGGCAGTGGTGTACAAGGCCACCTGGCCGGATCAGGAGATTGTGAAAGGCACGCTTGAGAGCCTGCCCGAAAAGGCCGCGCACATCGGACGCACTGCGCTGGTGCTCGTGGGCGGATTCATGGGCGACGGATACGAGCGCTCGAAGCTCTACGACCCCGCGTTTTCCCACATGTTCCGGGAGGCGAAAAAATGATCCTGCGGGCGATAGCGTTCACGGAAAAAGGACAAAGCTGGTCCGGGACGCTGGGCATACCAGTGGACCGGGGCGTGCCGGTCATGGAGTGGGCGAAAGCGCATTTTGACGAGGCGGACGCGCTGCTGTTCATAGGCGCGGCGGGCATCGCGGTGCGGGCGATCGCGCCGCTTTTGAAAAGCAAGACCACAGACCCGGCGGTGGTGGTGATGGACGAAATGGGGCGGCACGTGATACCGCTGCTGTCCGGCCACATAGGCGGGGCGAATGCCCTGGCCGAACAGATCGCCGCGCTGACAGGCGCGGAAGCGGCGGTAACTACGGCTACGGACGTGAGGGGAGTGCCCGCCATAGATAGCTGGGCGGTCACTAACGGTATGGCGATAGAGAACCCGGCTGCGATAAAGGCGGTGTCTTCCCGCGCGCTGGCCGGGCAAACGGTGGGCGTGGCAATAACCGAAAGGGAGATCAAGCCGCCGTTTGACGTGACTTTATTCCTTCGTCCCCGCACGCTGGCGCTGGGAGCGGGCTGCAGAAAAGGCGCGGACGCCGATGCGTTTGAGAAAAATGCGCTGGAATTTCTGCGGGCAAACGGCGTATCGCTTTTGTCCGTGAAGGCGCTGGCTAGCATAGACATTAAAAAAGAGGAGCCGGCGTTCACGCGCTTCTGCGAAAAATACCGCCTGCCCCTTGAGGTTTACGGCGCGGAGGAACTAAAGGCGGTGCCCGGGGTTTTCGCTCACTCGGATTACGTTGAAAAGACCGTGGGCGTGGGCAACGTGTGCGAGCGGGCGGCGGTCAAGGCGTCAGGCGGCAGGCTTTTGGTCGGCAAAACGATATTCGAAGGCATGACTTTCGCTCTGGCAGGGGACGAAAACACATGACGCCGCTTCGTGAAGGCTTTACTACGGGTTCCTGCGCGGCGGCCTGCGCGCTGGCGTCCTGCCTGTGGCAGAGGGACGGCGAATGCCCCGAAAAAGTCGAGATAGTCGTGCCCGAAGGCCGCACCTACGCCCCCGTCATACACCCTTTATGTCCGTACAGGTGCGCGGTATACAAAGACTCGGGCGACGACCCGGACATCACGAACGGTTCCGAAGTCTGGGCTGAAGTGTTTGTAAGCTCCGAAAAAGGTGATGTAAGCTTCACAGCGGGCGAAGGCGTGGGTACGATCACACTTCCGGGGCTCAAGCTGCCCGTGGGCGAAGCCGCTATAAACCCGGTGCCCAGGCAGATGATAGCCGAAGCGGTGAAAAGCGTGTTTCCGGACAATGCGGCGAACGTCACCGTGGGCATCGCTGGCGGCCGCGAGACCGCAAAAAAGACGTTCAATCCCCGCCTTGGCATAGAGGGCGGGCTGTCGATACTGGGCACCACGGGCGTCGTGCGGCCCATGAGCGAAGACGCGCTGACCGACACCATACGCCTTGAAATGGATATGCGCAGGCAAAACGGCGCAGGCGTGCTGGGGCTCGTGTTCGGAAGTCAGGGCGAAACGGCATTAAGCAGCCTGAGGCCGAACCTGTTCTGCGTACAGATAAGCAATTTCGTGGGCTTTGCGCTGGACACGGCCGCGGAACTGGGGTTTGAGAAGGTCGTGCTGGCGGGACAGCCGGGCAAACTCGCCAAGGTTGCGGGAGGCTGCATGCAGACCCACAGCAAGTACGGCGACGGGCGGCGGGAAGCGGTGACGGCGCATCTGGCGCTGATGGGCGCCCCAAAAGCGCTTACGGAAGCGGTCATGGCAAGCGTCACGCTGGATGGCGTTATACCGCTCATACGGGATGCCGGGTACGGGGGAGTGTGGACGAAGCTGTGCGAAGCCGCCGCGTCGTATTGTCTGGCGCGGGTCAAAGGCGCGCTCAAGGTCGAAACTGTGATGCTGGACGGACAGGGGAACTTGCTGGGCACGTTCGGGGAGTGATTTAACGTGAACAAACTGCATGTATACACGGGAAACGGCAAGGGAAAGACCACCGCGGCCATGGGACTCGCGCTGCGCTCTGCCGGGCACGGGAATAAAGTGCTGGTAGCTCAGTTCATGAAACGGGGCAATTCGGGAGAACTGGCAGCGTTTGGCAGGTTCGAAAATGTGCGCGTGATGGCGGCAAAACCCATAAAAGGCTTCACTTCCCGCCTGAGCCCGGAGGAAAAGCTGTCCGCCCGCGCCGACCAGACCGCGTTTGCCGGGGAAGTGGTTTCGGCTATAGCCGAGTGGCAGCCGGATACGGTGATACTTGACGAACTGGGCATCGCGCTTGCGCTGGACATGGTGGACGAGACCGCAGGAAAAGCGCTCGCGGACAAAGCCCTCAATTCCGGCGAGACCGTGATAACCGGCCGCAGAGTGCCGGACTGGCTGCTGGAAAATGCGGATTATTTAAGCCGCATCATCGCCGAAAAACACCCGTATGTCACCGAAAAATTGCCCGCGAGGAAGGGAGTGGAGTGGTAAAATGCTGCCGATGGAGATTGAAGACAGGAGCATGGAGATCATCGAGTCCGAACTGCAGGTAGAGCTGGCGGAAGACATAAAGCCCATCGTGAAACGTGTGATCCACGCCACGGCGGACTTTTCCTTTGCCGAAACCATGCGCTTTACTCCCGGGATCGTTGAGCTTATCCAAAGTATGCTCGAAAACGGAGCCACCGTAGTCACCGACACCAATATGGCGCTGGCGGGCATAAACAAAGCCTCCCTTAATAAGCTTGGGGCAAAGGCGCTGTGCTTCGTGGCGGACGAGGACGTGGCGCGGGAAGCGAAAGCAAGAGGCGTCACCCGTTCTTTCGTTAGCATGGAGCGCGCGCTTAAGATAGACGGACCGAAGCTGCTGGTGTGCGGAAACGCGCCCACTTTCCTGCTGTCGCTGCTTGAGATAGCGGGGCAGAGCGGCGTCCCCGCGGACACGGCGGTGATAGGCGTGCCGGTGGGCTTCGTGAACGTGGTGGAGGCCAAGGAAAAGCTCTGGGCGAGCGGCATACCCTGTATAGCGGCGATGGGCCGCAGAGGTGGCAGCAATGTGGCTGCGGCGATAGTGAACGCACTAATGTACGGCATTCGGGGGGTGCGCTCTTGAGGATACTCATAGCGGGCACCGGCAGCGGCTGCGGCAAGACCACGGCATCGATACTGCTGATGGCGTGCCTCAAGCGCCGGGGACTGAGCGTCGCACCGTATAAGGCGGGGCCGGATTACATCGACCCCGGCTTTCACAGGCGCGTGTGCGGGCGTGCGTCCTACAATCTGGACACCTGGCTGATGGACGAAGATGAGATAGCGCGTCTACTCTGGAACGATGCAGACATATCCGTCATCGAGGGCGTAATGGGATATTACGACGGGCTGGACGCGAGGGACATGCGCTGCTCCGCGTGGGAGCTTGCACGCATGACCCGAACGCCCGTACTGCTGGTCGTCGACGCGTCAGGCGGCGCGGCGAGCGTAGCGGCGACGGTAAAGGGCTTTCAGACGCTCAAGACGGACAGCGGGATATGCGGCGTATTGGTCAACCGGGCGTCGGGAGACAGGCACTACGAACTGATAAAGCAGGCGGTAAAGGAATATACCGGCCTTGACTGCGCCGGATATCTGACCAAACAGGCTGCCGTCGAACTGCCGTCCAGGCATCTGGGTCTGGTGACCGCGAGGGAGACGCCTGACCTTATGAACAGAATAAACGATACCGCCGTTATCGCGCAGCAGACGCTTGACCTTGACAAAGTGCTCTCTATAGCCGGGAAAGCGCCTGATATCCCGCAAAGCAGCCGGACTGTGTACACATCCCGGCGCGGCTTTCGCCTGGGAGTAGCGCTGGACGATGTGTTCCACTTTTACTACGATGCCAACCTGGAAGCGCTCAAAGATGCAGGCATGGAGCTCGTGTTTTTTTCACCGCTAAGGGACGCGTGCCTTCCCGGAGACCTGGACGGGCTGTACATAGGCGGAGGCTATCCCGAGGTATATGCCGAAGGGTTGGAGCGGAATGCAGGCATGCGAGGAAGCATAAAGTCGGCGCTTGAAAACGGGCTCAGATGCTACGCAGAGTGCGGCGGACTCATGTATCTGGGCGAAAACATAGACGGGCGGGAAATGTGCAGAGTACTGCCAGTAAATTGCCGGATGACCGCTCGCCTGCAGAGGTTCGGCTATGTGACGGTGGAGGACAGGACGGGGCTAAGCTTCCCTGCGCACGAATTCCATCACGCCGTCGCCGAGCCTACGGACGAAGTAGAAACGGCCTATAAAGTGATCAAAGCTTCCGCGCCGGACAGAAGCTGGGCGTGCGGCTACGAAAAATACAACACGCTGGCGGCGTTCGCACACGTGTACTTTGCCCATCGCCCGGACATTATCGGGAGGTTCTGGCCGTGAGGCACGGAGGCAATGTGTGGCAGGACGAAAGACCCTCCGACTGGCTGGATTTTTCAGCGAACCTGCGCCCGGAAGGCATGCCTGAATGGGTGAAGGACGCGCTTTTTCGCGCAGCCGATGACGCGCGGTATTATCCCGATCCCGAAATGAAAGCCGCCAGGCGCGGACTGGCTGCTTACGCGGGCGTGGACGAAAGCATGATACTGCCTACAGCGGGAGGGATCGAGGCGATAGATCTTGTGCTCTCGCTCGACCGGGGGAGGGTGCTGGTCGACAGGCCGACATTCGGCGAATATGACAGACGCGCGGCGGTCAGCTGGAGAAAGTGCGTGCGCGCGGACGGTGCGCGTGCCGAAAAAGGCGACACCCGGGTCATCTGCAATCCCAACAACCCCACGGGGGAGGCACTGAGCAGGGAAGAAATACTGAATATCCATAAGACCCTCTCCCAAAGCGGCGCAAGGCTGCTGGCGGACGAGGCATTCATAGATTACTGTCCCGAAAACAGCGTGCGCGGCGCCGTCACGGAAAGCCTCTGCGTGGCGGGCTCGCTGACGAAGATACTGTGCGTGCCCGGGATAAGGCTGGGCTACGTGTGCGCCGACCCGGACACTGTGGCGCGTCTTGAGCAGAAGGCGCTGCCGTGGCGGATCAATGCCTTCGCCGCGAAGATAGCCGAGGCGCTGCCGGAGCATCCGGACGAGATACGAAGAGACGCGCAATTAAACGCGCGCAGGCGGGAAGCTTTTGCGGAGACGCTCAGGAGTATGGGAGCCAAAGTGCTGCCTTCCCGGGCGAATTTCCTGCTGTGCAGCTTCGGGTGCGACATGACAGAAGTGGTCAGATATCTTAAAAGCAAATACATACTGGTGCGCGAATGCGCTTCCTTCGGGTTGGGTGCTGACTGGCTGCGCTTCGCGGTCAGGACCGAAGAAGAGAACGGGTTATTGGCGGGAGAACTGGAAAAATGGCTGAGATCGTAGTTTTCGGCGGTACGGCGGAAGGCCGCGAAATGGCGGTGAAGCTGAAAAACAGCGGCAAAAACGTCACCGTGAGCGTGACGAGCGAATATGCCCGCATGCTTCTGCCCGGGGACATGGACTGCCATGTGGGTATGCTGGACCGGGACGGCATGGAGGCGTTTCTTGCGGCAGAAAAGCCGAAAAGGGTCATCGACTGTACGCATCCCTATGCCGTCAGGGCGACCGAAAACATCAAAGCCTGCTGCGGGAAGCTGGATATCCCGTATGAGCGCGTGGAGCGTGCGCCCAGCGAAGGCGACTGGATCTCTTACGCGGAGCATGCGGCGGATACCGAACAGGCCGCCCAGGCGCTTGTCAGGACCCGCGGGAACATCCTTCTGACCACGGGCAGCCATACGCTCAAAGCCTACGCCGAAAAAGCGGATATCTCCCGCATCTGGGTGCGCGTGCTGCCAAACGAGGAGGCGCTTAAGCTGTGCGGCGAGGCGGGCATCCCGCCCTCCCACATAATCGCCATGCAGGGTCCGTTTTCACAGGCGTTCAACGCAGCGCTGTACGATATGCTGGATATAAAGGTCATGGTCAGCAAGGATTCGGGAGCGCGGGGAGGCGTGGCCGAAAAGGTCATTCCGGCGCTGGAAAGGGACATCCACGTTATACTTATAGACAGGCCTAAGGAGTAATATATGCGCGGCAAATCACTGATGGTGCAGGGTACGGCGTCTTCCGTCGGGAAAAGCGTACTGTGCGCGGCTTTTCTGAGGATATTAAAGCAGGACGGGCTGAAAGTCGCCCCGTTCAAGGCGCAGAATATGGCGCTGAATTCCTTTGTGACAAAAGACGGCAAGGAGATGGGGCGCGCCCAGGTGACTCAGGCACAGGCGGCGGGCATTGAACCGGACGTAAGGATGAATCCGGTGCTGCTGAAGCCCACGGGCGACCGCCGCAGCCAGGTGATAGTCGACGGCAGGGCTATAGGCAGCATGACCGCGATGGAATACCATAAGTACAAGCCCGAGCTGCGCCAGAGGATAAAAGCCACCTACGACGCGCTGGAAAGCGAAGTAGACTGCGTGGTGATCGAAGGCGCGGGCAGCCCGGCGGAGATTAACCTGCGTGAGGGCGACATAGTCAACATGTCCATGGCCGAAGCAGCGGACGCGCCTGTGGTGCTGGTGGGGGACATAAACCTGGGCGGCGTGTTCGCCTCGCTGCTGGGCACGGTGATGCTGCTTACCGACGAGGAGCGCGCCCGGGTCAAGGGCGTGATAATAAACAAGTTTAGGGGAGACGTAAAGATACTGGAGCCGGGGCTCAGGATGCTGGAGGAGCGCATACATATCCCCGTGCTGGGCGTCGTGCCCTGGATGGACGTGGAACTTGAGGATGAGGACAGCGTGACGGAGCGCTTTAACCGCGTGACAGGACAGGGTGACCTGGACGTGGCGGTGGTGCGCCTTAAGCACATATCCAATTTCACGGATTTCCAGGCGCTCACCCTTCAGAAAGGCGTACGCGTGCGCTACGCGGAAAGGCCTTCGGATCTTGACAGGACGGATATAATCGTTCTGCCGGGCACCAAAAACACCATAGAAGACCTGATGGACCTGAGGAACCGGGGCATGGAAGCGCCCATAATCCGCCACGCCAGGAAAGGCGGGATGCTTATCGGCATCTGCGGCGGCTATCAGATGCTGGGGCATAAGCTGAAAGACCCCATGCACGTGGAATCCCGCATCCCGGAGGTGCCGGGCATGGACCTGCTGGACATGGAAGTGACCTTCGAGGCCGAAAAGCAGACCCGGCAGTCCACGGGCGTCGTTTCCGCGCGCAGCGGCTGGCTAAGCGAATTGAACGGCATGCTGCTGGACGGCTACGAGATCCATGCGGGTCGCAACGCCTTCGGAAGCGGGTGCGCGCCCTGGCTGAGCATAAGGGGCGAGACGGACGGGGTGACCAATCCGGACGGCAACGTGATAGGCAGCTACCTGCACGGGCTGTTCGACGACGGCCAGTTCTTTGCCGCGCTGGCAAAGCGCGTGCGCAAAAGCAAGGGAATAAACGAAAAAGAGGGCGAGACGCTCACCATGGACGAATTCCGGGAACGGGAATTCGACCGCATCGCGGACATAGTGCGCGCCAGCGTGGACATGGACGCGATCTATAAGATCATACGCGGGGAAGTGTGACATGCCGGACATCATATTGGCGCTTATAATCGGTTACGGGATCGACCTTGCGCTGGGCGACCCGGAATGGCTGTACCATCCAGTGTGCCTTATAGGCAGGTTCATTTCTTTCATGGAGAAAAAACTGCGCGCCCGGGGCGGCGACCTTCGTAAAAGCGCGGTCCTGCTCACGGTGTCCACGGTGCTGGTGTCGGCGGCCGCCGCGGCCGGCATAACGATCTTAGCCGGGCTTTTCGGACGCTGGCCGAGGCTCATCTGCATGGCGCTGCTGGACTGGATGGGAATAGCGGTGACTTCCATGGCCAAGGAAGCGCGGGGCGTAAAGCGTGCGCTGGGCGAAAGCGTGGAGGCGAGCAGGAAGCAGGTCGCCCGCATTGTGGGCCGGGACACTCAGGAACTGAGCGAGGAAGAGATAGTCAAGGCTACGGTGGAGACCGTATCCGAAAATACCACGGACGGGGTGGTCTCGCCCCTTATTTACGCCGCGCTGGGCGGACCGGTGCTTTTGTGGGCGTTCAAGGCCGCAAGCACGCTGGATTCCATGGTGGGATATCTGGACGAAAAATACCGGGACATCGGCTGGTCGAGTGCGAAACTGGACGACGTGCTGAACTACGTTCCTGCCCGCATCACGGCGCTTTTGATGTGCGCGGGGGCATATCTGACGGGGCTTGACGGAAAAAACGCGTTTAGAACAGTCAGGCGCGACCATGCCAACCATCTGAGCCCCAACTGCGCGTGGAGCGAAGCCGCGGCGGCGGGGGCTCTGCACATCCGGCTGGGCGGCACGCATACGTATTTCGGCAAAACGGTTGCAAAACCCACTATCGGCGACGCGGACAGACCCGCAGTCCCAGAAGACATAACAAAGGCGAACCGGCTTCTATACGCGACCGGCTTTCTGGCGGTCGCGGTCATAGCGCTGGCCGGTCTGATGATAGGGTGAAGAAATGCTTTCGTACAAGGTGAACCGGCCCGACCAAAGCGCAATGAAAGCGGCGAAGGCCCGCTGGGACGCGGTGGCCAAACCGCTTGATTCGCTGGGGCGGCTGGAGAAAGTGATAACCCGCATGGCGGGCATACAGGGCACGTCCGACGTGGCTCTGACGCCGCGCTGCGGGCTGATATTCTGTGCTGATCACGGAATAGTGGCTCAGGGAGTGTCCCAGACCGACCAAAGCGTCACCGCGCTGGTGGCGCGGGCCATAGCCGCGGGCACGTCCAACGTGAACATAATGGCTTCGGTGTCGAATACGCCCGTATACGCGGTGGATGTCGGCATGGCCACGGACGCGGACGTTCCCGGGATAATCCGCAAAAAGACGCTGTACGGCACTAAGGATATGTCGCTCGGGCCCGCCATGACGCGGGATGACGCCGAGAAGGCGATACAGGCGGGCATAGACACGGTGCGCGAAATGAGCGAAAAGGGGATACGGCTGATCGCGCTGGGCGAAATGGGCATAGGCAACACCAGCGCGACGGCGGCGGTCTGCTGCGCGCTTCTGGGCATGCGGGTAAATGACGCGGTGGATAGGGGCGCGGGGCTTTCCGACGAGGGGCTCAGCCGCAAGCGCATAGCGGTACAAAACGCGCTAAGTAGAAACAAGCCTGACGCCGGTGATCCTATAGACGTGCTTGCGAAAGTAGGCGGGCTGGAACTGTGTGCCATGGCGGGCGCGTGCCTGGGCGGCATGAGCTGCGATACGGCGATAGTAATAGACGGAGTGATAGTCGAAGCTGCGGCGCTGGCGGCGTACAGGCTGTGCCCCGAGTGCAGGGAATATATGTTCGCCTCCCATATAGGCAAGGAAATGGCAGCGGCAAGGATGTTGGAAGAACTGGACCTTAAGCCTCTTATCTGCGCCGAACTGGCGCTGGGCGAGGGCACGGGCGCAGTGGCGGTGCTGCCGCTTATGGACATGGCTCAGAGGGTCTACGCGGGCGTGCACACGTTTGACGGGCTCGGCATGGCCGCGTACAGGGAGAAAGGCGGCGCGGTATGACGGCGCTCATCACCGGCGGCAGCGGCTGCGGCAAGTCCACATATGCGGAGAAACTCGTTTCGCGCCTGCCTCTTGAAAACAGAGTGTACGTCGCGACCATGCGGGTGTACGACGAGGAGTCGGAAAAGCGCGTTGCGCGCCACAGGGCACAGCGGGTGGACAAGGGGTTTAAGACACTGGAATGTCCGATCAATCTGGCGGGCGCTGAAATCGAGCCGGGCAGCACGGTTTTGCTGGAGGATGTCCCGAACCTGCTGGCCAACGAGATGGTCGACGGCGGCAGTGCGGAGAGAATCTTACCTGCCATACGGGAACTGTCGCGCAAGTGCGGGCATCTCGTGATAGTGACGAATGACGTGTTCTGCGACGGCGTCATTTACCCGGATTCCACGCAGGAGTATATCAGAAAACTCGCGGAACTGAACCGCGAAATCGCTTCCCTCGCGGATTACGCGGCGGAGGTGGTCTATTCCATACCCGTGACACTGAAAGGAACTGCGCCATGCGACTTATAAGATCGGCTGTTATCGCGTTTTCAACTTACTCGCGCCTGCCCATGCCCCAGGTGGAATGGACGGACGAGAACCGCAGGTACTCCATGTGCTTTTTCCCGCTGGTAGGCGCGGTTATAGGCGGACTTGTCTGGCTGTGGCTGTGCGTGTGCGGCTGGCTGGAGCTGAACGCGCTGGTGAAAGGAGCGGTGGGCGCGGTGATCCCGCTTTTGGTCACCGGCGGCATCCACATGGACGGTTTTATGGACACCACCGACGCACTTGCCTCCTGGCAGCCCAGGGAAAAGAAGCTGGAGATACTTAAGGACAGCCACGTAGGCGCCTTCGCGGTCATGGGCTGCGCGTCCTACATGCTGCTCATGACGGCGTTTCTGTCCATGGCCGGGCCTAGAGCCGGAGCCCAGGCGGCGATGTGCTTCGTGCTGTCCAGGGCGCTAAGCGCATGGGCGGTCGCGGTGTTCAAGTCCGCGCGGCCGGAGGGCATGCTGGACAGGTTCGCTTCCGCCTCAAGACGGCGCCAGGTGAGCGCAAGCGGCCTTGTCTATGCGCTGATATGCGTTATTGTTTGGTGCCTGTGGGAAGTTTGGCTGGCGCTTATCTGCCTTGCCATGGCCGCGCTGGTCACGCTGTACTACCGGCGCATGGCGTATAAACAGTTCGGCGGCGTGACTGGGGATCTGGCGGGCTGGTTCTCCCAGACGCTGGAACTCTGTCTGATCGCCGCGGTGGTGCTGGGGGTGAAGCTGCTGTGAAGCTGTATATAGGCGGCGCGTATCAGGGGCAGGAGGAACTCGCTTTCTGTGAAAACCCCGGCGCCGAGATAATAAATGAATTCCATGAGAAAGTGCGCGAAGCGATACTGAAGGGCGAAGACCCGCGCATGTTCGCGCATGGGGTCTGTCTGGAAAAACCGGACGCGGTGATAGTTTCCAACGAGGTGGGCGCAGGCATCGTGCCCATGGAGGCGTCCGAACGCGCTTTCAGGGAAGCGGTGGGGCGTGCGCTGTGCGTGATAGCCCAGGCGTCCGATGAGGTGACGCGCGTCGTGTGCGGGATAGGAGTGCGTATAAAATGAGCGTGTATCTGATCCGCCACGGGCTGACACAGGGCAACCTGGAGGGCCGGTATATCGGCTGCAGGACCGACGAAGCGCTGTGCGGGCAGGGGATCAAACGCCTGGAAGAGCTGCGTATGCCCAAAGTCAGGCGTGTGTTCGTAAGCCCGATGAAACGCTGCGTGCAGTCCGCCGGAATACTGTTTCCGGGTGCCGAACAGATCGTCGTTCCGGACTTCCGGGAATGCGATTTCGGGGATTTTGAAGGGAAGAATTACGCTGAACTTAACGGTGACCCCGCTTACCAGGCATGGATAGACACTGTCGGCGAACTTGCGTTCCCCGGTGGAGATAGCCGAAAACAATTTGCCCAAAGGTGCGTGAGAGCTTTTGCGAAACTGGACCTGCTCGCCTCGGACGAAGACTGCGCCGTGGTGGCACACGGCGGGACGGTCATGGCGATCATGGAAGAATATGCCAGACCGCGCGGCGGTTACTTCGATTATCAGGTCAAATGCGGCGAAGGCTATGTCATGGATGCGGACGGGAACTATCAAAAACTGTCATAAAGCGTGTCGGTGCCATACGCTTCAAGTTCGTCGAGCCTGTGAAAAAAACTCTGTAAATAGGTGAAACAATAAGGCCTTCTGTGGTAAGATAATAAAACACAGGAGGCTTTAGCATGGCTGACAAGAAGAAGGAATACTTTAAACCCGGCCCGATGACTGAAGGGAAACGGA
>JAIKYG010000039.1:0-48798 GCA_024683475.1 Clostridiales bacterium | reverse complement strand
TGACGCGCCTGCGCTTCCTGTGTTATCCTGTTCATGCAGAGAGCCTCTTTCGTGATAGTTGTTGGTGTGGTAACCTTATTCTATCACTTGGCTCTCTGTTTTGTCGCCCTCTATGTTACCTATCTATTGTACCAAAACAGCTTGACTTGAAATGCTGCAAATGGTATCATGAATGCTGAAATTTGTGAAACAAAGCGGAGGATACGACTGTGAAGATCAGCTTTACCGGCAGCGAGCAGGAGTTTTATTACACAACCGCTTCACGCATTGCAGATATGATAAAACAGCTCCCGACTGCCGTCATCGGTCTGGCCACCGGCCGCACCACTACCGGCGTACATGAAGCGCTGTGCGAAATCTATCGCGCGGCACCCTTCGATACTTCGAAGGTCACCGTATTCGGAATGGATGAGATCACAAATGTCAGCCGCAGCTTCCCCGGCAGTTGCTATGATATGCTCCTGCGCCAGGTAGTAAAGCCTCTCCATATCCCGATGGAAAACTATCTCATGCCGCCAACGTGCTCTGACGATTTTGCGCATGAATGCAAAGCCTTTGAATCCGCCATCGCCGAAAGGGGCGGCGTCGATTTGCAGATTCTTGGCATCGGTGAAAACGGTCACCTGGGTTTTAACCAACCCGGTACCCCCTTTGACTCCACAACCTGGATCAGCCGTATGGATGAAAAGCTGGATGAGCGGATACGCCGCGAAAGCGGATCCTCTCCGGACGCTGACCTGGGCGGCTTTACCATCGGCATAAAGAACATCATGATGAGCCGCAAAATCATTCTGGCAGCGAACGGGGCCAACAAGGCCGAAATCGTCCGCAAGGCGCTGCGCGGGAAAATCAGCCCCGAGGTGCCCGCGTCCGTTCTGCAGCTCCACCCGTTCACCGAAGTCATACTCGACCCGGCTGCCGCTTCTATGCTGTAGCATTGCAGAGGGTATCGCCTTCACTCGCGGATACTCTGCTCAAATGTACGAAGAATTACAGACATAACCAATCGGCTTTTTCGCTGTAAGGAAAAAAAACGGAGACGGAGGATCATCCCCCGTCTCCGTGATTTCAGCCTTTTATTCGATGCCGCTCAGGTCGAAGCTGTCCAGCCACTTTTTTGCGGCTTCACAGACCGTCCTTAAGCAGTCCTCCTCGAAGGGGGTCTTAAGGCCGGCGTGCTTCAAAAGCTCCGTGAAGGTGCGGCTGCCGCCCTGCTTCGTGTAAGCCATATAATGCTGCCACGCGTTTTTCTCGTCCTGCTGGATCATCGCCCAGAACTCGAGGGAGACCGTCTGCGCGAGGCAGTAATCGATATAGTAGAACGGCGTCTGGTAGATGTGGCCCTGGGCTTGCCAGCGCATGCCTTCCGAGTAGAAGGGGATCTCGCCGTCCAGCTTCAGCCAGGGCATATAGATCCCCGTCAGGCGCTTCCACTCGGCGTGGCGTTCCGCTGGAGTCATGCCCGGCTTTTCATAGACGACGTGCTGAAAGTGGTCCACCATGGTGCCGTAGGGGATGAAGGTCAGCGCGGCGGCGAGGTGGCTGTATTTGAATTTGTTCGCGTCCGGCCCGAAGAAGCCCTCGGCATTTTTCCAGCCAAAGAACTCCATGCTCATCGAATGCACCTCGCACGCCTCGCTGGAAGGTTCGGCGTACTCCAGCGGCACGCGTTTGCGGTTCATCCAATAGGCAAAGGCGTGGCCCGCCTCGTGGGTTATGACTTCGACGTCGCCCTTGGTGCCGTTGAAGTTGGCGAAGATAAACGGGCGCTCATAATATGCAAGACTGCTTTCGTAGCCGCCCGCCTGCTTTCCCTCGGTGGCGAGCACGTCCATCAGTTCCTCGTCCAGCATGGTGCGGAAAAACTCGCCTGTTTCGGGGGAAAGCGCGTCGTAGAACTTTCTGCCCTGCACAAGGAGTTCCTGCGCCGTGCCGGCCGGGCGCGGATTGCCGCTGCGGAACTCCACCGACTGGTCCGCAAACGAGAGCGGATACGGCCTGCCGATCCGCTTCGCCCGCTCACGCATGATGGCGTCCGCCACGGGAACGAGGTACTTCCGGACGGCGGCGCGGAACTTTTCCACATCCTCCTTCGTATAGCAGTTGCGCTCCATGCGGTAATAGCCAAGAAGCGTATACCCGCCGTAGCCGAGCTTTTTGCCCATGGAATCGCGCAGCTTCACCAGCTCGTCGTAGATGCTGTCCAGCTTCGCCTGATTGTCCTTGAACCATTGGCCCTTGGCCTTCCACGCGGCCAGGCGGCGCGCGTCGTCCAGATCGTCCTGGAAGGGCTCCATCTGCGAAAGTGTATAGACGCCGCCCTCGAAGGGGATCTGCGCGGAGGCGATGAGATCGTCGTATTCGCTGACGAGCTCGTTCTCCCGCTGCAGCTCCTCGATGATCTCGGGCGAGAAGGTCTTCTTTTCCATCTCCGCCTTGACGAACATCAGGTCGCCGTATTCCGCCTCGAAATCTTTGCGGAAGGGGCTTTCCACCAGCGCCTTGATCCATTCCTGCTCGTATTCCTCGATTTCGGGCAGGTTCTCGTCCCAGAAGTCCTTTTCGTCGTTATAGAACGCGTCCCGCGTGTCGATGGACTGGCGGATGTAGACGAGCGAGATCATCGTGTCTTCCTTCTTGTATTCCTCCTGATAGGCCAGGAATACCGCGCGCGCTTCCTCGTAGCTCTTGGCGTTTTTCAGCTTTTCGGTATATTCCGCGGTCCGTTTCTTGATCGTCTCGGGGTCGGGCCTTACATAGGGCATTTCTGAAAACTTCATAATCTTTCTCCTTCGTATTATATTATCGTAGTATTTATAGACCTCTCTGCAGAGGTGTGCTACACTATCGGGGATGCTGTGGATTGGTTATTTTCTCCTACCGCATGACGGTTTGAATAAGGCTCCAACCACAGCCCCTTGTCGGTTCGTTGATCAGTTAGATACCGCTTGACGGTTTATGTGGAACGAGGTTACGAGGGCAAGAGGTACTGTGGTCCTGACAGCATCAAATACTTTATAGGAGGTTACCCTCATGATCTGTGTTGGCATTGATGTTTCCAAGGATAAACACGACTGTTACATCGCGACCACAGAAGGAGAAGTCCTCGCAGATGTGTTCACAATTCCAAACAGTATGGATGGCTTCAAACTGCTTTTCCAAAGGATCAAATCTGTAGCACCTGATCTGAGCAAAGTAAAAGTAGGACTTGAGGCCACCGGCCATTACAGCTACAACATCCTCGGTTTTCTCCTCGACAAAGGTCTGACCACCTTTGTCCTGAACCCGCTTCACACCAATCTGTATCGTAAATCTACCAGTCTTCGCCGGACCAAAACAGATCGGGTCGATGCGCGTACCATTGCAGCTATGATGATGTCCGATGTAGTCCTTAAGTCCTACTCGGCTATATCATACCACAATGAAGAACTAAAGTCACTATCCAGATACAGATTTGACAAGGTTCGTGAACGCGCCGTACTGAAGCAGTCCGTTACCAGACTTGTCTGTATCCTTTTCCCGGAGTTGGAACAGCTTGTCCCGAAACTACATATGCGCTCCGTCTATGCCCTTCTGTCTGAGTATCCCGGTGCCAGGCAGATTGCAGGCTGCCATCTTACGCACCTTACCAATCTCCTTGAAACCGCTTCCAAAGGCCGTTATGGCAGGGATAAAGCGCTTCAAATCCGTGAGGCTGCCAGTAAATCCATCGGCTCTGCCATGAGTGCAAAGTCGTTGGAACTCAAGCATACCATTCGTCTTATTGCCGAACTCGATTCCGAGATCGATGAAGTCGAAGCTCAGATAAAGCAGATCATGGACAGTTTGTCTTCTCCGATCCTTACAATTCCCGGCATAAGCTATGGTGTGGGCGCCATGATCATCTCGGAGATAGGTGACTTCTCCCGTTTCGTTTCCCCGGATAAGATATTGGCTTACGCGGGAATGTCTCCATCTACTTACCAGTCCGGCAAACTGGATAACGCTTACGCCCATATGGAGAAGCGTGGTTCCCGTTACCTGCGTTATGCTCTCTACAATGCTACGAGATACGTCTGTCACTGGGACAAAACCTTCGCCGATTATCTTGCCAGGAAAAGGGCTGAAGGTAAACACTACAACGTCGCTTTGTCACATGCAGCTAAGAAACTCGTTCGTCTGATCTTTGCCTTGCAACGATCAGGACAGATGTATGCTCCCGCGCCGTAACCCCTTCGCTATTCCTTTCGGAGTCTGAGCATTCAGCTCACTGCTGAGCCGGCGAAGCGTACCCTTGAAAAACCGAAGCATTCATATGCTACAATTGGTGCATAGGGCGCGCTTGCCAGCTTCGCTATTCCCTCCATCGCCTTTGCAGCTCGGCCACCAGCATATGAATGCTGTTTTTCAAGGGCGGCGGGGTTGCATTAGAAAACCTATCACTTTTCTTCATTTACCCCTTGACTTTTAATAGTTAGTCTTATTTGTTCAGTTTCGCGTTGAGTTTTGCCTGGACTTTGATGGGCAGCCCGAACAGGGTTATGAAGCCCTTCGCGTCCTTCTGGTCGTACACGTCGTCCTCGTCAAAGGTGGCGATCTCCGCGTCGTACAGGCTGTAGGGACTGGTCATGCCCGCGGGGATGATGTTGCCCTTATACAGCTTGAGTTTCACGTCGCCCGTAACGTTTTTCTGGGTCTCGTCCACGAAAGCGCTCAGCGCCTGGCGCAGGGGAGTGTACCACTGGCCGAAATATACCAGTTCGCTGAACTTCTGCGCGGCGACGGCCTTGAAATGCATGGTCTCGCGGTCGAGGCAAAGGGTCTCCAGCAGTTCGTGGGCCTTGTAGAGTATGGTGCCGCCGGGAGTTTCGTACACGCCGCGGCTCTTCATGCCGACCAGGCGGTTTTCCACCAGGTCGATTATGCCTATGCCGTGCTTTCCGCCCAGTTCGTTCAGTTTTTCTATAAGCTGCACGCTGTCAAGTTTCTCACCGTTGACCTTTACGGGCACGCCCTGTTCGAAGGAGACGGTCACATACTCGGCTTTGTCAGGCGCCATTTCGGGAGACACGCCCATCTCCAGGAAGCCGGGCTGGTTTATCTTGGGTTCGTTGGCGGGATCCTCCAGATCCAGTCCCTCGTGGGACAGGTGCCACAGATTCTTGTCCTTGGAATAGTTGGTCTCGCGGCTGATTTTCAGGGGGATATTGTGGCTTTCGGCGTAATCGATCTCCTCTTCGCGGCTCTTGATCTTCCACTCTCTCCAGGGGGCGATCACCGGCATGTCGGGAGCGAAGGCCTTTATGGCCAGCTCGAAACGCACCTGGTCGTTGCCCTTGCCGGTGCAGCCGTGGCAGATGGCGTCCGCGCCTTCCTTGAGCGCGATTTCAACTATGCGCTTGGCGATTATGGGACGGGCGAAGGAGGTGCCCAGCAGATATTCGCCTTCGTATTTCGCGCCCGCTTTCAGGGTGGGGAAGATGTATTCGTCCACAAATTCCTGTTTGAGGTCTTCTATATAAAGCTTGCTGGCTCCGGTCTTGAGAGCCTTTTCGTTGAGACCGTCCAGCTCGGTGCCCTGGCCTACGTCGCCCGACACGGCGATGATCTCGGGATCGTCATAGTTCTCTTTGAGCCAAGGGATTATAACGGACGTATCCAGGCCGCCGCTGTAAGCCAGCACGATTTTATTATACTTTTTCATATATAGCCTCCGAAAATGAATAATGCTGTATAATTATGAGACATTATACAGCATTTGTCAAGTAAAGAATCTGTATAATTGTATAATTATACCGACGTGGCGCTCAACAGACTGCCATAATCGGGATACGGCCACATATCCGCGGGACACAGCGCCTCAGCTTCGTCAGAGTGACCGCGCGCGAGTTTCATAAGAGGGAGCACCTTTGCGCAGTAGCATTCTGCCTTTTCCATCTCGCTCGGTTTGTCTTCCGCCTCGTCCAGCGCCATATCCAGCGCGGCGCAGGCGTCGAAGAGCTGGTTGCACAGACCGTTCAGCGTGGACAGGGTGAGGCTCTCGCTCCTGGGCTCGACCCCCGCCTGCTGCTTTTTGAGTATGCCGTCCGCGAGGCGCAGCGTGTACTCCTGGGCGGCAGGCAGCACGCCCTTGCGCAGCATGTCGGTCAGCGTGTGCGCTTCTATGTCCACTATCTTGGAATAGTTTTCCAGCATTATCTCCCGGCGGGAGTACATCTCCGTCTGGGACAGCACGCCGTGACGGGTGAGCAGGACCATGTTCTCGGGCACGCAGTAGCGCTTCATGGCGTCTACGGCGGTATCGAGCCGTGGCAGGCCGCGCTTTTCGGCCTCTTTCGCCCAGTCGAGGGAATAGTTGTTGCCGTTGAACAGTATCTTTCCGTGCTTGGAGAGCGTTTGACGGACGATCTCCCTTACGCCGAGTGCGGTGTCGCCGCAGTCGTCCAGGATCTCCGCGAAGTGTTCCAGACTGTCCGCGACGGCGGTGTTGATTATGACGTTTATGTCGGCTACGGAGAAAGAGGAACCCACGGCGCGGAACTCGAATTTGTTGCCGGTGAACGCCACGGGAGACGTGCGGTTACGGTCGGAAGTGTCTTTCATCACAGGAGACAGGGTGTCGACTCCGCCGGTGATGTATTCGCGGTCCGCGCGTCCGGGCTGCTGCCCCTCGGCCACGTCTTTGAGCATGCGGCACAAATCGTCGCCCAGATACATGCTGATTATGGCAGGGGGAGCTTCGTCTCCGCCCAGGCGCAGGTCGTTGCCCGCGCTGGCCACGCTGACCCGGAGCAGTTCTGCGTACCTGTCCACGCCGCGTATCATTGCGGACAGCATCAGCAGGAACACCGGGTTTTCCCAGGGCTTGTCGCCGGGTTCCAGCAGGTTCGTCCCGTCGTCCGTCTGCAGCGACCAGTTGTTGTGCTTACCGGAGCCGTTTACGCCTTTGAAGGGCTTTTCGTGCAGCAGGCACACCAGTTCGTGGCGGGATGCGACCCGCTTCATGATTTCCATCGTGAGCTGGTTGTGGTCGGTGGCCACGTTCACGCTCTCGTACACGCAGGCAAGCTCATGCTGGGCGGGAGCGGCTTCGTTGTGGCAGGTCTTGGCAGGGATGCCGAGTTTCCACAGCTCCTCGTCCAGTTCCCGCATGAACGCGCTGACGCGGGGCTTGAGCGCGCCGAAAAAGTGGTCGTCCAGCTCCTGACCCTTGCTGGGACGCCGCCCGAGGAGCGTCCTGCCGGTATAGATCAGGTCGGGCCTCAAACGGTACAGCTTTTTGTCTATCAGGAAGTATTCCTGCTCGGCGCCGACCATCGCGCTCACGCGCCCGGCGTTTATGCCCAGGCGTGAAAGCAGCTTGAGCGCGGAAGCGTTCAGCAGCCTCATGGAGCGCATTAGCGGCGTCTTTTTGTCCAGCGCTTCGCCGGTATAGGAGCAGAACGCCGTGGGCACGCACAGCGTCTTGTCTTTTATGAAGGCATAGGAAGTCGGATCCCAGGCGGTATAACCGCGGGCTTCGAAGGTGGCCCTTAAGCCGCCGCTTGGGAAACTGGAAGCGTCACTTTCGCCCTTTATCAGTTCCTTGCCGCTGAACACCGCCAGCGCGCCGTCCCCTTCGGGGCGGATGAACGCCTCGTGCTTTTCGGCGGTCATGCCCGTCATGGGCTGGAACCAGTGGGTGAAGTGGGTGGCGCCGTTTTCGATCGCCCAGTCCTTCATGGCGCAGGCGATCTCGTCCGCCACGTCACGGGTGAGGGCGCCGCCTTCCTGCGAAAGCTGCTTATAGCTGTCATACGCCTGGGCGGACAGCCTTTCCCGCATCACCCGGTCGCTGAATACCTGTATGCCGAAAGTATCAGTAAAAGACATGCATGTTATCCTCTGTTCGGTCGATTTATTCAGCCCTGTTTGAGCCTCAGCCACACACGCATCTCGCCCTCGCCCCGGTTGTTCCACAGGCGGTAGGGGATGAAGCGGGCGGTAAACTGCCGGTATTTGTTTTCCCGCAGGGGCGCGTACAGCTCGTACTCGTCCCAGCCGTCCGTTTCCTGTTTTAGCACGGGCGCGGAAATGACCGTGCCGAAACGGGCGTCAGGCGTGAGGGTGAACGTGGCATTGGGAGAAATAAGCACGTTCCACAGCTCGCCGCCGTTGTCGATCTCCTCAAGACAGTACACCACGGGCCCGCGCATGAGGGCAGCCTTGCCCACGGTGGCGTGGGAGAGGGGGTGCGCCTCCACGAGCCGGGCGGGCATGTCCAGCACATAGGAGATCTCGTCCCCGTCGCTGAGGCCCGAAATGCGGATATAGCCTTCGTCCATAACGCAGGGCGGGTTCTGCCCGTTGATCTTAAGGGAATAGGTCTGTACCCAGCCGGGCAGGCGCAACGCCAGAGTAAAGCCGGGGAAGGCCCTGTTCACGCGGAAAACGATGCTGCCGCTGTTGGGATAGTCGGTCGTTTCGGTAATCGACACGCTGCCGCCCTCAAGCTGCGTTTCGGCGTCGAGAGACGCGAACAGGTTGACGTAAAGGGTGTTTTTGTCCTTTAAAAGCAGCCTTTCGTCCAGGTTGGTGAGCATCCGCGCGATGTTGGGCGGGCAGCAGGCGCAGCCGTACCAGGGCTGCCTCTGCGTGCGCACATGGAACACGCTCTGACTGTATTTGCTGCGTTTCGGTATGCACTCCAGGGGATTGACATAGAAATACCGGGTGCCGTCCTCGTTTATGCCGCTCAGCGTGCCGTTGTACAGCAGAGTGTCCATTATGTCGCCGTATTCACCCAGCGGATGGCTTTTGAGCATGGTGGCGGCGAAGAAGTACAGGCTTATGGCGGCGCAGGTCTCACCGTACACTATGTCGCTGGGCAGGTCGTAATCCAGCGTGAACGCTTCGCCGAAGGAGGACTGGCCCACGGCGCCGGTAATGTACATCTGCCGGCGGGTTATGTCCTTCCACATGGTGTCGCACGCTGACATGAGCTTTTCGTCGCCCGTCTCGTACGCCAGTTCCGCCATTCCGGTCAGCAGGTACAGCTGCCTTACCGAGTGGCCCTTTGCCATGGTCATCTCGGTCACGGGCTCGTCCGCCTGATAGTAGCGGTTGCGGTGGGAATACACGCTCCAGGCCCAGCCGGGCTTGTCGCCGCGCAGTGCGGCCTCGTCGTCAAAATAATCGTTGGTGCCGCGGGCGGATATGAAGTATCTGGCCAAAGCAAGATGCATGGGGTCTTTGGTGAGCCGGTACAGTTTTACCAGCGCCAGCTCTATCTCCTCGTGGCCGGGATAGCCGTGCTTTTTGCCTTCCTCAAAACCGAAGGTGGCGTTCACCAGCTCCACGTATCTGAGCGTGACGTCCAGTATTTCGCGCTTTCCGGTCGCTTCGAAATACGCCACGGCAGCCTCGATAAGGTGCCCCAGGCAGTAGAGCTCATGGTGGTCCCTGAGATTCGTGAAGCGCTTGTTTATGTCAGTCAGGATGTAATAGGTATTCAGGTAGCCGTCGGGGCGCTGCGCTTTCTGCATGAGGGAGACCAGCCAGTCGATCTTTTCCTCAAGCGCCGCGTCCCTTTTGCGCCCGAGGGCGTAAGAAGCGGCCTCTATCCACTTGAACAGGTCGCTGTCCTGGAACACCGCGCCGGCGTGGGGAAATTCGATCTCCCCCGCGGCTGCGCGCAGGTTGCGCACGGAATAGCTCTTGGGGCCTTCGCTCAGCCGGTCGTTCAGCGCTTCCCACTGGTAGGGAAGCATGCTGTCCTCCGCCTTGCGCACAAGGGAGCACACGGGTGAGGGAGCCAAACGTATGTCTCGGGAAGCAACGTAATCCATAGCGTCCTCCAGAAGTTATTTGCCTAAGTATTCTTCCAGGGTCAGGTCATGGGCGGTGATGTATGTGGCGGCGTCCACGCCCACGTAGCGGTAGTGCCAGGGCTCGTAGCTTATGCCCGTGACGCCGCTTTTATTCGCGGGATAGCGCTGTATGAAGCCGTATTTGTGGGCGTTCAGGCGCAGCCAGTCGTACTGGGGCGTGGTCTCGAAACCGCCTACGTTCTCGACCGTCACGTCGAAGCACAGCCCCGTCTGATGCTCGCTGCAGCCGGGCTTCTGGGCGTATCCGGGCTTGCTCTCGGCGTAGACTTCCGCCTGCCTGTCATAGGAGCGATATCCGCTGGTGATGGTATACCCGTTCATGTTCTCGCTCTCGGCGGCGGCGAACATCTGCTGGGCGGCGAGATAAGCGTCGTATGTCAGGAATATGTCGCTTCTGGACAGGCGGAAGGAGTGCCGTTTTTCGTACAGATTCACCAGGTTTTCCGGCACGTAGTCGCGGCTTAGGGGATGCGACTCGTTGACCAGAAGTAGGCTCCTGTCCACCCTGTGCCCGCCTGCCGTACTTTTGCCCACGAAAAAGCCCAAAGCGAACACGCCTGCCAGCAAAAGGACCAGCAGGGTCACGGACACGGGCGTGACGTAGACTTTTTTGCGCTTGGCCATCAGTCCAGTATCCCCTTGAGCTCGGTCTTGACCATGGCGGGACGGCGGGTGTAACGCGTAGACATCTTGACCCATCTGCCGCTCTGGCTGGAGCGCTCAAAGCCTGTCATGACATCCAGCACGTGGAAGGTCTGGTTGTAGTCGCAGCGGGCGGCGCGGCCGTCGGTCAGCGCCTTTGCCATGTCCGCCAGACCCAGGCCGCGGCTGTTTTCCCTGTAGTCATACATGAGGGGGATCTCCCTGACTTCGCCGTCCTCGGGCCTGAACAGCTTCACGGGTCCGCTGAAACCGTTGGGATCCGGAACGAACAGGGTGCCCCGGGAACCGTACACTTCAAAGCGCGCCTGACCGGGATAGTACACGTCGAAGGTGGTGAACAGCGTGCCGATGGCGCCGGAAGCGTACCTGACGGTGCCCGCCACGTAGGTGTTCACGTTCACGTCAATGGGCGTGCCGAAGAATGGCTGGGAAGAGATGACGCGCCTGTCAAAGGACTTTTTGCTGGCGCTCATGACGGAGGAGATGCCACCGCACAGGTTGATCATGGCGGTCAGGTAGTAGGGGCCCATGTCGAACATGGGGCCGCCGCCGTACTGGTAGTAGAAATCAGGGTCGGGATGCCAGGACTCGTGCCCGCGGCAGATCATGAACGCCGCGCTGCCTACCACGTCGCCTATCCAGCCGTCGTCGATCAGGCGGCGGCAGGTCTGGATGCCCGCGCCCATGAAGGTGTCCGGGGCGCCGCCCAGCATGAGGCCCTTTTCCTTGGCCAGTTTTACCAGCGCCTGGCCTTCCTCAAGGCTGGCGCCCAGGGGCTTTTCGCTGTATACGTGCTTGCCGTATTCCAGCGCCGCACGGCTCACGTCAAAGTGCTCGTAGGGACGGGTCAGGTTGAGCACCAGGTCCACTTCCGGGTCCTTGAACGCGTCGTACATGGTCTCGTACAGTTTGGGCACGTTGTATTTTGCCTGGGCGTTCTCGGCGCGCTCGCGCACAAGATCGCACACGCCCAGAAGTTTAACGCCCCTGTTGAACGTCTTGGTCAGGTTCTCGAGATATATGCCGCTTATGCAGCCGACGCCTATCATCGCCACGTTTACGGTGTTCATGGGTGCCTCCTTAATACATCTTCGCGGTGTTTTCAAAGGGTTCGGTGGTCAGGCCGTTGTCTATCGCGTACTGTTTGCCTTCGCCCGCCCAGATGAGGCCCCGTCGCATGATCTCGTTGGCGGTGTGAGCCTTGTCGAATACGTCGTCGTGATGGCCCAGGCTGGTATAGAACACCCTGCCGTTGCCCCAGAACTTGGTCCAGACCACGGGCATGTCCACGGGCTTGTTGGAAATGTGGTAGTAGGGCACCACGGGGAAGCGCGTGGTAGCCAGCACTTCGATGGAGGGGTCGATGTGCAGGTAGTAGTGTTCGCTGGCGACTTCGAAGTCTTCCAGACCCTGGATTATGGGGCTTGAACCCTTGCAGATGTTTACGGTGTACTTGACGCCGTCTCCGCCGGGATGGGAGACCCACTGCCCGCCGGTCATGAACTGCCACTGGGTGGACTGGCGGAAGGAGTCGCACATGCCGCCGTGGCAGCCGGCCAGGCCCACGCCCGCGCCCACTGCCTTGCAGATGTTGTCGACCTGTTTATTGGAGATCTCGCCCATGGTCCAGCAGGCGACGATAAGGTCAAGCTGCATGAGCGCATCCAGATCCTCCGCGGGGGCAAGGGAGTCGTGTATGGTCACATCGTAGCCGGCGTCTCTCAGCATTCCGGCGAACCTGGCGCTGGTGAGTTTCGGCTGATGGCCGTCCCAGCCGCCCTGGAATATCCAAGCTTTTTTCATATAGCGGGCACACTCCTTATTTTAATTATCTTCAATTATACACTATGCGCGGCAAAAATGATAGACGCAAGCGGCGGGATGGGCAAGAAAATTTTGCCCGGACCGGGAGGCGTCCGGGCGCAATCTGCGCGCCAAGGCTTGCGGATTCTTTTTCGCGGGTGTATAATAAAACCAGTATATTTATGGAGGAACAGTATGGTCAACTGGACGAATTTAGACGCGCTTAACAGCTATGACGAATTAAAGAGCCTGCCCGTCCCGTCGCTTAGGATCGAGCTTGAGGGCGAAAAGGGATATGCCCGGGTCAGGGAGTATTCCGTGCCTATGGCGGCGGGCTTAAGCTACAATTATGCCGCGAAAAGGGTAAACGACGACACGCTGGGCGCGCTCAGGGCGCTGGCGAATGAAGCCCGGCTCAAGGAAAAGTTCGAGCTGCTGTACAACGGCGAGATAGTGAACACGGGCGAAAAGCGCCGTGTGCTGCACCAGCTCACCCGCGGCCAGCTGGGCCGGGACGTCGTCGCTGACGGCGAGAACAAGCGGGAGTTCTACGTAGCGCAGCTGGAAAAGATCCGCGCCTTCTCCGAAAAAGTGCATTCCGGCGAAGTCGTGAACGAGCAGGGCAAGCGCTTCGAAACCGTGGTCCAGGTGGGCATCGGCGGCAGCGATCTGGGCCCCAGGGCGCTGTATATAGCCCTTGAAAACTGGGCGAAGACGGAAAACACGCTGCGTATGAACGCGAAGTTCATCTCCAACGTGGACCCGGACGACGCCGCGGCGGTGCTTGCCGGCACGGACCTGTCCACCGCGCTGTTCATAGTGGTTTCCAAAAGCGGCACCACGCTCGAAACGCTCACCAACGAGAGCTTCGTGAGGGACGCGCTCAAAAAGGCGGGCCTTGAGCCCTCCAGGCACATGCTGGCGGTCACCAGCGCCACCAGCCCCATGGCCAAGTCCCCCGATTACCTGGCCGCGTTCTTCATGGACGACTTTATCGGCGGCAGGTACTCTTCCACTTCCGCCGTGGGCGGCGCGATCCTGTCCCTGGCCTTCGGCTATGAAGTGTTCGAGCGGATACTCGAAGGCGCGCATCAGGAAGACGTGCTTGCGGCAGGCAAGGACTTTTACGAGAATCCCGACATGTTGGACGCCCTGATAGGCGTGTACGAGAGGAACGTGCTGGGCTATCCCGCCACCGCCGTACTGCCTTATTCCCAGGCGCTCAGCCGTTTCCCCGCGCATCTGCAGCAGCTGGACATGGAGTCCAACGGCAAGAGCGTGAACCGCTTCGGTGAAAGCGTTTCATATCCCACCGGCCCCGTCATCTTCGGCGAACCCGGCACCAACGGGCAGCACTCCTTCTATCAGCTGCTTCACCAGGGCACGGACATAGTGCCCCTGCAGTTCGTGGGCTTCAAGGCCAGCCAGATGGGCACGGACGTGGAGATCCAGGGTTCCAGCAGCCAGCAGAAGCTGCTGGCCAACGTGGCGGCGCAGATAATGGCGTTCGCGCTTGGCAAGGACGACGACAACCCCAACAAGCGTTTCTGCGGGGAAAGGCCTTCCAGCATCATCATAGGCGAGAAGCTGACTCCCGAGGCGCTGGGCGCGCTGCTGGCGCACTTTGAGAACAAGGTGATGTTCCAGGGCTTCGTGTGGAACATCAACTCCTTCGATCAGGAAGGCGTGCAGCTGGGCAAGGTGCTGGCCAAAAAGGTGCTTGCCGGCGATACCGACGGCGGGCTCAAGGCCTACAGCGAACTGCTGGAGATCTGATACAAAACGGCATAAGCCCAAAGCAGCAGGCACAGCCGGTTATATCCGGCTGTGCCTGCTTCGATCCCGCGTGCTTGAAATAACGCGGAATAGACCTTCCGTGCAGAGACAAAATGTATGAATTACGATATCAAAAGCGTGTTTTCACGGTTTTTTGACGACGAGCCCGTATCGGTCCGAGAGATAGATACGAGCAGGGGAGACAGTGATTTCAGGGTCACGTTCATCATAGACACAGCCGCGGGAGGCAAATATGTGCTCAAGCTTGCCGACAACGATTTCACGTTTCCCGAAAAGATAGCCCTCTGGCAAAGAACGGTGAACGAGTACAGGGATATGGGCTACTACTGCCCAAGGATCTTTTGCGACAGGACGGGCAGCTTCCCTTTGGTCGGGTTTCAGAGCCGCAGCTGCGTTGCATACGCCGAGGAGTACGCTTTATACAGTCCCGCCGCGGACAGGGCTTCGGACGACGAAGAAATGGACAGGCTATATGACAGCTATAAACGGGACATCTGGCGGATGACGGCGCGGGTGGCGGCGCGGTATTTTGATTATACGCGATACCCTTCGGCATACTGCCTGTTTGAGACGTTCTGTCCCAGTGACAAGACGGACGAGGTGCTCGAAAACGCCCTGGAATGGAAAAAGCATGCGGACACGCTGCCCGGGAAATTCAGGGAGCAGGCGGAAAGGATATGGCAAATGTGGACCGCCAACCGGGCGGCGCTCGAGCCGATATACAGACAGCTTCCGACTTCCGTGTTCCAGGCTGACCTTAATCCCACCAACATACTGCTTGACGATGCGGGCAAATTCGTCGGTGTATACGATTTCAACCTCTGCGGCAGGGATGTGTTCCTGAACTACATCATGCGCGAGTGCGGCGGCGTATCGGATATATGCGGAGCACTTGGGACCGCGTCGGAATATTATCGGTTTTCGGATGCGGAAAAGGACGCGGCGCTTATGCTGTACCGCTGCCTGAAACCCCTGTGGTACACCGAGGTAGAAGCGCTGAAAGACGCCGGGAACGATCCCGGCGCGATAAAGGCATGCCTTGACAAGTCCGAGCATGCTCTGACCGACGAGATAGATTTCAGGGCATACATGGAATAAACAGCATAAAAAGAGCGGCATGCAGGCCGCTCCTTTTTATTTTGCCAAATGCTCTTCCAGCAGTTTTTCCAGTTCGCCTGCCCTGAACACGCCGGGGGCGTTGTAAAGGATGATCCCGTCCGCGCCCAGTATCACGGTCACGGGCAGGGCGTCCCAGTCTCCGAACGCCTTTATGGCGCTGCCGTCGTCGAAAGCGAGGGGGATGGTGTAACCGCGTTCCTGCCAGAAGGCAGCGGCGTCGCCCGTCTCCGTGAAGGCGTCGGCGGCGCAGAAATACACGTCTGGCGCGTATTTCCGGTACAGGCGCTCAAACTCCGGGAGCTCGGCGACGCAGGGAGAACACCACGTGGCCCAGAAGTTTATCACGCTCAGCCTGCCCATAAAGTCGTCCTGCGTAATGACTTTGCCGCTGTCGAGCGTCAGGGAAAAGGCGGGGCAAGGGCTGCCTAAAGCAAAAGGTGCGGTTGCTTCTTCCTGCGGATATATATTCACCGACAGCACCAGGCACACGAGCACAGCTACAGCCAGCGGTGCGATAAGGCGCTTAAGCGGGCTTTTCTGTTTCGAAGTTTTTTTCCAGGGGAGCCTGAAGGAAATGGCGTTCACGGGGCATTGGTCCACGCATGCCATGCAGGACACGCATTCCCGGTCTCCTGCATGCTTTATGTCGGTTTTGCAGACCCGGAAGCATTTTCCGCAGTCCACGCAGGCTGCCTTGTCCAGGGTGACGCCGAATAAGCTGACGGGATTGAACAGGCTGTAGACCGCGCCCAGGGGGCACACGAAGCGGCAGAACGGGCGGTATACGAAACAGAAGGACAGCAGAAAAAGTATGAGCAGTACGAGTTTGTTCGCGTACAGAGCGCCCAGCAGTTTCGTAAGCGCAGAATTGTTCGGGTTTGCGAGCAGGGGCAGGGATCCTTCCAGCGTGCCTGCGGGGCAGATATATTTGCAGAAGGCGGGGTAGCCGAGCGCCAGCGACAGCCCGACGGCGAACACCGCAAGGATGACGTATTTAAGGTATGACAGCGCTCTGGTCACGCGGCTCTTTTTGAGCTTTGGCAGAGGCAGCTTGTCCAGCAGTTCCTGCACAAGCCCCACGGGGCACAGAAAACCGCACACCGTGCGCCCCAGAAGCAAACCGAACAGAAGCAGTATCCCCAGCGCGTAATACGGAATGCCCCTTGAAGACTGGCTAAGCGCGTTTTGCAGCGCGCCCAGAGGGCACGCCGCTACCGCGCCCGGGCAGGAATAGCAGTTGAGCCCCGGCACGCACAGGTTTTTCAGCTGTCCCCGGTACAGCTTTCCGCTGACAAAGCCCCTTATGTGGGCGTTGTACAGGAGGGCGGAATAAAGCTGTATCAGTCGGCGCTTCGAAGGGCGCGGTTTACCAAGCTTATCCAAGCCCCAGACACTCCGTGCAGATGTTTATCGCCTTGTTCAGTACGCCCCGCGCCTGCCCGTTTGCCAGCCCAAGAACGATCAGAGCCAGCGCCAGCATTGCGATGACCAGCCTGACGGTACGCTTTTTCACACAAATCACCGCGCTTATTCTACCATAAAGCCTTTCGAGGGTCAAATTTTCTTTAAGTCTTTGGCACAGATTTGCGTTTTATCAAATAATCTGCTATAATCTGTACAGCAAAACGTATGGAGGGCCCGAAAATGCCTGAAGACAAGACTGTGGATATGAAAATAGACACCGGAGCCAACGGCGCGGTGTATTTTGCCTCTGACGTGATCCAGACCATCGCGGGCATTGCCCTGACCGAGGTGGAAGGCATAGCCAACATGGTGCGTTACCAGGGGCTGGCGGCCGACAGGCGCAAAAGCAAGAACGCCAACAACATCAAAAACATCACCCGCGGCGTGAAGGTGGACGTGGATGAGCAGAACGTCTCCGTGAACGTGAGCGTAGTGGTGGAGTACGGCTATTCCGTGCAGGAAGTATGCCGCAGCATACAGGAAAACATCAAAAAGACCATCGAGACCATGACCAACATGCGCGTGAACAACGTGGACGTGCACGTGACGGGGCTTTCCTTCGCCAAGGAGAACCGTGAGAACGCCGAGATGGAGTACCGCAATTATCTGCTCAGCGAAAAGAACGCCCGGGAAGGCAAACAGCTGGAAGGGCACACGGATCCCGATAACGGGTCCGCAAAGGAATAGCCTATGGACAAAACGAGCGCGCGCGTAGCGGCAGTCAAGCTGGTCTACGAATACATCATGGGCGGCGAAGGCGGCGAAAGCACGCTGACGGACCTGCTCAATATAGCCCCCGGCGAAGAAGAAACGAATTTTATGAATGCGATCGCCGAAGGCGTGAAGCGGAATAAAGCCGAGATCGATAAATCGCTTGAGGGTCTGCTGGCGGAAGGTTGGACACTTGACAGGCTGCCGAAAGTGGATTACGCCATTCTGCTGAGCACTGCATGGGAGATCATTTACTGCACCGGTTCTGCCGGCAGCGCCATAAACGACGCGGTAGACATCGCCAAACAGTATTCCGACGAGAAATCCGGCGCGTATATAAACGGAGTGCTCGGAAGTCTGATGCGGAAACTCAAAAATGCCTGAAGTTGCCATTGGAATAGATACCAGCTGCTACACCACCTCCCTTGCCCTGGCAGGGGAGGGTGTTGTTGTATTATCCAAAAGAAAACTCTTGAGCGTGCCCCGGGGCGAAAGGGGTCTAAGGCAGTCCGACGGCGTGTTCCAGCATGTCAGGAACCTGCCGGAACTGTACGAAGAGCTTATGGACGAGGCGGACGCGAAGATCGCCTGCGTGTGCGTATCCCGGGCGCCCAGGGACGTGCCCGGCAGCTATATGCCCGTGTTCGCGGCGGGAACGGCGTTCGCGCGGGTGATAGCCCGGACGCTGGGCGTGCCGCTGTTCTTCACCACGCATCAGCAGGGGCACGTAGCTGCCGCGCTGTATGAAAGCGGCTTGAATGACGACAGCTTTGTAGCCATGCACCTGTCAGGCGGTACGACCGAGGCGCTCAGGGTGGAAAAAGGCCTTAAGGTCAGCCTTCTGGGCGGTTCAAACGATTTGCACGCAGGGCAGCTGGTGGACAGGATAGGCGTAAAACTGGGCCTGCCCTTCCCGGCGGGGCCGGAACTGGAAAAACTGGCGGTGAACGGCAGCGAAAGGAGCCTGGTGGGAGTCAGCGTAAAGGGGCTCTCGGCGTCGCTTTCCGGGGCGGAAAACGCGATAAACCGGTTAATAGACGGCGGTGCCGCGCCCGAGGACGCGGCCGTGGAGACGTATTCGTTCCTGGCCAGGACCATAGCCAGGCTGGCGGTGAACGCCTGCGACGCGTTGGGGCTAAAAAAAGTGCTTATGATGGGCGGAGTGGCTTCGTCGCCGCTGTTCAGGCGCGAAGTGAGCCGCAGGATAAAGAAGCTCAGGGACGAAACGGAGATATACTGGGGCAAAAAGGAGCTTTCGGGCGACAATGCCTGCGGCGTGGCGCTGATAGGGGACAGACTGCTGAAAGAAGGGACATGATGGCTGAGATCATAGACGGCAAGCGGATCGCCGCCGAAGTGCGCGGTGAAGTCAGGCGCGATGCGGAAGCGTTTTTCGCGCAAAACGGCATTAAGCCCTGTCTCGCAGTAGTTATGGTGGGGAACGACCCCGCCAGCGCAATATATGTGAGAAACAAGCAGAAGGCATGCCGGAATGTGGGGATAGAGTCCGTATCTGTGCTACTTGACGAGGACTCGACCACGCAGGAAGTTCTTGCCGAAGTGGAAAAGCTGAATAATGATAAAAGCGTCAACGGCATTCTGGTGCAGCTGCCCCTGCCGTCCCGGATAGACGCGGAACAAGTCGTGCGCTCGGTAAGTCCAACCAAGGACGTGGACGGCTTCAGCGCCGTGAACGCGGGCGAAATGTTCCGAGACAGAGCACCGCTGGAACCCTGCACGCCCAGGGGCTGCATCGAACTGCTCAAAAGGTACGAAATACCCATTCAGGGCGCAAACGCCGTTATAGTAGGCAGGTCGAATCTTGTGGGCAAGCCCCTGGCGGTAATGCTCACACGGGAAAACGCTACGGTCACGCTGTGCCACTCGAAGACCAAAGACCTGGGTGCTTACCTCTCTAACGCCGACATAGTCGTGGCGGCGGTGGGCAAGCCGGGCATCATCAAAGGCGAAATGCTCAAAAAAGGCTGCTGCGTAATAGACGTGGGCATAAACCGGTTGGATGACGGCAGGATCGTGGGCGACGTGGACTTTGAAAGCGCGTCGGAAGCGGCCGCATACATAACCCCCGTGCCCGGAGGCGTGGGGCCGATGACGATCGCCATGCTGCTTAAGAACACCATGGCCGCAGCCGGGAGCCAATATGCCTGACACAGCCTTAAGCGTATCGCAGCTAAACGAATACGTCAAGACCCGCTTAAGCCAGGACCCGCTGCTCAAAAATGCGGTGGTAAAGGGCGAGATAAGCGAGTATAAGCTGCAGGCGGGCAGCTGGCACGCGTATTTCACGCTCAAGGACGAGATGTCCAGCGTGAGCTGCGCCATGTGGCGCACCAGCGTGCAGCGGCTGACCTTCGTTCCGAAAGTGGGGCAGAAGGTGGTCGTTACGGGACAGGCCACGCTGTATCCGCCCACGGGCAAATATCAGCTGGTCGTGGCCTCCATGAAGCAGGAAGGCATCGGCGACCTGTTCGAGAAATTCAATCAGCTTAAAAACAAGCTGATGCTGGAAGGACTGTTCGACGAAGCCGCCAAGCAGCCTATTCCGCTGAAAGTCTCCACCATCGGCGTAGCTACCTCCTTAAGCGGCGCGGCGATAAGGGACATAATCAAGGTCGCCCGGAGCCGGAATCCCCGCATAAACATAATCATCGCTCCTTGCGCGGTGCAGGGGAAAGGCGCGGAAAACGAGATCGCGGCCGCCATAGCGAGGCTGGACGCCGATCCCCGGGTGGAGGTCATACTGGCGGGACGGGGCGGCGGCTCCATGGAAGACCTGTGGCCTTTCAACGAGGAGATCGTGGCGCGGGCGATCTTTAACGCCCGTACGCCCGTCATCAGCTGCGTGGGCCACGAAACGGACTTTTCCATAGCGGATTTCGCCGCCGATCTAAGGGCGTCCACGCCGTCCAATGCCGCCGAACTCGCGGTAATGGACGTAAGAGAAGGGCTGGAAAACGTAAACCACCTGTTCAGACGCTTGAACGCGCTGATGGTTTCATCCCAGCAGGCCAGACGGTTAAGGCTTTCGGCCATCGCCCGGGCATATCCCTTCGCGCGGCCCCGGGAGGCGTTCATACTGAGGCGGCGGGAGAACCTGGAGAGCTGCTTTGAGAAACTGGGCGTGTCCGGAAAACGGCTGGCGGACAAAAAACGGACTGCGCTGGACAATCTGGGCCGCATGCTGGAGAGCCTCAACCCCGAAAATGTCAAAAAGCGGGGATACGCCTGCGTAAGGTCCGGGGACGAGTTTTTGACGGATATCGATATGGTGGAACAGGGGCGGAGCTTGACCGTCGAAATGAAGGGCGGCGAGTTTGACGCCAGGGTGACTCTGGTCAGGAGGAACACATAAATGGAAGAACGCTTTTCGTTTGAATCGGGCATGGCGGAACTGGAGGAGATCGTGTCCGCCCTGGAAAAAGGCGAAATGAGCCTGGACGACAGCTTTAAGGCCTATCAGAAAGGCGTGAAACTGTATTCCCGCCTTAAGGCGCTGCTGGACGAGGGAGACAGGAAGATCATCGAACTCACTTCCCAGGGAGAAAAGCTTTTGCAGGGGGAAGAGGAAAATGACTGATCCTGCGATCCTTAAGCAGCTGGTGGAGGACAGGCTTGAAAAGCTGCTTCCCGAGACACAGGGTTTTGCCGACGGGGAGATCCCGGGCCTGCAGGCCGAATCCATGCGCTACAGCCTTCTGGCCGGCGGAAAGCGGTTAAGACCCTGCATGCTGCTGAAAGCGTGCGAGATGAACGGCGGAGACGTTTCCGAAGCGCTGGATTACGCCTGCGCCATGGAAATGATACACACTTACAGCCTCATCCACGACGACCTGCCCGGCATGGACGACGACTGCCTGCGCAGGGGCAAGCCCACCAACCACGTGGTGTTTGGCGTGGGCCAGGCGGTGCTGGCGGGAGACGGGCTGCTGAATTACGCGTTTGAGACCATGCTTAAAACGGCGATAAACAGCCGAATCGGGCATGAAAACGCGCTTAAAGCGATATACGCCATTGCCAGGGGCGCGGGCGTCACGGGCATGATCGCGGGCCAGTGCGCAGATCTTTTCGCCGAAGGGCGCCCTGACGCGGACGAAAAGCTGTTAGGCTACATACACGCAGGCAAGACCGCCGCGATGTTCATAGGCGCGGTGCAGGCGGGGGCGTATCTGGCGGGAGCGGATGAAGACAAGATCGATGCGCTCACCCGGTTTGCGGAAGACTTCGGACGCCTGTTCCAGGTGACCGACGACATACTGGACGTTACCGCCGAAGCGGACAAGTTCGGCAAATCCAAAGGAAAAGACGAGACCGAGGGCAAGCTTACCGCGGTCAGCCTGATGGGACTTGAAGGCGCCGTGGAATACGCCGGAAAGCTTACCGAAAGCGCGATTACCGTGCTGGACGTGTTCGGCGAAAAGGCGGACTATTTCAGACAGCTGACACTGGATATGGCAAAACGCACTTACTGACATGCTGGAAAAGATCGATACCCCGGCTAAGCTCAAAAGCCTGTCTTTGAAAGACAAGCAGATGCTGGCGGGGGAGATAAGAGAAAAGATAACAGACACGGTGTCCCGCAACGGCGGGCATCTGGCGAGCAATTTAGGGGCGGTGGAGCTTACCATCGCCCTGCACAGTGTACTGAACGCTCCGAAGGACAAGCTGCTCTTCGACGTGGGGCACCAATGCTATGCCCACAAGCTGCTGACGGGAAGGTACGCGCGCTTTGACACGCTGCGCCGGGCGGGCGGAGTGAGCGGCTTTCCCCGCAGGGACGAAAGCGAGTTCGACGTCGTAAGCAGCGGACACGCCAGCGACTCCGTGTCTCTGGCCATCGGCATGGCGCGGGCGCGGGACCTGAAAGGCGAAAACTACAACATCGCGCTTGTGCTGGGGGACGGCGCGCTCACCGGCGGCATGGTGTACGAAGCCCTGAACGACGCGGGGCTCGCCAAGGCGAAAATGCTGATCGTGCTCAACGACAACGAGATGAGCATCTCAAAAAACGTGGGTTCCCTGGCCAAGCACCTGACCCACATGCGCCAGAGCGGGAGCTACAGAGGGCTTAAGCAGACCGTCAAAAAGCTGATATACAGGCTGCCCAAAGGCGGCAGCTCCACGGAAAAACTGTTTACCCGCGTGAAGAACGCGATCAAAGCGCTGTTCGTATCCGACCAGTTTTTCGAGAGCCTGGGCATAGAGTATCTGGGCCCCATAGACGGCCACGACATCGAAGAAATGCAAAGGGTCTTTTCGAAGGCGCTCACTTATGACGTGCCTGTGATCGTGCACGTGGTGACGAAAAAGGGCAAAGGCTATCTTCCCGCCGAAAAGACGCCCGGCGCATTCCACGGCGTAGGGCCGTTTGACAGGGCAACAGGGCAGCCGAAAAAAGCCGAATGTGAGCCCTCCTGCGGGAAAGCCATTTCCGACTGGCTGATAAAAAACGCCGAGACCGACCGCAGGATCTGCGCCGTATCCGCCGCGATGCTGGACGGGACGGGCCTGGCTGCGTTCAAAGATGCATATCCGGACAAATGCTGTGACGTGGGGATCGCGGAAGGCCACGCCGCGGGCATGGCGGCGGGCATGGCTGTAAACGGCTTAAAACCGTATCTTGCGCTGTATTCCACGTTCATGCAGCGCGCCTACGACCAGATAAACGTCAATATCTGCTTAAACCGCGCGCCCGTCACGCTGCTTATAGACAGAAGCGGATTAAGCGGCGCGGACGGCGAGACGCACCAGGGCGTGTTTGACACGCCGCTTCTCAGGGGACTGCCGGGGCTCACCGTGTGCGCGCCTTCCTGCATGGCAGAGCTTAAGCAGATGCTGGATCTGAGCCTGAAGGCTGATGCGCCTTTCGCGATCAAATACCCCAAATGTCTGCCTGACGGCGGCGCCGCCGGGTTTAAA
Source organism: Clostridiales bacterium (assembly GCA_024683475.1). Classification (GTDB taxonomy): domain Bacteria; phylum Bacillota; class Clostridia; order Christensenellales; family Aristaeellaceae; genus RUG14130. The sequence continues at coordinate 25,456 of JAIKYG010000039.1, read as the reverse complement.
ATCGGGGAATGGGACGAGGAAAAGCGCGGGAAGGGCGTGTGCGTCATTTCCTGCGGCAAGATGCTCGCGACCGCGAGGGAGGCGGCGAGTCTCCTGGCTGTTTCCGGCATAGACTGCGGCGTAGTGAACGCCAGGTTCTTAAAACCTATAGACGAGGCGCTTTTAGGCAGGGTATTTGCCGGATATAGGCACGTTTTCGTGCTGGAGGACTGCGTGCGCGCGGGCAGTCTGGGCGAGGAGATCGCGTCCCTCGCGCCTGAAGGAGTCAAAGTGAGCCTGCTGTGCGTGCCGGATAGGTATATCCCCGCCGGGACGGTCGCGGAGCAGCAAAAGATGTGCGGGCTGGACGCGGAAAGCGCGGCAAACGCGATCCGCGCTGCGGTAAAGGAGGACGAACGTGGCTGAACGGGCGGACGAAGCGCTGGTCAGGGCGGGGCTTGCGGACAGTCTGAACATCGCCGCCGCTCTCATAATGGAGGGCAAGGCGCTGTACGGTACCCAGAAGCTGTTAAAGCCGTCCGACAAGATAAAGGACATAACGCTTCTCAGGCTGAAAGGCGATCAGGATGCCTGGGTCAGCCGGGGCGCGCATAAGCTGGAAAAGGCGTTCAAGGTGTTCGACATTTCAGCCGCTGATAAAGTGTGCGCCGACATAGGCGCGTCTACGGGCGGGTTCACCCAGGTGCTGTTAAGCCGCGGCGCCAAAAGGGTCTACGCGGTGGACGTGGGATATAATCTGCTGGCGTGGAAGCTCAGGAACGACGAAAGGGTGCGGGTCATGGAGCGCACCAACGCCCGCCTGCTGAAGCCCGGGGACATTCCCGAAAGCCTGGATATGGGCGTCACGGACGTATCCTTCATTTCGCTTAAGGCGATACTTCCGCCGGTATTCAGACTGCTCGCTCCGGGCGCCGATTTCGTGGCGCTTATAAAACCGCAGTTCGAGGCACAAAAGGAGGAAGTGGGGGAAAAGGGCGTGGTGAGAGACCCGGAGACCCACATCAAGGTGGTTTCGGATATCGTGGTTTTCTGCAGGGATAACGGTTTTGGCCCCGTGGGGCTGGACTATTCGCCCATAACGGGGCAGGAAGGCAACATAGAATTCCTGCTGCACCTTAAAAACCGGGTCGGCACGGACAGCGTCACTCCGGAGCTCATACGGGACACGGTATGCGCCGCGCATGTTAATTTTGGCGTTTAGCGCGGTTTTATATTGCATAAAAATGTATAAATAATGTATAATCATACCGTAATGAATATTCTGGAGGCAAATCATGAAGGTTAAACGCCATGCCCTTATACTTGAGATAATCGCCGAAAAGGAGATCGATACTCAGGAAGGGCTCACAAAAGCGCTGGCTGAGGCGGGCGTAAACGTGACCCAGGCTACCGTGTCCAGGGATATAAGGGAATTAAAGCTTATAAAGACCGCGACTGACCACGGTACATATAAATATGCTGTCGGCGGCACGGAGGAGAGCGAAGGCCGCGACAGGTATCTGCGCATTTTTTCCGAGTCTGTCACCAGCGTGAACGGAGCGGGCAACCTGGTGGTGCTCAAGACCATTACCGCCGCGGCGCAGACCGCTGCCGAAGCCATAGACAATTTGGGCTGGCCCGAAATAATCGGCACGATCGCCGGGGAAAACACCGTTGTGGCGATAGTTAAAAACATAGAGGACACCGACGACGTGGTGGCCCGCCTTAAGGAACTTACGGGAAAGCGCTTCTGAAATGCTGCTTGAACTGGACATTCACAATATTGCTCTTATCGACAGCCTCCGCATAGAACTTACGCGGGGGCTTAATGCGCTGACCGGTGAGACCGGCGCGGGCAAAAGTATAGTCGTGGACAGCGTGAACCTGGCGCTGGGGCACCGAGGCGGCAGGGAAATGGTCCGGGCCGGCACGGAAAAAGCGCGGGTGCGGGCGCTGTTCGACATCAACGAGTGCGGCAAGGCTAAACAGTTCCTGGACGATATGGGGATCGAGTACGACGACGGCTACGCCGAGATCACCCGCGAGATCACGAGCCAGGGCAAGAGCCTGTGCCGTGTGAACGGCGCGCTGGTGCCGCTAAACACGATCAAAGAGTTCACTTCGCTGCTCATAGACCTGCACGGTCAGCAGGAGCACCAGAGGCTTCTGAACGTAAGGGAGCACATGGAATACCTGGACGCTTTCGGCGGCAAGGAACTGCTTGCGCTGAAAGGCGAGACCCAGGAGGCGTACGGCGTATATTCCGGGCTGAAGGCGGAACTGGAACGGCTTTCCCAGGACGAGAAGACGCTGTCCCAAAGGCAGGACACGCTGGAAATGCAGCTCAAGGAGATCAAGTCCGCCAAGCTCAAAAAGGGTGAAGAGGAAGAACTTGAGCGCCAGAGCCGGCTGTTCGAGAACAGCGAAAAACTGAGCCAGAGCGTGCGTACGGCGTACGAAAGGCTGTATCTGGGCGGCAAGAGCATCAGCGCCCAGGAGAGCATGGAACGCGCCCTCAACGCCCTTAACGAAATATCGGACCTGGATGAAAAGTACGCGGTCCTCTCGGACAGGCTGGAGGAAGCGCTTAGCCAGGTCAAGGACATAGGCTACGAGGTGCAGACCGCCTTCGAGGAGCTTTCGTTCGATCCCGCACAGGCGGACAGGGTGTACGAAAGGCTTGAGAAGCTCAAAAAGCTCAAGCGCAAGTACGGTCCGGAGATAAGCGACGTGATCGAATATGCCCGGAAAGCCCAGGAAGAGCTGGACGAGCTGGCTAACATTGATTTCAGGCGGGACGAATTGACTGCGGAAGTGGAAAAGGCCGAAAAAGCGCTGCAGCAGGCCGCATCGAAGCTTACCGCTGCCCGCAGTGCCGCAGCCAAAGGGCTTGAAAAAGCGATAATGGAGCAGCTTAAGGACCTGGGCATGGAAAAAGCGGTGCTCAAGGTGCAGCTTACGCCCATCCCGCCCTGCGCGCGCGGCGCGGAAGAAGTGGAATTCGTGATCTCTACCAACCCGGGCGAACCGATGAAGCCGCTCAAGGACATCGCTTCCGGCGGCGAAATGTCCCGTTTCATGCTGGCACTCAAGGTGGTGCTGGCATCGGGCGACGGCATCGAGACGCTGATATTCGACGAGATAGACACGGGCATTTCCGGGCGCATGGCCCAGACCGTGGGCGAAAAGCTGGCGCTGCTGGCGGGGGACAGACAGGTTATCTGCGTAACCCATCTTGCGCAGATAGCGGCGCTCTCAGACACGCAGTTCATGGTGGAGAAACACCAGGAGGGCGAGCGCACGGTATCCGTGGTCAGGCGGCTGGACGATGAAGGGCGGCTTAAGGAAGTCACGCGGCTGATAGGCGGCGAGAGCAGCGACGAAAGTGCGGTAAATCATGCCAGAGTCCTGCTTGACCGCGCGGTACAAACAAAAAAGGAGCTGAGAAAATGCTGATCATAGGCATCTGCGGCGCCAGCGGCTCGGGCAAGAGCACTCTGGCAAAGGAACTGCAGCAGAAACTAAAAGGCAATACGCTGATGCTGAATCAGGACGCCTATTACAGGGACCACGCTTACCTTCCCTTTGAGGAACGCAGCAAGATAAACTACGACGAGCCCGGCGTGTTCGAGCACGACGAGCTTCTGTACGATATCACCTGCCTTAAAGAAGGAAAGCCCATCACCCGCAAGGCGTACGATTACGCCCATCATTGCCGGGCAGATCTGCCGGACGAGCTCATATACCCGCCCGAAACGGTGATAATCGAGGGCATTCACGCGTTCCACGACGAGCGGCTCAGGGACATGATGGATTTCAAGATCTACATCAGTGTAGATCCGGACATCTGCCTGCTCAGACGCATAAAGCGCGACATAGTGGAGCGCGGGCGCGATATCGCGGGCATCGAAGCCCAGTATCTTTCCACCGTCAAGCCGATGTATGAAAAATACATCCGCGCCTACGTGAATTACGCGGACGTGATCGTGGCAAGGGGCGGCAAAAACGCGAAGATCAGCGACATGCTGGCGGCATACATAAACGCGGGCTTCAAGGCGGAATGACAGTACAAAAAAACACAGGGCGCGAAGAGCGCTCTGTGTTTTTTAATTGATTCAGAAGATCAAAGGGCGTATATGCTGCCTCCATGGCAGTCCGCCGCCACGGTGAGGGGAAAATCGCTGAATGTGAGCTTTCTTATCGCTTCCGCGCCCAGATCTTCATAAGCCACTGTCTCGCAGGCGGTGATATGCTTCGAAAGCAGCGCCGCGGCGCCGCCCACGGCGGCAAAATACACGCATGCATGCGCGTTTATCACCTCCATGACAGCCTCCGAGCGCTGGCCCTTGCCTATCATTACCCTGAGCCCCTCGTCAATAAGGCGGGGGGTATACGCGTCCATGCGGTAGGAAGTGGTGGGGCCGGCGGGGCCGATCACCCAGCCTTCCGGCGCGGGCGCGGGCCCGCAGTAGTATATGGCGGCGTTAATGAGGTCGATGGGCGGTGTTTTGCCCCTGTCAAGCGTTTCAACTATGCGCTTGTGCGCCGCGTCGCGGGCGGTGTAGACAGTGCCGCTCAAAAGCACGCAGTCGCCGGCACGCAGCGAGAGGATGTCTTCGTTTGAAAGCGGGAGGGAAAGCCGTTTAAGTTCCATCAGATCACCGCCTTCGCATGGCGGGAAGCGTGGCAGCACACGTTCACAGCCACGGGCATTCCCGCGATATGGGTGGGCAGCGCGCAGATGCTTACCTTGAGGCAGGTGGCTTTGCCGCCGAAGCCCGCCGCGCCTATGCCAAGCGAGTTTATGGCATCCAGCAGCTTTTTTTCCAGCTGCGCGTATGCAGGATCAGAGTTTTCCTCTTCAAACGGACGGGCGGTCATGAGCTTGGCGTATACTGCCGCCTGCTCGAAAGTGCCGCCTATCGCCACGCCCAGTATGATGGGCGGGCAGGGGTTGGCTCCGGCGCGCCTGACCGTATCCACCACGAAATCCGTCACTCCCGCTTCCCCTGCGGAGGGAGGCAGCATTTTGATAGCGGACATGTTCTCGCTGCCAAAGCCCTTGCAGACTACGGTCACGGTGAGCCTGTCTCCCGGAACGACGCGGGTATGGATCACGGCGGGAGTATTGTCCAGGGTGTTGCGCCTGTCAAACAGCGGGTCTTTTACAACGCTTTTCCGCAGCCCCGCGTATGCCCGGCGCACACCCTCGTTCACGGCGTCCTCAAACGCGCCTCCGCTTATGTGAGCGTCCTGGCCAAGTTCGAAGAACACCACGCACATGCCCGTGTCCTGGCAGACGGCGACCTGCTCCCGTTTTGCGATACCGTAGTTTTCCAGCAGCTGGCCAAGAGCGTATTTCCCGGCGGGACAGTCTTCTTCGGCGTAAGCGGTCTCGACTGACTTCACCAAAGCAGGATCAAGCTCATACTCCGCGCGGAGTATGAGCTTTTCCAGGGTGTCCGTTATCGTTTTGCAGTGTATTTCCCGTATCATCAGAAATTGAAATAGCTGGCGGCATTGCCGTAGCAGATGTTTTCAACTATCAGCTTGAGCGTGGGCATGTCGGCGGGGTATTCGCCGTTTTCCACCCACTGGCCCAGCAGGTCGCAGAGTATGCGGCGGAAATACTCGTGGCGGGGATAGCTCACGAAGGAGCGGCTGTCGGTCAGCATACCCACGAACGCGCTCAACGCACCCAGCGCGGCCAGCGTCTTCATGTGCTCGTACATGCCTTCCTTCTGGTCGCAGAACCACCAGGCGGAACCGAACTGTATCTTGCCGGCGATGCCGCCCTGGGTCTGGTAATTGCCTATGGCGGTGCCGAGGATGTAGTTGGCGGCGGGATTCAGGGTGTAGAGTATGGTCCTGGGCAGCGCGCCTTTGACCTCCTGGGCGTCCAGAAGCTTGCAGAGCTTGCCGCTGATAGGCGCGTCGGAGATGGAGTCAAAGCCCACGTCCGCGCCGTATTTTTTGTATATGGGCGTGTTGTTGTTGCGCTGCGCGTTCATGTGGTACTGCTGTGCCCAGCCGAGTTTGGAATAGATGTCGCCCAGCCCGATCATAATGTAGGTGCGGTAGGCGTCGGTCTCGCTCTCGCTCAGCTTTTCGCCGCGCATGGCCTTGGCGAAAGCGGCTTCGGCCCGCGCTTCGCAATCCTCTTCGAAAGGCACGGTGTCCAGCGCGTGGTCGGATATGCGGCAGCCCCGGTCGTGGAAGTACTCCGCGCGCGCGGAAAGCGCGGCAAGCACGTCCGCGGCGGAAGCGATCTTGACGCCGCTCATGTCGGAAAGCAGGGAAATATAGTCCACAAAGCCTTCCAGATTGATCTTCACGGCCTTGTCCGGGCGGAAGGTGGGCAGTACCTTTACGGGGAAGGAGGTGTCTTTAGCCAGCTTTTCGTGGTAGATCAGCGTGTCGGCGGGGTCGTCCGTGGTGCACACCACTCTTACGTCAAAACGCTCTATGAGTTTGCGGGGCAGGAAGTCGGGGGTAGCCAGCAGCTCGTTGCAGCGGTCGTAGATCTCCCACGCCGTGGACTCGTTAAGTATGGTGTCGATGCCGAACACACGCTTTAATTCCAGGTGCGTCCAGTGGTACAGGGGATTGCCGATGGCCAGGGAAATGCACTTGGCGTACAGGCGGAATTTCTCAAAATCGTCGCCGTCACCGCGTATGAACTTGTCGTCAACGCCCAGGGAAGCCATGAAGCGCCACTTGTAGTGGTCGCCGCCCAAGAACAGCTGGGTGACGTTTCTGAAAGGTTTGTTTTCCGCGATCTCCTTTGGAGAAAGGTGGCAGTGGTAGTCTATTATGGGCATTTTCTCTGCGTATTCGTGGTACAGCGTACGGGCTGTGGGGGTGGAAAGCAGGAAATCCTCGTCCATGAACTGTCTCATTAAAGCTCCTGAGCCGTTGCGGCAGACGGCGAATCGTGGGCGAAGCCGCGTAGTTTCCGCCCAATATCCTATGCTAAATGATAACCAAAAGGCGGCGGTTTGTCAAGCGGGAGAAGAAAGGGCATAAAAAACGGGCAGGCCGCCCGGTCGGAGGACGGTTTGCCCGTTTAGTTAAAGATCTGCTGTCAGCCGTTTCGCGCCAATGCGCCGTTAAGGAACCCCAGCACCTCGTGCCACCACGGATACAGCGTTTCGTCGGCGCTGCGGTAGATCTCGTGCCTTGCTCCGGCAACTTTCACCAGTTTTCCGTGTTTTACGCGGGAAATAAACTGTTCCTGCGGCAGGGGCTTGACTTCCCAGTCGTTTTCTGCCTGCCAGATGCCGACGGGGCAGGCGATCTTTTCAGGCATGCCATTTTTAAGCAGCTTTCCGGTCACTCCCATGGCTTCGCGCATCCAGGAGTAGGTGGGGCCGTTGTTGGAGAAGCGGGGACAGGTGTATTTCCTGTCGTCCCACCAGTCGAAGCGGGCGCGGCTGGTGCAGCAGCTGGTCTCGAAGTTCTCGTGTCCGGAATAGGGCTTGGAGATGAATATGCGCCGTCTGGATTTGCCGATCATGCAGGCCGCAGCGCCCATAAAGCGGAGCGTCCACACGGGCAGGCCTCCCGTGCGCGGAGCGATCATGGGCGCGCACAGCGCGAGGGCGCGGAACACCTCGGGGCGTTTTTCCGCGTACAGGCAGGCCACAGCGCCGCCCATGGAGTGGGCGAACACGCAGTACGGCGCGAGCATGATTTTCAGGCACTTATTAACTACGGCGTCCAGGTCGTCCACATAGTCCGCAAAGCGGCGGACGTGGGTCAGGGACATGTCGCTCACAGCCGGGTCCCTGTGGCTTTCACCGTGCCCGCGCTGGTCGTAGGCGAGCACGGAAAAGCCGTTGTTAAGCAGGGAATAGATGATCTCGGAGAACTTGTTCGCCGCTTCCGTAAAGCCGTGCAGCACGACGCAGGTGCCTTTCGGCGCGTCCGCGTCGTAACGGTGTACGTTAATCTGAGCGCCGTCTCTCGCGGAAACGGTCAGGCGGGTCTCCCTTTTGGCCAGGTAGGGGAGCACGGCCTCGCTCATGCCGGAGGCGAAATCCTCTTCCGAAAGCAGATAGTCGGGATTTATGGTATACATTATTTGTTTCCTATGATCCTGGCGTAGACCTTGCTCTCGTTGTATTTAAGGAAGATGGCTCCGCCGACAAGGCACACAGCGCCGGAGATGATGGCGATCAGACGGTAGCCGAAGCCGTTTTCCCACTTGAAGCCCACGATGCTGGACACTATTATCAGCGCCAGCGCCTGGCCCATCTTCATGGCGAAGGTACGGGCGGCGTAGAACATGCCCGCGCGCTCCTCGCCGGTGTCCAGCGCGTCGCACTCGGCGATATCAGCCACCACAGCCTGGGGCAGTATGCCGAATATGGCCATCGCGGGAGCCGCCAGTACGCACAGGATGATGCCCTGGATGACTGGGTCGATGCTCATAAGTCCCATGCAGGCGGTGTATGCGAAAGCGACCACGAATATGCAGAAGGCCACGAGGATGAGCTTGCGCTTGCCGAATCTGGGGGTCAGCTTGCTTACCAAGGGGTAGAACAGCACGCTCAGTGCGGTCATAAGCACGAAGAACAGGGTGCTCATGCCGTCGTCCAGCTTGAGCAGGCCGGTCACGAAGTAGAGCATAGCGGTCTGGAACATGGTGATGCCCAGGAAGTAGATTATATCGCTGGCCACGAAGATACGGAAGTCCTTGTTGCGGAAGGTGGCCTTAAGGCTCTTGAAGGCGGTCGACTGGGCGGGCTGCGCGGTCACGTATTCTTTTTCATTGATGGTGAATACGGGCACGAACAGGCAGGCGACGCCGATCACGCTCAGCACGCAGAAGATGATCCTGACGGCGGTATAGTGATCCACGCCCGCGCCTTCCATAAAGCCCCAGAGCATGGGCGCGGTGTACGCGATGGCCATGCCGGCGATGAAGGTGAAGGAAATGGTGGTGGAAATGCTCATGCGGGTCTTCTGGTCGGTGCCCAGTTCGGGTATCAGCGCGTTAAAAGGCGTGCAGTACATGGTCATGAACAGATAGAAGCCGGTGAGCATCACGAACAGGAACACCGCGTTGATCCAGCTGCTGCCGGACACGGGGGACCAGAAAGTGAGTATGGTGAAGATGCCGAAGGGAATGGCGGCAGCTTTCATGAAGGGGATGCGGCGACCCTTGGGATTCTTGCTGCGGTCGGACAGGGAAGCGATCCAGGGGTCGGTCACCGCGTCGAACACGCGCCCGAAGCCGGTGATCAGCGCCAGTATGCTTATTAGACCGAAAATCACGGGACCGGTCTCGAAAAACGGGTTTTCGGCGAGGCCGGTGGATTTGTCGGGCACATAGAAGTTTACAAGGTAGTTGCTGATCAAGGCGCTTAACAGCGACCAGCCGAACTGGCCGATGGCGAAACACCAGACCTTGCCGCGGGTAAGTTTCTTGGGCTGAGCCATGAGGGATCATCCTTTCCAATATTATTAACCTATATTGTAACATAAGCCGCATCAAAACTCAATACCCGCCTAAATCCCTCTTTTTTTTGCCGGGGAAATGGTGTATAATTATTATACCAAGGAGAGTTTTATGGCAGAATACTTTGACGCTGTGGTCATAGGCGCGGGGCACGCGGGCTGCGAGGCGGCTCTGGCGCTGGCGCGCATGGGGCAGAAGACCCTGCTTTTGACGCTGAATATCGATTCCGTGGCCATGATGCCCTGCAACCCGTCAATAGGGGGCACGGGCAAAGGCCACCTGGTAAGGGAAGTGGACGCGCTGGGGGGCGAGATGGGCCTCGCGGCGGACGACACGTTCATACAGAGCCGCATGCTCAACACCGGGAAAGGCCCTGCGGTGTACAGCTTGAGGGCACAGGCGGACAAGGCCGCCTACAAAAAGCGCATGCTGGACGCGGTGCTCGGGCAGGAGAGGCTCGACTTAAGGCAGGGAGAAGCCGCCGAGATCCTTACCAATAACGGCAGGGTCTGCGGAGTGACTACCGCCACGGGCATGGAGATCGGCTGCCGCGCCGTGGTGGTGTGCACGGGCGTGTACCTTAAAAGTCGTATCATTATAGGGCAGCATTCATGGGAAGGCGGGCCCCAGGGACTTGTGGCCGCCGCAAAGCTGACGTCCTCGCTTATGGGCCTGGGATTCACCATCCGCCGCTTCAAAACGGGCACTCCCGCAAGGCTCGACGGCCGCACGATAGATTTCTCGAAAATGGAACCCCAGGAGGGCGACGATCCAATCGTGCCGTTCTCTTTCCTGACGGACGCGGGTCCGCTGGTCAACCGGGCAAAGTGCTACCTGACCTATACGAATCAGCAGACCCATCAGATCATCCTTGACAACATCCACCTGTCGCCCATGTATTCCGGGCAGATAAAGGGCACGGGCGCGCGCTACTGCCCCTCGATAGAGGATAAGATAGTCAAATTCAGGGACAAAGAGCGCCACCCCATATTCATGGAGCCGGAAGGGCTGAACACCGTGGAGTGGTACGTGCAGGGCATGTCGTCTTCCCTTCCCGAGGAAGTGCAGCGGAGGGTGTACGCTACTGTTCCGGGGCTTGAGCATGCCAAGGTGATGCGTCCGGCGTACGCCATCGAGTACGACTGCATAGATCCGCTTTCGCTTTCTTCCGCGCTGGGCGCGAAGCATATACAGGGGTTGTATCTGGCGGGCCAGATAAACGGCACCAGCGGCTACGAGGAGGCTGCGGCCCAGGGCATTTACGCGGGCATGAACGCCGCGCTGTACCTTAAGGAGGAAGCACCCCTGATCCTGGACCGGAGCCAAAGCTATATCGGCGTTATGGTGGACGACCTGACCACAAAGGGCACCGACGAACCCTACCGCATGATGACTTCCCGGGCGGAATACCGCCTGCTGCTCAGGCAGGACAACGCGGATCAGCGCCTTACGGAGCTGAGCTACGCCAAGGGTCTTGCGGGCGAGGACAGGATAAGGCGTATGGAACGTAAGCTGGAGGAGAAAAACACCGCCAGGAAGTATCTGGAAGCGCATTTTATTCCGGCATCCGAGAAACTGAACAAACTGCTGACCGAGGCCGGCGAAACGGAAATGACGTCTTCGGCGCGGCTGAGCGACCTGATCAAACGGCCCGGAGTGTCGTATAAAATGCTGGGGGAGATAGACCCGCAGCTGCCCGCGATCAGCTTTGAGGCCAGGGAACTCACCGAGATTGAGCTGAAATACGAAGGTTACCTGCGCCGCCAGGAGGCGGAAGTCAGGAAATTCGCCCGGGAGGAGCAGATGCTGCTTCCCAAAGACCTGGATTACCTTTCGCTGGACAATCTGCGTCTGGAAGCGAGGCAGAAACTGGACAAAGCGCGCCCTTTGTCCCTGGGTCAGGCCAGCCGCGTGCCGGGCGTGTCGCCGGGAGACATAAGCGTGCTTATGATACTGCTGGAAAAACTCAGGCGGGAGGGCAAGACCGAATGAGGGAATACCTGCTTTCACAGGCCGCGATAATGGGCCTGGACATGAGCCCGGCGCAGGCGGACAAACTGATCGGCTACCATGAACTGATCATCAGTGCCAACGGGAAAATGAACCTGACCCGCGTGGGAGATGACTTTGCGGAAGCTGTGGACAGGAATTACCTTGACAGCCTTACCGCCGTAAAGTATCTTAAAGACTGCGCAAGCGTGATTGACGTGGGCAGCGGAGCAGGGCTTCCGGGCGTGCCGCTGAGCGTTATGCTGCCCCAGACGCGCTTTACGCTTATGGACAGTCTGAACAAGCGGGTGGAGTTTCTGGCAGAGGTGGTTGGTGCACTTGAGCTCAACGCCGAAGCGCTGCATATGCGCAGCGAGGACGCGGGCAGGAACGCCTTATACCGGGAAGGCTTTGACGCGGCGGTCGCGCGGGCGGTAGCGCCGCTCAACATACTGTGCGAATGGCTGCTGCCGCTGGTAAAGACCGGGGGCAGGATGCTGGCGCTCAAAGGTCCGACGGCGGAAGAAGAGGCGAAGGAAGCCGGGTTCGCGCTCAGCGAACTTGGCGGTGAGATCGCATCTATCCATGACGCGCCGATGCCGGGACGGGACTGGAACCACAGGATAGTCGAGATAATCAAGACCAAAGCCACGCCGGACAAGTATCCGAGGCGTGCGGGAATGGCCGAGAAACGGCCGCTGAAGGGGGTAAAACAGTGAAATACGTGATCGCACTGGATCAGGGCACTACCAGTTCCCGGGCAATCGTGTTTGACGAGACCGGGGCGCAGGTGGCCAGCCACGCCAACGAGTTCAAGCAGATATATCCCCGGCCCGGCTGGGTGGAGCACGACCCGGAGGATATCTGGTCCAGCCAGATAAACGCGCTTAAGACCGCGGTGGAAAAAGCGGATATCGATGTGAACGACATAGTCGCCATAGGCATCACCAACCAGCGGGAGACTACACTGGTGTGGGACAGAGCTTCCGGCAAGTGCTTCCACAACGCCATAGTCTGGCAGTGCCGCCGTACGTCGCCCATAATCGAACAGCTCAAGCAGGACGGATATGAGGGAGAGATAAGGCGCGTGACGGGTCTGGTGCCGGACGCGTATTTCTCCGGCAGCAAGCTGAAATGGCTGCTGGACAACGTTGGGGGACTGCGGGAAAAGGCGGACAGGGGAGAAGTGTGCTTCGGCACCGTGGACAGCTACCTGGTGTGGCGGCTCACGAAAGGCAAAGCGCACGTGACCGACGCCACCAATGCCTCACGCACGATGCTGTTCAACCTCAAAACCCAGACCTGGGACGAAGGCATGCTGAAAATGCTGGGCATTCCAGCAAACGTGCTGCCGCAGGTGGTGGATTCTTCCCAGACGGTAGGCGTAACGGACAAAAGCATACTGGGAAAAGAGATACCCATCTGCGCCATGGCGGGAGACCAGCACGCGGCGCTGTTCGGGCAGGCATGTTTTGAAAAAGGCATGGCAAAGAACACCTACGGCACGGGCTGCTTCCTGCTTATGAACACGGGCAGCGAGATCGTGCCCAGCCGTTACGGCCTTGTGAGTACCATGGCGTGGCGAGTGGACGGCAGGCCAACCTATGCGCTGGAAGGCAGCGTGTTCGTGGCAGGCGCGGCTATACAGTGGCTGCGCGACGAACTTAAGATAATAAGCAGCGCAGGCGAGACGGAAGGTCTGGCACGTTCCATTCCCGACAACGGGGGCGTTTATCTGGTGCCTGCCTTTGCGGGGCTGGGAGCGCCGTACTGGGACATGTACGCCCGGGGCACGCTGGTGGGCCTGACCCGCGGTACGGGCAGGGCGCACATAGCCAGAGCCGCGCTGGAAAGCATCGCATACCAGTCCATGGACGTGCTGGAAGCCATGACGGAGGATTCCGGCCACCCGCTGAGCGTGCTCAGGGCGGACGGCGGCGCCACAGCCAACAACTTCCTCATGCAGTTCCAGGCGGATATGCTGGGCATCGACGTCGTGAGGCCCAGGATAACCGAGACTACGGCGCTGGGCGCGGCCATGCTGGCGGGACGGGCGGCGGGCCTGTGGAACGATGAAAAGCTCAAGACTATCTGGCAGAGCGAAAGCGTGTTCACGCCTTCGCTGTCCGAAGAAACACGGGCGAAACTCAAAGCCAAATGGAAAAAGGCCGTCAGCAAAGCTGAACGCTGGACGGACGATTAAGCGGCAGGGCATATCTCATATAACGAACTGCCTTATCTGACTCGGACACTCGGTTTATGGAGGAAAACATATGATCGGCAAGCTGGTTCGCCGGATGCTGGTGGCGCAGGTGCTGTCTGCGCTGACGGTCTCACTGTGCCTGCTTATCGACAACATGATGATAGGTCGCTATCTGGGCGTGCCCGCGCTGGCGGCGGACAGCCTCGCAAACCCGCTTTTGCTGGCACTTGGCGCGGTGGGCACCATACTGGCTACGGGCGTACAGGTGGCGTGCGGAAAGTCATTGGGCAAAGGTTCGCAGGCGGAGACCAACGTGTGCTATTCGACCGCAGTTGTGACAGCGCTGGTGTTTTCGGCGGTGTTCGCGCTTTTCGCCGTGACGCTGCATGTGCCTTTGGCAAAGCTGCTGGGGGCAAACGAGGCGCAGCTGATCAAAGACACCGGCGGCTACATCGCCGGGTTCTCCATAGGCGCGCCCGCGACCGTTCTGGCGCTGATACTGATCCCGTTTTTGCAGATTGCCGGGCAGAGCGGTCTTCTGGTGGTGGCGGTGCTTATGATGACCGTTACGGACGTGACGTTCGATCTGCTCAGCGTGTTCGTGTTCAAAGGCGGGATGTTCGGCATGGGACTTGCGTCGTCGCTCAGCTACTATGTTGCGGTTATCATCGCCGGAAGCTACTTCCTTTCCCACAAATGCGTATTCAAATTCTCGTTTTCCGGCGTAAAGCTCAGCAAGCTCAAGGAATTTCTAATCGGCGGCGCGCCAACCGTGTTCTGGCTGGCCGCTTCGGTGCTGCTCGTGTTTGTCATGAACATGATACTTATGGACATGGACAGCAGCAACACCCTCGTCGCGGCGTTTACGGTAGTGAGCACCATAGGCAACGCAAGCAACTGTATAAGCACGGGCACGGGCGGCGTGGCGCTCACGCTGTCCAGCGTGTTATATACCGAAGAAGACAGGACCGGGCTCAAAGTCCTTTTAAACACCCTGTTCGTCGCGGCGGCGACAATGGCTGCGGCGGTCACGGCGGCGCTGCTGATCTTCGCACCGCAGCTGGTGAGCCTGTTTATCCCCGAGGGGGGGACATATCAGGACACGGTGATATTCGCGCTGCGTATGTATTCCCTGGGGCTGCTGCCGTACTGCATAAACAGTGCGTTCAAGAGCTGCTACCAGGGCACTGGGCGGGTTAAGCACATGGAGACGATCTCCGTGCTTGAAGGCATCGTACTGCCCGTGGCGGCGGCGCTGATGCTCAGGCAGACGGGCGGCAGTTCCGCCGTGTGGTGCTACTTCCTTGTGGGTGAAGTGCTCACGCTGATGGGCATCGTCATGTGGGTGTGGCTCAAAAAACGCGCCGTCACGCTGCGTACGGAGGATTTGCTGCTGCTTGACAGCGGATTCGGAGTGCCGCTGGAGGATATGCTGGAAGCGGACATCCGCGATATAAATGACGTGATCGACCTGTCCTGCGCGGCGTCCGAATTCTGCCGTGCGCACGGGGGAGACGAGCGTCTGAGCGCGAACCTGGCGCTGTGCGTGGAGGAGATGGGCACGAATATCGTCACGCACGGTTTCGCGCCGAATAAGAAAAACAATTTCTCGATCCGTCTGCAGTATAAGGATAATCATTGGACGCTGCGCTTCCGCGACGACTGCAAGGCGTTTGACCCCGTAAGTCACATAGCGGATCAGAAAAGTTCCGAAAGCATGGGTATACGCCTGGCGATGCGCACGGCGGACGAAGCGAGGTACACCTACTCCATGAACCTCAACAACCTGATGATGATACTGTGCGACAAAAAACGGTAACAGCGATCATAACGATAATAAAAACCCCTTCCGGTCGGAAGGGGTTTTTGATAAGCTCCGTTTAGAACTTCAGGCTGTTCAGCTTGATGCCGGGGCCCATGGTGCTGCTGATGACGGCGGACTTGATGTAAGTGCCCTTCGCAGCAGCGGGCTTCGCCTTCAGAATGGCCTCCATGAGGGTCTTCAGGTTCTCGCCCAGCTGTTCCTCGGTGAAGGAAGCCTTGCCCAGGGGGCAGTGGATGATAGCGGTCTTGTCCAGACGGTATTCCACTTTACCGGCCTTGGTTTCCTGCACAGCCTTGGTGACATCCTGGGTGACGGTGCCGGTCTTGGGGTTGGGCATGAGACCCTTGGGGCCCAGCACTTTACCGAGACGGCCAACCAGACCCATCATGTCGGGAGTGGCGATACAAACGTCGAAACCGAACCAGCCGCCCTGGATCTTGGCGATCATGTCCTCGGCGCCCACGAAGTCAGCACCCGCAGCCAGAGCTTCGTCAGCCTTGGGGCCCTTGGTGATGACCAGAACGGTCTTGGTCTTGCCGGTGCCGTTGGGCAGCACGACGGTGCCGCGAACCTGCTGATCAGCGTGGCGGGGGTCAACGCCCAGACGCACGGAGATCTCGATGGTTTCGTCAAACTTGGCCTTGGAGGTCTGCTTTACGAGAGACACAGCCTCTTCGGGGTCATACAGCCTGCCGCGCTCGATGAGCTTGAAGCTGTCAGAATACTTTTTTCCCATTTTCATGATTCAAATTCCTCCCTGTGGTACAAACGGCTCAGTGTCCTCCCACGGTTGTGGTGTTATGCTCAGTCGTCGACGACGACGCCCATGCTGCGGGCGGTGCCGGCCACCATGCTCATGGCGGCTTCTACGCTGGCGGCGTTAAGATCGGGCATCTTGAGCTCTGCGATCTCCCTGACCTGGGCCTTGGAGATATGAGCTACCTTGTCCTTATTGGGACGGCCGGACGCGGTCTCGATGCCGCAGGCCTTCTTGATCAGGACGGCGGCAGGGGGAGTCTTGCAGATGAAGGTGAAGGATCTGTCCTGATAGACGGTGATGACTACCGGGATGATGAGACCCACCTGCTTGGCGGTGCGGTCGTTGAATTCCTTGCAGAATCCGGGAATGTTTACGCCATGCTGACCGAGCGCGGGGCCGATAGGCGGCGCGGGTGTGGCCTTGCCGGCGTTTACCTGCAGCTTAATAAGCGCGGTAACCTTCTTTGCCATAGGGGTTTCCTCCTTAATCTAATGTGGTGAAGCGGAGAGAATCAGTCTCTCCTCCCACTTCCCTAAAGCCCGTAGGCCTTAAAGCGATAGTTAAATGTCGACCCGGACGACTTCGTCCAGCTCAAGATCCACGTTGGTGGCGCGGTTGAGCATTTCGACCACGACCGTGACGCGCTTGAGGGCGGTGTCGATCTGGGTGACCTTGCCGGTAAAGTTCTCGAAGATGCCGTTCAGGATGCGGACCTCGTCGCCCACCTGCACGTCCAGGCGGGTCACGGGGATAGCAGCCATGATCTCGTTGTACTCTTCATCGGACAGGGGAGAGGGCTTGTTGCCCGCACCCACAAAACCGGTGACGCCGCGGGTATTGCGCACGATATACCAGCTTTCGTTGGTCATGACCATACGCACCAGCACATAGCCCGGCATGCGCTTGCGCTGTACTACGTGGCTTTTGCCGTTTCTGATCTCCAGCACTTCTTCAACGGGGATCTCAACCGCGCCTATCATATCCTGCAGGCCGTTGTTTTCCACGTTTTTGTCCAGGTTGGCCTTGACTTTGTTTTCGTAGCCGGAGTAGGTATGCACTACATACCATTTCATGGAGGGATTGTCCGCCATGTTTTGCTCCTTAGCCCGTGATCAGGCGCACCAGGGCACTGGCGCCCAGATCGAACACGCCGATTATGACGCCCATGATCACAAGGAAGATCAGCACCACCAGAGAGTAATTGATGAGCGCGCTCTTGGTGGGCCAGGTGACCTTCTTAAGCTCGTGATACATGTTATAGAAGGCCTTGCCGATACGGTTGAAGAAACGGGCGAAGATGTTGCCCTTCTTTTCCTTCTCGGGCTTGGCGGTGGACTTGACGTCCTTGTTTAACTGTTTTTCAGCTGCCATGAGTATTGCTCCTTCCTGCCAGTTCGGTAGGGGATGATTACTTGGCTTCCTTGTGAGAAGTATGCTTTCTGCAGAAGCGGCAATACTTGCTCATTTCCAGCCTGTCGGGATCGTTCTTCTTGTTCTTGATGGTGTTGTAATTGCGCTGCTTGCACTCGGAGCAGGCCAGTACAACTTTGATTCTTTTATCCGATGCCATATCGACACCTCCTATTATAGTCGTGGCGCCCGTCTGGTTGAGGGACGCTCGTGTTCACAACAAAAGCAACCCAAACACTGGGCAGACTTAAGTATTATACACATATACCTGATTTGATGCAAGTGCTGAGACAAAAATTAACGGATTTTTAGCGAAGAAAAATCCGGGGCGGCTGCGCCCCGGATCGGTCTGTGTTTTAAAGGCTTTCGTACAGCGCATCGCGCAGGGAGAAGTGGCAGAGCACCTCGTCTCCGCCCAGCAGGTTGGTAAAATAAGTAAGGCTGAGTTTTCTGCCAAAATCCATCAGCGCGTATGCGCCCGCCGCGCCGCCCCAGCCGTAATCGTGCAATCCGTTTTCGGCGGGGATGCGCATGCCGAGGGTGTAGCTGTAACCCTTGAGCTGCGGCCAGGACACGTCCGAAGCCTGAACTCCCGTGAGCGCGTATTTTTCGAGCAGATTTACGATATCACCCTTGACCAGCCTTCCGGAAGCGAAGGCATCCAGAAACAGCGCGTAGTCGCCTGCGGTGCATACCAGCCCGGCGCCGGCGGAATCGTATCCGGGGCAGGGAGTAAAGCCGGTATTGGTCGCGCAGGGAACGTAGCCGTCCTTAACGGCTTTGAACTGCGGCGTCAGGGCGGACAAATCTTTCAGTTCGCCCAAAAGGCAGCTGTGCTCCATCCCCAAAGGAGCAAAGAACCTTTCCCTGAACAGCTCGCGGAGCTTTTTGCCGTATGCGACTTCCAGCAGGGCGCCGAGCACGTCGTGGCACAGGCTGTACTGCCAGTGGCTGCCCGGCTCGAAGGACAAAGGGCGCGCCGCCAGAAGCGAGACGCTTGCCACGGTGGGCAGATGATCGCTCAGCAGGTTCAGGTCGTAATTGAAGCCCGCGGTCATCGTAATCAGATGAAGCACGGTGATCGGCGTGCGGCTCTTCCTGACGGTGACCTGCCTGCCTTCTATTTCCCTTACGCTCATATCGCCGAACCCGGGGATGTAATCCGCCAGGCGGGCTTCCAGTTTCACGACGCCCTCTTCCAGCGCCTGAAGCAGCAGCGCGGAGATAAGGAGCTTGGTCATGGAATACGCGGGATAGACTTCTTCGCCGTTTATGGGCACGTGCCTTTCCGCGTCGCGGAAACCTGTCTGATAGGAGAACACCTCGCGCCCGTCTTCCCAAACTCTTACGTCGCCCATGGGCATATGCGCGGGGGCGAGCATATCCACGGCGCGCATCAGCGGAGCAAAAGAACGCATTTTACAGCCTCACTTCTTCAAACAACCGGTCGTTTTTGCCGAGGATAAGATAACTGTCGTATCCGGCTTCGCGCATATACGCTTCGGCTTCGCTGAAATACGCGTTCAGCAGCGGGGAATAGTGGCAGTCCGAAGCGGGGATGATTTTTCCGCCCAGGGAGCGCCAGTATTTAAGCAGGGGCATCACCGGATAGGGGCAGGGCTGGTTGGACCTGGCCATGCCGCCCGTGTTCAGTTCCATAACATCGCACACGGGGATTATGCGGTCCATGGCCTGACGGCCCAAATGCAGGAATTCCCCGCCCTCATCAAACCAGTGCCGGCGGCGGTTGTATTTTACGATAAGGTCAAAATGCGCCACTATGTCGGGCTTTTTTGTCTGGACGCAGCTGACCAGCCCGTCAAAATACTCCGCGCATGCCCTGAGCCAGTCTGAGGCGTAATGGGTCCCGACAAACTGTTCCAGCCTGTCCGGGTCTCCGTCCACGCCGGCATACTCGCCGTCCGTGGCGGTAAGGTAGTGGTTCGCGCCGAGGAAATAGTCGAGCCCTTCGCCCGTTTCCGGTGACATGCGGTCTATCTCGAGACCGGTCCAGATGCGGATGCGGGAAGAATACTCTTCTTTAAGCCCGTTTATCTCGTCGACATATTTCTGCCTGACCTCTTTTGTGAGGCCGCAGGCGGGGTCGATGACGGGCTGGTATGCGTGTTCCGAAAAGCCCAAAGAAACAAAGCCCAGCTTCAGGGCCTGCTCAACGCTGTCCCTGGCGGGGCTTTTGCCGTCCACGTAATCGGAATGTGTGTGGGGATTGGATAGTATCATGTATTCGGCAGGATCAGATGACGTACTGCTTTATGAACGCGGGCAGTTCTTCGATGTCGCAGCTCACGTTCAGCACGAATCTGACGTTGGAATTTACTCCGAGGGCGTTCAGACGGGTGAAGAAGCTCTCTGTTTCCTCCAGAGGAGTGGATTTGATGAGTTTGCGGAAGGCGTCCACGCACACCAGGGTGATGTCGTAATTGACCGCCAGCATTCCGCTCAAAAAGCCCAGGAACACGTCCGCGGTGGCGCCCCTCACGCCCTGATATTCACCGGCGTCCACAAAACGGATCTCGTGGCGCAGATCGTACATATATCTTTTGTCGTCGTCCACGAACACTACGAGGCCGTGCTCGCTTTTGAGCGCGTCGTTGGCGATGTCTATGAGCCGCTTGGTTTTACCGCTGCCCTTGTTGCCGGCGATGACCTGTATCATATGCATTCACTCCAGTCGTAATATTGTCCCAAATGCATTATACACCAAACCCGGACAAAAAGCAACATCCCGCCCGAAAGAGGCGGGAATATGCAGCCTGACCGGCAAAAAAGCCGTGACGCACGGATCATGTGCGGTGTATGCCGTTATATGCGTCCGCCGGGGAAGTTTCCGCGTTTTCGCAGGTATACACGCCGTTTTCGCGGGTGAACCAGCCCATGTCAACCATATCCCGGCGCACGGTGCAGTAATCCCCGTGCAGGCGGCTGATCGTCTCGTTCACCTGTTTTTCCGTGTAGCTCCTGCCCGGCTCGAACTGCTCAAATATCAGGCGGTAGATTATGAGCCGCTTTTTAAGCTGCGCAGGCAGACGCTCGCAGTAGCCTCCCGGCATGAAAGTGTCTATCAACTTGCGCCTGTAGAGTTCTTCCCTCAGTTCCTCCGCATCGGAACCCGGACCGTCAAACAGCAGGTCCTTGAGCGCCCTGTCGAACACCTGTCTGCGCAGTGAGTACACGGTGTAGTACTGTTCTTTCTTGCTGTCGATCAGTCCCGCCGCGTACAGTTTCTTTAAATGGAAGGAGACCGTGGGAGGGGAAAGCTGCAGCCGCTGGGCCAGAAGCTCCACGTACATTTCCTTTTCGTTCAGCGTGCGCAGTATCTTTAGGCGGGTTTCGTCGGCTATAGCCTTGAACAGAGTGAGCGAATCAGCCATTTTCCGCCTCCAGACGGCGCAGCTCTTCCAAAGCGAAGCGGGTGGTGCGCGCCTTTATCTGTTCCCTCTCGGCGGCGTCAAGATCGCCCGTGAGCCGGATCCGCTCCGCGTTCTGCTCCAGGAAACCCGCCTCCTTCTCAAGCAGGCCGGGCCTGATGCCCTCATGGTCGACCCTGCCGATCTGCTTGAGCATATCTCCCAGCATGCTGGCCTGCATGAGGCAGATGGAGTGAGCCCTTTCGTCACCCTGGGCGCGGGCGGCTTTGGCTTTTTCCCTGAATTCGGTGGCTTTGGCGTCAAGTATGCCGTTGTATGTTTCCAGCAAAGTCATCGGCGTATCCTCCAACTGATTAGATGATCATAAAATCATTATAAAATCTGATTAGATGCATGTCAAGTTAAATCTTCCATAGTTTCGAGATGTCGCGTGCTGCGAAATGGTGGAACGGGTCCCGCTTGACAATGCCGGCATCGGCGCATATAATCGTATGAGTACAGACTGAGCAGGGACGGGTCGGCCGTTCCCGGGCCTTCAGGCAGTGGAAAAACTCCGCAGGACAGCAGTTACCGGTTTATCTGCTGCCTGCGATTTTTATTATTCAGAGGTAGACATGAATACGACGGTAAAGGATACGGCATTTGAGTCGACCGCAACGCGGGTATCGACGGTAAGCATCATAATAAACATCTTCCTGGCGGCGTTCAAGTTTATCGCCGGCGCGATCGGGCGCTCCGGAGCCATGATCAGCGACGCCGTGCATTCGTCTTCGGACGTGCTGGGCAGCCTGATAGTGATCGTGGGCGTAAAGATGTCGGGCAAAAAGTCCGACAAGGACCATCCGTACGGGCACGAGCGCATGGAGAGCGTGGCGTCGCTGATACTCGCGGGCATACTTGCCGCCGCGGGCATCTCGATAGGCAGGGAAGCTATCGCCTCCGTGATAAGCGGCGAATACCTGACCGCTTCCGCGCCGGGCGCGCTGGCGCTGGCGGCAGCGGCGGTCTCCATAGCGGTCAAGGAAGCCATGTTCTGGTACACCTGGATAAACGCCAAGCGCATCCGCTCCGGGGCGCTCAAAGCCGAGGCATGGCACCACCGCTCCGACGCCCTGTCTTCCGTAGGCGCTTTGATAGGTATCGGAGGCGCGCTGCTGGGCGTGAGGGTGATGGAACCCGTCGCCAGCGTGGTCATCTGCCTGTTCATACTGAAAGTCGCGCTTGACATATTCCGGGAAGCGGTCGATAATATGGTCGACCATGCCTGCGACGCCGAGACCGAAAACGCGATCCGAGCCTGCGCCACGGGGCAGCAGGGCGTGGAGAGCGTCGACGTGATACGCACCCGGGAATTCGGGCGGAAGATATACGTCGACATAGAGATCTCGGCGGACGGCAGCCTTTCGCTCAAGGAAGGCCACGACATAGCGCAGCGGGTGCACGACAGGATCGAAGCGGACTATCCGGAAGTCAAGCATATCATGGTGCACGTGAATCCGGCGGAACCGCATTGATAAAAAGCATTTGGAGGGGCAGCATGACGAAAATCGAGGCACGCATAGACGAGCTGATGTCACGCATGACACTGGAAGAGATCATCATGCAGACGGATCAGTACTTTAGCCACGACTTTACTTCCCGGGACGAGCAGGGCAGGGTCGTGTCCGTGGATATGGACAAGTTCGATTCGCTCCTGCGCGGCATGAGCTGCGGCAGCATCCAAAGCCGGGGCATGACGCCGGAACAGATAAACACGCTGCAGAAATACGCGGTCGAGAAAACGCGCCTGGGCATCCCCTTCCTGTTCAGCGAGGAGGCACTGCACGGCCTGTGCCACCCCGACGCCACCGTGTTCCCCCAGCAGATAGGTCTGGCGGCCACGTTTGATCCCGAACTGGGGTATAAGATGGGGCGCGCCATAGGCACGGAGACCCGCGCCATGGGCATACACGAGACCTACAGTCCCGTTATGGATCTGATACGCGACCCCCGCTACGGCCGGACCGAGGAGACCTACGGAGAGGACACTTACCTGGGAGCCCAGTTCGCCCGGGAGGTCGTGAAAGGCCTGCAGGGAGACGATCTTTCCGCGCCGGATGCGATAGCGTCCGAGCCCAAGCATTACGCGGGCTACGGCGCGCCGGTGGGCGGGCTGAACTGCGCGCCCTGCGCTATAGGCCGCCGTGAAGTGTTTTCGGACGCGCTGCCCATATTCGAGGCCGCATTCAAGGACGCGGGCGCCACAGACGCCATGTGTTCATACAATGCCATAGACGGGATACCGGTGGCGAGCGACCATGAGCTTCTGACGGACGTGCTGAGGGGCCAGTGGGGCATGCGCGGCTTCGTGAGGTCCGACCTCACGGCAGTGGCGCGCCTGTACGACAACCACTACACCGCCTGCTCCCGCAAGGAGGCCATCGCCCAGGGACTGGAGGCAGGCGTGGATCTGCAGCTGTACGATTTCCCGCACGACGAATGGCAGATGGGCATAAAGGAACTGGTGGAAAGCGGCAGACTGGATAAAAGCGTGGTCGAACAGGCGTGCCGGCGGGTGCTGAGAGTCAAATTTCTGCTGGGGCTGTTCGATAAGCCGTATGTCGATCCGACGCGCAGGGAAAAATGCATGCACACGCCCGAACACAGGGCGCTGTCACGCCAAATCGGGCGCGAAAGCATCGTGCTGCTCAAAAACGAAGACAGGCTGCTGCCCCTGGATAAAAACATAAAGACCATAGCCGTGCTGGGACCCGGCGCGGGCAGGCCGATGCTGGGCGACTATGTGGACCCGGCACAGACCGGCGACACGATCCTGGAAGGCATCAAAGAGCTGGTGTCCGAAGGCACGAAAGTGCTGTACGACGAGGGCTGCAAGTTCCTGGGGGATGCGGCGATACCGTTTTCCCGCAAGGTGCTCAGGGACGAAAACGACCGGTCCGGCCTAACCGGGCGCTATTACAACGGGCGCGAGTTTGAGGGCGAGCCCGTTATGACCCGCACCGATCCGCGCATAGAATTCAACTGGATAATGTCCAAACCCTGCAGCGAGGTGGACGCGTACTGTTTCTCCGTGCGCTGGACGGGCAAACTGGTGCCGGAGGAGAGCTTCAGCGGATATATCGGTTTCAACACCCAGGACAGCATGCGCCTGTACATTGACGGAAAGCTTATACTTGACGGCTGGGGCGAAAAACAGGACGCCAACCGCACGGTGGAGTTCGAATTCGTGAAGGGCCGCGAATACAGCCTGGTCATCGAGTTCACCAACGACCGCAGGGGCGCGCGTGTGGTGTTCGGCTATAACCGCACCAAGGAGGACTTTGCCCGCGCGATAGAGCTGGCGAAGCAGGCCGACGTGGCTGTCATCTGCGCGGGAGACAGCCAGGACACCAGCGGAGAAAATTTCGACCGCGTGAGCCTGGACCTGCCCGGCAACCAAAGCGAGTTCATAAGGCAGATCGCCGCCACGGGCACGCCGGTGGTGCTGGTGCTGGAGACGGGCCGGCCCGCTTCGATAGTCTGGGAGCAGGAGCATATTCCGGCGATATTGGAAGCCTGGTTCCCGGGGGAAGAGGGCGGCCATGCCGTCGCGGAGACGCTGTTCGGAGAAAGCGCGCCGTCCGGCAGGCTGCCTATCAGCTTCCCCAAGCACGTGGGCCAGATTCCCTGCCATTACACGCGGCGTCCGGGCGGAGGGCGCAGGTATGTGGAAATGGACTGCCTGCCCTTGTATCCTTTCGGCTACGGCCTGGGCTACACGGAATTCAAATACTCCGGGCTGTCGCTTTCCGCTGAGACCATAAGCGCGGGTGACACCATAACTGCCGAATTCGACGTGAGCAACACGGGTGACGCCGACGGCACGGCGGTCCCGCAGATATACATCCGCGACATGACTTCCAGCACGGTAAAACCCCTTATGGCGCTGGCGGCGTTCGGGAAATACCCGCTCAAGAGCGGCCAGACCCAACGCGTGAGCCTGACCGTATCGCCCAGGTCCATGCGCACGCTGGGACGGGACTATGTGTGGCGCGTGGAGCCCGGCGAGTTCAGGCTGATACTTGCCTATGACTCCGAGCATCCCATCGAGAGCAGATCTTTCACGGTCAAATAACCGTATACGGACAGAAAAAGCAGCCCGGGATCATATGTATCCCGGGCTGCGCTTTAATATCTGATCGGAGAACTCATAAAAAGAGCCCGCCCTGTTTTGCACAGGACGGGCCGGGTTTATTTGCCGGATTACTTCAGCTCCGCGAAGTACTTGATGGTGCGGACCATCTGGCTGGTGTAGCTGTTCTCGTTGTCGTACCAGGACACGACCTGCACCTGATAGGTGTCCTCGTCGATCTTGATGACCATGGTCTGGTTGGCATCGAACAGGGAGCCGTAGGTCATGCCGATGATGTCGCTGGAAACGAGCTTCTCGGTGGTGTAG
>JAIKYG010000006.1:0-92406 GCA_024683475.1 Clostridiales bacterium | reverse complement strand
GAGAAGTACATTGGTCATCTGTTGACAGTACTGCCGGAGCGCTTTGCGCATGATCCAAAGTCGTCGATCGACGACCTGCTGCCTTGGGCTGATGGGCTGCGTGAACTCTACCAGGCGTAGTGTGCTTTATTTAGCGGTTACGACAGGGCGCATCCGCGGAAGACGTCATACCGGCATTAGTTGCAGACTGATAATATCAATTTCCGCGAAGGAGTGGTCGCATGGCTATCAAATTGGGGAAGGCGTTTGACAACGCGGTCAAGGGAGTCTCCGGTTTCGTCGATAAAACAGGCAAGCGTATCGCAAAGGCTATCGATCAGAACGGGGACGGTAAGCTTGACTTTTCCGATATTCAAACCGTGTCGGACAGGATCCAGGCAAGTCAGGCTGAAGCCCGGCGCAAAGCGGATCTCGAGAAACTGAAACCCGTGTTCCCGGACGACTTCGAGGGAGCCGAGTTCGTGCTGCCCAAAATGATCCACATAGCGGAGATTGATAAAGCCCATGCCGAAAATCCGGTCTGCGAAGGGTCTATCGGATTTAGAACCGTTCTGGATGATATGTCCGCGCTTACGATCTATCCGGACAAGATCGATGCCTTCGGTCTGACATTCTATCCGGAGCTCGAAAACAATGTATATTATGTCGACCCCTGCGACAGAGACCATTATATTTTGATGAATGATTACTTCTCATATATGAAAATGCAGCGGGTGGCTGAACTGCAGCGGATCGCCCAGTCGCTTGGGGCAACTCACTTCAGAGTGACTTACAAGGAAAAAAGCAAATCTGTTTCATCAAAAATGATCGATGCCGCCCTTTCGGTGAGTGACGCGATACAGGGCGTGGGAGCAGGCGCAAAAGCGAGCCGCTCGACCAGCGTTTCTGCGCTGTCGTCCATGAGCATCGAAGCTGAAATGAGGTTTCCCGGGCATGCTCCGGTCAGACCGGAACTGCACTATCTGAAAAAAGAGATCAACATCGCCAACCTGATCGAACTGAGGATGGATCCGCTTTCTCCGCTGCAGCAGCAGCGCTTCAATATCGAATTGATCAATTCATCCGGGATCAGGGAAAAGGATGCGGTCAAAATAGACGCCATGCTGAAGACAATGAAGATCTCGGGGAACACTATTTTCGTGTCCGAAGTGCAGAATGAAGCGCGCCGCATACTGGAATATGAAATCGAATTCTGAACCGGATACGTCCGTTTAATCAAAAAACCACCGTTCATGCGGTGGTTTTTTTGTGCCCTTAAGGGATGCGCGGGGTGACCTAGCTTAATCCGTCTTTTCCACTATCAGCTCCGCGGAGCCGTCTTCGAGGGAGTTGGATTCGTCCAGGTGGAAGTGGTCTTTGGATGGGGAGCCCGCAAGGGTGATGAGATGGTTCGCCAGGGAGAGCAGGCCCTCGCGGTTGGCGGAGACGGTGACTTCGTTTTCGTTTACGCTGACGCGAAGGGTGTAGCCGTCGATCCAGTTGAATCTCATACGCGCACCCCCTAACTGTTGATGAACGCGATGCCGATAAGGCAGATCGCCGCGCCTGCCAGCTTTTTCCAGGTGAGCGCCTCCCTGAAAAACAGCCGGCCCGCCAGTATGAGCAGGATGGCCAAAAAGCAGCTCTGCACCAGTGAGGCGGTGCTAACCTGCCAACCCGCCTTGTAGGCGTACATGAAGCCCGCCTCGAGGCCCACGATCACCAGACCCAGCACGAAGGGCGCCCAGTTAAGGCGGGAATACTCCTTTATCAGGCTGCCGCCGCTTAATGTGAAGTGCAGCCCCGCGCTCACCAGCGCGGCGATAAGGTAAGTGACCGTGAGGGACGCGAAGGGGCTCACGTCTTCCGGCAGGGATTTGGAGCTTAAGTGGTACGCGACGTTGGAGAGCACCGCCAGGGCGATGGGCCAGATGTAGGAGAACATGGTTTTTCCTCCGAGTATTAGCTGTTAGAAGCGGCTTCGCCGCGTCATTGGTCGTTGGTCGTTGGTCAAAAGTCGTCTGCGCTTACGCTTGACAAAGTTGCTCCGCTTGCGCAAACGAACTGTCAGACACGCTTACCGCGGCTTTTGCCGCGTCATTGCGAGCGAGAACGTATGTTCGAGCGTGGCAATCCGTCCTTATTGAGCGGAGTACGGATTGCCACGCCTGCCGTTGGTAGGCTCGCAATGACGCGGGAGGGAAGCGGAAGCGCGGGGGGAGTTAATCGGGGCTGATAAGCGGCAGTTCGGTCATGCGGAGCTTGGCGCAGCCGTAGGGGTACAGGGTGACGGTCTCCTTTTCGCCCAGGGGCTCCGTGCCGGGCAGTTTGGCGCACACGGTGTCGTAGCCGTCCTCGAACTCCCAGGCGATTGGGCGCGCGGGCACGCTGAGCGTGACGGCAGGCAGCATGGAGGAGAACGGGGTTTTGTTCACGCCGTGGTATTCCGGCGCGCCGGGTTCGCCGCAGAAGGCGTAATTCCACCTGCCCGCTGGGATGAGCTCCCAGTCGCAGTAGGGGAACCTGCGCTCCACGCCGTTTCTTTCGTACTCCAGCTTCTTTTGTATGAAGGGGATTGGCAGGGAGAACACGAGCGAGCCGCACTTGACGCAGTTAAGCCCGTGGGGGCGGGAAACGAAGCGGGGAGAAGCGGTAAACGCGATCTCTATCACCCTGCCTTCGCCCGCGGGGATGTCGAAATACAAGTCTTCCGCGGCATGGGAAACGCCGTTGACCGTGAGGTTTTCCGCGAAAGAGGGGATCCTGACGGCGAAACGGAAGGGTTTTCGGGCGTCTATGGTGTATTTGAGCTCGTTTTTGAATGGATACTCGGTGTCCAGGCTTATGACGAAGTCCCCGGTGGTGAGCACGGAGGGGACGGGCAGGGCGCTTAAGACCGTGTCTTCATCGTGCATGAACGCGGAGAGGGCGAACTTCGGCCAGCCCTGGCCGAAATTCGCGGTGCAGCAGCCGTAGTTGGGCTCCAAGCCGAACAGGTGCGCCTCGCTGCCGTTGGTGCGGAACACGGCTTTGCCGGGGAAGCGGACGCAGGCGATCTGGTTGCTCATCTGGTCGTACTGGTGGGCCCACATGTCGTCGGAAAGCGTCGCGGGCAGGGCGTTGAAAGCCACGGTCTCCAGCCTTTCGGCCCACTTTCGATCCCCCGTGTAGGCGTAGAGCAGCTCCAGGGAGTACATTTCCTCCACCACCGCGCACAGCTCCGTGCCCTGGATGGGGCTTAAGCCGGAGAGGCACTCGTCGCCAGTAAAGATGTCCACGGGCGTGCCGTTGTACTTATACAGGATGTCGAACAGGCGGCCCGCTTTGTCGGTGTAGGGCAGGTCCAGCAGCTCGCAGGTGACGGCTTCCTGCTTGAGCATCATGCCCAGGTTGACTATGTGGGTGTCGTAGGTCCACTTGTTTAACGGGCGCTTCCACAGGGGCACGGCCTTTACGTAGTCCGCGCCCTGCTCGGCCAATATGCGCGCCAGCTGCTTTATCCAGGGCTCGGGATCCAGCTTCCAAAGCTCGTTAAGGCACACGAACGCCTCGAACCAGCGGTATTCGCCCCAGTTGAACAGTTTGACTTCGCCGGAAGAGAGCAGGTCGAAGTAGTTTTTCATCACCCGGCGGGCGGCGAGGATCGCCCTTTTATCCCCGGAGCACTGCCAGTACACGGTGAGCGCCTTGGCGATCAGCTGCACCGCCCAGGTGTCGTATTTGGGGCGCTCCTCCTTTGTGCAGGGGCAGATCCAGCCGTCCTCCTGCTGGCCGACGAGTATGGCGTCCACGTAGCGCTGGGCGGCGGCTTTCATGTCCGCGTCGTCCAGCAGGTACGCCAGGGGGATGAAGCCGTCCAGCCAGTATGGCACCCGCTCCCAGGCGTCCCTGCCGCCGCCCACCCAGGCGGAATCCCTTACGTCCGGCCACACCTCGTGCAGGCGGCCGTTCAGGCCGTTGGCCTGGATGAGCAGCTGGTCTTTCAGCCAGCCGGCGGGTTTGAGCTGCTGTGAAGTGTAGAATCGCCATTTCTGCATGTTCGTCACCTCGGATGGATTTAGCTGTGAGCTGTGAGAAGCGGCTTCGCCGCGTCGTTGGTCGATGGTCGTTGGTCATTGGTCGTCTGCGCTTACGCTTGACAAAGTTGCTTAGCTTCCGCAAACGGCCCTTATGCGTCATCGCGAAGACGCGAACAAAGTGAGCGGCTGTGGCGATCCGTTTTTTCACTATGGGTTACGGATTGCCACGGCATTCCGCTGTCGCGGAAGCCTCGCAATGACGCGGGAGGTGCGGGGTACGGAACGCTCACAGCTCTGGAAGCACACTGTGCTTCCATTCACTACTGCTCGCGCTATTCCGCTTCATTTGGGTTTGCGCCAGCCTCTGAAAGCTAACATCTTTCATTTTCTCTGAACACGGACAGATATGCCTTGATGTGTTCGTCGGCGGTGTCGGCGTCGATGCCCACGCAGGAGAAGAACAGGTTTTCGTCGGAACCGAAGGCGGCTACGGCGGCGTCGGTGTCCGCCTTTATCGTATCCCGGTCGGCGGTCTTTATCTTTACCGGGGAATAGCGCACGTTGCACAGCATGTCCCGCCTGCCGCGGGCGGCAAGCGCACGGGCAATTTTGTCAAGGTCGCTGCCCGCGCCGATCTCTATGAACTTAAGGTTGGGCACGTCCAGGTAGCCCTCTATCACGCTTTCCATGTTGCTGCCGCAGTGGTGGATGCCGAAAACGGGGAAGGCGTTTGCCAGGAGCGTGTCGTATTCAAGCAGGAATTCCCGGTACATTTTGCACGATATCATGGTCACGGAGCAGTTGCTGGTCAGGTACACGCCCGGCAGCGCCTGCTTGATTATGGAGGTGACGCCGCCCGACACCACGGGGGACACCGCGTACAGCCGCCTGCCTATGTCCAGGCTCAGTTTGGTCGCCTCCGAAAGCAGATGATGCGCCAGGTCGGGGTCGTCGTAATAGTCGTACATGAGCTGGGGACCCCTGAGGTCCAGGGCGATGTTCTGTATGCCCTGCAGGTTGATTGCGCTCTCCACGCTGCCGAAGCGGTCCTGCAGATAGCGTATCTGGCTTTCCACCTTCTGCCACAGGGGGGAGGCGCCAAGGTCCGGCGCCTTTAGCCGGGAAGCCGCGTCGTCGTCCAGCTCCGCGCGCAGCACCTGCGGCGCGTCGCCTTTGGTGAACTCCACCTCGCAGCCCATGAGCTGCGAATACAGAAAGCCCGCGGCGAGCAGGTCCGAAAACAGTATGGGGCGCGGCAATGGGTCTTTTTCCCCGATGCCGAACTCGCCGAAGTGTTCGTACAGCGCCCTGCGCATGTCGCGGTCGTCTTCCACGCGGCGGGGGGCGTCGAAAAAGAAGCCCTCGTCGAAATTTATGCCCGCGTGTTTGTGCCACCAGGACGGGTGGAAGGATATATCCACGTTGCTCAGCATTTTATGCACCTCCGGGTGTTTGCCATATTATAGCATAAAAACGGCGTTTGATAAAGCCCGGGCGGGCGGCGGCGCCCTTTAAGCGCTTGCGCTTTCCCTCCGCGCGGCGGTATAATATGAAAAAAGCGTGCGCGGAGGACAAACATGGCTGCGGGTGAGATATTCGGGTCGGACGGGTCGATAAAACGGAACTTAAGGCAGGTCACGAACCCCTACCTGCCCTCCTGGGAATACGTGCCCGACGGGGAACCCTACGTGTTCGGGGACAGGGTGTACGTGTACGGCTCTCACGACGAGTTCGGGGGCTGCGTGTACTGCCCGGGGGACTACGTGTGCTGGTCCGCGCCCGTAACGGACCTGGGAAGCTGGAGGTACGAGGGCGTCATATACAAAAAGAGCCAAGACCCGCTGAATGCGAGCCTTCAGGGCAACCTGTACGCGCCGGACGTCGCGACGGGCAAAGACGGCAGGTATTACCTGTTTTACGTGCTGTCCGACCGGGGCACGGTGAGCGTGGCGGTGTGCGATACGCCCGCGGGGGAATACGAGTTCCTGGGGCACGTGCATTACCCGGACGGCACGCTGCTGGGCGAAAAAGCGGGGGACGAGCCCCAGTTCGACCCGGGTGTGCTGGCGGAGGGGGAAGACGTGTACCTGTACACCGGCTTCTGCCCCCGGGGCGACAAAAGCCGCCACGGCGCGATGTGCACGGTGCTGGAAAGCGACATGCTCACCGTAAAGCGCGCGCCCGTGTTCATGGCGCCGGGCTGCGAGTATTCGGGCGGCACGGGATTTGAGGATCACGCGTTTTTCGAGGCACCCTCGATCCGCCGCTTCATGGGAAAGTACTGCTTTATCTACTCCTCCGAAAAGTGCCACGAGCTGTGCTGGGCGCTGAGCGATCAGCCCTCGGGCGGCTTTAAGTACATGGGCGTGGTCATAAGCGGCTGCGACCTGGGGCTGGAAAACGGAAAGAGCAAAGACATGCCCCTGTTCTACTGCGCCAACAACCACGGCAGCATAGTGGAGATAGAGGGGCAGTGGTACGTGTTCTACCACCGCCACACCAACGGCACCAATTACAGCCGCCAGGGCTGCCTTGAAAAGCTGGAGATAACGGCGGATGGGTCGATAAAGCAGGCGGAGATCACCTCCTGCGGCTCGGCACAGCCCTTAAGGGGGGAGGGCGAGTATCCCGCGTACATCGCCTGCAACCTCTTCGGCAAAGACGAGCAGGTTTACGTACCCTGGCAGGGCTGGATGGACGACCGCTTCGCCAAGATCACGCAGCAGCCCCGGGAAAAGGGGGAGAGCTTCATCGCCAACATACGCCCCGGCACCACGGTGGGCTTCAAATACTTTGAGATAAATGGGCTTAAGCGCATCTCGGTGCGCACCATGGGCTACGCGAGGGGCAGGTTCGTCGTGTCCACGTCGACAGGCGGCAAAAGCGCGGGCGAGATACCCATCGGCTACTTCAACGTCTGGGCGGAGGGGGAGAGCGAAGTTGACATCCCCGATGGCGTGCACGCGCTGTACTTCACCTTCGAAGGCGAGGGCGCGCTGCAGTTTTCGTCGTTCAGGCTCATCTGCTGAGCAAAACAGACACCGCTTCCGGGCGGTGTCTGTTATTATGCGGAAGGACTATTTTCCGGCTTTTTCCGCGTTTATACTGTCTATCAGCGCGGCAAAGTCCTCAAAGTGCCAGTCGGGAGTAGGCTTTACGCCCCCCGTTTTCCTGAAGAAGCAGCCGGGGATCTCCCTTTGGGCAAGGTTCTTGGCAATGCAGGGCGTGCAGCCCTTGTCGTGGTTGGAGGGATGGTTGGGGCACTTGGTGTCCGGGCAGGTGCAGAAGGGCACGGGCGTGCCGGCGGGTTTGCTTTCCATGGCGCCGTCTCCTTTTTCAGGGGCGTTTGAGCTTTAACGCGTCCAGCAGCTCAAGGTTCAGGTCCTCCGGGAAGCGGGGGCGCGTGCCCTTCTTTTCGAAGAACAGGCCGAAGGAGCCGAAGTAGTCCCAGCTGATGCGGGGGATGCCGTACTCGTCCAGCAGACCCGCCACCAGGCGGTACCAGCCCACCCTTTCGGTGTTCTCCACGGCGAAGTTGTTGCAGCCGAACTCGCCGCAGAACACGGGCGCCTTCCTTTGGGCGGAGAAGCCCGCGTACTCCTTGAAGCGCTTGGAAATGGCTTCCACGCTGCCCTGCTGCGGATAGCGCTCGTATATGCCCCGCACGCGCTCGTCGGCGTCGGCGGGGGGAGAGGGCATCCTGGCGGGGTCGTAGGGGAAGGGGATGTTCCTGACCTTGGTCATCTCGCACCAGGGCGCGCCCTGGTGGGTGAAGGTGTGGGGATCGTAGAAGTGGAAGGTGTAGATCACCTTTTTGTCGTCGAACACGGGCAGCGCCTGCATGCCGGTGAGGCTGTTCCAGTCCGCGCCGCCCACGATCACCCAGCGCTCGGCGTCTATGGCGCGCACGCGGTCGAACACCCGCTTGATTATGCCGTTCCACACGGGGATCTCTATGCCGTGGGGCTCGTTCATAATCTCGAATATCAGCTTGGGGAAGCGCCCTTTGTAGCGCTGCGCCAGCTGCTCCCACACGGGGGAAAGCACCTTTTCCACGTCCGCGGTGGTGGTGGAGGCGGTGTCCGTGGCGTTGTGGAAGTCGAATATCAGGCACATGTCCAGTTCGTCCGCCCATGCGGCGACGTCGTCCAGTATGCTCCATATCGAATCGGGCACCCTGTAGCCCGTCTCGGGCGGGCAGAGTTTTTCGAAGTGGATGGGCAGGCGCACCACGTCCGCGCCCAGCAGGCGGGCGTTTTCAAAGTCC
This sequence comes from Clostridiales bacterium, assembly GCA_024683475.1. Classification (GTDB taxonomy): domain Bacteria; phylum Bacillota; class Clostridia; order Christensenellales; family Aristaeellaceae; genus RUG14130. The sequence continues at coordinate 84,141 of JAIKYG010000006.1, read as the reverse complement.
GCGCGGGTGAACCAGTTCCGGTCTATCTGTTCGGGAGTTTTGAACTCCAGCCATTCGGTGAAATTGACGCCTTTGGTGAACGGCGCTTTGTATAAGATGTCCGCCATAAAACGCTCCTTGATCGTATTTCCCGCCCCGCGGGATGCCGATAAACCATACTACCATAAAACGCGGGGATTTTCAACGGCAAAAACGGTGGGACAGCGGTCCGCACGTAAAACAGCCGGAGGCTGAAAATCGGCCTCCGGCGGTGTTTTTACATCTTGTAGTCGTTTATGACGGTGCGGGTCTGTTCCTTTTCGTACCCGCGCCGTCTTAATTGTGCTATGGATTCCTCCAGCGTCCAGCGCTCGTGGATCTCGGTGACGCCCTTTTCCCTGAGCTGCCAGGCGAACTCGTTTATCAGCGTGTCCCTGCCGGGGGTGTCTTCCGGCATGCGGGCGAGGATCAGGTAGCGCATGCCCAGCATCAGTTTTTCAAGGCGGAAGCGCTGGGCGGCGTCACTTGTCAGGAACAGGGCGCGGCTCAAAAGCTCCGCTGCCTCGGAAACGGCCGCATCCGTGATGAACTCCGCCCGGCTGTCGCAGGCTATGCCCGCGTGGGACAGGCGCGCCTGCCACGGCCCACGAGTATCTCGTATTCCCCGTCCGCGATAAGCGCGGTCTGCACGGTCAGGGACGCGCCGCACATTTTCAGCACGAACTGTTGGAGCTCGTCCGCGGCGTATTTGACCGTTTCGTGCGCGGGATGGTCGGTCACTATGCGACAGGGCGTGCGCCCGTTTTCGGCCAGCAGGTATTGCTTCATGATATGCTCCCGGTAGATAGTAGCTGTTAGCTGTTAGCTGTCAGCTGTTAGAGCGCGGCTGCGCCGCGGAGGTGGTCGATGGTCGTTGGTCATTGGTCATTGGTCATTGGTCGAGGGACGGTGGGTGATGGTCGTTGATCGTTGGTTGGTGCGTCGATGGTCTTTCGTGCGTCATTGCAAGTGCGCGAATGGGAGTGAATTTGCGTCCAGTGGACGCAAAGAGCCATGAGCGTTCGTTGAAGTGTTCGAGCGTGGTGATCCGTTCTTAATTTGATAGGGTTACGGATTGCCACGTCACACACTACGTGTGTTCCTCGCAATGACGCGAAAAATGTGCTGCTCTCTGTACCCCTCTCCGTTCTGCTTTATTCCGCAGGACCGGCTGTGCCGGTTCGAGGATGCTTTTTTACGAAGGACAGCCTGCCGTCCGGGAGTAAAAAAGCTTACATTGCGCTTTTTGCGCACGGAAATTGCCGAAGCGATTTCAGCAAAAAGCGTTATTTGTTTCCGCCCCCGTTTTTACCAAAAACGAGGGCGGAAATCTCTGATCGAAATGCATCGTAGAGGCATTTCGATCAATCTGTTACACGCTCAGTTTCCTCTGCATCAGCTCGGCGGCGCCCACATAGAACAGTCCGGCGAAAGCCAGGGAGACCAGACCGCTCTTCACGAAGTACCAGGGCTCGACGGCGATCACCTGCGTTGTGGTGCCGGAAGCTCCCATAATGGGCATGTTCTCGATCACCTGGGTGGTCTGGTAGGTCACGTCGCCTGCGATCAGGCCGCTGACCCTGCTCATGGCGTAGCTGAGCACCAGGAAGAGGATGAAGCTGATGAGCAGGCTGAACTTTTTGCCGTTAAGCAGCGCGGAGGCGACCACGTCCGCCATGAACGCGGCGGTGATGGTGGCGAACCAGCTGGCCAGCATACCGAACACCATGCCCGCCATGTAGCCCGCGTCCAGGTTGAGGCCGTAGCCGAACACGCTCAGGATCTCACGCATGGCGTCCATTATGGAGTCGATCTGGCCGTAGCGCTTGACCAGCAGGGACATGTCCAGCACGCCCAGGCCGAAGAAGAACGCGCCGCCGATAAGCATAGACAGCAGGTTTTCCAGCATCTTCGCGCCCAGGATCTTGTAGCAGCTGTTGGGGGTCATGAACAGCATGTAGCTCTGCTTGGTGTTCATGTCCCTGTGCAGGGTCAGCACGCTCTGCAGGCCGATGAACACGATGCCGAACATGGCGGTGAAGAACAGAAGCAGTATGCCTACCGCGACGGTGAGCTCCCTGTCCTTGCTCCACAGGCCGATAAGGTATATCGCCTGCGCGACTACGGTGATGCCCAGGATTATGAGCTTGGTGATCAGTGTCTTTTTGAACTCGTATTTGAACAGGTTTTTCATTTTGCTTCCACCTCCGCGTGACCGTAGATCTGGCGGTATCTGTCCGCCATGGACAGGCCGCGCTCGTCCCTGAGCTGTTCAAGGTCCACGTTTTCCACCAGCCTGCCTTCGCTTATGAACACCGCCCGGTCGGCGATGGCTTCCATCTCCTCCACCAGGTGGCTGGACAGAAGCAGCAGCTTGTCCTGAGTGGCGCCCTCCAGTATGCAGGCGCGGATCTCGTCCCTGGCCAGCAGGTCGATGCCGTTGAAGGGCTCGTCCAGCATGTACACCTTCGCGTCCCTGGCCAGCGTGACGGCGATCTTCAGCTTGGCCATCATGCCGGAGGACAGGGTGCGGCTTTTCAGGTTTTCCCTGAGCTGCATTTTATTGAGCAGGTCGAGATAGCGGGCGTAGGAGAAGTCCTCGAAAAAGTCTTCGTAATACTTGCCCACGTCCTTTACGGACATCCAGGTGTAGAAGTAGGGCTCGGTGGACATGTACGCCACGTATTTGCGGCTTTCTATGTCCACGGGTCTGCCGTCGAACTCCACTATGCCGCTCGTGGGCTTGATAAGCCCCGCCGCCATCTTCATCCAGGTGGTCTTGCCGCTGCCGTTGGGGCCCAGCAGCGCGTAAATGTGGCCCTTTTCCAGCTTGAGATCCACGTGGTCCACCGCGATCTTGCTGCCGAACGCTTTGGTTACCTGTTTGCTTTCCAGCATTTCCTAATCCTCCGTTTCCAGCAGCCGTACGGTCTCCTGCTTTGAAAAACCCAGCTGCTTCATCCTGTCTGTAAATTCCCGCGCGGCCTTTTCGGCCATCTCCAGGCGCAGCGCCTGCAGGCGGGCGGTATCCTGAGTCACGAAGGTGCCCATGCCCCGGCGCGTCTCCACCAGGTGCGCGTCTTCCAGCTCCCGGTACACCCGCGCGGCAGTGTTGGGGTTGATGGAAAACCTGACGGCCATGTCCCGCCCGCCCGGCAGCTTTTCGCCGGGAGCGAGCGCGCCGGTGACGATGTCGGTCATGATCCGACCCATCACCTGCAGCCATATGGGTGTGTTGACCTCGTACTGCATGGCGTCCCTCCGTGTATCAGTGAACTATATACATAGTACACTAAGTCACGTTAAGAAATAAGCGCGCTTTTGATTATGTTTCGGTAAACATGCTTTCGCGCCCGGCTTGCGCGGGAGCGAATAATGTGGTACAATTTTCAAAATCAAAGCCGTAAAGGAAACATGACATGTCCCGAAAGCAGATCACTTACCGCCGCCTGTACGAACGCAGCCGCCGTTGGAAACGGTGGAGCTTTGTCATCGCGCTGATTATTATCGCGCTGCTCGCCGCGGTGTGGCTGGTCGCGGACAGCCGGCTTAGGGAATACGAGGGCAGCCAAAGCATTTACGCCGCCCGGGAGTACTTTGAGCGCCTGAAAAACGGGGAGCTTGACGGGCTGTACGAAAGCGAGAAGGCGCTTTTGTCGGGCGCCGAGACCAGGCAGGATTACGAGGAAAACGCGCTTGACGCCATACGGCAGGGGGCGAGCCTTGACGAGACGCCCCGGCGGGAGGGCGAAGACACGGAAAAATACACCGTGAAGCTTGCCGGGGGAGGGACGATCGAGTTCACCCTTAAAACGGACGGCGTCACCCGCCACGGCTACGACGTGTGGAAGGTGAAGGGCGTAAAAGCGGCGCTGCTCACATTAAATGAATACACCCTGGTGTGCCATGCGGACGCCGCGGCATTCGCGGACGGGGTCCCGTTGACCGAAGCGGACATCGCCGAAACGGGCATTCCGGGCAGGTATTCTTTTTTGACGGGCGAAGTCACCGAAGGCTTTACGGACGTCAGATACTCCGTTAAGCGCGCGCTCAAACCGCCCGTGTTCGCCGTCAGGGACGCCGCGGGGCGGGAAACGGAGCTTTCTGTACGGGGCGGCAGCGCCAAAGCGGAATACCTGTACGACGAAGCAAACGAAGCCCGGAAAGAGGAGTGCGTAAACGCGGTAAAATACCTTGCGCGCTACACCCTGGGGCGCGTCACGGTGGAGCAGATGCTCTCGCAGTGCGTGAGGGACTCCGTCGCCTGGGAAGAGATAAAGGAGTACGGGCTGTGGAAGAGCGCCGGCTCGGGCAGCGAGCCCGCGTTTGAGGACATGGAGGCGAGCCTGTTCACCCGCCTTGCCGAGGACAGGTTCATCTGCCGGGTGAAGGGCAGGTGCGTGGCGTCCATGAAAGCCGCCGGCGACACCGTGACCGAGCTGGATTACCTGATGGTCTTCCGCATAAGCGGAGACAGGCTGCTGATAGAGGACTACTACACGCTGTGATTGCAGTTTTCCGCACACAAAAAACCGCCGAAAGGCGGTTTTTTATTATATCCGGGCTGTGGGTTCAGCTGCCCGCGCCTATCGGCGTATATCCGCTTTTTTCCACCAGCGCCTGACCCTGCGGACCGCAGATCCAGTCAACCAGCGCAAGGGTGTTTTCGTCCGCGTCGGAACGGGTGACAGCATAGAAACAGGACGCCAGCGGATAACTCCCGTTTTCAATGTTCTCCACCGTGGGCTCAACGCCGTTTATGGCCAGCAGCTTAACGTCAAAACCTTTCATGAGTGCGGTGCAGTAAAAACGGAAGGAATAACCGATAGCGTTGCGGTGATTCTTGTAGCCGGAGACCTGTTCCACAATATCGCCCATACCGCCCTGAACCATTTCTTTTTCCGCGGGCATCAGAGGTGTGTCGCGCATTACGAACCTCTTAAGGGCTGTCTGGCTGCCGCTGCCTTCATCGCGCTGGTAAGCCCGGATACTGCCAAGCCATTTTACGCCCAGCTGATCCCATTTTGTGGTCTCGCCGCTGTATATGGAGCGCACCTGTGAAAGCGTGATGCTGTCCAATGGGTTGTCCGGATGAACGAAAAACACGAACGCTTCCCGTCCGATTGGAGTGTAGACCAGTTCCACGCCTTTTTCGGCAGCATAAGCCTCCTGTTCCTCGCTGGGACCGGCAGCGAAGATTATGTCGCACCGGCCGTCCGCTATATTGCGGTACGCGCAGCCGGTCGTATTGCACGCGACTTTTTCAGCGATCTCCCACGCCTTCATATCCGCCATTGAAGAAGGATAGACTGCCTGAGCGAAAGAGGCGTATACGGGATACAGCGCGGTGGCGCCGTCCATGCGCGGGACCGTGTTTGCGTCGGCAAACAGCAGCGTCGGTTCATCGTCCAATCGCCTGGCCAGAGTGTTTGCCGTGAATGGGATGTATGTTTCGTATTTGAAGTATTCCCGCAGGGTGATATCGTAAAGGTATTGGTCATAGGCGTAGCCGGCGCAGATGCCGCCCACTGCAAGGGCAAAGCATGTGAGCCACGCGAGAAACTTTTTGATAGTCCAAAAACGCAGTACCAGGCCGGAAATAAAGCCTATGAGCAGCAGCCCGGCGGTTATCCATGAGACATAGAAATACCAGGCGCGATTGCTGAAGGTCAATACAAAAAACAGGATAATACTAAGGGGTACGGCGTTTGCGGCAGCGGAGATGACCGCGTTGGTCTTGCCGCCGCACTTAATAAAGGCTATGTTGCCAAGCAGCCATATCAGCACTAAAACTGAAAACAGGACAACGATCAGGATATCCATGATATCGTTCCTTTACAGGCACAGGGTCAAAACCCGCTTTTAGCGTTTTTCCCGGACCGATGGTCCTAAAGCCGGCAGCCGGGTCTACTTAGCCGGGGCGATGAGCACGGCGCAGGGCACGGCGCGAAAGCCGCTGTTTATACCGTTGCCGTTGACCTGCCTGCCCTCTATGACCATGGTGGAAGAGGGGCCGCCGTCCAGGTTGAGGGCGCTCACCATGCCGAGCTCCAGGCAAAGCTGGGCCATGTCGCCGTAGCTGGCGCCGGGGCTGTCCGCGTCCCGCCCGTCGGCCACCAGAAGCACTATGGCGCCGTCGGCGTTCTGGCCGATCACGGTGCGGGGGTTAAGGCCGGTGGCGGTGGGGTTGAAGTTCTGCACCAAACCGTCCTTTATGAGCAGGGGACCGAAGGCCACGCCGTCCCTGACGCCCATTTCCTCCGCCTGTTTCCGGTTGAACACGCCCACCTGCAGGGAGCCGTCTTCGCACAGAAGCGCCATGGGGTAGGCGCCGGAAAACGCGGTCAGGAACCTGCCCTGGCTGGCGATGAAGCCCAGGGGGGAACCGCCGTTGCCGCTGCCGCCCTCGTCCTTGAAGGTGTTGCCGTTGACCGCCGCCACTGCGGAGTATTTTTCCGCGATCTCCTCGATCCTGAGGCCGTGCCTGAAGTATTCGTCGCCCACGCCCACGAACACCCGGGCGGGGTCAAACACCGTTAAGCAGTAGCACACGAACCTGTCGCGGTATATTTTTTCCAGCTTGAGGCCCTCGTCGGGGGCGGGAAGCAGCTCCGTTTCGCCGTTTCTGCTCAGGCGCAGGGTCTTTATCTTGGGATAGCCGCTCACGTCGTAGGTCACCGTGTAGTCAAGTTCATATGTACAGTCATCGGGCTCCCGGTAGGAGCACACGTATTTGCCCGTTATGCGCAGCTTAAGCTCGCTGCCCTCCTGGGAAAGCTCTTCCGCCGCCAGGTCCTCGAAGCGCGCAGTGCCCGCCTTCCAGCTGTTCCACAGGCTGTACAGGTACACGGTCTTGTACGCTTCCCCGTTCCATACAGTGGCGGACACGGCCCTATTGGCGTCCGTTTTGCCCACGATGAATATCATCACGGTCTTGAACTGTTCCAGGCACTTTTCGTTAAGCGCTGCGTCGCCCTGCGCTGCGAAAGACAGGACCAGGCACAGTATCAGGGACAGGCAGACAAGTTTTTTCATTTCGGGACCTCACGATAAAAGCGGTAATGGATAAGCATTTTAGGAACAAAGCGCCTGTGCGGCTGTTAACGAAAAGCGCCGAAAGGCGCTTCTCAAAACCTGTGGCGGAACGATCAGTCTTTCGGCGCTACCAGCACGGCGCAGGGCAGGGAGCGGGTGCCGGTTATGGCGGCGGTGCCGTTCACCCTTTCGCCGTTAAGGTACATGGCGGAGGAGGTGCCCCCGTCCAGGTTCAGCGCGTTCACCGCGCCGTATTTGAGCATTATGTCGATCTCGTCGCGGTATGTGGCGCCCAGGCTGTCCGTCTGGCGCCCGTCCAGCACAAGCAGCAGCACCGCGCCGTCCGCCCTCTGGCCGATGGCGGTGCGGGGATTTAAGCCGGAGGAGGCGGAGGTGACGTTCGCGGCTTCGCCGTTCATCACCAGCACGGGCCCAAAGGACACCGCGTCCCTTAGCATGAGCTCCCGGGCTTCCTCGGTGGTGAAATCGCCCACCCTCAGCACGTTGTTCTGGTCGAAGCCGGCACAGGCGTAGCGGGCGGACGCGTTGTGGAACAGCCTGTCACGGGAGATGACCAGCCCCAGCGGGACGGAGCCGTTGCCCCTGCCGCCCTCGTCCTCAAAGCCGTTGGCGTTCACTCCCGCAACCGCGCCGTAGCGGGCGACAATGTTTTCCAGCCGGTCGGACTTGCCGGGATTGTCCCCGGGGGTGCCCACGTAAACGCGGGAGGGGTCCTTGACTATCAGCAGGTAGCCCTTGTAGGTCTTGCCCCTTAAGCGGATAAGCTCCAGGTCCTGACTATCCCCGGTCTCAGCCGCGTCGGGCGCGGGCACGGAGATCAGGGACAGGTCCATCTCTTCCGAGGGGGGCGCGACCCTGCTTTCGGCGACTATCTCGTTCACCCGCTCCTGACCCAGGAAAATGACCGGCACGAACTTAAGGGCGCTGGTCTCCATGAGCGTCAGGGTCATGAGCCGGGACGCGGCGGGAGACGGGCCCAGGAAGATGCGGTACATCAGCACGGTGAGCGCCAGCGCCGCGGCCAGTATCAAAGTGAGCAGCCGGGAAAGCAGGTGCAGGCAGGTGCCCTTCCGCCATTCCCGGCGCAGAAGTTTTTGGGTGGAAGCATGCTTCATTCAGGCTATTTCCGCTGTTTTCAGTCTATTTTGATGTCGCTGTAGAAGGAGGTGCCGTCCAGGCTGTTTTCCACGCCCAGCATGTCCAGGGCGGTCTTGGCGGCGTCCGCGAAAGAGGTGCGGGTGCCCAGGTCTATGCCCTCCTCGATGGGCAGGCCCCACACAAGCAGCGGCACTTCCTCGCGGGTGTGGTCGGTGCCCTTGAAGGTGGGATCGCAGCCGTGGTCGGCGGAAAGCATCATCACGCCGTCGTCGCCCAGGGCGCCCATCAGGTCGGGAATGAAGGAATCGAAGGCTTCCAGGCTCTCCGCGAAGCCGTCGACGTCGCGCCTGTGGCCGTACAGCGCGTCCGTGTCCACCAGGTTCACGAAGCACATGCCCTTCCAATTGGGCTTGCGGATGGCCTTTAACGTGGCCAGTATGCACGCGTCGTTGCCGGCGGCGTGGTCGGAGAAGGTGAGGCCCCTGTGGTTGAATATGTCCTCGATCTTGCCGATGCCGATCACGTCGTAGCGCGCCTTCTTGAGCACGTCCAGCATGGTGTCGCCGAAGGGATCCACGGAGAAGTCGCGGCGGTTGCCGGTCCTTACGTAGGCGCCGCTGGTGCCGATGAAGGGGCGGGCGATTACGCGGCCCACCGCGTGCTCACCGGTCAGTATGCGCCGGGCGATGCGGCAGATGTGGTAGAGCTCCAGCGGGGGAATGACGTCCTCGTGCGCGGCGATCTGGAACACGCTGTCGGCGGAGGTGTAAACTATGGGCTTGCCGGTCACGTAATGCTCGTCGCCCAGCTCCTTGATTATCTCGGTGCCGCTGGCGGGCTTGTTGCCGATCACCTCAAGGCCGGTCTCCCTTTCAAACGCCTCGATGATCTCCGGCGGGAAGCCGTTGGGGTAGGTGGGGAAGGGGGTCTTAAGCGTCAGGCCCGCCAGTTCCCAGTGGCCGGAGGTGGTGTCCTTGCCCACGGCCTTTTCGCGCATGCGGCCATAGCAGCCGATGGGTACGTCGTCGTTTTTGAAACCGAGTATGTTGCCCAGTCCCAGTTCCATAAGGTTGGGGATGTCGGGATTCTTTTTTTCGATAACGTGCAGGAGCGTATTGGCGCCTTCGTCGCCGTATTTCGCCGCGTCCGGGGCGTTGCCCACACCGCAGCCGTCCAGCACGATGTGAAGGATCTTATTTATTTTGGGCATAGCTAACCTCCTATAACCCTGAATATTCTATATAATTCTACACACGGGTGCCGCTTCCTGCAACATAATTACCTTTAATTATATATGAAATAATATAAATAAAGTGCCCCGGGTCCGCTGTGTACGGACGGGGGCGCGTGTATCCGCTTTGAAACGCCGGGGCGCGGGCCCTTATGCGTTCTGCGCCTGCACCGCGGTCAGCGCGACGGTGGTGACTATGTCGTCCACGCTGCAGCCGCGGCTCAGGTCGTTGCAGGGCCTGGCAAGCCCCTGCAGCACCGCGCAGGCTTTGGCGCCGCCTAGGCGCTCGGTGATCTTGTAGCCGATGTTGCCCGCCTGCAGGTCGGGGAACACCAGGACGTTGGCGCGTCCCGCCACGGGGCTGCCCTTGGCTTTGCTGGCGCCGATCTCGGGTATTATGGCGGCGTCGAACTGCATTTCGCCGTCCAGCGTGAGTTCGGGCGCCATTTCATGGGCGATGGACACCGCCTGCTGCACCTTGCTGACCAGCTCGTGCTTCGCGCTGCCCTTGGTGGAAAAGCTTAACAGCGCCACGCGGGGCTCCTCTATGCCGCACAGCGTGCGCGCGGTGTCGGCGGCGCACACGGCGATGGAGGCGAGTTCCTCGGCGGTGGGGCAGGGCATGACCACGCAGTCGCTGTACACCAGCAGGCCGTCCCAGCCGATGGCGGGATTGGGCAGTTCCATGAGGAAACTGGAGGACACCACCTTTATGCCCGGCTTGGTCCTGATTATCTGCAGGGCGGGCCTCAGCATGTCGCCCGTGGTGTGCACCGCGCCGGACACCAGGCCGTCCGCGTCGCCCAGCTTGACCATCATTATGCCGTAATACATGGGGTCGCGGGCAAGAGCCAGCGCCTCTTCCGGGGTGACGCCCTTGTTCTTGCGCAGCTCGTACAGCGCGTCCGCGTAGCGTTTGAGGTCCGGGCTCGTCCCGGGATCGACGCACTGTATGCCGCTTATGTCAGCGCCGTTTTCACTGGCGGAAGCACGTATCTTTTCGATATTGCCCAGCAGCACCGGGCGGGCGATGCCCTCGTCGCGAATGATCGCCGCCGCCCTGACGGTGCGCTTTTCGTCGCCCTCGGGCAGCACTATGGTCTTGACGCACGTGCGCGCCTTTGCCTTTACGCCTTCGATAATGCTCATTTCTGCGCTCCTTTATCTGATCCGGATCAAAGTCCGATGTCGCCGAAGCCTTCCCACACGGGTCTGCCCGCGTAGGTGAGTATCTCGCTTTCGCCCTTAAGCGCCCTAAGCACGCTGAGCGCCAGCGCCTCCTGTTCCATCTCGCCAGGGTACACGCTTACCGGCGCGATCCAGCCGCAGCGCTCCTCTATGCCCCGCTTTATGTCGTCAAAGCGCATGAGCCCGCCGGTCAGGAGGATGCCGTCCACCTTTCCCCTGAGCACGCAGCTCATTTCGCCTATCTGCTTGCAGATCTGGTAGATCATGGTGTTCCACACGAGCGTTGCCTTGCGGTCGCCCGCCTCCACCTTAGAGTGGATGAGGTCGCTGTCCGCGGTGCCGAACAGGCTAACGAAGCCGCCCGCGCGGGAGCACATGAGCCGCGCCTGCCTGACAGAGGTCTTTTCGATGTAATCCAGAAGCGAGAGCACGGGCACGGAGCCTATGCGGGTGGGAGTGAAGGCGCCTTCGCCGTCGGCGCCCATGTTGCCGTCCACCATGCGCCCCTTTTCGTGGGCGCTCACGGTGATGCCGCCGTCTATGTGGGCGACTATGAAGTTGCAGTCCTCATACTTCCTGCCCAGCTTCTTGGCGTGGAACTGCGCCACCGCCTTCTGGTTGAGCACGTGGGAATGGGACACGCGGTACACACCCTTTATGCCCGTGAGCCTCGCAAGCTCGCCGTACTCGTCCACGTTGGTGGGGTTGAGGGTGTAGGCGCCCTTGCCGTATTCCGTGGCGAAGCGCCACGCCAGCATCACGCCCAGCTTCGCGGGGTGTTCGCTGCCGCCCACCGCCATGACCGTGTCGTCGTACAGTTTTTCGTCCACGCGGGTGACGCCGCCGGGCTGGGTGCAGGCGCTGCCGCCGCGCCCCACGAACACGTCGATCTCCTCAGGCTTTACGCCGTGACGCTTAAGCATATCCAGTATCACGCCGTAACGGAAGGGCATCTGGTCGTTGACGTGGGGGTATTTGAGCAGCTCCGGCGCGTCGTGGAACAGGCTTTCCTCGAACACGGACGTTTCGTTTTCGAAAAGGCTCACCTTGGTGGAGGTGGAACCGGGGTTGATAACCAGTATCTTCATGGGCTTTTCGTTGACGGGCATATAAAATACCTCCGCAGGAATATGGGAGGTATTTTAGAACAGGGAGGTTAAGTTTTCAAGATTTCCGGGCGGAAAATTCCGCCGCGGGGGGACGGGCGGCTATATTTTTATGCCGTCCAGCACCTCGCCCACCTTGCCGCGGATCACCAGCCGGGCGCGGGAGTCGGCGGGGGTGGGGTCCCGGTTTATGAGGATCAGGTCCCTGCCGCGGAAATAGTCCAGAAAACCCGCCGCGGGGTACACGCTGAGGCTCGTGCCCGCGACTATCAGCGTGTCGGCGGAGGAGATCTCCCTCAGGGCGCCGGTCACGGTGGCGTTGTCCAGCCCTTCCTCGTACAGCACCACGTCCGGCTTGACCACGCCGCCGCACTCGCACCTGGGCACGCCCTTCGAATCCCTGACAAAGTCGGAGGTAAAGAACCTGCCGCAGTCCATGCAGTAATTGCGGTGCACGCTGCCGTGCAGTTCGAACACGTTTTTGCTGCCTGCCGCCTGGTGCAGCCCGTCGATGTTCTGGGTGACCACGGCGGAAAGCTTGCCCGCTTTTTCCATTTCCGCCAGTTTCAGGTGCGCCTTGTTGGGCTTCACGCCCTGGGGCAGCAGCTTGTCGCGGTAAAACTCGAAGAACTCCGCGGGATGGGTGTCGAAAAAGCTCCTCGAGAGCATGACCTCCGGGGGATACTTGTACTTCTGGCGGTACAGACCGTCCTCGGAGCGGAAGTCGGGGATGCCGCTTTCGGTGGACACGCCCGCGCCGCCGAAAAACACCACGCGGTGGGAAGCGTCGATTATCTTCTGCAGGGCTTGTATAGACATGGTGAGCTCCTTTTGGTCGTTGGTCGTTGGTCATTGGTCGATGGTCGTTGGTCGTTGGTCATTGGTCAATGGTCGTTGGTCATTGGTCATTGGTCATTGGTCGTTGGTCGGTGGTTGGTGGTATTTTGTGCGTCATCGCGAAGACGCGAACAAAGTGAGCGGCTGTGGCGATCCGTTATTTGATGGGTTACGGATTGCCGCGCCTGCGGAACGCTCGCAGCTCTGGAAGTCCACTGGACTTCCATTCACTACTGCTCGCGCACAATGACGCGAGCGGGGGAGCTGTTACCTGTTCCCGGATGCGCAGGTCAGTTTATGAAGCCCAGGTCGCGGGCGCAGGGATAGCCGTACGCGCTGTCGGAGTTCTCTATCGCCCGGGTGATGGCTTCGCAGATCACTTCGCAGGCAAGCGTGCCGATCAGGTCCCGGTCGGCTGAAACTTCGCCCACGGACACGGCGTAAATGCTGTCCCCGTCCGCGGAGGTGTGCACGGGGCTGATGCTCCGGGCGTAGCCGTCGTGACCCATGCCCGCGATCTTGCACAGCTCGGCTTTGTCGAAGGCGGCGTTGGTTATTATGACCGCCAGGGTGGTGTTGCCCGTAAACTTGTTTTCCACCGCCTGTATGCTTTGTTTCATCTGTTCGGGGGTGCCCCTTAAGCCCAGTTTGTCTTCGGTGAGCAGTCCCGCGATCAGGCGCCCGGTCTTCCAGTCGCAAACGTCTCCCAGGGCGTTCACTACGACCACCGCGCCGATCTTGAGTTCGCCGATCTGCACGGCATAGCTGCCTATGCCGGACTTCATGCAGTAGTCCATGCCCAGCAGCTTGCCCACCGTGGCGCCGCAGCCGGCGCCGAAATTGCCGTCCTTGTAGTTGGGCGCTTCAAAGGCGATGCGCGCCGCCTCGTAGCCCATGTCCCGGTCCGGGCGCACGAAGGGGTCGCCCACGGTCAGGTCGAAGATGTCGGACTGCGCCACAAGGGGCACTTTGGTCACGCCCACGTCGTAGCCGAATCCCTGTTCTTCCAGGTATTCCATAACGCCGTTTGCCGCGCCCAGTCCGAAGGCGCTGCCGCCCGCAAGCACTATGGCGTGGATGGTTTGGGCGGCCATAAGGGGATTGAGCAGCTGGCTCTCGCGGGAAGCGGGCCCGCCGCCCCTTACGTCCAGCCCCGCGCGCATGCCGTTTTCGGCTATGAACACGGTGAGCCCCGTGCCCGCAGAAGCGTTCTCGGTCTGGCCGATACGGATGCCTTCTATGTCTGTTATCGGTATCTCCCGCACGGCCGTTCCTCCTTCCGAAAACGCGGACGCGGTAAACATAAATGTGACTGCCAACAGCAGGGTGACGGCGCGGATAAATGCGTTCATACTGCTCCCTCCCGGCGCACGCCGGCCTTTATACGGAAACTCAGTAGGCTTTGATCTCACAGATGGCCGCTTCGCCTTCCCGGGCGGTGACTTCAAGCTCCAGCCGGGCGGTCCTGAGGGCGGGGAAGCGGGCTATCGCCTTGTGGCCGACGGTGTCCCCCCGGGCGACCAAAAGGCGTATGGCGTTGTCCGGCTCAAGGGAGGGCAGGCAGGCGTACAGTTTCCAGGACGTTATGTTCTGGCCCCGGGACACGTCCTCTTTGATAATGGCGGCGGACACCAGGGGCAGCTGCTCCGTTTCACGGTAGAGCTTTAGGCGGCGGGGGGAATACCGGACGAAATAGCGGCCCGAGTCCATCCTCTCTACGGGCTCGAAGCCCAGGTCCCGCCCGTACAGGCGCTGTATCTCGCTTCCGAACTCGCTTAAGCGCTTGACGTCGCTTTCGGGCAGCAGGCCCCTTTCGTCGGGACCCACATTCAAAAGCAGGTTGCTGCCCCGCCCCACGCTCATGTGGTACATGCCCATAAGCTCGTCCACGCTCTTTAAGCTGTACTCGTCCAGGTCGTAGAACCAGTTTTTGCGTATCCTGCAGTCGCACTCGGCGGGGGCGAACACGTTTTTAGTCTGCCCCAGCACGTTCATTTCCTTTTCGTACAGGATGGGGGAGGGGGCGTAGCCGTCCTCGTTGCCCACCCAGCGGGTGTCCGGATCCCACATGTCGAATATCAGTATGTCCGGCTGCAGGCGGCGGATCTCGCCCACTATGCGCTTCTGGTCGTAACTGTGGCCGTTCGAGCCGCAGCCGTCGAACCAGATGTAGTCGATCTTTCCGTAATTCGAAAGCAGTTCGCTGACCTGGCCGATAAAGTAGTCGTCGTACTCCCTGCCGTCTTTGAACTCCACCGCGTGGGAGCCCCACTGGGCGGGGGAGTAGTACAGCCCGCACTTAATGCCTTCCGCGCGGCAGGCTTCGGTAAACTCCCTGACCGCGTCGCCCTTTCCGTTTTTCCAGGGGGACGCCGCCACGGAATAGGGGGAGAACTTTGTGGGCCACAGGGCGAAGCCGTCGTGGTGCTTGGCGGTCATGATGGCGTATTTCGCGCCTATGAGCTTCGCGCTTTGGAGCCACATGCGGCAGTCCAGCTGCTTGGGACAGAACTTTTCGGGGGACATCTCCTCCCCGTCCCAGTCGCGGTGGCCGTTATAAAACGTGCGGATGCCGAAGTGGAAGAACATGCCCACTTCCCAGGACAGGAAATCCAGCTGTTTTTGAGAGGGTATTATCATGTGCGCCTCCGTGGAAGATATGCGTTGAAAATATGCAAAAACGCGCCACACTTTAAGGGTGGCGCGCAAAAGGCGTTACAGCAGGCGTTTGGACTTGTCCTTGAGCTTGCCCTGTCTGCCCAGTTCGATCAGGTTTTCGTAGCGCCTGACCGCCTTTTCCATGGTCTGCTCCCAGGGGATGGAGATGGTGCGCCTGGCGCCGTCTCCCGCCCGTTTGAGCGCCTCGGGGTCGGTGATGGCTTTGGTCATCACCCGGGCGAGGTCACCGGGGGTGTTTTCGCACAGGAAGCCGTTTTCGCCGTCATCGACTATGCTGGCGGTGGTGGCGCCCTTGACCATCACCGAGGGCGTGCCCAGGGCGGCGGCTTCCCTTACCGTCATGGAGGCGGTGTCGTAAAGGCTGGGGAAGGCGTACACGCTCGCCTGCTGGTACAGGGCGGCAAGGGTGTCCGTTTCGGTGATGTGGCCGGTAAAGCGGGTGTAGGGCATGAGGTCGAGCTCGCTTAGCTTGGTCTCCATCTCCTCCCGGTTTATGCCCTGGCCCGCGAACACCAGGCGGAAGTCCGTGCCCGCTTTTTTCATTTCCGCCGCGGCGAGTATCAGGTTCAGCAGGTTCTTTTTCCAGTCCAGCTGGCCCACGTACAGCAGCACGGGGGAAGCGCCGAGATCGAAGCGGGCGTTCACTTCGCTTAGTTTTTCCGGGCTGACCGGCTTCATGCTGACGCCGTTTAACATCACCTGCACGTCGCCCTTGTAGCCGTACTCCCGCATCACGTCCACGGAGCTTTCGCTCACCGTCCACACCTCGTCGCAGCGGTTGTAAAAGTCGACCACTATCCGGGTGCCTATGTGGGCGATCTTGCGGGAATGCACCGCCTTTACGAAGTCGTCCTCATACTTGGAGTGGAACATGCCCACCAGGGGGATGTTCCTTTCCACCGCCAGGCGCAGCGCCTCGGTGCCCGCGGCGAAGGGGGACTGGGTGTGCACTATGTCCAGCGGTATCATTTTTATGCGCTCCATGTAGTGCTTGTCCCAGCGGGCTTCGGCGGTCTTGTACTGTTTAAGCAGGGGCAGGCGCACCGCCTTGAAATCGACTATCTCAAAGGGATAGCCGCCCCTGTGCCCCGTGTCGCATAAGGGAGCGATCACGGTGAGCTCGTGACCCATCTTGCACAGGGTCTCGGTGTATGCCAGGGTGACCCGGGCCACGCCGTCCATTATGGGCAGGAATGAGTCCGAAAGCTGAGCGATTCTCAAAATGTCCTCCTCGCGCGAAAGCGCGGTTTTGTTTTTATAGTTTAAGCGTTTTTACATCAGGTGCGTGTCTATTAGCTCGAAGTCCAAAAAGGCGTCCTCGCCCACGTCGAATATCCGTCTGCCCACGGGGTGGTTGTCGGTGATCTTGACCACCTTGTCCGCGGTCTGCACGTGGTAGAGCTGGTAGGAGCCCATAAAGCAGCTGAGCAGCACCTTGCAGGGGATTATGCCCTGTTCCGCGAGCCGTACGCCCTCGGGGCGCAGCATCACGGTGCGCTTGTCGCCCCTGTCCACGGGTTTTTCGGGGCGCGCCACGTCGAAGGTCACGCCGCAGGACGTCACGCTGACCAGGTCTTCGCCCTTAAGGCCGTTTATCTCGGCGTCCAGGAAGTTGGCTTCGCCGATAAAGTCCGCCACGAACTCGTTGGCCGGGTGGTAGTAGATCTCCCTGGGAGTGCCCATCTGCGCCACGACGCCCTTGTTCATGATGATTATGTTGTCGGAGATGCTCATGGCTTCGGACTGGTCGTGGGTGACGTAGATGGCGGTGATGCCGAACTGCTGCTGTATGCGGCGGATCTCCGTGCGCATGTACACGCGCAGCTTGGCGTCCAGGTTGGAAAGAGGCTCGTCAAACAGCAGCACGCCGGGCTCCGCAATCAGGGCGCGGGCCAGGGCGACCCTCTGCTGCTGGCCGCCGGACAACTGGTTGGTAAAGCGGTTCTCCATGCCCTCCAGGCCCACCAGCCTGAGCATGTCGAACACGCGCTTCTGGATCTCCGGCTTGGGCACCTTTCGGAGCTTAAGGCCGTAGGCCACGTTGTCGAATATGTTCATGTGGGGGAACAGGGCGTAGGACTGGAACACCATGGCCGTGTCCCGCTTGTTGGGGGTCAGGGCGTTCACCGGCTCGCCGCCGATGTATATCTCGCCCGCATCGGGGCTCTCGAAGCCCGCGATCATTCTGAGCGTTGTGGTCTTGCCGCAGCCGCTGGGGCCCAAAAGCGTCACGAAACTGCCCGGCTGTATGTCCAGGGTGACGTCGTTTACGGCGTAGAACTCCTTTTTGGTCTTGGGGTCCAGGTAGATCTTATAGATGTGGTCTATAAGCACGCCTTTTTTCTCACTGTTCATTCTTCTGTGCCTCCCTTACGGCGCGGCTGGTGCCGAAGTACTTGATTACCAGGTTCATTATGAGTATGGACGCGTACACGATCGCTATCAGTATGGTGGCATAGGCGCAGGCGATGCCGAAGGAACCCTTCTCCGCGTATTCGTTGATGCGGCAGGTTATCAGCAGGTATTTGGGCGTCACCAGCAGTATGACCGCGGAAATGGCGGTGATGGAGCGCACGAAGGTGGTGACGATGCCGCTGAAGAAGCTGTCCTTGATCAGCGGCAGCGTTACGGAGGTGAACACCTTGCCGCTGCCTGCGCCCAGGTCGTAGGCGCTCTCCTCAATGGACTTGTCGATCTGCCTGAGCGCCGAAATGCCGCTGCGGGTGCCCACGGGCAGCGAGCGCACCACGAACACGATTATAAGTATCAGCCCGGTGCCGTATATGCCCTGCATGAAGCCGGTGCGCAGTATGCCGTTGGCGAAGCCCCTTATGAAGCCCACGCCCAGCACCGTGCCGGGCACCGCCATGGCGATCATGCTGGTGAACTCGATGAAGCCCTTGGCCTTGAACTTCTTTTTGACCACCAGGTAGCTTATCACCATGGAGAACAGGGCGGTTATGGGGGCGGCGATGATGGAGAGTATGAAGCTGTCCTTGAACGCCTTCAGGCCGCTCTCCCTGAACATGTCATGGTAGTGCACGAGGGACAGGGAGTAGTCCATGCCCCAGAGCTTGAACAGGCTGCCCAGGGGGATGCAGACGTACATGAGGATGACGAACGTGCTGACCGCTATGCACAGCGCGGACAGGGGCCGGGTGACGCTCTTGTCCTCTATCAGCATCCTGCCACGGCTGGCCTTGCCAGTGAGCGTCGCGGCGCTCTTGGCCTCAAGCACGTACTTCTGGACCATGAAGAGTATGAACGTGATCAGCAGCAGCACCACGGCCATCGCGGCCGCGCCGTGGGTGTCGTACGTGCCGCCGGTTATGCGAAGGTAGATGGCGGTAGCCAGGGTGTCTGTGGAGCCGCCGATTATCATGGGGTTTGCGAAGTCCGCCACGGACTCGATGAACGTGACCAGGAACGCGTTGCCCAGGCCCGGCAGCATGAGGGGCAGCGTGACGGTGGTGAACACCTTCCAGCGGCTGGCGCCCATGTCGCGGGCGGCCTCCTCCATGGAGGGGTCGATGTTGTTAAGCAGGCCCTTGAGCATCAGGTAGCACACGGGGAAGAAGGTGAGCGTCTGCACGATCACTATGCCCTTCACGCCGTAGATGTTGCTGTCATATATGCCCAGTATCTCGCGGGTGATTATGCCGCTCCTGCCGAACAGCAGCATCATGCTGAGGCTCAGCACGAAGGGCGGCGACACCACGGGCAGCATGCTGACCACGTCGAACATCTTCTTGAGCGCCCGGTTCTTGACCTTTACGTAGCAGTCCACGTACGCGAACAGGAAGCCTATGAACAGCGAGCCGAAGCCCGTCATAAGGCCTATGACCATCGTGTTTCTGAAGGCGTCCTTGAAGCCGAAGTCCTTGGTCAGGGAAGTGAAGGCGCTGAAGTCTGTCCTTTTGTTGCCGGAGGCGAAATACAGCTTGAGCGCCGCCTTGGAGTGGACCGCGGCTTCGTCCTTGGGCAGGGTCTTGTACATCTGGACTATGAACTCGAGTATGGAGCCCTTGGAGGCGCTCTCCGCTCCCGTCAGCGCCTTTTTATAGGCGGCGTTGGCGTCTTTGTACTCGGCGTTCGCGTTATTATATACTTCGCGCAGCACCTTCACTTCAGGCTCCTCGCGGGGCTTTTCGGCGCCCCGGTCCTTGGCTGCCTGCAGCGAGGTGTCGTAGGTCTCCTTGAGCCGGTTCTTTATCAGCTCCAGGCGCCCCACGTCGTTTTTTTCGTAGTTATAGGCGTCTACCCGGTCCTTTACGTTTTCGACGTAATAGGCGTTGACCCTGTCCATGCGCCCGTCGGCGGTGACGGAGTCTGCCAGCAGCATGGCGATGGGGTAGACCACAAACAGAGCCAGAAAGATGACCAGGAAAAAGATGGCTCCCACCATTATCGGGTCGCCGAAGAACTTTTTTCTTTCCAGCGACCTGGCCTGAGAGCTTTTTCTGGCCTTTTTGGCGTCCTGAGACATAGTGCGCGCCCCGTTGCGGGCGTCGCCTGTATCCGCTCGTTTAAACAGTGCCATTGTGCATGTCCTCCCGGTACGGCTGCGGGAATACGGGGCCCGATACGGGCCTCTTTTGTTGAAAAACGCGGGGCCGGAGCGTATCCCCGACCCCGCGTCCAGGAAAATTTATTCGGTCTTGAAACGGTCGTCAGTGCCGCCCAGAGCGTTCAGGAACTCGTCGCGGTACTTGGTGGTGTTCTCCTTCGCGTCGGCGAAGTCGTAGTCGATCACGTTGTCGGGATCCAGGCCGAAGGGCTCGATGGCCTTGGGCTGCTCGGCGTTGGCGAGCACCAGGAACTGGAAGCTCTCCACGTCGTCGGCTAGCTCCACGCACTCGGGAGACAAGGCGTACTCGATCCACAGCTTGGCGGCAGCCTCGTGGGCGCAGCCGTCGAAGATGGCGGTGGAGCCGATCTCGTAGCCGGTGCCCTCTTCGGGGATGACCAGGCTGATGTTGGTGTAGCCCTTGAGGATCTGGGTGATGCCGTCATGCAGGAAGCCGATGCCGATCACGCACTCGCCGGGGCCCACGTTCTTGCTGGGGCCGCTGCCGCTCTTGGTGTACTGGCTGATGTTCTTGTCCAGCGCCACCAGGTAGGCGATGCCTTCGTCATGGCCCTTGAGCTGGATCAGGGTGTTGATGACCAGCTTGGCGGTGCCGGCTGTGTTGGGGTTGGAGGACCAGATCAGGCCCTTGTACTCTTCCTTGAGCAGGTCGTCCCAGCCCTTGGGGGCCTCGAGGTTCATGCGCTCGAGCTCCTTGGTGTTGACCATGATGCCCAGGATGCCCTTGTAGATGCCGTACCAGTAACCGTCGGGATCGCGGAAGGCGGGGCCGATCAGGTTCTTGGCGTTCACGGCTTCATAAGCCTCCAGGTAGCCGTCCTTGGCGGTCTCGTTGTAGGGATCGTTGGTGCCGCCGAACCAGACGTCGGCAGAGGGATTGTGGTTTTCCTCGATGATCTTGCCCTGCACCTGGGTGGTGGACAGGCGCTGATAGCTGGTCTTTATGCCGGTGATCTCTTCAAAGTGATTCGTGGCGGCCGCTACATAGGCCTCTTCGGCGCAGCCGTAAACTACCAGTTCGCCTTCGGCCTGAGCTTCTTCGATCAGGTCTACCAGGCTGTCGTCGCCGCACAGCAGCTCGGACAGAGCTTCGGGATCCATGGCGTCCGCGTTGGCGAAGGACATCATGCCCAGCGCCAGCACCAGTGCCAGCAGGACAGCAAGCAGTTTCTTCATGAAAACGTCGCTCCTTAGATTAATGTTAAGAGACTTCGCTCTTATGGGAATATTATACAATGGTTAAGTGGGTTTGTCAATGATAAGGAACGGCGGCGGGCAGCCCCGGGGCGGGCGCGTCACAGGCCGAAAAACCCGTCCAGCTCCGCCGTGCTTTTAAGGAAGCCCACCTGGGAAAAGTACGCTTTCTCCCCGAAACCGTGGTCGAGAATGCTTTCGAAAGCGCTTTTAAGCTTCGCGTAATAGTCAAGGGTGTCGAAAAACGCCACCTTGCCCTTGACGAGGTCCAGGCTCTTAAGGCTCAGCACTTCCGTCACCTCGTCAAACGTGCCCAGCCCCCCGGGCAGGGCGATAAAGCCGTCCGAAAGGCGGATCATCTCGCTGCGCCGGTCCGCCATGTCCTTTGTGAATATGACGTGAGTCAGGCGGGGGTTCTGCCGCGCCAGGATCTCGTCTATCCCGGGGATCACGCCTATGACCTCGCCGCCCGCGTCCAGGCAGCCGTCGGCGACCCGCCCCATCAGCCCGGTATTCGAGCCGCCGTATACCAGCGTGTGACCGTGGGAACCTATCCATCTGCCCACTTCGTACGCGTCGCGCGCGAAAGCGGGGTCGCTGCCGGGGCGGGAAGCGCAGTAGACCGCTATGTTCATGATGTTTCCTCCGTGTTTCCTGTGTGTTTCCTGAGTGCGTTTTCCCATATTTTACTCCATATATCCGTTTTTGACAATAACGGCGGTGTGTGGTATAATTGACTCCAAATGGAGGAATGATGAAGAAGCTTTCGATAGTGTTGCTCGCGGTCGCGCTTCTGTGCGCGCTGGCGGTGGCGTTTTACGCCGTGACCAGCGTGATAAAGACCGAAGCCGACGTAAAGATAACCCCTGCCGCCGCCAGAGCGGAGGACTTCGTGCGCCTTAAAGGCGAGGAAGCGCTTAGCGGCATAGACGAATACTATTTCGCGGACGTGACGGTAAAGATAATCAGCTATTCGCCCTTTTCCGCCCAGTGGGTCACCCTGACGCTTGACCCGCTGCCCGAAGACGAGGCGCAGCTTTACCAAAACGTGGGGCCGGCGGACATAGACAGCGTGGGCAGCGGCACCCTGGGCGTGACCGTGCTCACCCGCGACCCCAGCCCCGAAAGGAGCGCGAAGGTGGATTATTACATACTGGGCAGGTATCACCAGGTAAAGGCGCGGGCTGCCGGCAACTGAGCGTAAATACGATTCCACAACATGAAAGGAATATAGATATGAAGATCGCGGTATCGAGCTACAGCTTTTCCCAGGCCCTGAACGACGGGCGCATGAACATGATGGACGTTATCCCCACCGCCCGCAAGATGGGTTACGAGGGCGTGGAGATAGTGCGCGGCGGCCTGTCCCACGCAGAGATGCTTTCGCTTGCGGGGGAACTGGAAAAGCAGTCCCGCGACGAGGGCATCCCCATAATCGCCTACATGGTAGGCGCGGATTTCCTCAAAAACGGGCTGGACAAACAGGTCGAGACGCTGAAGACCGAACTGGAGGTGGCCGCGCGGCTGAACACCAAGCGCATGCGCCACGATTCCACCGGCGGCAGGGACGCCGACGGCAGGCAGTACACAGTGGAGGAGGCGCTGCCCATAGTGGCGGAAGGCTACCGCAGGGTCACCGAGTACGCCGCGGGGCTGGGCATCCACACCATGATAGAGAACCACGGCTACTTCTTCCAGCATTCCAGCCGGGTAAAGAAGCTGATCGAGACCGTGGACCATCCCAACTTCGGCTGGCTGGTGGACATGGGCAACTTCATGTGCGCGGACGAGAAGGGCGAGGACGCCCTTAAGGTGGCCGCCCCCATGGCGGTGCACGCCCACGCCAAGGACTTCTTCTTCAAGGCTGCGGGCGAGTACGTGCCGCCCCAGGGCTGGTTCGGCACCGCGGGCGGCAACCACCTGCGCGGCGCCATAATCGGCCACGGCGTGGTGAACGTGCCGAAGTGCCTGAAGCTTCTGAAGGACGCGTGCTACGACCACTGGCTGAGCGTGGAGTTCGAGGGCATGGAGGACTGCATAAAGGCGCTGGAGTACGATCTTAGCAACCTTAAGGGAATGCTCGGGCAGTGCTGATACGGCCCGTCGCCCGGGTGGAGAACGCGTTTCCCACCAAGTTCGGCCTGCCCCGCCAGAGCGGGCTGTGTCCGGACTTAAGAAGCGTGATCCGCTTCGAGAAGGAGTTTTCGGGGCCGGACTGGATACGGGGGATACGGGAGTTTTCCCACCTGTGGCTGGTGTGGGGCTTTGACGAAGCACCCTCAAAAAGCGCCACCGTGCGCCCGCCCAAACTGGGCCAGAACGAAAGAAAAGGCGTGTTCGCCACCCGCTCGCCCTTCCGCCCGAACCCCCTGGGGCTCACGCTGGTAAAGCTGGAAAGCGTGAACGGCGACGGCAGCTTAACCGTGTCGGGCGGGGACATGAAAAGCGGCACGCTGATATACGACATAAAGCCCTACCTGCCCTACGCGGACACCGCGCCGGGCGCCCAAGGCGGCTTCGGCGAGGAGTTAAAGGGCCTTAAAAGCGCCGTGGTGTTCCCGGAGGAGCTCAAAAAAGGGTTTTCGGAAGAGGAGATAAACACGCTCACCCAGGCGCTTTCGCTGGACCCCCGGCCCGGATATCAGGACGACCCGGGGCGGATATACGGCTTCGGCTTCGCGGGGAAGGACGTGCGCTTCCGGGCGGAAAACGGCACGATATATGTGACAGAAATAGTCTGAGGAGTATCGTATGGGAAATCATCACAACAACAAAAAACTGCTTAGCAGGAAAAAACGCCAGAAAAGGATGCTTTTGGTGCTGGTGTCCGTGGGAGTGCTGCTGCTGGTCATCGCGGCGGCGTTCATAATCCGCGGCGCGATCGCTCCCAAATACGAACTGGCGGACGAGACGCACCCCGTGGCCACCCTGACCATGGAAAACGGCAAAAGGATAATCATAGAGCTGTACCCGGAGTGCGCGCCCAACACCGTGGCGAACTTCGTCGAGCTTGCCAACAGCAAGTTTTACGACGGGCTGACCTTCCACCGCGTCATCCAGGGCTTCATGATCCAGGGCGGCGACCCGGAAGGCACCGGCAGGGGCGGTCCCGGCTACGCGATAAAGGGCGAGTTCAGCCAGAACGGGTTTGAGGGCAACACCCTGTCTCATATTTTGGGCACCGTGTCTATGGCGAGGCAGTCTATGCCGCTTGACAGCGCGGGCAGCCAGTTCTTCATCGTGACCAACGAGACGGAGCAGACCGCGCCCACCTACCTGGACGGCGCGTACGCCGGCTTCGGCAAAGTGGTGTACGGCATGGACACCGCGATGGAGATCAGCAGAGTCGCCACGGACCGCAACGATAAACCGACTGCGCCGCAGGTGATCAAGTCCATACGCGTGGACACCAAGGGCGCGGAATACAAGGCCGAAAAGATAGAAAAATAGACGAATACAGGAGGCAGTTATGGCTAATCCCATCGTGACGATAGAAATGGAAAACGGGGACAGGATCAAACTTGAGCTATTCCCCGACAAGGCGCCTGAGAGCGTGGGCAATTTCGTGAGCCTGGTCAAAAGCGGCTTTTACGACGGACTGATCTTCCACCGGGTGATCAGCGGCTTCATGATCCAGGGCGGCGACCCCACCGGCACCGGCATGGGCGGCCCCGGCTACCGCATCAAGGGCGAGTTCAGGCAGAACGGCTGCATCAATCCCCTTAAGCACACCCGCGGCGTGATCTCCATGGCCAGGAGCATGAGCCCCAATTCCGCGGGCAGCCAGTTCTTCATCATGCACGCGGACGCCCCGCACCTGGACGGCGGATACGCGGCCTTCGGGCGGGTCACGGAAGGCATGGAGGCGGTGGATAAGATCGCGTCCTGCGACACCGACCGCAGCGACCGCCCCCTGAAGGAGCAGAGGATGAAGAAGGTCACCGTGGAAGACTTCGGGGAAAGCTATCCCTTCACCAAACTGTAAGGAGAAGATCATGACAAGGATACTGTTTCAGGGCGACTCCATTACCGACGCGGGGCGCGACCGCAATAACGACATGAATCCCGGCACCGGGTATCCGGCGTTCGTAAAAGGCAGGCTGGGCGTGGACTATCCCGGCGTGTACGACGTGATCAACCGCGCCGTGAGCGGCGACAGGGTGGTGGACGTGTATGCCCGCATAAAGAGGGACATAATCAACTTAAAGCCCGACGTGCTCTCCGTGCTGATCGGCATAAACGACGTGTGGCACGAGATAGGCGGCCACAACGGAGTGGACGCGGACAAGTACTTCATGGTGTACGACCTGTTGCTCAAGGAGGTCAAAGCCGCCCTGCCGGACATCAAACTGGTGATACTTGAGCCCTTCGTGCTGGAAGCGAGCGCCACCTGCGCCACCGAGGAGCTGCCGGACAGGTGGGAATACTTCCGTACGGAGTGCTTAAAGCGCGCCGAAATGGCCAAAAAGGTGGCGGAAAAACATAACGCCGTGTTCGTGCCCCTGCAGGAGGCCTTCGACGAGGCCGCCCGCCTGGCGCCTGCCGACTGGTGGCTGCGCGACGGCGTGCATCCCACCAGCGTGGGCCACGAGCTGATCACCCGGCATTGGGTGAAGGCGCTAGGGCTATAAAAAAACCGCCGGTCTTCTGCTTCCGGTCCGCGCCGGACGCCGGTAAGATATTCCGTTCGTTTATCATTAAAGCCTTCTCGTTAGGGGAAGGCCGAATCCACCCCTAGAGGTATATATTATGGACTTTAAATACCAGGCCGCTTTGCTGGCTTCCCGGGCCGCCGGGGACGCTTTCGGCGCCGAGCTCGCTCCCGAGACGCTTCTGGACTATATCGAGACCCCGCCCACCCCGGACATGGGCGACTTCGCCCTGCCCTGCTTTAAGCTGTCCCGCGTGCTCAGGAAGGCGCCGCCGATGATCTCCGACGCCCTTAAAAATGCCATAGACAGCCCCCTGTTCTCCCGCGTGGAGAGCGTGAGCGGGTATCTTAATTTCTATGTGAACCGGGCCGCATACGCCGAAAACGTGCTTACCGCCGCGCTGGAACAGGGCGAAAACTACGGCAGCGACACCGTCGGCGCGGGCAAGACGGTGGTCATCGACTACTCCTCCATCAACATCGCCAAGCGCTTCCACATCGGCCATTTGTCCACCACCATGATAGGCAGCGCCCTGTACAAGATATACGGTTTCCTGGGCTACAAATGCGTGGGCGTCAACCATCTGGGGGACTGGGGCACCCAGTTCGGCAAGATGATCGCCGCCTACAAGCGCTGGGGCGACGAGGAGACCGTGAAAAAGGGCGGCGTGGACGAGATGGTGAAGCTCTACGTGCGCTTTAACGCCGAAGCCAAGGAAAATCCCGCCCTGGAAGACGAGGGCCGCGCCTGGTTCAAGAAGATAGAGGACGGGGACGAAGAAGCCCTTAGGATATTCAGCTGGTTCAAGGAGGTCACCCTTAAGGACGCCGAAAAGGTGTACGACATGCTTGGGGTGAAGTTCGATTCCTACGCCGGCGAAAGCTTCTACAACGACAAGATGCAGCCCGTAGTGGACGAGCTCAGGCAGAAGAAACTGCTGGTGGAGGACGCGGGCGCGCAGATAGTCAAGCTGGACGAGTGGAACATGCCTCCCGCCATAATCCTGCGCAGCGACGGCGCCACCCTGTACATGACCCGCGACCTGGCCGCCGCCAAGTACCGCCACGACACCTACGCTTTCGACAAGAACCTGTACGTGGTGGCGTATCAGCAGGACCTGCACTTCAAGCAGCTGTTCAAGGTGATGGAGCTTTTGGGCTGGGACTGGGCGAAGGGCTGCGAGCACGTAAACTTCGGCATGGTGTCCTTCAGCGGCCAGTCGCTTTCCACGCGGGAAGGCCGCATAGTGTACCTGGAGGACCTGCTCACCCAGTCCATCGAAAAGGCGGAAAGCATAATCGCCGAAAAGAGCCCGGACCTGGAGAACCGCGGGGAGATCGCAAAGCAGATAGGCATCGGCGCGGTGATCTTCTTCGCCCTGTTCAACGGCAGGATCAAGGACATAGACTTCACCTGGGACAAGGCGCTCAACTTTGACGGCGAGACCGGCCCCTACGTGATGTACACCCACGCCCGGCTGTGCAGCGTGCTGAGGAAAGCGGAGGAGATAACCGCCGCGCCCGACTTTACGGCGCTTGACGACCCGGAGAGCCAGGCGGTGCTCAGGCTCCTTGACGAGTTCCCCCAGACGGTCAAACTCGCCGCCCAGAAAAACGAGCCTTCCTACATCACCCGCTTCTCCTGCGAACTGGCAAAGGCGGTCAACCGCTTCTATTACGAGCACCGCATACTGGACGCGGACGCCTCCGCCTCGGCGGCAAGGCTGATGCTCACCCGCGCCGCCCGCACCACGATCAAGACCACGCTGTCGTTGCTCGGTATCGCCGCTCCCGAAAAAATGTGATGCGCGCTGCCGCGCTTCGCTGAAAATGAAACCTGTTTCATTTTCAGCGTTCAGGTTTATGCAGTAAGGCGGACGGTTTTGGCAGAAACGGTCTGTAGCCAACTGCCGGGAAGCAAGGCAACAGGTTTTTCTGAAATTTCTGCGGAAATTTTCGTGCGGAAAACCTGCAATGAAGCGATTGCTTGCTCCGGTCGTCAGGCTTCCTGCGCAAAAATCGCGTCCTCGCGCCGTACATGCCGCCGCTGCGGGTCGAAGCCGACCAAGTGTACGGGCGCCGCGCTTATCGCTCAAAATGAACCGGAAACCATTTTGAGCGGTCTTTACCCCGTGATCCTGCGGCGAAGCCGCTTGAAAGCCAAAAGCGAAATCCGGAGGTTGTTATGGAAATATTCAAAATGCGTCCCGCGTACCGCTGGGGGGAGATGACCCCCTGGGGCGGCGAAAGGCTCGCCGAGTGGCTGGGCAAGGACACTCCCGGCGACCAGGTGGGCGAAAGCCTGGAAGTCAGCGACCTTAAGGGTCTGGAAAGCGTGATCCTGAACGGCGAGTACGAAGGCCAGCCCCTGTCAAAGGCGCTGGAAGACGACTATGCCGGCGTGACCGGCACCGACAAGCGCCCCTTCCCGCTGCTGCTCAAGCTGCTGGACGCGAAGGACATACTCTCCGTGCAGGTGCATCCCGGGGACGAGTACGCGCTCAAGAACGACGGCAAGCTGGGCAAGACCGAGGCGTGGATGATCGTTTCCGCCGACGAGGGCAGCCGCATCGCCTACGGCTTAAAGCTGCTGGACAAACCCCTGGACGAGATAGTTGCCGAAGGCAGGATAGAGGAGTGCCTGAACTGGGTGTATCCAAAGGCGGGCGACGTGTACTACATCCCCCACGGCTGCGTGCACGCGCTGGGCGGCGGGGTTATGGTGTACGAGATACAGCAGTCCTCCGACGCCACCTACCGTTTCTGGGACTGGGGGCGCGTGGGCAAGGACGGCAAGCCCCGTGAGCTGCACACCAAGAAGGCGCTGGACGTGAGCCGCACGGACATAAGCCTGGGCAAGTTGGAAGGCGCCACCGTGCTCAGGGAAGGCGGCAGCGTGACCTACTTCATATCCGACGAGAATTTCTGCCTGGCGCGGCTTAACGTGTGCGGCAGGATGCCCATAAACAACAAATACATGTGCTTCGTGACGCCTCTTGAGCCCTGCGTGATGGGCTGGGACGGCGGAGAAGTGGAAATAAACGCGTTTGAGACCGCGCTGGTGCCGGCTGCCTGCGCTCATCCGTATATTAAAGGGAAGCTGGCTGCGCTTATGTCCACTTTGCCGGACAGCGAATGCTTAAGGCAGGAACTGGGCTACCGGTCCGAACTGGTCGCGGGGCTGTGACAGGCAAGTGACGGAAGGAGCGCTTAGGACGCTCCTTCCGTGTTTTTTTACCGGCTGCTTCCCGCAAAACCCGACAAGGCGGATCAAAGGAGACAAGCATGAAAAAACTCATTTCTGTGCTGCTGGCGCTGCTAATGGTCATGGCGCTTATGCCCGTCACGTCGGCGGACACGACCGAGCATACCCACAGCTGGAGGCAGATAAGCCGCGATGAACCCACCTGCACCATGGGCGGACGCGCGCTGTATATGTGCATCTGCGGGGAAAAACTGGTGGAAAATCTGCCCGCGCTGGGCCATGCATTTTCAAAACAGGTGTATATCAGCCGCGCGGACTGCACGCATTACGGCGTGTTTTACTGGGAATGCGAGCGCTGCGGAGAACGTTCCGCCACGGGCAACGACAAGCCCATGGGGCACGACTGGACCGATTGGGTGATAATACGGCGGGCGTTCCCCGGCGAGGAGGGCGTGCAGCTGCGCAAATGTTCCCGCTGCGGCGAGACCGAAAAGCGCTCATATGCCTTTGACACAGGCGCTTCGGACTATATGCCCCGCGAAAACGGCGGCAGCGCCCGGGATATACTGGACCTGCTGCGCGGCGGCGCTTCGGGCACGCCGGAGGTCGGCTTTGGTCCGTTTACGGCAGGGGAGCCCGGAAGCGGGAACGTCATTCCCGGCGAAAAGCTGGAAATATCGTTTATGGAGCTTAACCAGGCCGAAGAAGATGGATACCTGGAGCTGGATTTCGGCATAAAAGGAGGGCTGCCGCCTTATCACGTAGAGGTGTATTACAGGGGGCTTACTGGAGAAAACGGGGAAAAGTACACCGAAGCCCTGGCAAAGGCGCGCACCATAGAAGACGCCGATATTCTTACGAACGACTGCCGCTTCATCGTGGACGCGGAATACGATTTTTACTATTCCTCCGATAACGAATGGCGGCAGGCGCACGACCGTTACCGCTACAAACTCGTCGTAAGGGATTCCGGCGGGCAGGAAGCTTCGGCAGACAATTATGACGAAAGCCTTTTTGAGTAGGAGCGTACGGTCATGAAAAGATTATCTGCCATGCTTCTGGCTTGTCTCCTGCTCTTTGCTTCCGCCGCTCTTGCCGAGACGGAAAATAAAAACCCCGCCGCGGGAAACTGGTATGCCGACCTTAACGGCATCCCCGTGAGCCTGTCGCTGGACCCGGACGGCACGTACGTTTTCAGCGTGCTGGGGGAGGCGCAGACAGGCGCGTGGACCATGTCGGAAAACTACCTGCTGCTCGACGCGGACGGGCTGTCGCCCATAAACGTGGTGAGCGACACGTTCATGGTGCAGGGGGACATGGGCCTGTTTTTCAACCGCGAGCCCGCCGTGGTGTATAAACCCGCGGGCATCATGCCCGCCGCGGGACCGGACTGGTTCAGCGGATACTGGAAGAGCCTGTACGTGGAAAGGGCGGGCACCACCGCGCCCGCGGAAGCCCTGGGAGACAGCACGGACATCTACATCGAAGGCGAGTCGGTCGCCCTGGGCGGGGAGCGCTTCGGGGATATCTGGTGGAACTTCACCTTCTCTGACGGCACGCTTTCGGCGGAGCTCGAGGGCGGCGAAAAGCTGGTCTTCTCCCTTCAGACGGACGGGCGGCTCAGGCTCGAGATCAACGAGGACGGGAACCGGGAGACGCTGTGGCTCGCCGCCGTCAGGAACAAAGACGCCGCATGAGCTTGCGGCGCCGGATCGCAGCATAAAAACAAACAGCCTTCCCTGCAAGGGGAAGGCTGTTTTGATGCGCCGCGGAAAGCGCCGTCAGATGCCCAGTTCCGCTTCAAGCGCCGCGCGGGGCCTGTAGCCCAGGGCCTGCTTTACGGGCTTGCCGTCTTTGAACAGTATGACCAGCGGTATGGACATGATGCCGAACTGCTGCGCCAGGGCGGGCTCTTCGTCCACGTTCACCTTGCACACCTTGAGTTTGCCTTCATTGGCCTCGGCGATCTCGCTGAGCACGGGACCCAGCATGCGGCAGGGGCCGCACCAGGTGGCCCAGAAGTCCACGATGCAGGGGATGTCGCTTTTGACGACTTCCTGCTCGAAAGAAGCGGTGGTTACCTTTACTTCCATGATGATTCTCCTTGTAATGAATGATGGGCGGTCTTACAGGCACGCCTTGTATATCTCGGCTGTGTCCCCGTTCGTCAGGGGCACGAAGGCGTCCTTAAGGTATCCGCCATTGTTGGCGTGGGCGGAAAAACTTATTTCTCCTTGTAGTACAGCATGCAGTGGCAGAAGCCCTCGAACTCCGGGTCGGAGATCTGGTCGCGGAATTCCTTGCACATGCACTTGGTGTCGGGGGTCCTTTCCAGGCGGCAGGGGCAGTAGCCGTCCTTCATCTTAAGGCCTTCCTTGATGGTCTTGACGACTTCCTCGTCGGGGTTTAAGCGTATCTTCATGCGTTACCTCCTTTGGGGGCGATAGGTATCCGGATATTAAGGTCCCGCCGGGGCGGGAAAATGCGCGGAAAGTTATTCCTCCAGCAGGCGGCCCAGGATCATCAGCAGGGTGTGCTTCGCGCCCACGCCCGCGGCGCCGGTGCAGCAGGGGCAGCCGTCGGTGCAGGGGCAGGCGTTTAGCAGGCGCTTGGCTTCGCGGAAGAACTCGGTGTTCATCTCGTACACGCGGTCGCTGAGCCCGATGCCGCCGGGGATCATGTCGTACAGGTACAATGTGGGCTTCTGGGAAAAGCTGTCCTTGACGTGGTAGCTCACGTTTATGTCCGTTACGGAGCACATCAGGAAGGTGGGCGCGATGTGGCGCATCAGGTAGGAGAGCGCCACCATGGCGGTCTTGGTCTCCTCCTTGCCGAACTCCTCCTCCAGCCCCTCGGGCAGCGTCCACCAGCAGGCGGTGGTCTGCATCTCCAGCTCGGGCAGCGTCACGGGGCCCCAGCCCAGGTTCTCGTGGGTGTCGAAGCGGATCTTCTTGAACACGGTGACTATGGAGGACACCAGCACTTCGCCCCTGTGGCGGCCCAGAAGCTGCTCTTCGTCGCTTTCGAACTCGTCCAGCACCTTCAGGGAGGTGGTCAGGTCGGCGTCGGTGTAGTAGCCCACGTCCACCCGGCGGATATAGGCCTTCTTGTCGTCGAAGTCCAGATCCTCCACCTGGTACTGCTGGCCCTCGTGCATGTATATGGCGTACTTGTGCAGCAGCATGGGCACTGTGAAGCGGTCCATTTCGCCCACTACGCGGTGGTGCTTGGGGTCGGTGATGTCGATTATTACGAAGTTCTGGTCGGACGCGCTTCTGAGGTTAATGCCCGCCTGGGGGAACTCCTCCGCCATCCAGTACCACTTGCCGGACACCTTGCGCAGTATATTCTGGTCCTCCAGGTAGGAGAGCAGTTCGCCCGTCTCACTAAACCCGCCGAAGGTCTCGCCCTCCTCGAAGGGCAGCTCGTAGGAGGCGCACTTGAGGTGGTTGAGCAGTATGTACAGGTTGTCGGGGTTTATGAACGCCATCTCCGGGGACTGGTCGAAGAAGAAGTCCGGATGGCTCATTATGTACTGGTCCAGGGGGTTGGAGGAGCCCACCAGTATGGTCAGGCTCTCCGCCTGCCGCCGCCCCGCGCGGCCCGCCTGCTGGCGGGTGGAGGCGATGGTGCCGGGATAGCCGCACATCACGCAGCAGTCCAACTGGCCTATGTCTATGCCCAGCTCCAGGGCGTTGGTGGATATGACCATGTCCACGCCGCCCCGGCGCAGCTCGGTCTCTATCTCACGCCTTAATGTGGGCAGGTAGCCGCCCCGGTAGCCCCTTACGCGGCCGGCGTTGCCTATGGGGTCGCGCACCTCGTCCTTAAGGTAGCGGGTCAGCACCTCCACGGTCAGGCGGCTTTTGCCGAACACGATGGTCTTTATGCCGTCCTTAAGCAGGCGGGAGCAGATCTTCCGCGTCTCGGGTATGCTACCCGCGCGGATGCCCAGCTGCCGGTTGACCACGGGGGGATTGTAGAATATCACGTGGCGCCTACCCTGGGGCGCGCCGTTGTTGTCCACCACGGTCACGTCCCGCCCGGTCATGACCCGGGCGAGTTCGCCGGGGTTTTTGATGGTGGCGGAACAGCAGATGAAGGTGGGGTCAGCGCCGTAGAACGCGCAGATGCGCTTTAAGCGGCGTATCACGTTGGCCAGGTTGCTGCCGAACACGCCGTGGTAGGCGTGGATCTCGTCTATCACCACGTACTTCAGGTTCTCGAACAGCTTGACCCAGCGGGTGTGGTGGGGCAGTATGCCCTGGTGGAGCATGTCGGGGTTGGTGACCACCACGTGCCCCGCCTGGCGGATGGCCGTGCGGGCGGAGGCGGGAGTATCGCCGTCGTAGGTGAAAGCCTTTATGTCCTCGCCCAGCGCCTCTATCATGCCGTAAAGCTCCGCCACCTGGTCGCTGGAAAGCGCCTTGGTGGGGAACAGGTACAGCGCCCGGGCGGAATTGTCCTTAAGTATGGAGGACAGCACCGGCAGGTTGTAGCACAGCGTCTTGCCAGAGGCGGTGGGCGTCACCACCACCAGGTCTTTGCCGGAAAACGCCAGCTCCAGCGCCCGCGCCTGGTGGGAATACAACTGAGTGATGCCCCGCTGCCTGAGCACGTCGGCTATCCGCCTGTCCAGCGTCTCGGGAAAAGGCGCGTAGGAGGCGGGGTTCGCCGGCAGGGTGCGCATGCACTCCACGTTTGCCATGAAGCCGGGATCGTTTGTGAGGTTGTTGAGCAGTTCAGGTATCGTCATGTGCTTAAGTTATACGTACTCGACTTCGATGCCCGCCACGGCTTCGTTTACCAGGCTTTCCACGTCCAGCTTGCTTTCTTCCTTTTCCACTTTGTCCAGGCGGGGCTTGGTCACGGGGTGGCGGGGAGTGAACACGGTGCAGCAGTCTTCATAGGGGAGGATGGAGGTCTCGTAGGTGCCGATCCTTTCGGCGATGCGGATTATCTCCAGCTTGTCCATGCCTATCAGCGGGCGGAACACGGGCATGAGCGTCACGTTCTCGGTGCAGGTCATGGCTTCCAGCGTCTGGGAGGCCACCTGGCCTATGCTTTCGCCGGTGACCAGGCAGCTGCAGCGCTCGTTTTCGGCGACTTTGGCGGCGATGCGCATCATGAAGCGGCGCATTATCACCGTGCCCAGGCCTTCCTCGCACTTTTCGTGTATCTCCAGCTGGGGCTTGGTGAAGGGCACTATGTGCACCTTCATGCCGTACTGGTAGCCGCCGGTCAGGCGCGCCAGGGTGAGCACCTTGTCCCGGGCAAACGCGCTGGTGTAGGGGGGAGAAGCGAAGTGGATCGCTTGCAGGTGTACGCCGCGGCGCATGATCTGGTAGCCTGCCACGGGGGAATCTATGCCGCCGCTGAGCAGGAGCATGCCGCGCCCCGCGGTGCCCATGGGCAGTCCGCCCGCGCCCATTATCTCCCGGTTGCACAGGTAGGCGTGGTCGCGGATCTCTATCCACATTTCGGTCTGGGGATGGTGCACGTCCACGGTCAGGGTGGGGTTTGATTCAAGTATCTTTTCGCCCGCGACGCCCGCCAGCACCTGGGAGTTAAGGGGGAAAGACTTATCGGAACGCCTGCAGATGACCTTAAAGGAGCCCTTTACGTCCTTCATCATCTCGGCGGCTTTGGCAAGGATGCTGTCCAGGTCCTTTTCCATCTCCACCGCGGGGGACACGGAATACACGCCGAACACGTTTTTGACCTTGTCTATCGCAGTCTCCATGTCCGCGAAATCGCTCACGTATATGCGGCCCTCGCTCAGCCATACCCGGCCTTCGCCCAGGGTCTTCCTGATGTCGTCCACCAGGGTCTTAAGGAAATAGGGGCGGTTCAGGCCCTTTAAGTGGACCTCGCCGAAACGGACCAGAAGTACTTCTCTCATCATGTGCCTTTCAGAGTTTCGTTTGTTTTGGAATATCGGTTTTCGAAACGGTCAGTTTATCGTAAGGGACTTGAGCACGTCCTCCGCGATGGCAACGACCTCGTTGCCTATGAACATCACGCCCACCACGGTCCTGCCTTTTCCGGTCAGGTACAGCGCGAGACTCGCGCCGGATACTTCGCCCTTTATCACGCCGAACACGCGGCCGTCGATCGTCTCAATCTCGGGGTCGGCGGCAAGCCCGGTGGACTTGGGCAGCACCATGGAGGCGAACTGCGGGGCGTACACGTCGTCATAATCGAAATCAAGGGGATATATGGTCACGGCGTAGGCGTTGTTCTGGACTTTGGGGTCAGAAAACAGTACGCCGGAGCCCGTATCCATAAGCGAGAAATTGTCGGGATAGCCGACGGAGATCAGGTCGTTGCTCCAGGTCAGCCAGCCTTCGCCGGCGCCTTCCTTGAGGAAATCGTACCTTAGCGCCACGCTCTCCATTATATTGTCGCCCTCGGCAAGCGCCTTGCTTCCTATCAGCACGAAGCCCACCAGGTGGGTGTCTCCCGTCAGGATCACGCACCTGGCGTCGTCGCCCGTGGCTTTCCAGGAGCCGTCAAAGCTGTAGCCCCGGAGATTCGCGATCTCCACGTACTCGTATTCGCCGTTCATCTCCAGGTTGGGGCCGGAATAGCTCGTGATCCAGCTTTGGACGATCGGGCTGTCCTGTTCGGCGTCGCCGGTAAGGGTGATATAGTTCTGGAACACGCAGAAGGTGAGTATGCCGCTGTTGCCGTCGGGGGACAAAAGCACTATGTCGCCGTTGGCGGCGGTGGAAAGGCTCCAGTCGGAGGGGTAGGAGAAGGAGTAGTAATCGTCGGAATACACGGTCTGTTCCGCCAGCGCGCAGCAGCCCAAAAGCGCCAGGGCGACGAGTAGGGAAAGCAGTTTCTTCATGGTGCGCTCCTTTCTTGCGGCAGGGAGTGACGTGAAAGCGTTTAAGATCAGCGCCGCTGGTATTTGACCAGCATTTCGGCCTTTTCCGCGACCTTCCGGGCCGTGATATCTATCTCTTCATCTGTGGTGAAGCGGCACAGGCTGAAGCGCAGCGCGCTCTGGGCGATCCTGTCGCCCAGGCCCATGGCAAGCAGCACCTTGGAGCCTTTCCTGCCTTTGGCGGAGCAGGCGGAGCCGTTGCCCACGTATATACCGTCCTCCTCAAGGGCGTGCAGCAATGTCTCGCTGTTGACGTCGGGGAAGGAGATGTTCAGTATGTGCGCCGCGCCGTTTTCCGGGGAATTCACTTTCGCCCAGGGGGTAAGGCGGGTTATCCCGTCCTTAAGCTGCTCTTTGAGCGCCCAAATGCGTTCGTGCATCGAAGCGTCGTCCAGCATCTCCCGCACGGCGGCGTTCAGGGCGATTATGCCGGGGGTGTTTTCCGTGCCGCTCATGAGCCCGCTCTCCTGGCCGCCTCCGTATATCAGGGGCTTTAGGTGCACCCGCCCGGAGACGAGGAGCGCGCCCGTGCCCTTGAGCGCGTGGATCTTGTGGGCGGACAGGGTGTACATATCGACGCCCTTTAAGGACACGCTTTCCCTTAAAAAGCCCTGCACGCCGTCCACGTGCAGAAGGCAGGAGGGGCAGAGTTGGTCCCTGAGCTTCACGATCTCGGAAACGGGGTTTACCGCGCCGGTCTCGTTGTTCACCTGCATGACGCTCATAAGGTCAAGGCCTTCTTTGAGCGCGCTTTTTACGGCGTCCATATCCACGCTGCCCGAAGCGTTCGCGGGCAGGTAGATGACATTTGCGCCCTCCGTCTCCAGCCTCTGGGCGCAGGAGAGCACCGAGGGGTGCTCCACGCTCGTCACCGCCGCGCGGACGCGGCTTCTGTCCTGCCTTAAGCTGCCGAAGATGGCCAGGTTGTTGGAATATGTGCCCCCGGGGGTAAAAATCACCCGGTGTTCCCGGGCGCTCAACGCTTTGAGTATGGTCTCCCTGCACTCTTCCATGCGCCTGTGCGCGCTGAGTGCGGGAAGGTACAGCGCGGAGGGGTTGAACCAGTCTTCCTTAAGCGCGCCGTTTACCGCCTGTATCACGCCGGGGCTGGGCCGGGTGGTGGCGGAAGCATCAAGGTATATCACGCGGGCTTTTCCCCCTGCCACACGCCGAAGTTGAGGGCGTTGCGGGTGGTGATGAGCGTCTTCATGTCGGGATTCGGCTCGATTATGGCCAGGTGCTTGACGCCGTTCTTCACGAAGTACAGGTACGTCAGATTCGCGTCCCGGTTAAGGAACCAGTTGTGCTTTTTGATGTCCCTGCCGCTTAGGTACCTCTGGAAGGAGGGATGGTTCACGCTGCCCGCGCTCTCCACCATGTCCAGCGGGATCTCCGCCAGGTATTTGCGCTTGGAGTTGTTGAGCACCTGGCTCACGTCCAGCGTAGCCTTGGGGCCCAGGCGGGTGAAGGCGTACTCGTATTCCACGCGCAGGGTGTCTTTTTTGAACCACAGAAGGCCGGCGCAGCCCACCAGCAGCAGCCCTGTCACCAGGCTGGGCCACTGGAACTGGCCCATGGTTATGGTGTTTATGGAGCCGTATACTTCGATCAGTCCCATAAATCCGAATATAACTATGAATATCCAGACCAGGTAGTAGATCACGGTGTTTACGCCGTTGTGCCGTTTGACTACGATTTGCTCCTTGTGGTCGTCCATTGCCATGATGAGTGTCTCCTTTTAGCAAATATTGTGCGCAGAAAACCGCTGCGGACAGGTTACTGTTTGGGTTTGACCGTGACTTTTATGTCCCGGTAGGTGTTGTCGAAGGCTATGGCCCTTATCACGCACTGGCCCGGGGCGACGGCGTGGATCTTGCCGGTGTCGGGCTCGGCGTAGGCTATCTGCGGGTCGGAGGAGATGAAGTACAGGGTGTTGACTATGCTGCTGGTGCGCATGTCCTGGGAATAGGTCTTGGTGCCGCCCACTTTCATGGTCACCTTTGTGAGCCCGAGTTTCCAGGTCTTTTTCATGGAGTACTGGGTCTGGGTGGTGACGGTCTCCCCGTCGCTTTTGAAGCGCACCGCGCCGGAATTGCGGGAGGAGGTTATGAACACCCGGGCGCCCGTCCTGCGCGCGCGGTTGATCTGGGCGGCGGTGGGGGTGTACTTTTCGGAAGTGGAGAACACGAAGTGGCCGCACTTCATCTGCTCGTACACCTGGGTGGTCATGCCCTGGTTGTGGTGGGGGGACTTGAATATGTCGCAGTCCAGCGCGCCGGGCTCTTCCTTGAGAAGCTTGAGCAGCACTTCGTTGGGGGCGTCGGCGCAGAATACGGCGGACACGTTTTTGTAGGTCACCTTCATGACCAGCGAGTTACGGTTTTCGTCGGCGTCGCGGTAGTCGGTGACTTTGTATATTTTGTCGGGGGCGATGCACTTTATCACGGCGCCGCCCAGGGGGAACTCGTCGCCCTTGCGCACTTCCACGGTGGGAATTGCTTTTATGGCTTCTTTTTCCGCCTTCTTTTCCGCCCGGTCCAGCATGGGCTTGAGCGCCAGGGAGTAGCCGATGAGCATTTTCTCGGTGGGCAGCACGGCAACTATGGGCCCTGCCCCGCCCACATGGTCCAGGTGGGCATGGGAGGCGATGTAGTACTTAAGCTCGGTCACGCCGTATTTGAGCATGTAATCCCGGCATTTTTCGCCCTGGGGATAGCTGCCGGAGTCTATGAACGCGGCTTCCCCTTCGCAGATTATGAGTATGCCGTCGTTCCTGCCCACGTTCAGCATGTGCACCTCAAAATCCGCCCAGTCGCCTTTGGTCTCGGCAAAAGCGGGCAAGAGGGGCAGCGCCAGCACAAGGCAGATGATAAGGGTGAAAACTCGTTTCATGTCTCCCCCGAAAACACTTTTTCTCTATCATAGTATTATAACAGAGCGGGCGGTCCATGTCAATCTTGGGGGAATTTTACACTGCCAGTCTTGTACAAACACGAAAAGTATGATAAAATATCGCATATCTGTTTTTCGGCATGTGCCCATTACTTTTTGGAAGGCGAAAACGTTGATAGGATATTACAATTACACGGTAGTGCTGACATATCTGGGGCTTCTGTCCGCCCTTGGCGGAGCGGCTTCAGCCATAAACGGAAACTTTAAACTGTCGATGATATTCATGCTGCTGTGCGGCTTTGCGGACATGTTCGACGGCGTGATCGCGCGCACGGACAAAAAGCGCAGCGACGACGCAAAGCGCTTCGGCGTTCAGATAGATTCCCTGTGCGACATGGCCTGCTTCTGCTGCCTGCCGGCGATGTTCATGCTGTGCCTGTGCGGCGTATGCGCGCTGAGCCTGGTCGCGGGCGGTATGCTGATGCTGGCGGGCGTGATAAGGCTGGCGTTCTTTAACGTGCAGGAGATCAACCGTGAGCTGGAAAACGAGGGCCGCCGGGAATACTACGACGGGCTGCCCGTCACCGCCAGCGCGCTCATACTACCCCTGGCGGCGCTGGTCGGGGCGCTGCTGGGCGCGAACTGGTTCAGCCCCGTAGTGATGATCTGCGCGGCGGTGCTCAACGTGACCCGGGTCAAGATCAAAAAACCCCGGGGCAGGTGGATACTTATCATGCTGCTCATCGGCGCGTGCATAGCTGTGCTGGTGCTCCTGTTCGGCGGCAAGGTGGCCGCCCCCGGCGTAAATGTTTGAGGATATTTATTCTTCCGCCCCGGGCAGGCTCTTGGCGGGGCTGCTGGCGCGGCCGTTCATCTCCAAAGCGGCGGGCAGGCTCATGGACAGCCGCCTTTCCGCGCCGTTCGTAAATACCTTTGTCAAAAAACACGATATAAACCTTAGCGAGGCCGAGCCGGCGCGGTATAAAAGCTTCAACGCGTTTTTTACCCGCCGGCTCAAAAAAGGCGCGCGTCCCGTGTCTTCGGACGCCTCGGCGCTGGTGTCCCCCTGCGACGGGCTGCTCACCGCCTACGACATAGGCGAGGACAGCGTGTTCCCCATAAAGGGCAGGACGTACACTGTGCAGCAGCTGCTCAGGGACGATCCCCTCGCGCAGCGGTTCTCCGGCGGCAAGTGCCTGGTGTTCCGCCTGACGCCCAGCGACTACCACAGGTACATCTTCCCCTGCGAAGGGCGGATATCCGGGCACAGGCAGATCCCCGGCGTTTACCACACCGTGCGCCCCAACGCGCTCAAGCACAAAGGTGTGTTTTACGAGAACACCCGGGAATGGACGCTTATGGAAACGCCCGTGTTCGGCAGCGTGCTGATGATGGAAGTGGGGGCGCTTTTGGTGGGCAGGATAGTTAACCACGTAAAGGAAGGCGCGTTCACCCGCTGGCAGGAAAAGGGATACTTCGAGTTCGGCGGCTCCACGATAGTGATACTGCTTACGAAAGACGCCTGCACGTTCACGCTCCCGCTGGATACGGACGCGGAACTGCCCGTAAAACAGGGCCAGGTGGTCGGCTTCAAGGGAAGGTAAAAAGCAAAAACCGGAATGAAAAAACTGATCTCTTTTATCGTTAACTACGTAAAGAACATGCCCCGCAGCGCGCGGATACTGCTTATAACTTCCTTCGCGCTGCAGATCAGCAGCTATTACGTCACGATGTTCTTCACCGTCGGCGAACCCCGGGTGTTGTCCTCCGCGCTGGACGACAGCATACCCATGGTGCCCGTGTTCATATGGGTGTACCTGCTGGCGTTCCCCTTCTGGGTGTGGGGGCTCACGCGGGCGTACGCCGACAGCCGCGAACTGTGCGTAAGGGTGTTCACCGCCGACGCGCTGAGCAAGGTGGTGTGCATATTCGCGTTCATTTTGTACCCCTGCACCATGGTCAGGCCCGAACCGGAGACCATCCGCGGCATAGGCGCCTGGGCGGTAAAGATAGTTTACGCGCTGGACGGGGGCAAAAACCCCATGAACCTGCTGCCCTCCATGCACTGCTATTTAAGCGTGATGGTGTGCATACCCATGTTCACCAAATGGGCTAAAAAGCCCACGGGCGTCCGCCTCAAAACGTTCTTCTGCGTGTTCGCGGCGATGATCTGCGCTTCCACGCTGCTGGTAAAGCAGCACGTGGTGGTCGACGTCGTGACCGGCATCCCCCTGGCGTTCGTGTGCTGGTGGGTGTCTTTGGGGATCTGGAAAAAAATCGACCGAAAGCAAGCGACTAAATTGCCCGAAGGAGGTAATTGAATGATAAACGTCCTGATATACAACGAGTTCGTGCACGAGCAGACGGAGGAGCGGGTAAGAAAGGTGTACCCCGAGGGGATACACGGCTGCATCAAGTCCTTCCTTGAGGGCGAGGACGACATATCCGTCAGCACCGTGACGCTGGACAACGTGAACGACATCACCGACGAGGTGCTCGACAAGACCGACGTCATCATCTGGTGGGGCCACATGGCCCATAACAGGGTGCCCGACGAGGTCGCCCAGAGGGTGCAGGCGGCGGTGCTCAAGGGTATGGGCGCGATCTTCCTCCACTCCGGCCATCATTCCAAGCCCTTCAGGCTGCTGATGGGCACCAGCTGCAACCTGTCCTGGCGCGAGGACGGGGACTTCGAGCGCGTGTGGGTCGCCAAGCCCACCCATCCCATCGCACGCGGCCTCAAGAAGTACATCTTCTCAGAGCATGAGGAGACCTATGCCGAGCCTTTCGACGTGCCGGAGCCGGACGTGACCGTGTTCATCGGCGGCTTCGAGGGCGGCGAGGTGTTCAGAAGCGGGCTGTGCTACCGCAGGGGCGCGGGCAAGATCTTCTATTTCCAGCCCGGCCACGAGACCTTCCCCATCTATTACAACCCCGACGTGCAGACGGTCATCAAAAACGCCGTGCACTGGGCGAAGCCCGACTGCCGCATGGAAAAGCTCGACGCGCCCAACGTGAAAAAGCCGGGATTTGACGGGGAATAAGCGTGTTTTGCCGAAACAAAAACGCGGAGAGGTTTTACTCTCCGCGTTTTATATTTGACCGCGTCACTTCTCGTTTATCGCCGAGAAGCCTTCGCCGATGGCTTCGTGGGCGTCGGATATGAACATGAAGGCGAGGGGGTCCTCGTTTTCGACGATGCGCTTCAGGGTGGTGACCTCCTGGCGGGAGATCACGCACAGCACCACGGGCTTTTCGTCCATGGTGTACGCGCCCCGGGCCTTGAGCTGGGTGACGCCGCGGCCCAGGTCCTTGAGCAGTCGGTCGGTGATCTGCTGCCACTTGGCGGATATGATAAAGCACGCTTTGTTGCCGGAGAAGCCCATCATCACCAGGTCTATCACGCGGCCGGACACGTAGATGTTGATTATGGCGTACAGCGCCTGCTGGGTGCCCACGGCGAAGCCTGCCGCCACGACTACCAGGAAGTCGAAGGCGAACAGGAACGTGCCCACGGTCACGGTGGGGAAGCGGCTGTGCACCATGCGGGCGAGCATGTCAGTGCCGCCGGTGGTGGCGCCGCCCCTCAGTATCAGCCCCAGACCGATGCCCAGCGATACGCCGCCGAACAGGCAGCCCAGCAGCAGGTCGTCCGTCATTGGCTTAAGGGGCAGTATGTCGATCAGCACGCTGAACAGCGCCGTCGCCAGCAGGCTGCGGAAGGCGAATATCCTGCCCATGTAGCGGTAGCCGGTTATGAACAGAGGCACGTTCAGCACCAGCGACACCGTGCCGACGGGCAGCCCGAACAGGTAATTGAGTATGACGCCTATGCCCGTCACACCGCCGGGGGCGATGTTGTTGGGGGTCATGAACAGGGGATACGCCGCGCCGCCGATCAGGCAGCCCAGAAGTATCTGACCGTAGGCGAACACCAGGTCTTTACGCTTTAAAAATCCCATCTTATTTTATCTCCGTAAATCAAACACGCAAAACATTATTGTACAGCGTAAAGGCGGATTTGTCAATTTCCGGCGCGCGCGGAGGGCAAAAAAGACTGCCGCGGGGACAGCCCGCGGCAGCTTTCGTTTATAAGCGGTGTATCAGACTTCGCCGTTGAGAATGGCGTCGATGATCACCTTGCCGACCGCGAAGTTGTTCTTCATGGCGGTGGCGAAGATGTCGGCGGATTCCACGCTGTCCTCGGAGGCGAGGGAGTCGTCGAAGTGCTCGTCCCACAGGCTCTCGGGGGAGGCGCCATTCATGAACACGTCCATGTTCACGCTGTCGCGCAGCACGATCACGCGGTCAAGCATGCCCATGCGGTCGGCGGCCACGGCGATGCCCATGTCTTCCATCTCGGTCACGGCGTAGGGATCGGGCGCGCCGTAGGTCTCGCACATCAGGATGGCGTTGGAGTGGTCGTACATGCCCTTCCAGTAGTTGTCGCCGGTGACGGTGGTGCCGCGCAGCACTTTGGGCTCACGGACGGCCCACTCGGCGCCGTCGAAGGTCACGGACATGAAGTTGAGGGTCTTGGGGGTGGTCTCAAGCTTGACGTCCTTTACCAGGTCGTACAGCTTGGCCATGAGCTCTTGGTTGAAGAGCTTGTAAGCGGCGGAATCGAAGCTGGGATCGTAGAACCAAGTGTTCTGCCTGTCGGTGATCATCTCACGGGCGTCGGCATGGTGGCCCAGGTCGAAGTCCACGCCGGCGGTGATGAGGAACACGTCGCCCATCACGCCGTACTCGTACGCGGAGCCCGCGCAGCCGGTGGAAATGATATAAGCGTCGGAGAAATCGAAGCGGCTGTCGGTGAGCAGGGTCATCAGGGTGACCGCGGCATTTACCTTGCCCATGCCGGTCACGCACAGCGCCACGCCGTCCTTAACGTAGAGCTTGTTGCCCTGGAAGCTGCCGGGAACGTCGTACTCTTCGCCGCCCTCGCAGTAGGCTTCGAAGTAATACTGAGCCTCGCCGGGGAAGTCGGCGCCCATGCCGCCCACCTCGAACTTGGGCAGAACGAGAACTTTGATGGAGATCTTTTCCTGTTCCTCGGCGAACGCGCCGAACACGGACACAGCCAGCACCAGCGCCAGCAGCACAGCCGTAAGCTTCTTCATGATCTTCCTCCTGTAATGGTCAAATGTTCGTGATTTTTCCAATCACGGGCTAA
Organism: Clostridiales bacterium; assembly: GCA_024683475.1. Lineage (GTDB taxonomy): Bacteria > Bacillota > Clostridia > Christensenellales > Aristaeellaceae > RUG14130. Next base: position 40,330 of record JAIKYG010000006.1, on the reverse strand, counting down.
TGATAACACCGACGGGGCCCTATTACAAGCAAATTTCCGAACATTTTTTAGTAAATACTTTGAAAAGTTCAGTTATTTTTTTGAGCGCGCGAATGCGTCCGCTTAGGGTTTTGCGGTTGTCAAACTCCCGCGGGTGTGATAGAATAGAAAATAAGACCCGGTACGGATCAGCCGGAACACGGCGGGAGGGACAGTTTATGGCTTTTGTAAAGCGTGAAGACGTGACCGTAAAGGACCTTGGCGGCGGCGTGACCCGCCGGGTGCTCGCCCATAACGCCCAAATGATGGCGGTGGAGGTCGGCTTTGAAAAGGGCGCCCGGGGAGACAGGCACACCCATCCCCACACCCAGATCTCCTACGCTTTGAGCGGGAAATTCATCTACTCCCTGGGCGACGAGGAATACGAGCTCAAACCCGGGGATTCCATCGTGGTGCCCGGCGGCGCGGAGCACGGCACCCTGTGCCTGGAAAAGGGCGCGCTGCTGGACGTGTTCACCCCCCAAAGGAAAGACTTTCTTAAATAACGGAGAGGTATTGCCATGAAGCTTGCGGATCTCAGACAGGAATTCCTTATGGAGGAAGCGCGGCCCTTCGACAGCTGCCACGCCTCCACGCTGGTAAAGCTCGAAAACGGGGACATACTCTGCGCGTATTTCGCCGGCACCTGGGAGCACGCTCCCGACACCGCCATATGGCTCTCCCGCCGCACGGGGGAAGGCTGGCAGGCGCCCGTGAAGCTGGCCGACTTTAAGGACGTGCCCATGTGGAACCCGGTGCTGTTCGACCTGGGCGGCGGCCGCATACGCCTGTTTTTCAAGGCGGGGCAGGAGATCCCCATCTGGCAGACCTGGTATATGGACAGCACGGACGGGGGAAACACGTTTACCGAACCCAGAGAAGTGGTGCCGGGGGACGAAAGCGGCGGGCGCGGTCCCGTGAAAAACAAACCCATCCGGCTTAAAAACGGCACGATACTGGCGCCCGCGTCGGTAGAGAGCGCCAACCTGTGGGAGGCGTTCACGGACATCTCCGAAGACGGCGGCAGCACCTGGGAAAAGAGCGCGCCGGTGCCCATGCGGCGGGTGGTTTTGTCCGCCACCGGCACCGCCAACACGCAGCTTATCCACCGCCCCTACGACATACACATGATATTCGGCAAGGGCATCATCCAGCCAACCCTGTGGGAGGACGAAAAAGGCGTGCACATGCTGTGCCGCTCCACCTCTTCACGCATATACAGGAGCGATTCGGCTGACGGCGGCAAAAGCTGGAGCCTGGCTTACGATACGGGGCTGCCCAACAACAACTCCGGCATAGACCTGGCGCAGCTGAGTGACGGCACGCTGGTATTGGCGTACAACCCCCGCGACAACTACCCGGGTTTCTACAAGGGCGCGCGCACGCCGCTGAGCATAGCCGTCTCCACGGACGGCGGAGACACGTTCACCCGCGTGTTGGACCTGGAGACGGAGGCGGGCTCCTTCGCATATCCATCCATAATCGCGGGGGAAGACGGCACGCTGTACGTCGTATACACCTGGAACCGGGAAAGGATCCGCTTCGCCTCCTTCAGGCTGGAGAGATAGTAAAAATTTAGCTTTTTCAGCAAGGAATTTTAGTATATTTTAGCTGAATATTAAGGCGTGACGTATTGACACGGGTCGCGCGGCTGTGATAAGATACAGTCGCGCGATATCTTTTTTTCATGGTTTTTCATGAGTTTGCGATCCCGGCAGTTACCGGCGAAGGAGGCAGGAATGACCGCTTCAGCGCCCGTCAGGGCATATAAAAACTCGCTGCCGAACCGGGCTATAAAAGCCGTCAAACGCGACAGATGGCTTTTCCTCATCATGCTCCTGCCCACGGTGTACTACATAATGTTCTGCTACTATCCAATGTTCGGGATACTGGTGGCGTTCAAGAACTACATGCCCAAGGAAGGCACCTGGGGCAGCCCGTGGTACGGCCTTAGGTACATGCGGATGATATTCGACGACATGTACTTCTGGCGCGTGTTCGTAAACACCATAACGCTCAACCTTACCAACCTGATAATCAGCTTTCCCGCGCCAGTGATCTTCGCCCTGCTCCTTAACGAAGTGGGGTCGATGGCGTACAAAAAAACTGTGCAGACCATCACGTATCTGCCCCATTTCCTGTCCGTGGTGGTCATAGTTGGCATGATAAACGACATGTTCAACTCCACCGGCATAGTCAACACCATACTCAAGGGCATAGGAGCCGAGCAGCAGGCGTTTCTGACCGCCGCGGGCTGGTTCCGCCCGCTGTACATAGGCTCCAACGTGTGGACCAATATCGGCTGGGACTCCATAATCTACCTGGCGGCGCTCTCCGGTGTGGACATGCAGCTGTACGAAGCCGCGAGGATAGACGGCGCGGGGCGCTGGAAGCAGACCCTGCACGTGACGCTGCCCGGCATACTGCCCACCATAGTCATAATGCTGATCCTCGCCATGGGCCGCATAATGAACGTGTCCTTCCAGAAGATCTGGCTGATGATGAACGGCGGCAACCAGCAGGTGGCGGACGTGATCTCCACCTACGTGTACCAAAGGGGCATAGTGAAGGCGGACTTCAGTTACGCCACGGGCGTGAACCTGTTCCAGAGCCTGATCTCCCTTCTGTTCGTTACCGTGACCAACGCCATATCGCGCAGAGCCACGGAAACGTCCCTGTGGTAAGGAGGGCGGGCGTATGACGGTCAAGGCAAACGCGAAAAAGCGCCCCGCCATCCGCGAGGGCGGCGTCTCCCGGAGCCTGTTCGTGGGGTTCAACTACGCGCTGATGTTTCTTATGATGCTGATCACCCTGTACCCGCTGTACCTGACGGTGATAGTGTCCATAAGCAACGGCATGAACGTGATGCGGGGCGAGGTGAGCCTGCTGCCGGTAAACATCACGCTGGAGACCTACAAAAGCATATTCAAGGGCGACATAATGCTCTATATGCGCAACTCCGTGATCTACACGGTGCTGGGCACGGCGTTGAACATAATCATGAGCTGCCTGTGCGCCTATCCGCTCACCCGCAAAAGCTTCTGCGCCCGCAAGTTCTACACCGCCATGGTCACGGTGACGCTGTTCTTCTCCGGCGGCATGGTGCCCATGTACCTGGCGGTCAGCAAGTTCGGGCTGATGGACAAGATCTGGGCGCTCATACTGCCCGGGGCGATCTCCACCTACAACATGATAATCATCCGCACGGCGTTTTCCTCCCTGCCGGATTCGCTCATAGAGTCCGCCCAACTGGACGGTGCCAACGACGTAAAGATCCTGTTCAGCATAGTGATACCCCTTTCCAAGGCCACACTGTCCACCATGGTGCTGTTCTACGCGGTGAGCCACTGGAATTCCTATTTCGACGCCATGATGTACATCCGCAACAAGAACATGTACCCCATGCAGATACACTTAAGGAACCTGCTGGTGGCGGGCATCGCCAGCGAAGAACTGCAGTCCGCCGGTACGGGCACCTCCGCTTTCGTGGTGTCGGAGCGCACCATGCGCGCCGCCACCATAATCGTGAGCACGCTGCCCATACTCATAGTGTATCCCTTCGTGCAGAGGTACTTCGTCACCGGAGTCATGATAGGCTCCGTAAAAGGCTGAAGCCTTTGATCGAAATGAATTGAAAATCCATTTCGATCAACAGGGAACGATTTTTCCTGCGGGGCTTGCGCATCTGTAACCGCCTTAGCGAAGCGTCATTGCGAGCGACCGCAGGGAGCGCGGCAATCCGTACCCCTTTTCCGCCGAGGCGTCATTGCGAGTGTCACGACAGTGACACGTGGCAATCCGTAACCGCCCCGCAGGAAAAAGGCACGCTTTTTACTGAAAACCCTGCGGGCTTTTCCGACCCATGTGGCGCTCGCGGCTCTAACAGCCCACTGGGCTGTTATTCACTGCCGCTCACGGGCGCAAAAAGCGCAAGGAAAGCTTTTTTACTCTCGGACGGTAAACTGTCCTTCGTAAAAAAGCATCCTCAAGGCGGCAAAGCTGCCCCTGCGGATAAGAGCAGAACGGGAGAAACAAAAAAACAAAGGCATGAGAGGTATACGAAGCATATTTTGCGGAGCGATGCTTCGCTGAATAAATATAGGAGGAGACCCAAATGAGGAAAACGAAGCTGCTTTCCCTGTTGCTGGCGCTGATACTGGTATTGGCTGCCATGCCCGTCGCTTTTGCCGAGGACAGCTGGCTGACCGACGAGCTCACGACCATCACCGTGATGCGCGGCGAGAACGCCCTTCAGCCCATCAAGACCGATACCATCAAGCTCAAGACCATCGAAGAGAAGCTGAACATCAAACTGGTGGTGGAAGCGCCGCCTTCCGCCAACTACAACGACATCAAGACCACCCGCATCAACAACAACGACATGCCCGACATCATGCTGGTGTCCACCTCAGACGTCAGGAACTTCGCCCGCAAAGGCATGTTCGTGAACCTTTCCGATTACGAAGACGAGATGCCCAACCTCTTCGCGAAGCTCAACGCCAACCCCAGCCTCAGGATGCTGACCGTGGACGGCGACTTCTATTCCGCGCCCTCCCTCCAGCGCATCAACAAGTTCGTGCGCCGCAGCGGCAACCTGTTCAACTTCCGCACCGACCTGCTGGAGAAGTACGGCCTGGAAGCTCCCGAGACCTTTGACGACCTGTACGAAGCGATGCTCACCATCAAGCAGGGTGAGCCTGACATGGTAGGCCTGACCTGCCGCTCCGGCACCCGCAAGTTCATGGACAGGGTATCCTACCCTCTGGGCTCCGGCTCCTCCATGTACTTTGACGCCGACAAGGGCGGACAGTGGTACTACGGCCCCGCACACGAAGAGTTCAAGCTGGTGCTCGAGTACCTGAACAAGCTGTACGCGGCCGACCTGCTGGACCATGACTACGCCACCAACTCCAAGGACCAGTGGGCGCAGAAGCTCTCCAACGGCACCGCCATGGGCACCATCGACAACGACGGCGTGGTGCGCACCTACGTGGCCGCCTTAAAGGAGATCGATCCTTCCTACAACCTCCAGGTGCTGCCCGTGCCCGCCAACTCCCTGGGCGAAAAGCGCATCGAGCTGGCCAGCGCTGACTGGACCGACCAGCACTGGGTCATCGCCACTTCCAGCGACAAGATCGACCTGTGCGTCAAGTTCCTTGACTGGTGCTTCTCCGACGAAGGCGCCATCGTCAACGGCTACGGCAAGGAGGGCGAGACCTTCGACTTCGACGAGAACGGCGACGCCATCGTGAAGCCCGAGCTGCTCAAGGAGTACTCTGCAAATCCCACCAATGCCTCCTACGACATCCAGGTCGCCCTGGGCGTAGGCCTGAACGACGTGTCTCCCTACGTGGACACCGGCGTGCAGATGCAGATGGAGATCTACCTGATGGGCGACGCCGAGGCGCAGGCGGCTTACCTTGACATGGTCAGCAAGATCGGACCCATGGAAGGCAACCGCGAGCCCGTGCTTGCTCCGCCGCTGAACGAGGAGCAGACCGAAAGGTACGCCGAGCTGCTGCTCAAGGTTGAGAACCTGGTGTGGCAGGAAGTCGACAAGTACATCAAGGGCGAAGAACCCGTGGACAACTGGGACAATGTGATCGCCTCCATCAAGCCCGAAGCGGACGAAATGGAAGAGATCTACAACTCCGCCTGGAACGCCATGATGGGCGAATAGACCAACACAGCGGGGGCAGCTTCGTTAAGGAGGCTGCCCTCCTTTTCTGCCGCAAGGAGAGGATTATGAAGACCAACGCGCATTTGCTGCCGTTTCTGTGGCTGCACGGGGAAGACGACGCGACGCTTATAAAGGGAGTGGAGCAGATAAAGGCTTCCGGCTGCGATATGTTCTGCGCCGAGTCCCGCACTCATCCGGATTTTCTGGGCGAGGGCTGGTGGCACGAGATGGGTGTGCTGCTGGACGTTTCCCGCCGCCTGGGAATGAAGTTCTACCTGCTGGACGACACCCACTTCCCGTCGGGCTTTGCCAACGGCGCGGGGGCGGACACGCCCTTCCAGCGCATGCTCATGAGCGAAAAGCACATAGACATGGCGGGTCCGCTGAAAGGCGGACGCCTGGTGATATGGCCCGACGGCTTTAGGCAGCTGCCCGTCGCGGTGGTGGCGGGGCGCAAGCTGGACAGGAACGACCGGGTGGAGAGCTTTGTGGACCTGGGCGGGTTCGCGGTGGACGAGCTTGTAGACCTGACCGACCGGGTGGAGGACGGGCTGCTTTCCTGGGACGTGCCTGAGGGAGTGTGGCGCGTGTTCATACTGTCCGCAGAGTACGTTAGCGAAAGGAACCCGCCCCAGAAGTTTTTGAACCCCCTGCTGCCCGAGAGCGGTGAGCTTATGCTGTCCACCGTATACGAACCGCACTTCAGGTTTTTCGGGGACGAGTGCGGCAGGACCTTCCTGGGCTTCTTTTCCGACGAGCCCGCCCTTAGGGCGGGGCGCGGCTCCCACGCGGTGCTGGGGGAGTATCCCGGCCTGCCCGTGCCGTGGAGGACGGACCTGGCGGATATACTGTCCGGAAAGATGGGCGAAAACGCCCGCCGTCTGCTGCCCGGGCTGTGGTACGACATAGGGGAACAGACGCCCTTCATCCGCTACGCCTTCATGGACGAGGTGAGCGGTCTGTACGCCCGGAACTATTCTCAGCCGATAGGCAGATGGTGCCGCGAGCGGGGGCTCGAATACATAGGCCACGTGATAGAGCAGAACAACGCCCATTCCCGCCTGGGGCAGGGCGCGGGGCACTTTTTCCGGGCAATAAGCGGACAGACCATGGCGGGCATGGACTTCGTGCTGCACGAGATGCGGCCGGAATTCTACGGCGGCTACCACGCCTGGCATTCCCAGAGCTTCGAGGCGGAGGACGACTTTTTCCGCTTCATGCTGCCCCAGATAACCGCTTCCGCCGCCGCGCTGGACCCGGACAAGGCGGGGCGGGCGCTGTGCGAGTGCTTCGGGGCGTACGGCTGGCAGGAGGACGTGGGGGAGATGCGCTACATCGCCAACCTGCTTTTGTCCCGGGGCATAAACTATTTTACTCCCCACGCTTTCAGCCTTAAGCCCGCGCCGGACCCGGATTCGCCGCCCCATTTCGCCGTGTATCCGCCCTATGACCCGTATATCCGCCGCCTGTTCGCCATGATGGAGCGCACGGCGAAGCTGATCGACGGGGGCAGGCACGTTTCGCCGATAGGCGTACTGTATTACGCGGAAGCGGAGTGGGCGTGCGGCAGCGGGGTCATGAAGACCCAGAAGCTCGTAAGGGAACTTAACGAACGCCAGCTTGCCTGCGAGGTGGTGCCGATAGAGCTGCTGAAGGCGGGACGCTACGATGCGCTTCTGATCCCCGCGGCGGAGCGCTGGCCGAAATATATGTTCGATAAACTGGAGGAGCTTGAACGGAGCGGCTGCAGGATCGCGTTCGTCTCCCGCGCGCCTTCGGCTTACGCCGACTGTGAGGGCGCACCCGAAGCGAAATACGAATGCGTGGACCTGAAAGATGCCGCGGGGTGGTGCCTTAGATACGCACGGAGGTCCGTGACGCCGGAGGGATATTTCCCCATGGTGCACGTATACCCCTACGACGGCGAAAACGGCAGGCTGTACCTGATATTCAACGAGGACAGCCGGCGCGGGACCCGCTTTAAGGCGGTGTTCGAAGGGCTGACCTGCCCGGTGCTGTACGACCCGGAGGAGGACAGATGCGTGCTCCCGAAGGGCGAAACAAAGGAAAACAGATATGAACTCATGGTAGACCTGGAGCCGGGGCAGCTGCTGGTGCTGGCAGATCCGCTGCTTTCTTGGTCTAAGGCGGTCCCGATAAAAGAATACCGTGTGGGCGCTGAGCTGTCGCCCATGTGGCATGTGAGCTTCCCGGACGCGCCCGACATGGACAGCTACGAAACGGACGCGCCGGAAGACCTGTCCAAACGGTATCCCCGCTTCGCGGGTACGGCGCGCTACGAGGCTCGGATATGCCTTGACCGTCCCGCGCAGGGCTTTGAGATACCGGAACTGTACGGCGCCGCGACGCTGTACGTTGACGGCGAAAAAATAAGCGAGAGGGTGTCGAGACCCTATCGCTTTACAGCCGGCGTTTGCGCGGGGAAACACACGCTGCGCCTGGAAACAGTGAACTGCCCCGGCTGCCGCTGGCGGGATCCCCTGTCCGCGTACGGCTGGCTGCCGCCCGCGGGGCTTACGGGAAAAGTGTGCCTGCTGGAAGAACTATAGTTTCCCGAACAGCTCTTCCCCAATCACGAATTCCGAGCGCAGGCCGTTTTCCGAAAACCGGCTGATCCAAACGTTCGCGCCCGCGCTGCGCATTTTGGTGAGGCGGGCGGGATCAAAGGCGTCCAGGTGCTTAAGGTGCGCTTCCGGCTGTGTTTTGTCAAAAAGCACGGGGGCGTGGGAAGTCAGATAAAAGTCGAAGGGAAGGTCAAGCGCGGTCTCAAGGGTGCGTCTGAGAACGTCCAATGAGCACGCCTCATTTCCCAAAAGCAACAGGCGCGGACTCAGGGCGTCGCCCGCGATAAGCAGGCGGCGCTTTTTAAGCAGTATGCCGCAGGAGCCCAAAGTGTGTCCCGGAAGCGGTACGATGCGCGCCGCGTCGCCGCCAAGGTCGAACACGGTGCCGGGCACGAGCACGTCAAGCCTGCCCGCGTCCGGTCCCGCCAAATGCCGGTCCGCTTCGAAAATATAAGCGCGGTCAAAAAAGCGGTTGCCGCCCACGTGGTCGGCATGCCCGTGGGTGTTTATGACGATGTACGGCGAAGAGAATTTCTTTTCGGCGTATGGCCTAAGATCCGTCTTTCCAAGCCCCGTGTCCGCGAGCACGGAAAGCGACGCGCCCTGCACGAGGGTGCTGTACACGCGGTAGCTCTCTTCGGTGTGGATCACGCCGGGGCAGATATTTATCTCGTTCATGATAACAGCAAGGGGCTGCCGGGCAGCCCCTTTATTTCGTCAGTCGAATTCGTACCTGAGCACGGGATTGCGCGCCGCGCCCACCTCGTCGGGCCTGCCTATCGGGCAGGTGTGGGGCGCATCGTGCAGTTTTTCGGGGTCGGTCCCAGCTTCCTCCAGTATGCCTAAGAAGACCTGCGCCGCCGCGTCCAGCGTTTCGCGGCTCTCGGTCTCGGTGGGCTCTATCATGAGCGCCTCGTGCACTATCAGGGGGAAGTACATCGTCGGGGGATGCATGCCGAAGTCCAGCAGGCGCTTGGCCACGTCCATGGCGCTTACGCTGGTCTCCTGCTTGAGCCTTTCCAGCGTGAGCACGAACTCGTGCATGCAGGGGGCGTCGTAGGCCACGTCATAATGACCTTTCAGCTTGTGCATCATGTAGTTGGCGTTCAGCACCGCCGTTTCGGACGCCGCGGGTATGCCCTCGCGCCCCAGCACGGTGATGTAGGTGAGCGCGCGCACCACCACCAGGAAGTTGCCGTAGAAGGAGCGCACCTTGCCCAGGCTGTGTTCGGGGGAGACGAAGCGGAACGCGCCGTCTTCGTCCCGGACCACGCGGGGCTCGGGCAGGAACTCCTCCAGGAACTTTTTGCAGCCCACCGGCCCGCTGCCAGGACCGCCGCCGCCGTGGGGGGTGGAGAAGGTCTTGTGCAGGTTCAGGTGCACGCAGTCGAAGCCCATGTCGCCCGGGCGCACATGGCCCATCACGGCGTTCAGGTTCGCGCCGTCGTAATAGCACAGGCCGCCCGCTTCGTGCACTATGCGGGTGATCTCAAGTATGTTCGGGTCGAACAGCCCCAGGGTGTTGGGGTTGGTGAGCATGAGCCCCGCCGTGTCGCTGCCGACGGCGGCTTTAAGCGCGTCTAGGTCCACGCCGCCGCCCGCGTTAGAGGGCACGGACACCACCGTGAAGCCCGCCATGGAGGCGGAAGCGGGATTGGTGCCGTGGGCGGAGTCGGGCACGATTATCTTGGTGCGGGCAAGGTCGTTCCGGGAAAGATGGTACGCCCTTATCAGCATCAGCCCGGTGTATTCGCCGTGGGCGCCCGCTGCGGGCTGGAAGCTCACGGAGTCCATGCCCGTGATCTCATTAAGCAGCCGCTCGGTACGGTACATCACTTCCAGGCAGCCCTGGGCGCTTTTTTCGTCCTGCAGGGGATGTATGCCGGTAAAGCCGGCCAGGGAAGCGGTTTCCTCGTTTATGTGGGGATTGTACTTCATGGTGCAGGAGCCCAGGGGATAGAAGCCGTCGTTCACGCCGTGGGTCTGCTTTGCCAGCTCGGTGTAGTGGCGCTCCAGGTCCACTTCGGAGATCTCGGGCAGCCGGGGCGGAGCCTGCCTTAACAGACTTTCGTCAAACGCGCAGGCGGGCACGTCGGAAATGGGCAGCAGGTCCTGCCCGCGTCCCGGGCGGCTAAGTTCAAACAGCAGCTTCATTCGCCCGTCACCTCCCTTACGATCTCTACGAGCCTGTCGATCTTGTCTTTCGTGTTCTTTTCCGTGCAGCACCAAAGCAGGCCGCCGTCCGCGGGCAGGGGACCCAGTATGCCCTCCCTGTCCAGATGCGCCTGCAATACGGCGGGGTCCAAGGGACAGGCGGTCAGAAATTCGTTGAAAAATGGTTTGTCGCTCTTAAGCTCAAAGCCCTTGATTTCGCTCAGCTTCCCGGCCAGGTAATGGGCGTGGTCCGCGGAGGAACGGGCGGCGCGCCCAAGACCTTCGGGGCCCATGGCAGCCAGGTATACGGAAGCGGTCATGGCGCACAGCGCCTCGTTCGAGCAGATATTGGAGGACGCTTTTTCCCGGCGTATGTGCTGTTCGCGCGCCTGCAGTGTCAAAACGAAGCAGCGCCTGCCGTCCTTGTCCGAAGTCTGGCCGACTATCCTGCCCGGCAGCTTACGCATAAGCTCTTTTCTGCAGGCCATGTAGCCCAGGTAGGGCCCGCCGAAGCTCAGCGGCATGCCCAGGGGCTGACCTTCGCCCACCGCTATGTCCGCGCCGCATTCGCCGGGCGTTTTGAGCAGGCCCAGGGAGATGGGGTTGGCGGCCATGATGAACCTGGCTCCCGCCTCGTGGGCGGCCCGGCACAGTTCCTGCGCGTCCTCTATAACGCCGTAAAAGTTGGGGCTCTGCACGTACACGCAGGCGGTGTCTTCTCTAAGCGCCGAGTTGAGCGTATCGGTATCTAGGGCGTAATTACTGGTTTTAAGCACCGTCACGGGCACGCCGCGGCTGCCGCAGTAGGTCTTTACGACCTTTATCACCTGCGGATCGGCGGTGTCAGGCATTATCACGCCCGTCTTTTTGCGTTCCTGGCACATAAGCGCCGCTTCCGCCGCCGCCACCGCGCCGTCGTACACCGAAGCGTTGCTCACGTCCATGCCGGTCAGTTCGCAGATCTGGGTCTGGTACTCGAATATGGACTGGAGCACACCCTGGCTGATCTCCGCCTGGTAGGGCGTGTAGGCGGTCAGGAATTCCTCCTTGGAGGTGACGCTTTTTACTATGGCGGGGATGTAATGGTCGTACGCGCCCGCGCCCCGGAATATGGTTTTGTAGCGGACGTTCTTGTCCGCAAGGGCGCTTATCCGCTCCGCGGCTTCCATCTCGCTCACGCCTTCGGGGATGTCAAGCCCGCTAAGCCTGACGCTTTCGGGCACGCCTTTGTACAGTTCGTCAAAGCCGGAAAGCCCGATCTCCTCAAGCATTTTGCGCCGTTCTTCCAAAGTGGACGGCAGGTAGGCGCCCATTACGCTTCCTCCTCGGCGCACACAGCTTCATAGCCCGCCGCGTCCAGCAGTTCGCTTGTCTCGCCCGTGGCTTCCACCTTTATGAGCCACGCGCCGTAGGGATCCTCGTTCAGCTTTTCGGGGCTGTCCAGGAGCTCCTCGTTGACTTCGACGACCTTGCCGCTCACGGGGCTGAACACGTCGGACACCGCCTTTACGGACTCCACGTCCGCGAATGACACGCCCGCCTTCACTTCGTCGCCCGCCTCGGGCAGGCCGATGAACACTATGTCGCCCAGGGCGTCCACCGCGAACTTGGTCAGGCCGACCACGCTTAAGCCGTCCTCGGTTTTAAGCCATTCGTGGGACTTGGTATATTTGAGGTCTTCGGGATAGTTTGCCATTTCTGTATCCTCCATGATCATTTATTTCTTGTATAAAACGGCAGCGGGACTATCTGCGCTTCCACGCGGCGGCCCCTTACGTCCGCTTCGACTTTGGTGCCGCTAAGCGCGTACTCGGCGTCTATCAGCGCCATCGCCGCGGCCTTGCCAAGGTACGGGCAGTGGGTGCCGGAAGAGGTATGCCCGATAAGTTTGTCGCCGATATACACGTCCTGGTGCTCCCGGATGATGCCGCGGCCCGTCACGTCCAGGCCCACGCGCACCCGCCGGGGCCTGCCCCCTGCTATGAGCGCGTCCCGGCCGATAAATTCGCTCTTGCCCAGCTTAACGCCGAAATCCAGCCCCGCTTCCAGGGGAGTGATATCCTCGTCCATTTCGTGGCCGTACAGGGGCATGGCGGCTTCCAGCCTCAGGGTGTCCCGCGCGCCCAGGCCGCAGGGGATGAGGCCGTATTCCGCGCCCGCTTCCCTGAGCAGGCGCCAGAGCTTTTCGGCGTTTTCCCGGGCGGTGTAGATCTCAAATCCGTCTTCTCCCGTGTAGCCCGTGCGGGAGATCATGAGATCCATCCCCTCAAGGCACACGTTCCTTACCGCGGTGTAGTAGCCTTTGGGCAGCGCGCTTTCGGGCAAAAGTTTGCCCATTATCGCCAGCGACGCGGGCCCCTGCAGCGCCAGCTGCGCCACGGAGTCGGTAATGTCGGCTATTTCCGTATCTTCTTGCACGTTCTGCCGCATGTGGGCGAAATCCTTGTGCCGGTTGGAGGCGTTGACCACCACCAGGTAGTCTTCGTCCGCGAACTTGTACACCAGCACGTCGTCCACGCAGCCGCCCTGTTCGTTGCACATCACGCTGTAGCGCACCCGCCCGGGTCTCATGTTGGTGAAATCGTTGGTGAGGATGTGGTTCAGGGAAGCAAGCGCGCCCTTGCCCTTAAACGTTATTTCGCCCATATGGGAAACGTCGAACAGCCCCGCTTTGGTCCTGACCGCCATGTGCTCGGCGACTACGCCGGCAGCGTACTGAACGGGCAGCAGGTAGCCCGCGAAAGGCACTATTTTGCCGCCTTCTGCCACGTGGATGTCGTACAGAGGAGTTTTGAGTTCCATCAGCTCCCACCCTTTCCGAAAAAATCAGAGGCGCAGGCGGAATACACCCGTCTGCGCCTCTGTTCCATTACCTGAAAGATTCTCCGTAAACACGGATTGCTTCTTCGGTGCGTCAAGCTTTCCAGAGGTTCGTCCCGAACCGGTACTTTTGCCTGAGAGTTTTGGCCCCTTCGGCTTCATATCGAAATGATCTCTCCCGGTCCGTTCATCCGATACAATGATTGTAGCCGTTTTAACACAAAAGGTCAAGCCCAAAATGAGGCGTGCCCCGGATTTTCCGCCGCGCTTGAAAAACCCGCGAAAGTATTGTAAACTACCCTCATCGGAAAATAAGCATAAGGAGGACGGCATGGTGAAGGTTTTGCTGATCTGCGACGACATCTGGCATCCCGCGGACGTGATAGAGCGGGGGCTGGAGACCATGGATAAAGAGGACATGGAGTTCGACTTTGTCAAAAGCGCGAAGGATATCCTTTCGAAGGAATTCGTGGCGCGCTACGATGTGATCGTCAACTGTTCCGGCAACGCGGTGAACGCCGCCAACACCCATCCCTGGTTCGAGCCGGGCGTGACGGAGTTCGGGCCGAAAGAATTCAGGGATTATGTGGCTGACGGCGGCGGGCTGGTGGTCATCCACTCGGGCCTGACGATAGGCGGCCCCCGGGGGCCCGTGCCCGCGTACACCGAAGTGGCGGGGGCGTACTTCGTGAACCATCCGCCCCGGGAGATGACCCGCGTGAGCGTCACCGCGCATAACGAATTGACCGAGGGCGTGGAAGACTTTTCCGAGCGGGACGAACACTACCAGATAGAGATCACCGCCCCGGACATACAGCCGTTCCTTAAGACGGAATCGGAACACGGCGGCGTCACCGTGAGCGGATATACCCGGTGTTTCGGCAAGGGGCGCGTGGCGGCGCTCACCCCCGGCCACACGCTGGCGGTGTGGGAGAACCCCAATTTCCGCCGGCTGGTCAAAAACGCCATCCGCTGGGTCACGGCCGGATAAACGGAAGGAGGAGCGTATGGAATATTCGGTATGCGTAAGCGCGCTGTATTCGGGGGTCCCGATTCCGGAAGCGCTCCCGCGGGTAAAAAAAGCGGGCTACGGCGCCTTCGAGTTCTGGAGCTGGTGGGACAGGGACGTTGACGCGATAAACGAAGCCAGGCAGCGGGAAGGGCTAAAGGTGGCTGCGTTCTGCACCCGGTTTTCGCCCCTTAACGATCCGTCGCAGCGGAAGGACTATATCAAAGGGCTGAAGGCTTCGATATCCGTGGCGAAAAAGCTGGAGTGCCCCGTGCTGATTTCCCAGGTGGGCAGGGAGCTTAAGGACGTGCCGCGCGCGGAACAGCACCAAAGTATCGTGGAAGGTCTCAGGCAGTGCGCGCCCATAGCGGAAGACGCGGGTATAGTGCTCGCGATAGAGCCGCTAAACATTCTGGTGGACCACAAGGGCTATTATCTTTCAAGTTCCGCAGAGGGGTTCGAGATAGTCCGCGAGACGGGCAGCCCGAACATAAAACTGCTGTTCGACGTGTACCACCAGCAGATCACGGAAGGCAACATAATAAGCAGCCTGACGGGGAACATTTCGGAAGTGGCGCACGTCCATATAGCAGGAAATCCCGGAAGACACGAGCCCTACGAGCGCAGCGAACTGGATTACGCTGTCGTGCTCCGGGCGCTTAAAGACGCGGGCTACGCGGGATATGTGGGGCTGGAATACCTGCCGCTCAAGGACCCGGACGAAAGCCTCGCCGCGCTGCTTCAAAAACTGCCTCTGGGCAGCTGAATCCGGGAGGTCCGCATGCTGTCATACATCATAGTCGGTTCCGGCTACCGGGCGGAGTATTTCGGGCGCATAGCCAAAGCGCACCCGGACATTTTCAGGGCGCTGTTTCTGTGCAGGAGCCGGGAAAAGGCGGACAAAATGACCGCCGACACGGGCATAAACGCGACCACGGACGAACGCGAGTGCCTGGCTTTTTGTCCCGACTTCGCGGTGATCGCCGTGGACAGGGCCCACGTGGCGCCCGTGGCGGAAGAATGGATAAACAAGGGCTTTCCCGTGGTCGCGGAGACGCCCGCGGGAGATACGACAGAACAGCTTTTAAAGCTGTGGGAACTGGGACAGAAGGGCGCGAAGATAGTCTGCTCGGAACAGTACCACCGCCAGAACGTGCTGATGAGCGGCCTGAATGCCGTCAAAGAGGGGCTGATAGGCGAACCTTCGAGCATGTACATTTCCCTGGTGCACGAGTATCACGCGGCGAGCCTCATAAGACGGGCGCTGATGGTACCCGCGGGGGAAGGGTTCACCGTAAGGGCGGTAAATCAGAAAAGCCGCGCCGTAAAGACGGATTCCCGCACCTCGGCATTCTGGGACAACGAACAGACGGAAGTCAGCCGGGATACGGCGCTGATCAGCTTTTCTTCGGGCAAATTCGCCGTTTACGACTTTGATTCGATCCAGTACCGCTCCTTCATACGCGCCCGGCATCTGAGCGTAAGGGGCAGCAGGGGCGAGTGGAGCGACGCTGCGCTTTTGTACGCGGACGAACGCGGAGTCCCGCAAAGACGGCTGCTTAGCGCGGAGATGCCCGAAAAATACCGGCGCCTGGACACCCAGACGCTCAGGGACAGGCGCAAGATACCGTCAAACGAGCTTAACTGCGACACCGCGCAGGACGAGTTCGCAATCGCGTCCATACTTCTGGACATGGAGGAATATTTAAGGGGAGGGCCTTCGCCCTATCCGCTCGGTGAGGCGCTTGAGGACGCGTATTTCGCCTTGAAGCTCAGAGAAGCGCTGTCCTTGCCCCACGTCCCGGTCACTTCCGAAAAAATGCCCTGGCACGCTTAAAACGCGGGCACAGGCAAGGCAGGAGAAAATGGCGCCGGACGCGCCGTATCATCATAAAACACAGGTATAAAGGAGAACGCGATGAAGAAGACGCTCGTTTTCTTTCTGCTGGCGGCACTGCTGTTTTCCCCGGCCTGCCTTGCCGACTGGGAGCCCGTAACGGACATCACGCTGTATTCCGGCCCTGGCACGAATTATTCTTCGGAGCTGGGCACGCTCAAAAGGGGCGCTTACGTGCAGGTGGAAGCCCTGGCGTACGACAGGCAGGGCAACATCTGGGCGCATTTCACGTTCGCGGGCCGAAACGGACGCCTGTTTATGGCCTATGCGCCCATTTACAGGCTGCAGGTGCCAAGCTACAACTACAGCTATATCGGCTTTGAGCAGGAACCGTACAGGGACCTGACGGTGAAAGAAAACACTTATGTGTACTACGGGCCGTACAAGCGCAGCGTCGAGGAACTGGATTATTCACATCGTCCCGCCATGCTTTACGCGGGGGATGCCGTGTCGGTGATCGACGAAACGAACGAGTGTTTCCTCGTCGAATACCTGGAGGACGGGTACAACGTGAGAGGCTATGTGCCTTCCGGCGCGCTTGGGTACGGAAACGAGCCGGAGGGCAACGATTATCCCGGCGCCGCTGACGGCGCTTACGGCGAAACGTATCCCGGATACCAACAGGACGGTGCTTACGGCTATTGGGGACACGGCGGATATCCGGGCTATCCCGGCGCGATCCCTTTCTATGTATTCAGGGCAGGCACGGGGCAGAACATAAGCAGGTACAGCGTGTACGAAAGCAGCCACCTGACCAACCAGTGGAACGACTACAAAAGCGAGTACGCGTTTGACGGCCTTTCGTCCACAGACTGGGTGGAAGGTTCCGAAGGCAAGCAGCTTAACGACTATATAGGCTGCGTATGGCGCGTATCAGACAGGCGCATCGCGGCGTGCGGAATCGCCATAAAGGGCGGCATGCAGTACAAGGGCTACGAATCCTGGAACAGGAACCAGCGGCCAAGGAACATTACGGTGAACGTGAACGGCTCCGTCTATTATTTCAGCCTGGCGGATACGATGGAGGAACAGACGTTCTATTTTAACGGGGATATCATCAGACCGGACGCAGGCGGCTTGCTGGATCTCAGGGTGACGGTGACAGGCGTTTACCGAACGGTCAACGAGGAGGGCGATCCGGTAGGCAAGTACGACGTAGCCATAAACGATATAGACCTGATCTGCACATACGCCGGGTAAACGCGGCAAAAGCGTTCGGTTTTGCCCGGCCGGGGTACCAAAACGGCTTGCACAGGCTATCGTGTTGTAGTAAAATAGAAACAAAGTTTGACGGGAGGGACAAACAATGAAGAAAACGTTTACCCTGCTGCTTTTGGCGGCATTGCTGCTGACCCAGGTCTGCTTTGGCTGGGAGCCCGTGGTGGACATCGTGGTCTATTCCGGCCCCGGCTACGACTATACCAGCGAACTGGGCACCCTGACCAAGGACTGGAACGTGACCATCGGGGCGCTCGCCTACGACCGGCTGGACTGCCTGTGGGCGCACATCTCCTTTACGGGCAGGGACGGGCGCAAGTACATGGCTTATACGCCCGTGAACACGCTGAACCTGGAAAAACAGCACCTGTTCAGCTACACCATAGAGTCCGCTCCTTACGTGAGCATGGTGGCGCTGGTGAACACTTACGTATACTACGGGCCGTATTATCCCTCCGACTACGCCCGGCAGTTCGCCAAGCGCTCCAAGATACTCAGGAAGGGCACCTACGTATCCGTGATAGAGACGCTACAGGACTATTACCTTGTGGAGTTTGAAGAGGACGGCTTTAAGGCCAGGGGCTACGTGCCCATCACCACCGTCGCCCAGAGCGTCGCGCCCGACGAGGACGTATACGACTACTGGGAGACCCCCTCTTACTACAATACTCCCACTCCGACTCCTACGCCGAGCCCCACGCCGAAGCCCACAGCCACCCCTGCCCCCATTCCGGGTTATATCATTCCCTTTGATTCATACGACGCTTCTCTCTTTACCACCGTCAGGGCGAGCAAAACGAACAAGCTGACGAAGAAGCGCGTGTACGAGAGCAGCCACCTGACCAACCAGTATTACGACTATAAGCCTGAGAGGGCGTTCGACAACAACGCGACTACCGAATGGGTGGAAGGCTCCAAGAGCCACAAGCTGGGAGACTACGTGGGCTGCGTATGGAGCGTGAACGACAGCAGCCTCGCCGCCTACGGCGTCGCCATCAAGGGCGGTATGCAGCACAGCGGCAAGACTTCCTGGGACAGGAACCAGCGCCCCAAGGACATCACCGTCAGCGTCAACGGCAGGGAGTACTATTTCACCATGGCTGACAAGATGGACGAGCAGGTGTTCTACTTTGGCGACCTGATCGGCCCGAACTCTGCGGGCGAACTGGATCTCAGGGTCAAGATAACCGACACGCACTTCAAGAAGAACGAAGACGGCACCAACGTGAGCGAGTACAACATCGCCATCACCGAGATCGACCTGATCTGCGCCGAGTACACATTCACCTCCGCCAAGGCGAGCCAGATGAACGGCATGGTGAAGGAGCGCGTTTACGAGAGCAGCCATCTGACCAACCAGTATTACGACTACAAGCCTGAAAGGGCGTTCGACAACAAATCGTCCACCGAATGGGTGGAAGGCTCCAGGGGCTACCGGCTGAACGATTATCTGGGCTGCATATGGCGCGTGACCGACAGCAGAGTGTCTGCCTACGGCGTCGCCATCAGGGGCGGCATGCAGCACAGCGGCGAGACCTCCTGGAAGCGCAACCAGCGACCCAAGGAGATCACCGTAACCGTGAACGGCAGGGATTACTACTACACCATGGCGGATGTCATGGACGAGCAGGTATTCTACTTTAACGGCGACATGATCGGCCCGGACGCGAACGGAAAGATCGACCTTAGGGTCACCATAAACGGCACCTACTTCACCCTGAACGACGACGGCACCCGCGTGAGCGAGTACAACATCGCAATAGCCGATATAGACCTGATCTGCGCCGCCAGATAGGCTGTCAAGCGCGCAAAAGAGGCCGCGAAATGCGGCCTCTTTTCCTGTGTCCGGCAGTTTTTCGTCCCGCGCGCCTGAAAAAGCGTCAGTATGTTCCTGCCGGCTCAGACGGAAAAACCGAAATGTACGGCGAGTTTGCCGCACATCTCTTCCCGCGTGTCCATATTGCCGTCCGGCCTGACCAGCGTAAAAAAACCGCTGCTTGCCAATTCGTCGTAATGTTTCCGGCTGTTTATGAGCCTTAACCCCTCTTTGTAGTTTTCCATGGCCGCTTCGGGGTCGGGGCAGCTTTGTATGACTTTAAGCAGGAAGCGCTTTTCCGGGTCCTCCCGGTCGAAAAACCTGTCCACGCTCAGGGCCTGGGGCGAGAGCATCACCGCCACGTGCCCCCAGTCGGAGATCTCGCGCAGTATGTCCAGAGGGATGTTGGTGTCCGCGATGACCTTTCTGTCCCTTGAAAGGGAGATTAGCTCCGCCACCTCGAACCCCGCGGCTTCCCAGGCCACGGAAAATATCCAGCGCTCGTATTCTTCGGGGGAGCGCAGCACGAATTCCTTCCAGTCGGTCAGGGTGTTGAGCCAGTATATGTCCGGCTGCTTATCGGGCAAAGCCACCGTGTCGGACACCACGGAATGGTAGTTTTCGCCGCAGTACACGAGGCCGTAGCGTTCCGAGAGCATCTTCACCATCGTGGACTTGCCCGCGTACGCCGTGCCGGTTATGAAGTACACGTTTTTCAGGTAATGCCTGAGTATGTTGTTCTCAATATTCATGATTTGCCGCCTTCCGGGCCGAGTATAAGTTCGCACAGGTAATAGCTGCCGCCGAATATCTCCGCTTCCCCGCGGATCACGAAACCCGCTTTTGCGTAGAGCTTTTGCGCGGGTATGTTGCCTTTGGCCACGGATATATGCACCGCGGCGGCGTTCATGGCGCGCAGTTCTTTGAGCACACCGTCTATAAGCAGACGTGAAAGACCCTGCGCCTGCCGGTCCGGCCTTATCACCACCCGGGCGAACTCCCAGGCGTTCTGCCTGACCTGCCAGCAGAGGAAACCGTCGGTCTCGTTTTCGGGGACTATGGAGATTGCGCCTATCACTTCTTTCGCGTCTTCCAGCACGTACAGGCAGCCCGCGGCAAGGTCGCTGTTTATCTCTTCCTCTCCCGGGTACGATTCGTTCCACACGCAGAACCGGGTCCCCTTGACCGCCTCGTAAAGGGCGGATACGGTCCCGGCGTCATCCCGAACGGCTTTCCTGAAAAGCATTTTTTCCTCCGCGGCGCTTGATCTATGCGGGTATTATACAGGACCCACGCGGAAAAGAAAAGCCGGGAACGCCGGGTTCGGCTTTAGGGGCCGAAATCCATACTGTCGGTATAAAAATTTTTATCCGTATAGTATTGACGGTGGCTTCCGTTCCGGGCGCGGGTCTGTTATAATTACAGGGCAAACACCAAAGGAGGCGCCGCGCATGAAGCTTAGGCTGAGCGAAAACATCCGTTCCCTGCGCAAACAAAAGCGTATGACCCAGGAAAACCTGGCCGAGGCGCTGGGAGTGACGGTGGGGGCGGTGTACAAGTGGGAAAACGGGCTGTCACAGCCGGAACTTAACCTGATCGTGGAACTGGCGGACTTTTTCGACACCTCGGTGGACGCGCTTTTGGGCTACAGCTTAAGCGACAACCGCCTGGAGAGCGCGCTGGAGCGTCTGGGCGCCCTGTGCAGGACCATGGACCCGGAAGCGCTTTCCCTGGCGGAAAAGCTGCTGGTAAAATATCCCCATTCCTTTTCCGCAGTGCACGCTTGCGCCCAGGTCTACCTGGCTTTCGGGGTGGGCGGCTGGGATAAGGCGCTGATTAAGCGGGCGCGGGAACTGCTGGAACAGGCGAGGCTGCTGATCGGGCAGTCGGATGATAAAAACGTCAGCGAAGCGTCCGTACTGGGCGAAATAGCCATCACGCTGGGTCTGGCGGGGGAATATGACCAATGCCTGGAGGTATTAAACACCAATAACGCCTCGGGCATGTTCGACAGCGAGATCGGAACGCTCCTTGCGATCTTCATGGGCAGGACGGAGGAAGCCGTGCCGTATCTGTCCAGCGCGCTGCTCAGGACGGTGGCGGATTTTTTCGACACGGTAGGCGGCTACGTGTTCGTGCTGTGCGCCCGGAAAGACTGGGACTCGGCGCTGGCGGCGGCAAAATTGGGGCTTGATTTTCTGAGCGGGCTCAGGCTTGAGGAAAAGCCGGACGCGCTGGAAAAGGGGCGTGCCGAGATGCTGGCGCTGCTGAGCCACGTGCAGTCCCGCGCCGGGCTCGCCCGGGAGGCGGAAAACACGCTTTCGCAGGCAGCCGCCGCGGCGCTCACGTTCGATTCCATGCCGGACTACAGTCTGCGCACGGCGCGCTTCGGCGATAAGACGGAAGATACGGTGTTCATAGACATCTTCGGCAACACGGTGAAAGGCAGCGTGAAAAAACTGCTCGAACTGGCCAAAAACAAAAAGCTGGCCGCGAAATGGGAGGAACTGACGAACGATGGAAACTGAAAAAAAACAAAACGTGTTTCGGAACCGCAATTTCCGCCTGGTGTTCCTGGGCGCGCTGGTGTCGGAACTGGGTTCGATACTCTACAGCTTCGCGGTGAGCTTCTACATACTTGACATAAGCAGCAACAACGCGTTTCTGCAAGGGCTGTATCTGGCGCTGTGCGGCGTGGCGATGCTGGTGTTTACACCCGTAGGCGGCGTGATGGGCGACCGCTTCAACAAGGCGAAGATAATGTACCTGTGCGACTACCTGAAGGGCGGGATCATACTTTTGGGCACCGCGCTGATGCTGATGTTCCGGGGCGCGGACGCCCAGATAGCGGTGCTTTTCGGGATAGGTATACTGGGCCACGCGGTGAGTGGCGTGTTCACGCCCGCGGCGGGGGCGCTGTTTCCCCACATACTGGACGACGAGCAGCTGCAGCAGGCCAATGCCTACGTCTCCATCAAAAGCTCGCTGGAGGGCATCCTGGGCATAATCCTGGCGGGCATACTTTACGCCGCGCTGCCCGTGTACGCGCTGTTCTTCATGGTGGGCTTGAGCTACGTTGCCTCGGGCGTGTCGGAGATGTTTATAAAATACGAGCACCGTCCGTCAGAGGAAAAGCTGACCCTGCGCCTGGCGCTCAAGGACATGGGGGAAGGCATAAGCTACTTAAAGACCAAAAAGGCGATCCTCGCCATGATAGGCGCGATACTGTTCATCAACTTCTTCTTTGCGCCCGTAACGGGCAACTTCCTGCCCTATTTCATAAAGACGGACCTCGCGCAGGCGCCTTCCTATCTGTTTGACAAAGTGCTCACGCCCGAGCTGTGGTCCTCCGTGTTCAGCGTGTGCTTCGGCATTAGCTCTCTGGCGGGGGCGGCGATCCTATCCGCCCGCAAGCCCGCGGAAAAATGCGGCTTCGCCAACGCCCTTAAGTTGTGCGCGATGTCCGCGATGATGATCGGCCTGGCGCTGAGCTATTGGCTGCTGGCGGACAGGGGCGCGTCCCTTAACGGTTTCCTTGTGAGCTTCGGACTGGGCTGCCTGGTCATAGGCTTCCTGATCTCGTTTATAAACATACCCACCGGCACCATGCTGATGCGCGTGGTGGACAGGGACAAATTAAGCAAGGTCTCCAGCATAATGAGCATAGGTTCCCAGGGCATGGTGCCCATCGCCTCCATGCTGGCGGGGGCGGCGCTGGAGGGCTGGGGCAGCACCGCGCTGCTCGCCCTGTGCGCCCTGGGCTTCACCGTGACGGCGGTGCTGATGGTGTTCAACAAGAGGATAAGGGAGATCTAGCTTTTAGCTGACAGAGGCGCCTTTTCAGCGCAGCTGTTATTGGATCCGGTCATGCCGGTTTGATATGATTTTTCTGGCAGATCGTGAATGCGAAGGGGGACGGGCATGAAGACGATCCTGAAATGCAGCGGAGAACTGGTAACGGTAAACAGGCATAATATCCACGTATATGTACAAGGAGACAAAAACGCGTCCCCGATCGTGTTCATGGCGGGCCATTGTACCATCGCGCCCGTTTATGATTTCAAGGTCCTTTATGAAAAACTGCTTAATGATCTGAGGGTCATAGTGATCGAAAAATTCGGATACGGGTATTCGGATATCTGGGATTCTCCGGGCTATATAGACGCGCTCGTTTCCGTACAAAGGCAGGCGCTGGCGGCACTTGGAGAAAAAGGACCGTATATACTTGCGCCGCATTCCATGTCAGGTCTTGAAGCGATCAGATGGAAGCAGAAGTATCCCGACGAAGTTTCCGCCATCGTCGGAATGGATATGGCGACGCCCCTGTCGTTCAGTGTATGGACGGAAAATGATATCAAAAAAACGCTCCGCCTCATGAAAATCGTAAGAACGCTGAAACTTGCAAATGTGCTGGCTTCGCTGAATGACCGTTCGTTGTCGGAGGATGAGATAAGGCAGCATAAGCTTCTGAAAAAAAGAAACGCATTCAATATCTGCTGCATCAATGAAGCCGCCGAGGTCCTGAAAAACGCGAGAATCGTAGGCGAAGCCGGAAACATCAGCTGTCCCGCACTGCTGTTTTCGTCCAACGGCAAAGACCAGGAAAGAGACTGGGTCGAAAATCAACAGAAGTTTGCGGAGATCATGAAAGCAAGGCTTATCTCATATGACTGCGGACATTATATCCACCACTTCAAAAGCGATGAGATGAGCAGGGAGATAATCGGATTTGCGAAGACGTTAGCGAGGTAGATCGCGGTCTTTTCTTATCCGGGGGTATGGCAGGCGCAGAGGTTTACGCTCCGAGATCCGCAAAATGCGTACAAAACGGGCGTGACACCAAGTGTCACGCCCGTTTTTTTCTGCCGCTGTCCGCCGAAAAGCGTCTTTCTCGAGTAACGCACCCTGAATGGGCGCAGCCGAAAGCTAGACGCCCGCAGCCAGCAGTTTTTTTATCGCCGGCAGTATCGCTTCCGCCCAGGCGGCGTTGCCCTCCGCGTTCGGATGGGAGCCGTAGCGGGTCCGCCAGGGCTCGTTTTCGCTCCGGCTCAGCACGGGCACGTTGTCGAACAGCGCGTCCGCTTCCTTCGACAGCTCGTTTCTGATGTATTCGTTCACGCTCAGCCACCTTTCCCGGAACTCCGGGGCGTAGTCGAAGGGCGGCACGGTCTGTATGAGCACTTTGAGCCCGCTTTGCTTAAGCGTCCGCACGATGTAAGTCAGGTCGCGCTTAAGCAGCTCGGCGTCGGCCAGCTGGAACAGGTCGTTCACCCCGTAGCACACGCATATCGCGTCGTTCTGCCGCGCCTTGTACAGCCAGCCGCCGTCCAGCGCCGCGTCGTGGGCGCGCCCGAAGCCCAGACCCAGGTTCCACACGGCGCAGTTTTCGCCCAGCGCCTCCTGAACGCGCGCCGCCACGTGGGTGTAGGAGTTGTCGGGGGTGCCGATGCCCTGGGTGATGGAGTCGCCGATAAAGCCCAGCCGCGTCTCGCCTGTGCGCTTCGCGCCCACCATGGAGAGGAAGGGGATCTCGGTAGAGTGCGTCCACGCGCCGTTGACGAGCCTGAACGCGGGCAGCAGGCTCTCCGTGTGGCAGGGCACGCGCTTGCCGGAAAACGTCATTTCCACGCACATGTATTCGCCTTTATCGGCACGAAAGGGGAAGGGGTCGGAACAGAAGATCTCGCCCGGGTGCACCTGTTTTACGCCCTGCCCGTCAAACGTCACGGGCACGAATACATCGGGCTCGGCGCTTTCGTCCATGCCGCAGCAGCGGACCAGCCCCGCCCTCACCAAGTGTATCGTCCAGCTGCCGGGCACGAAATTCGCGTGGCTGTGGCTGCCGTCGGAATAGGTGGAGTCCAGCAGGTTGGAGTACAGAAGCGCGCATTCTTTTGTGGAGCGGGAGAGTTTGTAATACACCCGGCAGGTGATCTTTTCGTCAGGGCTAAAGGTCGAAAACCAGTTCTGGCTGCCGCTGCCTGCGGCGGTGCATGAAACGAAGGAATCAAAAAAGCTCATGTGTCTGTCCTTTCATGAATACTTGCCTTTTATAGCGCCTTTATCATTATCAGCTCCGTCGGCTGCTCGTGCCCCGGTACATCCACCACGAAACCGCCCGCGTCCTTGTAGCCCAGCTTGCGGTAGAAATGCTGCGCCGTTTCGTCCGCCTGGGTGGACGTCATTATCATGTCGAAGCCCTCGTTTTTCATGTCCCGTTCCCAGCGCTCCATGAGCCGCCTTCCGTATCCGTGAAAGCGGTATTCTTTGGCTATATACAGCATATTGCAGAAGGGGACGCTGTCCCAGAACAGAGAAAAGCGCAGTATGCCGATAATCTTTCCGTCTTCGGCGCACACATAGCCCTGCCGGGTACGGACTTTTTCGTCAAACACTTTTTCCGCAAGCCCGCGGTCGAGGGCAAACCATTCGGTTTTGTCACCGATCTCGACATATCTTATCATGGCTGCCTCCGTTTGCCGTTCGTTTCCGCCGCAAAGCCGCCCTTGCCGTGCGCTTCGGCGGACCCGCCCGGCAGGATCACAGTTTTTTCAGTATATCCAGCGTATGGTTCGACGCGCCTATAAGGTCCTGGCGCTCGCAGACGGAAAAGTGGTAGTCCATCCACTTTGAAAAGGTCATGTCGTCCATGCCGTCTATCATATCCCTCAGGTAATGAGCGGCGCCGTCCGTCGCGACGAGTTTGAGCCTTTCGACGGGGAAAGCGGAATCGAGCGCGGCTATGTCTTCAGTTCTCACCAGGTCGATGATCTCCTTCGGCTCGCTTTTGCAGTGCCAGTCTTCGGTCAGCATATCGTTGTTCAGGGCTTCGTCCAGGTGCTTTGCCGCAAAAACGTACAGTATGACGGTGGGTTCGTTCATGCAGTACGCTGCCATGATGCGGCCGCCCGGTTTGGTTACGCGCACGGCCTCCGAAAGCGCCTTTAGCTTGTCCTGCTTCGTATAGAGGTGGTACATCGGCCCCAAAAGCAGCGTAAGGTCAAACTTTGCGTCCGGCAGAACGGACAGGTCCAGCGCGTTTCCCTGAAGCACGGTTATGGGTTCCGTCCCGTCCAGTTTCGTCCTGAGGATATCGAGATTGTGCCCTATCAGTTCCACCGCCGTGACGTCGTAGCCCTCTTTTGCCAGCGTCACGCTGTATCTGCCCGTGCCGGCGCCGACCTTGAGGATCGCGGCGTCAGGCGCGCCGGAAAGATACTCGCG
Organism: Clostridiales bacterium; assembly: GCA_024683475.1. Lineage (GTDB taxonomy): Bacteria > Bacillota > Clostridia > Christensenellales > Aristaeellaceae > RUG14130. The sequence goes on along the minus strand of JAIKYG010000006.1, from coordinate 13,909 downwards.
GACGTACTTCATGGTGGTCAGATACTCGATCTGCCCGTGCCTGGACAGCAGCCTTGAGTCCTCGTTGTGGGTGTTGTAGTATTCTTCCAGATAACTCATGCGCATCCTCCCCGGGACCAGGGCCCCTGGCGGGTCTTCCCGGCGGCGGTCAATAGTCGAAGGTGTTTGCGTCCACGTGAATGCTCCCTGTGAGCTTTTCGCCCGCGCAGGGCCTGCGGATCTCTATCATGTTGAGCACCGTATAGCCCTTGGAGCGCAGAAAGGCGATCATGCCCTCGTTGTTGGGGTGGACGAAATTGTACACGGTGTCTTCGCCCATTTCCCGGGCGAGCTCCTCGGCTTTGCCGAACAGCAGGCCCGCCGCGCCTTTGCGCCTATAGTCCTCAGATACGAAAATGTGCTCCACCCAGAGGCAGGGCGCGTCTATGCGGCACACTATGTAGCCCGCAGCTTCCCCGCCCGCCATGGCGGCGTACACGGGATAACCTTTCTCCAAAAATTCGTTTATCTCCTCCCGCGCCTGCCCAAGATCCGGCTCGGAAGCTATGCCCTTTAATGCGCGCAGCTCCGCGCGGAACCGGGCGATAAGCGGCACGACCTGTTCGGAGGTGGTCTCGTCTATCCTGACTAACCCGATGCTGTCTTCCGGGTGCTTGTTCCGTGCCGCGAGGGAAGCGCTTTTTAAAGCCTCCCGGTCCCGCTTTAACAGCGCGTACAGGCATACGTCGCAGATGCCCCGGTTGTTGCGGTCGGCAGCGCGCAGCGTGCCCTCGTACTTCATGCCGCACTTGAGCATCACCCTGCCCGAATTCGGGTTTTCGGTGTCGTGGCGCGCCTCCACGCGCTCCATGCCCACGCTGTCAAGCAGGAAGTCCGTGACCGCCTTAAGCGCTTCCGGCATGATGCCCCGGCCCCACCAGTTCCTGCCCAGGCAGTAGCCTATCTCGGCGCAGCGCGTGTCCTCGTTCAGTTTCACCGCGGCGATGTCGCCGACGGGTTCGTCCCCGTTTTCTTTCAGCACTATGGCCCAGTGGTAGTAAGCGTCCTCCCCGTAGCGGGGGATCCAGCTTTCCAGCACTTTTAAGCTGACCTCCGCGCTCGAATGGGCGGGCCAGGTGAGGAACTTGGTGACTTCGCTGTCCGAAGCCCAGTTTTTGAACATGGCGTTGGCGTCGTCCGGGGTATATCTTCTCAGTATCAGCCTGTCTGTCTCAAGCCTTTGCGTTCCGAGGTGCCGCATATGTTTACGCTCCCTTACCTGTCGGGGCCGCGGTCTGTCCGGACCGGGTCCCAATGCTGTTCATTTCGGTATCCGCATGAAATAGTGGGTCTCGTCCTCGCCCGCGCGGCGGGCGCCGTTTTTAAGCATGACCTTTTGGGACGCGATGTTGTCCTTGTTCACGCGCAGGTATATCTCGTCTTCGGGGACGAGTTTCCTTGCGATCTCCAGCGTCAGCCTGAGCCCTTCGGTGCCGTAACCTTTTCCGCGCTCATCCCTGCGGATGCTGTAGCCGATGTGGCCCGCGCCGTTTTTGAGCGTCTCCGTAAGGCGGTGCCGTATGCGGAACTCGCCGACCAGCTTGTCCCCGTCCCACAGGTAATAGTACGTTTCCGGCACGAACCAGTCCGGCATGTCAACCGGATGCTCATAAGAAATGAGCTTCGGCAGCACTTTTTCCGTGTATTCCTCAAATGACACGCCGTGATGGGGGTTCGTAAGCCCGTTCTCGTCTTTGGGCAGGGCAGTAGTGTATTTCCACTGGGCAAACGCGTCATTCGGGTTGATCTTTCGCAGTTCCATACAAACCTCTGAGCCGGGTATCACCTGTCCCCGCCGTCTTCCGGCAGGAGCTCCCCGCGCACGACCACCCTGCCGCCGTCGGGGCAGCGCGCTTCAAAGCTTCTGCTTTTCGCGTTTCCCAGGTCCAGTTCCGCGCCGCTGAGCAGCGCGAAAACGTAAGGATACACCGCGTTCCACAGTTCGTGGCACAGGGGAGGGCACAGGTCCTCCACGATGAAAACGTTGCCCTGCCTGTGATAGCCGCTCCTGCACTCGCTGTGGGTCACGGTCAGTTTGACTTTTGCCATACCCGTCCCCGCTTCCTAATACTCGGTCGGCAGGTCTTTCACCTTGTACAGTTTCCTGAAGCGCTCCTCGTCTTCGGGGGAGCGGATCAGCATCACCTCGGTGAAACGCCCGTCCTTTTTGTTCCTGAAGCCCGCCACCTTTTCGCCCGTGCAGATGGAGGCGCGTATGGCGGGATACTGGGTCTCGGGGTCGTAACCGGTGACTACCTCGGGCGGCGTCTTTTTGTGAAAAAACATGGCTTTACCTCACTTGCGGTCTGCTGCGGGCGAAAGCGCCTGCAGCCCAAGTTCTGCGTATATCCTTTCTATGAAGGGAGATTTGTACGCTATGTAGCTTTCTATGTCATAGGTGAACAGGAACGCGGCTTCGCGCTTGACGCGGCTGTACTCGCCTGCCGCCTCGGGATGGGCGCGCAGATAGTCCCTGAAGGCGAGGTGGCGCTTAAGCTCACTTGAATCCTCTGCGCACACGTACAGGTGGTGCGTCATAAGGTGCGTTTTGCCCTCGTAGGCGAAGGCTTCCCTCCCGGGGATGCCAAGGTCGCCCTCGTGCCGGTAGCCGATTGTGCCGAGCGCCCGTACGGCTTCGCCCAGCAGGGAGCGGTCCTCAATCACCGCGTCTATGTCGATTATCGGCTTTGCCCACAGGCCCGGCACGGAGGTGCTGCCCACGTGCTCTATGCGCTTTGCAAGGCCGCCCAGCGCGGTCTTGAGCTCCGCTTCTATGGCCCTGAAGGCCTGTGCCCAGTTAGGGTCGTAGGGCAGCACGACCACATGCTTCGTGACCATTCAGTCCCTCCCAGAATCCGGCTGCCTGATAAGCACCATCCGTCTTTCGGTGACGGGGGAGCCTATGAGCTGCGTCTTTTCGGCGCCGTCAAAACGGAAGCCGCACTTTTCGTAGAAGCGTTCGGCGCGGCGGTTGCCCTTGAGCACCCACAGCGCGACCTTCGGTTGGTCCAGCATCGAGAGCGCCCTGTCCATGAGCAGCCGCCCCGCGCCGGTGCCGTAGTACTCCTTAAGCACGTAGATCGCGATTATCTCCCCGGCGTCCTCAAGGTCATCCCCGCGGTATCTGCCGTAGGCGGAGAAGCCGACGACCCTGCCGCCGTCTTTCGCGATAAAAACGTTGTCCGGCCACCTGCGGGCGATCTCTTCGCACTGTTCGGGCGTCAGCGCGTCAAGGAAGCTCTGGTCGATCAGGCCCTTGTACGCCTCCTGCCAGGACTGCCAGTTCACGTACGCCTTGCCCTTTATTTCCGCGTCCGTCTCCATCTTTTTGATCTCCAGGTCGTTAAGCGGCTGTTTGAGCTGTTTTTTCACCAGCACGCCGGTATCGGAGCGGGAGACCTCGGAAAAGCCGTGCTTCAGGAACAGGCCGACGGAGGGGTTGTCCGGGGCGATCTCGTCGTACAGCGCAGAAACGCCGTTTTCCGCCGCGGCGGCGCACAGCAGCTCCAGGCCGCTGCTGCCGCAGCCCCTGCCCCGGAATGGCGCGTAAACGATTACGTCCGCCATGAAGCCCGGGATATCCCCGTCCCGGTGGTAAGCTACTTCGCCAACGAAACTGCCGTCTTCGGTTTTAAGGTATCTGTAAAACCGCGTGCCGTCCGGGCAGGCGACCCACTTTTCATACCAGGGTGCCCAGTTTTCCTCGGGAAAGGGGATGGTGCCGCCCCAGGCGCGGTTGTAGGCCATGGTGGCTTCGTCAGCAAGCAGCTTTTGCCTGAACCACAGGTCCTTAAGTTCGGGAAGGTAAAGAGAGAGCATGTGTCACCGTCCGTGTCAGTTTCGCGGGTCTTCCTTAAGGGAACGGGCGCCGCCGGCGGGTCTTTTCCGGTTCTCGGGCAGTTCGGGATACATGGCCGTGAACAGCCGTTTAAGGAATTCCCGGTTGTCCACGTTGTCCACCAGCAGCATGGGCTTCGCGCCTTCGTAGGGCAGCTCTTCCTCCGCTTCGGGCATGAGCTCCCGGGCGGCTTTCACGGGCTTCACCAGCAGGCGGTCGTCGTATATGCCGCCCGCGATCCTGCCTTTATAGTAGATTATGAACTCGCCCATCATGCCCCGCCAGGAGATGTCATCAAGCTCCGAGAGTTGTTCGAGTATAAAGTCAAGGTATGCTTTATCAGACGCCATGTCCGCCTCCTTTCTACCACACGAAGGGGATCAGGCGGTACCTGACCTTCCGCATATACTCCGTGTAGCCCGTAAGCCCCGTTTTAAGCACCTGTTCCTCGTTCAGTATGCGCTTTACGATTATGGGGATGTACATAAGCATGACAACGAAGGAGATGAGCGAACCGAGCACCAGGGGCATGGTCAGAAACATCGCGAGCGTGCTCATGTACATGGGGTGGCGCACGATGCCGTACAGCCCCGTGTCGATCACCTTCTGGTTTTCCTGCACTTCCACCGTGCGGGAGAGGTACGCGTTCTCCCTGAGCACTTCGGCGTACAGCGCGTATCCCGCCAGGAACACGCCTGCCGCCGCCCACTTTACCCACACGGGCAGCGCTGTCCACCCGAAGCGGAAATCCAGCCCCGCCAGTACGAACGCCGCCAGGAACATAAGGCCGCTCAAAAACACCACCGTCTTCTGTTCGCCCTGTTCTTCCTTCGCGCTTAAGCGCTTCCTGAGCAGTTCGGGGCTCTTTTTCAGCATCACCAGCCCCGCAAGGCACATGGGAACGAAGAGTATCCCGATCAGCAACCACGCCCCGGGGTATTTTAGGGTGCCTGCGGGCACGAACAGAAGTATGCCCACGATCGCGAGCCCCGCCAGGAAGCCTGCGAGCGCCTTTGTCAGCAGTTTTTTGTCCATATCATTTGGCCTCCCCGGCCAGTTTAAGAAATTTAGCCGCGTTCATCTGCTCGTTGGTCAGGTATCTGCCGTCCCTGAACAGCGCGTAGGTGGTTATGGGAGTGGGCGCGCTCTGCGCTTGGGACAGGGACGCGATATGCACGGCCTTAAACGGTATGCCGCGCTCCTTCGCCGCCTGTTCGACCAGGGGCACGTACTTGGCGTTGAAGGGGCACTGACTCGTGTAGTACAGCACATAACCGCTTTCGTCCGTGCGGGGGTGTTTGGCGCAGGGCCTGAACCCGGGTTTGTCCGCGTCCGCGCGGAAGGGGAGATACCACAGCTGTATGCCGTTGTCCGCCTCGTCGCACACGGTGAAGCCCTTGTGTTTCAGGTACTTTGGGTCGGCCAGGAAGGGCAGCTTTTTTGCCGCACAGAGTATGCACAGGCCTTTTCTGCCCTGCGCTTTGCTGTCCTCGGCGCAGGCGGAAAGCAGGTCGCTCGAGTAGCCGTGCCCCTTTAATGAGCCGCTCACCCACAGGCAGTCGATGTAGGTGTAGCCCTCAGCGTCTATGGGGACCCAGGCGTTTTCGGCGGGTATGTACTCGATAAAGCACTTGCCCCGCTGGGTGCTTTTAAGGAACACCAGGCCCTCGTCAAGGCGCGCTTTGAGCCAGGCTTTCTTGGACGCGACCTGTATGTCGTTATTGCCGGAAATGGCACAGCAGATGTGCTCGCTTTCGATGTTTTCCTTCGTGAGTTTAATGTATTCCATACCGCTTATCCGTTATTTGGAGGGATTCAGTTCCTTTATCCGCTTGAGCGCCGAAGAGAAGCAGTACTCCATCGAGGTGCCGATACCCGAGCATTTAAGGGCGTTCACGCCCGCCTCGGTGACTCCGCCCTTGGTGCTGATCTTGTCTATCAGCGCTTCCAGGCTCATGTTCCCGTCGCCGGTCATGTCAAGGGCGTTTTCGAACATGCGCCGCATAAGCTCCTCGCTCTGCGCCTTGTCTCCCAGCAGGTGCAGGCAGGCGTCCCGGTACTGCTGCATGAAAAACGCCGCGAAGGCGGGCCCGCTGCCCGCGCACACGGTGATCACGTCCAGCTTTTCCTCAGACACGCGGATCAGGTAGCCCAGCTTTCTGAACAGCGCGCCTGCCTTGTCCATTGCGGGGATGTCCCCCTCGTAGCACACGCCTATCACGCCGTTGAGTTTCGCGATGGCGAGGTTCGGCATCATGCGCACGACGCTTACGCCGTCCGGATCGCCTCCCAGCATCCTGCGGGTGTCGCTCAGGCTCACGCCCGCCATAAAGCTGACGATGAGCTTGCCTTTCAGGTCGAGCTGCCCAATCTCGCCCAGCACTTCCGGGGCGTTCTGGGGCTTGACGGCGATCACGATCATGTCTGCCCGGGACACCAGGTCCCGCTTGCTGAACGCCACCCGCAGGGCGGGAAACGCGTCCTTGACCGCCTGGATGCTCTGTATGGTGCGGGCGTTTACGATCATGTCCGCCTGCTTTACGCCGCTGTTGACCAGGCCTTCTATAAAGGCCCTGCCCATGTGTCCCAGCCCGATTACGCCTATGTTCATACTGTCCCTCCGTCAGCCTATTATGTGTTCTATCGTTTCTACCAGTTGGGTCAGCCCTGCCTTGTCCGCTTCGGTGAAGCGCGCGGGAAGGGGACTGTCTATGTCAAGCACGCCGATCACTTCGCCGCCCGCGTGTATCGGCACCACGATCTCGGACCGGGAGGCGCTGTCGCAGGCGATGTGCCCGGGGAAAAGGTGCACGTCCGGCACCAGCTGCGTTCTGTCCTCTTTCCAGGCGGTGCCGCACACGCCCCTGCCCTTATTTATCTTCACGCACGCGACCTTGCCCTGGAAAGGCCCGAGCAGCAGGTATTCGCCCTTGACCAGGTAAAACCCCGCCCAGTTCACGTCCGCCATGGACTCGTACAGCAGCGCCGACACGTTGGCCATCACCGGGATCGGGTCGCGGGATTCCTCCGCCAGCGCCCTGACCTGCTCAGAAATAAGCCTGTAATCCGTCATATTGCCTCCCTGTCCGTTTTGCCCGGGCTTCGCGAACCGTAATTCGTCGATGAAGTTCTGTATGCGGCTCGTCACAAGCTCCGTGGTCTTCATGTTCATCAGCTCGTCTTTCGTTACCCACCTGTACGCCGCGGTCTCGCCCTTCTGAAGCACGATGCTGTCTTTGGGAAGGTCGGTCTCGCACAGGAACTCGGCGTATATGGTGCGGTGTCCGGGCATGACCACGCGGCCCAGGTCCTTAAGGCGCTCGGCTTTGATGCCCGTTTCCTCAAACAGCTCCCGCTTTGCGCCGGTCAGGGCGTCTTCGCCCTGTATGACCGAGCCGCCCGCGCTGGCTTCCCACATGCCGCCGAAATGCTTAGCGGGGTCCCTTTGCATGAGCAGGTATTCCCCGTCCGCGTGCCGGACTATGATCTCGCTCACCAGGTGGAACAGCCCGTCCGGGACTTTTTCGCCCCGCACCAGCGTAACGCCGGAAATGGGTTCTTCCTTTATGTTGTACGCGTCCCAGAGTTCCATTATCTGCCCGTCCTTTGTGTTTGATATGATACCGTATTATCTAAACGGTATCCGGTCCGCCGGAATGATATAACGCGAATATACTATACGATGCGGGGCCGTCAGAATGGCGTGAAATGAGCCAACAGGCCCGTTTTTCATGGCTTACAGTTCTTTCGACAGGTACAGAAGCAGGTCGTCGTCGTTGACGCAGGGGGCGTACTGCTCGAGCTGCCTGCCTTTGTACCACACGCCGCTGCCGTCGGGGACGTAGCCCCGCTTTATGTACATCCTCTGGGCGGGCCCGTAGCCGGAATGCAGACCAACGGCCAGGCACACCCTGCCCGCGATCAATGCGGCTTCGCTTTCGGCGGCGTCCATGAGGCGGCTCGCTATGCCCCTTTTGTGCACGTCGAAAAACACGGTCAGGTCGTTTATCTCGGGATATCCCTTGTCCGCGAACGGGCCCGCTTCGGGCCTGAGCAGCAGCGTGCACTGCCCGGACATCCGGCCTTTGTACACGGGGACGAACACGAGGCGGGCGCCCTCTTCCTGCTCTTTATAGTAGTTTTCGTAAGTTTCGATGCGCGGATGCCAGCCGTAGGACATGTACGTGTCAAACAGTATTTTTGCGTCTTCGGGCAGCATGCTGCGCACCGTCAGTTCGCTGTCGGAGTAATATACTTTCATGGTGTGCAGTCCTTTCGGCAGACCGTCTGCCAGTCATACAGCGCGGGATCGGCGGTGTTCCTGCTAAAGCCGTATGATGTTCCACGCTTCGGTCAGCCGGTCCAGGTCCCAGGCGGCGTTCGCGGGGCTGGTGGACGGCAGGCAGACGGCTTCCCGTCCGATCAACGGCTTCGTGTATTTCAAAAAATACCTGTACGCCGTTTTGCCGTTGACGTATATCCGCTTTATATCTGCCTTCGCCAGTATGAGACCCAGGTCGTTGACGGTGACGTTCCTGATGCTGGCGTCGGAAGAACCTTCGATCTCGCAGGCGCCGATCACGTCCCACAACGCGACGCGGTTGCTTAGCAGAAATTCATTTTTCTGCGGGACCGTTTCGGGCACTTCCTCGTTAAACACGTTGGCAAGGACCTTCCAGAAGCGGTTCTGCGGATGGCCGTAAAAGAACGCGGCCTGCCTGGACTTCACCGAAGGGAAGCTCCCCAGTATCAGTATCCGGGAGTTTTCGTCAAAAACCGGCGGTATGGGGTGAACGATCTTCTGCATGGTCTGGGACGGCTGTTTACAGCGCCTTTCTGAAACATATTATCCTGTTGGCTTCTTCGAAGCCCATCGCCAGATGGAACTTCAGGCTGTCGCGGTTGTCGAGCTCGCAGTCGCTGGCGAATTCGGAGCAGCCCTTCTGCGTTGCCCAGTTTTCGCATTCGGCCAGCAGGCGCGCCGCGCAGCCCTGTTTTCTGTACTCTTCCGATACGAATATCCCTTCCAGATAGCCGACCGGAGAGCTTTCGGTCCCCTCCACATAGTCATGGCGGAGCTGGCACTGGGCAAACGCTTTGGGCCTGCCGGACGCGAAAAGTATAAAGCACGCCGCGTCGTCCCTAAGGAGCAGCCCGCGGAATCCATTAAGCAGCTCTTCAGGGTCGTCGTCCTCCCACAGCTGTGCGGCAAGAGCGGCGAGCGCTTCCGCTTCCGCCGTTTCGGCTTTTCTGATCGTTATATCCATACCTTTTCCCCGCCGGCATATGCTTTATGTTCAAGCTTACCACAAGTTTCGGAAATCTTCAAGACAAACCGGGCACTTGGACCGGAAAACCGCGCGGCAACGGCTTGAAGTCGGGAGCGTTTTCAACTAAAATAGTACGTATAATCCGGGGGACCCGCCCTGCCGGGACCCTCAGACCGGAGCGCTTGAAAAGCATGGATTACGAAGAGTTCAGAAACCCTCCCGCCGGATACGGCGAAGTCGCGTTCTTCTGGTGGAACGGGGACCCGGTCACCAAGGAGAAGCTGACCTGGATCCTCGACCGATTGAAGGACCACCATATCTCAGGGCTCCAGGTGAATTACTGCCACACGGACACGGGCGGACGGGCGTGGGGGCTCACCATGCCCAGCGATCCCAAACCGCTGTCCGAGGAATGGTGGCAGCTGTTTGCCTGGTTCATGCGGGAGGCGGGCAGGCGCGGCATGTCCGTCAGCCTTTCGGACTATACGCTCAGCACGCCCGGTCAGGAGAGCTACACGGACGAAGTGCTAAGGGCGCATCCCGAATTCGCAGGCCAGATGCTGGTGCTTGAAACGGACAGTGAAAAGCTCAATAAAGAGTATTACGATACCGAAAAGCTGGGACGGACGCCGTCCGGCGCGATTTGGCGCGTGCACGTGCCCTGGTCGCTGAACCCGATGGCTGCGGGCAGCGGGTCGACCGTCGCCGACGCGTTTTACGGGGAGTTTGAACGCCGCATGCCGGGAAGCTGCGGAAAAGGGCTGAATTATTTCTTCTCCGACGAACTGGAATTCAACGTCCGCGGCAGGCTGTGGTGCGACGATTTTCCGCAGGAGTTTTTAAAGCGCAAGGGATACGACCTCCTGCCGCTGCTTGCGGACCTGTTTGAAGACGGCAGCGCTTCCGCCGTAAAGACGAGGCTGGATTATTACGACGTCATCGTGCAGCTGAGCGGGGAACGCTTTTTCAGACCCGTATACGAATGGCATCAGAAACGCGGGATGACGTTCGGCTGCGACCACGGCGGGCGCGGCAAGGACGTTACGGAGTTCGGCGACTATTTCCGGGCGATGAGATGGTACCAGGGTCCCGGCAACGACCAGCCCGGGCTCAGGTCGGACATAATCAAGTCCAAGGTCAGCAGTTCGGCGGCGCACCTTTACGAGCGCCCCCGCGTGTGGCTCGAGGGCTTTTATTCCAGCGGATGGCAGACCTCGTCGGGCGACGTGGCGGACGCGGTCTTCAGGAATTTCGCACTGGGGCATAACCTGCTGTCCCTGCACGGCCTGTATTATTCGACCCACGGCAGCTATTGGGAGTGGGCGCCCCCGTGCAACCACCATCACATGCCCTACTGGCAGGAAATGGGAGCGCTGCTCGGATGCGTGGAGCGCCTAAGCCGGCTGCTGAGCCGGGGGAAGCACGTATGCGACGTGGCCATAGTTTACCCCGTGGCGGCAGTGGAAGCGGACCCGGTGCGCGGCGGGGAGGCGGTCGCCTGCGCCTTCGAGACGGCGGAGTATCTGTACACGCACGGCGTGGATTTCGACTTTATCGATTTTGAAAGCATCGAAAGGAGCGAGGTCAGGGACGGATGCCTAAGCGTCGCGGGCGAAAACTATCACACCGTGATACTGCCGAACATGCAGGCGGCGCGCTTCGGAATGATCGCAAAACTGGACGAGTTCGCCCAAAGCGGCGGAAACGCGGTAGTGCTGGGCGAGGCGCCGCGGGCTTCCGACCGCGTCGCGGGCAGCGATCCCCTGTTCGATACGCACGTTCAAAACATACTTGAGCGGCATGCGCCCCTGGCGAACGCGGAGGAGTTTTATAACGAATACCGCACAAGCGCAGTCCCGGACATCGTATTCCCGCCCGAGGCGGAAAAAAAGTATTTCCTGCACAGGCGCATAGACGGCGAGGAGCTGTATTATGTGTACGGGGTCCCGTCGGGGGCGGTGTGCGGTTTCCGCGCCGCCAGACAGCCGGTGCTGCTGGACCCCTTCACGGGCGGCAGGTATGCCTTAAATTCGTATCGCTATGACGGCACCCATACGTATATACCCATGACGGACCGCTTTGCCGGGCTCATGCTCGTTTTGTTTGCAAAGGACACATCCGGCGCCCTGCCTCTGCCGGAAGGCAAAAAATGCGTGATACCCTTTTCGGGCGAGTGGACGAGCGAACTTGAGCCGACGCTGGACAACACGTTCGGGGATTACCGCCTGCCCGTCAAAGAAAAAATGATCGGCGCTGAGGCGCGGGATTACGATTACGGCTTCGAAGGCGACGAAAACCGGTACCACGCGGTATACTCTTACGCGCCATATCTGTACATGGCGGACGGAGATTTTGACGAAGACGATATATCCGGCCTGAAGGCGCCGGACGGGCGCTTCAGTCCGTATAGTTTTTCCATGCGCTACGGCGTGGAGGGCGACGCGGGGGACCAGGGCAGCTATCACGGGCTGAAAGGCCGGATATCCGACGATTTTATCGCCATGGGCAAAAAAACCGTCACCAAAGCGGGGAGCTCCAGCGTCTATGAGGGCGAAGGACCCATGTATGTGATGGGATTTGTACGGACGGACAGGAAAGAGACCCTGGTCATGGACTGCGGCGCGCTTTTGCCCGACAGGATATGGATCGACGGGCGCATGACCGAACTTGGCGAAATAACGCTTGAAAAGGGCCTGCATGCGGTCATGCTCAAATACGCCTGCGCCGGAAGGACGCACTTCGTGCTGGTGAAAAAACACGGCGTACCGTTTACCCAGACGCTGCCGCTGGCGATGAAATGGTATGAAGACCCGAACGTCATCCCCTTCATTCCCCAGCCCTGGCACGAAGGAAAAGCCTGCACGTTCAGTTTCAAGGCGCCTCCCGGCACGGAGGGCTTGATCCTTCCCGGCGGCATGCGCGGCAGGGTCGACTGCGGGGGAGCGGTCTGGCAAAGGGAGGGGGACGTTTACCGTCCGCCCGTTCCGATGCAGCGCTGCGCGGAGATCACTGTGACGGTAGACGGAAGCGATGCCGTATTCGGGTCCGCGCTTATGAAAGAACCTGTCCGTTTTATATGCGGACAGGGCATAATCGACGCGGATCTGCCTATAGAACAGCAGGGGCTTAAGCACTATTCCGGCGGCGTCCGCTATACGAAGACGGTCAGGCTAAACGAAGTTAAAGGACGGGTCGCACTGAGTTTCCGCCGCCTGGACTGCGCCTGTGTAATAAGCGTAAACGGCGTTTTGGCGGCGACGCTGGTCGCGCCGCCGTATGAAGCGGACATCACAAAGTTCGTTAAAGCCGGGGACAACCTGATCGAAGTAACGGTGCACAATACGCTCAGGAACCACATGCGCACCGTGCCTACCAACTTCCTGTTCGATAAAAGCCCGGGCGGCAGGTGAAAAACCACCGCCTGCGGGCCCGAACGGGACCAAAGCGGCACCGCGCACAGCACAACGGCAGATCAGGTCCGTGATACATCGTACGGTCACGTATCGACCGTCATTCTTTATCTAAATAATACAGATAGTCGCTATATGTGAACACGCCGTTTTCCTGCGGCGCATAATCATCGCAAAAATCGTTGTACTTCCTTGAACGTCTTTTTCTTTCATCATCGTCTTCCGTATAGAAATACAGGTCGCTTTTGCAAGTGATGGAAACGTCTTTAGTGCAGAAGACTTCATCAATCCTGTCTCCGATAGGACACATGTTTCCATGGCGGCAAGTCACGCATCCTTCCAGCTTAACACTTTCGGGCAATTGTTTTTGCAGATACGCATAGGTTTCTTCAAATTCACCTGCGGCGGTTATCTCTTTTCCTTCGAATCGTATTTTTATAATCATTTTAGTCGCTTCATCCGGATCCTCGTGATCATAAGAAATGTTCAATTCCAGAAGCTTCGGTCCGTTTTCGGTTTGTATTCTGATTTGCCTGTGGTACATAAAACAGCTCCTTCTCCATTCAACTCTTGTTGAATTTATCATTGGTCCAAGTGAACATGCCTGTCTGTCTTTTCCGCTGTGAGCCATAAGACAGCTGCCGTCAGCCAGATACACCGGTAAACATTTGCCGGTATGCTCCCCGGAAAGCCGGGATTTATCTCCGTTTGAACAGAACGATCTCAGGATCGAAACCGTTGCAGCCATACTCGCAAACCAGAATGAAATCCTCATTTGCGACAACGCTGTAACAACGCTCCGAACCTGACCGTTCGACCTGATTTCCCAGATAGATATCGTTATCTTTCAAAAACCGGACCGCAGGTCCGCCGGGAAGAGGATAGGGCAGGTTTACATAAGAACCGGTCAGCAGATTAAGGTCGGTCACGGCAAGCCCCGTGATGCCCAGAGCGTTTATTTCATCGATCAATTGACGCTTAAGCAGAGGGAAGTCTTTGTTCCTCTCGGCGACTCAGCTGCCGCAGAAGGGATGCCCCTGGCACCGTTCGCACCCTGAGCACTCCGACAGCCTGTCACATTCCCTGCAGCAGTCTTTTCCGCAGTACGTCAACATATGTTTAGCTCCTTTATCAAATCCCGGTATGTCGGTTCGATCCCGGTATTCCATTAGTCGCGCCCCGTCCGGGTGAGTTTCACGACAGATTCTACGTGCCCCGTGCCGGGGAACATGTCGGCGGGAGTGACGGAATCGATGGAATATACCTCTTTGAGCTTTTTCAGGTCCCGCGCCAGGGTGGCGGGGTCGCAGGATACGTAGGACAGGCGCGGCGCAGGGTGGGAGACGAGGGCG